>NZ_JAIUIS010000030.1:0-14808 GCF_020165765.1 Mesorhizobium sp. B264B1B
TGGCGCCAGGACGGCTCCGCCACAAAATCTCACCCGATGCATAACTAGGGTTAGGTGGCGCGCCACCTAACCGTTCAACGGCGCGCTTTACGTCTTCCGCGCCAAAAGAGCGGACAGGATCAAGATCGTCTGGTGGGACGGCAGCGGCGTGTGTTTTTATGCCAAGCGGCTAACGACGCGAAGTTGGCCGCGGATCGGCCACAACCGGGTCCAGCTCAATGCTCAGCTCATGGCTCTGGTTGACGGAATGGACTGGAAACGGGTTCGGACGGAGACCGTCAGGCGGCCGCAATCGGCTGGGTAAAACCCTGCGGCATGATGAATCAGGGGGCTGAAAAGCGGGAAAATTGCCCGCGAATATGCTCTGATTTTGGCCATGTCGACACCCCATCTCGCACTCCCGGACGACGTTGACGCGCTCAAGACGATGGTTGTTGCCATGGCCGAAAAGGCCGCCCTTATGGAGGAGCGCGCCTTCATCTCGAGTTGGTCAACAAAAGTGCTGATGAGCGGATCGCACGTCTGACCGCGGTGGTGAAGATGCTTGGAGAGCGCGCGCTTCGGCAGCCGCTCCGAAAGTTTTGCGGACCGGTGAGCTGAGCGAGGAGCAGTATGCTCTCGTCTTCGAGGAGACCGAAACCGGCGTGGCGGCCATCGAAGCGCAGATGGACAAGTCTGTGGGCGGCTCGAAAGCGAAGCGCGCACCGCGTCCTCGCAAAGGCTTTGCGGCCCATCTCGAACAGGTCGAGGTGGTCATCGAGCCCGAAACGCCTGCTGGCTGCGAAGCGCTGGAAAAGATCCCGATTGGCGAGGATGTCTCCGAACGGCTCGATGTCACCCCGCGAAGTTCCGGGTGATCGTCACCCGTCGGACGGCGTTATCAAGGCAGCCGCTCCCGCCCGCATTCGAAAGCATCCGACCGAAGCGCTGCTGGCGCAGTTCGCGGTGTCGAAATACGCTGATGGCCTGCCGATCTACCGCCACGAAGCGATCTATGCTCGCGATCAGGTCGAGATCGACCGGTCACAGATGGCCCAGTGGATGGGCAAGGTCGGCTTCGAGCTCGAGCCACTCGCCGATTACGCACTGACCGGCATCAACCAGGGTGAGCGGGTCTTTGCCGATGAGACCACGCTGCCAACGTTGGCGGCGGGATCGGGCAAGGCCAAGACGGCCTACCTCTGGACCTATCTCCGCGATGATCGGCCCTTTGGCGGCAGCGGACCGCCCATCAGGCTCCGGCGCCGTTCCACGCCACCCCGCGCGGCTGGGCCGGTCCCGGCCTGCTGGCGATGATCCTGTTCGAGAAGTTCGGCCAGCATCAGCCGCTCAATCGCCAGGCTGAACGCTATGCCCGCGAAGGCGTGCCGCTCAGCCTGTCGACGCTCGCCGACCAGGTCGGCGCCGGCGCCGCGGCGCTGATGCCGCTGTTCAAGCGGCTCGAACCCCATTGCTGTCCGCTTCACGTCTGCACGGCGACGATACGACGGTTCCGGTCCTGGCCAAGGGCAAGACCGATACCGGCCGATTATGGACCTATGTGCGCGATGACCGACCATTCGGTGGCGCCGATCCGCCGGCGGCGGTGTTCTACTATTCCCGCGATCGCCGAGGGGAGCATCCTGCGGCGCATCTCGCCGGCTGGAGCGGCATCCTGCAGGGCGATGCCTATGGCGGTTATGGCGATCTCTATACGACGGGCCGTCAGCCCGCGCCTGTTCTGGAGGCCAGCTGCTGGGCCCACAGCCGGCGCAAAGTGTTCGAGCTGGCCGATATCGAAGCGGCGGCGCGCAAGAAGGCGCGCGGCGAGAAGCCCAACCTGGTCTATCCGCTCGCGGTTAAGCCGTGAGCGCATCGATGCCCTGTTCGATATTGAGCGCGCGATCAACGGCCTGTCCCCAGGCCAACGCCACGCCGTGCGCCAAGAGCGGAGCGCGCCGCTGGTCACCGAGCTCGAGCGCTGGATGATCGAGACGCGCGACAAGCTCTCGCGCGGACACGATCTGACCAAGGCCTTCAACTACATGCTGCGTCGCTAGTCATCCTTCACCCGGTTCCTCGACGATGGGCGGATTTGCCCATCGAACAATGCAGCCGAGCGAGCCCTGCGCGGCATCGCCATCTCGGGGTCATTCTGCCCATGTTGGGCAGGAGGTCGAGGTCCATTACCGTTGGCACCCGTATTTCGGACGTCGGCTTCGCTGCGAGAACAGCGAAGAGCGCGCCAACGGCCGGATCATTCATCTCGTCGTCGCGCCCGGGCATGTCATTACCGCTCCGGCCTGGATGATCGATCCCGTGGCTTGCGCGGCGATGGACCTTGGCTCCCCGCGCGTATCGCTTGCCGCGCTGCTTGAGCTTAACAAGCTCTTGATCGAACGCCGTTTCCGGCGAGGCTCTCCGGATGATTTCACCATCGCGGAGGCGCAACATGAGAACCTTGCCACCCCCGACACGATCTCTCGTGGTCGTTCGCCAACTCAGCTTGCCGCTCGACTCGCAGAAGCTGAACGGGCTGAGTTCAGCGCAATGGACCATAGTGATCGCCCGGCTCGCCAACGTACTGATGGCCGCCGCCGGCGTGGCAACGGAGGAGGAGAGCTGCGATGACGAGCGGTAATCTGATTCCGACTGCCGTCCTCAAGCGCAAGGCCGTGGTCTATGTGCGTCAGTCCACTCAGGCGCAGGTCCAGCTCAACCTTGAGAGCCAGCGTCGGCAGTATGAGCTTGTCGACGTCGCGCGGCGCTGGGGATTCCGCAAAGTAGAGGTGATCGACGAGGATCTGGGACGAACCGCAAGCGGGGCTGTGGAGCGTCCCGGTTTCGAGCGCCTGGTCGACGATCTGTGCACCGGCCATGTGGGCGCCGTGCTTTGCCTGGAGGCGTCCCGCCTGTCGCGCAACGGGCCGGACTGGCATCGGCTGCTCGAGTTGTGCGGCGAAGTCGATGCACGCGTGATCGATCTGGACGGAGTCTACGATCCGGGATTGCCGAACGACCGCCTGCTGCTCGGTATGAAGGGCAGCATCAGCGAGTTCGAGCTCGGCGTGCTGCGTGCCCGCATGTACGAGGCCGCCCGCGCCAAGGCACAGCGTGGGGAACTGCGCATCTCCGTGCCCTTCGGCTATGTCTGGCACCGCGATTATGGTCTCGGTTTCGATCCCGACATGCGCCTGCAGGAGACCATTCGCCTGATATTCGCGCGCTTCCGCGAACTCGGCAGTGCGCGCCAGGTCCTGATCTCGATGATCGACGATGGCGTGCATTACTGCTGTTGCTGGCCGCGCAAACGGGGTTGCGGGTCTCGGAGATCATCGATCTCCACCAGGACTCGGTGATGCTGGGGCACGGTGCCCACGTGCGATGCGTTGGCAAGGGCCGCAAGGAGCGAAGTACGCCGCTCACCAAGGTTGCACAGCAAGCCCTTCGGGGCTGGCTCAACGAGCCCAGGAAGCGGGGTACAACGGCTCTCTTTCCGAACATGCACGGCGGCAGGCTGAGCGCCGACGGCGTGCAGGCGCTGCTGAACAAATATGTCGCCAAGGCTCGCGAACACTGCGTCCCCCTCCGCTCGAAGCGGGTGTCGCCCCATGTTTTGAGGCACAGCGCTGCCATGGAGCTGCTGCAGGCGGGCGTCGATTGTTCGGTCATCGCCCTATGGCTGGGCCATGAGGCGATGGAAACAACGCTGACCTATCTTCACGCACATCTTGAGCTGAAGGAATCCGCACTTGCCAAGCTGAAGCCATACGAACG
Organism: Mesorhizobium sp. B264B1B; assembly: GCF_020165765.1. Taxonomy (NCBI): domain Bacteria; kingdom Pseudomonadati; phylum Pseudomonadota; class Alphaproteobacteria; order Hyphomicrobiales; family Phyllobacteriaceae; genus Mesorhizobium; species Mesorhizobium sp. B264B1B. Next base: position 3,757 of record NZ_JAIUIS010000030.1, read on the forward strand.
CGCAAAGGCCGAACGATTTCGACCAAACGACCGGCTTCTCGCGTTCCTGAACGCCCTTTGAGCATGAGACCTATGCCGAGTGTGAACGACCGGTTCTTGGTCGAAATGGCAGGCAAAGCGCGTCATACCGCCATGATCGGAAGAGGCTCGGCATAGTTCGGCGGTCGGCATAAAGCGCTAAGTTGAATGACGTCGACCCTCAGGCCTGGCTCGCCGACATCCTCGCCCGACTGCCCGCCTATCCGGCACATTGGATCGATGATTTGCTGCCGTGGAATTGGAGATCCGCAAAACTGCGGACCCAACCAGCGGCGGCCTGAACATGCAGCGCAATAAGGTGCACCACGTCTACACCGTCGAACTTGTCGCCAGCGACCTCGGCGTCAGCGAAGCGCTCATCCACGAACTGACCCTCGGTCTCGAGCCGGAGGACGGCGTCATCTGGGTGTACGGCACCAACGATGACGACGGGATCTTAGCCTTCACCGATGAAGGCATCGAGGAGGTTAAACTCCTCCTCGAAGAATATCATCGCATCTCCCCATCAAAAACTTGACGCCAGCACCGCAGTGCTAAGGTCCTCATGGCCGCCGGATACGCACGTCTGCGTTCTTCACCGGTTGCGTACGCTTCCGCCGACCAGCGCCGCCGCGGACTTGCGTCCAGCCGGCTCGCAACCGCCTCAAGGACATGGAAGCTTCTGTCATCCGGCATAGGCGCAGACATAGAAATTGACATTGCAAGCTCCTCAGCTCATTCAGTGTCACTATCTATCGCTCATCACCTCAAGCCGCGCCAGATGGGGTCAGCTTGGCGCTTACGCTGATCGCCCTTGCCGCTACCTAGTTAGCTGTGGCACCAAGACCAACGAGTGTCAGCCGAGACCCTTCAATGTCTCAGGATCTGGCTAAGAAATAGCTTGGTGCGTTCGTGCTGGGGGTTGGTGAAGAAGTCGTTGGGATTGCCCTCTTCAACGATTTGGCCCCAATCCATAAATATTACCCGGTCTGCGACGGCGCGAGCAAACCCCATCTCGTGGGTGACGCAGACCATGGTCATGCCGTCGCTTGCCAAACTGGTCATAGTGTCCAGCACTTCGGAGACCATTTCCGGATCGAGCGCCGACGTCGGTTCGTCGAACAGCATGACCGCGGGTTCCATGCACAGCGAACGGGCAATCGCAACACGCTGCTGCTGTCCGCCGGACAGCTGAACCGGGTATTTGTTCGCCTGTTCTGGAATTCGCACCCGCTCCAGAAATTTCAGCGCGGTCTTTTTGGCCTGGGCTTCGGGCACGCCCTTGATCCACATGGGACCGGCCATGCAGTTCATCAGCACGGTCATATGGGGGAAGAGATTGAAGTGCTGGAACACCATCCCGACATTCTTGCGAACTTCGGTCACGTTGCGCATTTTGTTGTGCAATCTGATCCCGTTGACGGTGATCTCGCCCTTCTGATGCGCTTCGAGCCGGTTGAAGCAGCGGATGAGCGTCGACTTCCCGGATCCGGAGGGACCGCAGATGACGATGCGTTCGCCTTTGCGGACGGTTAGATTGACATCAGTTAATGCTCTGAAGGTGCCGTACCATTTGGAGACATTCGTGGCTTCGATAATTATGTCAGCACTCATTGACCCGTGCTTCTGACTGAATGACTCCTGGGATGAAAGTGATTCGCGCAGCACATTGCCAATCGCTTGCGAGGAATCGCCGCTATCGAGGCCCTTCAAGTGACTTTTGAGGCCAGCAGTCATCGTGCTTTGCTCCTTGCATAGTGACGCTCGAGTCGCGATTGAGCCACTTCGAGGCAGGCAGACATGATCCAATAAATCATTGCGGCTGTTATCAGCATCTCCATGTGATGGAAGGTTGGCTGGCCGATGGTGCGAGCAAGGAACGTTAGCTCCCACACTCCGAGGACCGAGACAAGCGAGCTGTCTTTCAGCATTGAGATGAACGTGTTTCCCATTGGAGGAATGATGACAGGCAGCGCCTGAGGCAGGATGATCCTGCGCATGGTTAGACCGAAGCCGAAACCAATGGATCGTGAAGCTTCCCATTGGCCGCGATCGATGCTTTGGATACCGGCGCGGAAAATTTCAGTCATATATGCGCCGACGCAAAGCGACAGCGCCAATATCCCCGAAGGAACGGCATTGATGACAATGCCCAGCTGCGGCAGCCCGAGGTAAATCAGGTAAATCTGTATGAGAAGCGGCAGGCCACGAAAAAAGGATGTGTAGAAGCTGGCGATAGCGTAGGCGAAGCCGTTGCTTGAAAGTTTAGCAATCGCTGCAATGATGGCGATGACTGATGCGCAAACAAGTGAAACTGCTGAAACATAGATCGTCGTCACCACACCCTGCGTAATCAGGTATGGCAGATTTTCCCAGATGAAGGGCAGACTAAGGTTGAACGCTTTGAAGAAGGCCAGGAAGAGAGTCAGCAGCTCGATCCACACAATGCCAATCTGGGCCTTCAAGGGGGCAAAACCGATTAGCACGATGTTTAGGCAGAACGTGACCCCAATCACGAAAGCGATTGCGAAACGCCCATAGACGCCACTCTGCAGAGGGTCGCCGATGACAGGCCGCATAAGCTCGCCGAAGGTTGTGCCCACAAGGTTGAACATGAGACAAATCGCGAAGACGACGCCAAAGATCGAGGCAACAAACCACGGTCTATGGACAAGGACCTCGGATTCCACCGTATCCTGGTAAAGCATGGGACATCCTCCAACAAGGCGGCTCGGGCTGACCCGAGCCGCGTAACTTTCACCAACTTGCTAATTCTCGACAGAGTGGTCCGACCCGTACCATTTGATCGACAGAGTCGAGAGCGTGCCGTCATCCTTCATGCTCTTTAGGGCGGCTGAGACCTTCTCGCTGAACTCCTTGTCGCCTTTCATCATAGGGATGGCAGCAGGCGTGGCAAAGAGACTCCCAAGCACCTTGAAGGGGTAGCCAGATTTGATTGCTCTTTCCGCGAGAGTTCCGTCAGTAAGAATTGCATGAAGACGGGTACCATCGCCTAGCCGGAGATCATCCAACGCAACACCCGTTGAGGTATAAACCTTCACTTCACCGGCCTTGAATTTGTAATCCTCGGGCCGAGCGCCAATCCAATCCCACTTAAAGTTTTGGTTTACATAGTCCTCGGCCAGGGTTCCAGCGGAAACGCCGACGATCTTTCCATTTAGATCGGAAAGTGTAGACGCCTTACTGTCATTGTGAACAATGACAGCCGCTTTTTCATAGAAGTAAGTGGTGGAATAGTCGAATTTTTCAGCTCTGGTTTTAGTAGGGGTCATTTGACCCATGCTAATATCCCAACGGCCCTGCCAGTTGCCTGCGGCTATGATGTCCCACCCCGGCGTGACAAATTCAACGTTAACACCAAGGGATTTAGCGACGCCTTTGGCGACGTCGATGTCATAGCCCTCTAATTCGTGGTTCGCATTCAGGGAAGACATTGCTCCCCAATCAGTGCCAACCGCAACCCTGAGCGTCTTCGTATTGAGAACACGCTGCAGCACCTCTCCGGCATACACCGAGGTACTGTAAACGACCGACGCGATGGACAATGATGCCGCTGTGATAATTGTCACAATCTTATTCATAGTACATTCCCCTTTGAGGTTGATATGATGCATGAGACTCGGCGGTACCGCTCATACAGAAGCGACGGGCCGCTATAGCCAATCACCATGGCTGAAGCAGCCGCGAGCGCTCACTCCTCCATGCCGTCGCCTATATGCTAACCAAAGCCCCTCGGCCCATGAGGTAGCAAGAATATAATCAATATCAGACCCATCTGGAAGTTAGATGGCTGGAAGCGTCTTGGCAGCCCGGAAATCCTCCAGCCGGGCGGTCCAAAATTGGGAACACCTCACGATATCTTGTCATTCGATGACCCATAGTGGGACTTTGGGGACAACAAGATGACCCGTGGTCATGCCAAGCGTGTCAAGATCTAACGCTAGGTATGATGTTACCGATGATATCGAGCCACACGGCGGCACGACCAACATAAAATGTGTGGGTATCCCATCGCGTTTCGAGATGTTCATTTGCGATACACCGAAAGATGCCCCCCACCGAGACCAGTTGGCAACCCACGAACTGCTCATGGCGGAATGAGGTCATGCGGAAAGCAGTATTCGACAACGGCGAAGGAAATTGACCGGTTGCAGTGTTTTGTTTAAGTAAATCGCTTGTCGCCAGCCCCGGCAGCGAAGCGCTTGTTTGGAGAGGACACCAACTTGGGGGCGATTATCTCCTGCGATACCACTAATCGCTTGCAGACTCACTCCCGGACAGCTAAATGCGGTTCTGGATATGCTAGAGCCCCGATGTATTTGAAAAGCGCGTTCTGCTCAGATGTCCTGGAGGTGTGCTCTCAATTGGTCGCCGCAAATAGCGCTTGGTCGGCATCGCGAGCACGCGGAAGGGGGGCTCCAGATCAGGCAACGTCAACGCCTTGCTCAGAATAGCTCACAAGCGTGTGAGGACTCACCTGTCACTGTCGCATGAGCCGGTCCATGAAGAACCTCTCCAGCAGTGTGGGAAATGTGCTGGCGCTCTTCATCCCGGTCTCCCCGCTCAGATGGCTCCACTCGCAGTAGGGCGCACTGCAGTAACTCTGGCGTTTCGGTGAGATCCCAGTAGGTGTCGGTGACGTGTGCGTGCCCGAGGTAAGTCGTCGGCCGTGAAGAATACCGAAGCCGCTGATATCGCATAGGAATAGTCTACTTTTCAGCTTCCGAATTGCAGGTAACGGCCAGTTTGTGGGTAGTTTCTTGCAATTCCAGTTTGCGATTTCGCCGCCTGGCGAAGCGCGATTCGCCGCTTTCATCGCAGTGAATCGGAGCTAGGCGATGGGCAGACCACGCGAGCGGCGTGAGACTGGAGAACAGGATCTGTTCCGCGCTCGCCTTGAGCAGAGAGGCGCGCTTCGGTGCGGTCTATTCGAACGGTCCCGGCATGCTGCCGATGCCGACCCGGCTAATAGCGGGGCTCGCCATCCTCAAGCACACCTTCAACCTGTCGGACGAGGCGCTGTGCGTCCGCTGGATCGAGAACCTGTATTTCCAGTGTCTGTCCGGCGAGGAGTTCTTCCGCCACAACCTGCCGTTCGACCGCTCGTCGATGACGCGCTGGCGCAGCCGCATGGGCGAGGAGCGGATCGTCGCGCTTGCAAGAAAGCCTCAGCATTGCGGTCAAGAACAGGGCGATGAAGCCGACCGACACGCGCCAAGTGATCGTGGACACGACCGTGCAGCCTGTTCCCGACCAACGCCAAGCTCATCCACCGGGCCCGCGAGCGGCTGGTGCGGCTGGCGAAGAAGACGCGGCTCGACCTGCGTCAGTCCTATGTCCGGGTCGGCAAACAGGCGCTGATCATGTATCAGCGCTACGCCCACGCCAAGCAATTCAAGCGGGCCAACAAGGCCCTGCGCAGGCTCAGGACGTATGTGGGGCGCACCGTCCGCGACATCTCCCGTCAGATCGCCGGCGACGCGAAGCTGGACGCGCTTTTCAAATGGTCGCTCTACCAGGCCTCCACCGTTCTCGAGCAGCGCCAGCGCGGCCGCAAGATCTACAGCCTGCATGCGCACGAGGTGGAATGCATCGGCAAGGGCAAGGCGCACGCGCCCTACGAGTTCGGGTGAAGGTGCCGGTGGCCACCACACTGAACCGCTCAAAGGGTGGCCAGTTCGCCCTACATGCAAAAGCGCTGCCCGGCAATCCCTATGACGGCCACACGCTCATCGATCATCCCTGACATGGAAAAGACCATCGGCAACGAGATCAGCCGCGTTCTCGCCGACGCCGGCTATCGCGGCCACAATGCGCCGCAAAGTCATAAGTTCAGGGTCTTCACCGCTGGTCAAAAGCGCCGCGTGACACCGGCCATCAAGCGCCAAATGCGCCGCCGCTCCGCGATCGAGCCGGTGATTGGCCACATCAAGAACGAACACAGAATGGCCGCAATTAACTCGCTCACATCCAAGGCGATGCGATCAACGCCATCCTGGCCGCAGCCGGTTACAACTTCTCCCTCCTGCTCAGGTGGCTGAAGCAACTTTTGTGGCTCTTGATCGCCGCGTTCCTGAACCGGCCGAAGCAGCTTGCCGCTTAGCGATCAAGATTGTTCACAGTCGACTAAGTCGAGAGCACCGGCAGGTTGCGCTCGACAATGACCCCATCGCGATACCAGCGCAGCAGGGTATAGAAGCTTTCGCCACAATCGAATGAGGAGTCAACGACTGGCGCGGTGGCGGTGGGTTCCGGGGAGTTGCCGTTGGCCGACGGCTTTCGCCTTGTGGGTAGTGTGCTGAGGGTTCTGCAAATTCGCTGAGAGAGGGAAGGCTGGTGATGTTCAACGTCACCGATTCCCTGGAAGGAACGCCACCATGACCAAGACAGAAAGTAAGACCGCCAGCGCTGCCGTCAAAGACATTCTGCTTTCGAACCCGGATGGATTGCACGAGGTGATCCGCGCCGTGATGCAGGAGGTGCTCGGGGCCGAGATGGACGAGGCGCTGGGTGCTTTGAAGAGCGAGCGCACACCGGAGCGGCTGGGCTGCCGCTCGGGTTCTATGGCCGTACCCTTGTCATCGGCAAGCTTGAGCTGCGGGTTCCGCAGGACCGGGCCGGCCGCTTCTCCACCGAGCTTTTCGAGCGTTACCAGCGTTCGGAGCGGGCCTTGGTGGCCACGCTTGCGGAGATGTATGTGCAGGGCGTTTCGACCCGGAAGGTCAAGGCGATCACAGAAGAGCTGTGCGGCCATGCTTTCTCGGCCTCGTCGATCTCGGCCATCAACAAACGCCTGGACGAGAGTTTGAAGGCGTTTGCCGAGCGCCTGCTTCAAGAGCCTTTTGCCTACCTCATCCTCGATGCTCGCTACAAGAAGGTACGCGAAGCCGGCATCGTCATGAGCCAGGCGGTGCTGATCGCGGTCGGCATCGACTGGGATGGGCGGCGCCAGATCCTGGCCGTCGAGATGGCCAATCGCGAGCCGCTCGGCCTGGAGGGATTTCCTCGTCGCCCTGAAGGCGCGCGGCCTCAAGGGCTCGAGCTGGTCGTGTCCGACGATCATGCCGGCCTGGTGGCCGCGATCGGCGAGGTGATCCCGGAAGCCGCCTGGCAGCGCTGCTACGTGCACTTCCTCAGGAACGCGCTCGATCACCTACCGAGAAAGCATGGCGACGATTGCCTGCAGGAGTTGCGCTGGCTCTATGACCGGCGCGATCTCGCCGAGGCCAAGGCCGATCTCGCCGCATGGCTGTCCAAATGGTCGGGCCGCTATCCAAGGCTGACGACCTGGGTGGAGGAGACCATCGAGCGCACGCTGACCTTCTTTTGTCTGCCGCGCCAGCATCACAAGCATCTCAAGAGCACGAACATGCTTGAACGGCTCAATGAGGAAATCCGCCGGCGCACCTATGTCGTACGCATCTTTCCAAACTCACAGCGCTGCCTGCGCCTCGTCAGGGCACTGGCCGTCGAGACCAACGAAAACTGGATGGAGGCCAACCGCTTCATCAACATGGACGACCTGCGCGAGCACAAGAAGCTCGCGCTGCGTCAAGCCGCATGACCAGCTTCATGGCCGCCTCATTTTGCGGAACTCACACAACCGCCTTTTGCCGGTGCCGCAGTCCGGACCGTCGCTCCGTTTCCAGTCGCTGCTCATCAAACCGGACATCGGATCTCCCGCATCCAGCTTCCCACTGGCCTCATCGTAAGGCCCACGGCGGCGATACGCGCTGCCGACGAAGACACACCACGCCCAGTTTCTCGGAGATGTGGTCCGCGAGAGCTGTTTCGCGCCGCACCCTTGCAGCTTATGCCGATGGCACTTGCTCACGCGGTCATACACATTACCGGTCAACGGCATCATAGGCCGGCGCTCGGGTGTCGTAGCTGAAGTAGGTCGACCAACCGAGCAAAAGCTGGTTCAGCCGAACACGCACTTCTAGCCGCGGCCCCTTGTTACACCCTCCGCCTCGATCTGCGCAAAGGTCACGCCGTTCACGCCCGGCGAACCCGCATTGGCGCGGGTAAGCGCATAGGCATGGCGCAGCATGTCTTCACGGCAGATCTTGTCGTAGAGCACGTAGAAGCGGTAAAGGGGCTCCGCCTTCGCCTTACGATACAGCTTCCTCTGCAGATACCTGGTCATTTCGGCGTTTCCATGCTTGTCGCCAATCACCCCTCCCCACCACCTTCGAAAGCACACCAGAAGTCAGGGTCCTTCGCTCCGCTGGCATTACCCGGCTTCAACGGCCGGACGACCGTTTCCGACTCCCGCCGGCACCGCCGCCCGGAGGTTGAGGCCGCCACCCTCATGCCGAACGGGCCTCCCTTCGATTACCAGCATCACCTTTCCAACGTGCCGTGCCCAATACCCGGCAGACCGGACAGGTGCCTATGTCGATTGCTTCCCTGTCCGCACAGCCTTCCCCGAGCGAGAGATGGGTCGGAGTCTGCATTGACTCTTTCGAGGCCTGCTCAGGCTTTACTCACGTTACGGCACGCTGGATTGCTCGACCGCCCGGGGCGGTCTTTGTCACGAGGCTTCGTCCCGGCCAGTTACCCAACCAAGCCGCTATTCAGACTTTCCGGTGGATCCCTCCTCCACTGGTGATACGCGCCTTCGAGGCATCATCACGCCTGCCAACGGGACGGTGGACACCCAGAATCCGCCGCCTAACGTACACGCAGAAGTTGCCACCGACACGGACTGACGAAGGTCAGGTAAATTCATACTATTCTCGATATGCCCATTCGGCGACTGACAATGCCCGGATCGAATTTACCATTGTCCGCCTCAACACCGCCTCTAAGGTCGGCCAGCACATCGGGCAGGAATGGTTCCACGCGCCGCGATAGCAGGTTGAAATTCAGGAAAAGCTGTTCAGCTGTCGACAGTAACGCTCCGTCGGCACGTACCATGGTTTGCGCGACATGGACTCGCTTTTCGTCTATGTCGGCTATCCAAGTAGTAAGGACCAAATTGTCGCCGCGCATCGCTTCTTTCTTGTAAGCGATCCGCGCCTCGGCGGTGACGAGGCCAGAGAGCATCGAACCATTCGCATTTAGACGTATGGCAGTGTCGAGCCGTACATCCGCAGCTTTACTGAACGCTGCCAGATAGTGCACCATATTCATGTGCCCATATCCGTCAATAAGATCGTCGGTCACCATTGTTGCGAATTTACAGGTCGCATCCATCTATTTGCCCAATCTCTTGTAATGTTAGAAGATTACAGTGCCGCCGATATTGCGTGCTCACACTCTACTCGCACGTCGCTGCTGCCGAAAGAGAGCTCAAGCGACACATGACAGAGGCGAAGTTGGCGGTGCATCGCTTTTGCTTGGCTCCGCGATATTCGTTCCACGCACATAGAGACGCCCATGCCCCCGCCGATGCAGAGCGTCGCCAGGCCCTCTTTCGCGCCGCGCCGGCGCATTTCGTAGACAGCGTGTTGAACACGCGGGCACCGGAGGCGCCAATCGAGTGGCTGATGGCGATGGCTGCCATCAACGTTAACGATTGTGGATCCCAGGCCATGCTTTTGTAGACGGCGCGGGCCTGCGCGGCGAAAGCCTCGTGGCCTCTACGAGGTCGAGGTCCTTGACCGACCAGCCGGCCTTCTCCGGCGCCCGCCTCGAGGCGGGAATAGGTCCGGGGCCCATTATCGCCGGATCGACGCCGGCAGTCGCCCCGGCAGCGATGCGGACCAGCCGGGCGATGCCGCGGCCTGGTGGCTTCTGCCTCGGTCATCAGCAGCGCGCCGGCGCCGTCATTGATGCCGGACGCATTGGCCGCGTCACCGTGCCGTCCTTGTCGAGAGCCGGCTTCAGGTTAGTCATGGCGTCGATGACGGCGCCATGAGGATATATTCGTCCTGGTCGACGATCGTGTCGCCCTTCTTGCCCTTGATGGTGACGGCGACGATCTCATCCTTGAACTGCCAGCCTTCTGCACCGCCTCGGCCTTGGTCTGCGAGGCGAGCGCGAACTGTTCCTGGTCGCAAGCAAAAATGGCTGGTGAAATTGACCGCCAACGTTGGTTTCCAATGTCGATCCCATCCATCCGCTCGGCTGCAGCTTCGAAGAAGCGCTCAGTATCGGTCGCTTCGGCAAGATCACAACGTGTCGCGCCAATGGCGGGATGTCGGTGGCTCATCTCTGCAATCTTCTGTTGATCAACATCGCACACCTCTACCGGAGCCCCAGCTTTCGCAAGTGCCTCGGCGATAACACGACCAATACCGGAGGCCGCAGCGGAGACCATAGCTCGGCGACCAGTGAGAGACAGGGAGGGGGTCCTTTGTGCTGCTCCTAAATATCCGAGTAGGTCGCAAGTTTTGCAACGAATTCACGACTTACTTAGAGGTCCAACACACTATTTCTGCGAGCGTCGCTAATTCAAATGTTGTTTGCAGATTGAAGCCATCTCGAATTCAGATTCTACCGCGCTAATGGAGAATGGTAACTTCTCCGGGGTTACGCGGGCACAATACTGCGAACTCACCAGCGATAGCTACGCATTGCCGGCTGCGAGCAGCGCGTCGATTTCTGCATCGCTGTATTCAACGAGCGGAGAATCTTACGAGTGGACGCGCCGAATTTTTCGGCCGGGGAGAGTGCACTGACCGCAGGCCTGACGGCATACGGATCGAGCTGCACGACGACGTGGCCGCTCTGGTGCTCACAGTAGCCCGAGAAGGAAAAGCTGCCGCGGTCCGTGCCCGGGGTGCCATCCGCAGGCCGGGCGTTTCCGGAACATATCGCACCGATGTCCTCGCATACCGCCACGCCGCGCCAGCGGGCCGAAGCTTCGCATCGGGACCCGCGGGTTCATCGAAAGGCCCTCGTCCCGCGTAGTCGTTGCAATAGGGCATCTGCAGCAGGCCCGAGAGGGCCGCGAGCGAGGTTCCTCGGCCACCCAAGCACGTGCAGTATCTCAGATATTTTCGACTGCACGTCGCACTGCAATTAGCCGCTTCTCCCAGGCGTCGCCGGTGAGCCTCTTTGCGC
>NZ_JAIUIS010000031.1:0-12190 GCF_020165765.1 Mesorhizobium sp. B264B1B
AGGATTCCAGATTTGGCAGACCTCGGCTGGCGCCAGGACGGCTCCGCCACAAAATCTCACCCGATGCATAAGAACGGTTAGGTGGCGCGCCACCTAACCCTAGGCCGGCGATATTTATGTCTTCCGCGGCCGCAGCGGCAATCTGATCAAGATTATCTGGCATGATGGGCTTGGCATGTCGCTGTATGCAAACGGCTCGAGAAGGGCCGGTTTCTATGGCCGTCGCCGGCGGACGGCACGGTTTCCATATCACCGGCGCAGCTCGCCTACATGCTCGACGGGATCGATTGGCGCAACCCGCGCCACACGTTCCGCCCGCAGCGCGCGGGCTGAGTTTTTCTTTGAGTTTGCGCCATTTTCCGCGAGTCAGCGGGCGCGTTTTATGATTCACTCCAGGGCATGGTTGCCACCGCCCAGGATGCTGTTCCGGACGATATCGGCGCGCTCAGAGCGGCGCTGACCGCAGCGCTGGCCAGAGCCGAAGACGAGGCCGCGCGCGCTGCGCTGGTCGAGGCCGAACTGGCGGTCGCCAGGGCTAAGGCATCGGATGATGCGGCGCTGATCGCACATCAGCATCTGACGATCCGCAAGCTGCAGCGGGCGCTGCATGGTCAGAGTTCTGAACGCTCAGCCCGCCTGCACGACCAGATGGAGCTCACCTTCGAGGAGCTCGAGAGCACCGCGACGGAAGACGAGATCGCCGCCGAACAGGCCGCGGCCAGGACCACCGAGGTGGTGCCTTATGTGCGCAAACGACCGGCGCGTCAGCCATTTCCCGAGCATCTGCCGCGCGAACGCGTGGTCGAGCCGGCGCCGACCGCTTGCCATTGCTGCGGCGGTCATCGGCTACGCAAGCTGGGTGAGGATATCACCGAGACGCTGGAGGTGGTGCCGCGGCAATGGAAGGTGATCCAGCACGTGCGGGAGAAGTTCACCTGCCGCGACTGCGAGACGATCAGCCCCGTCGCCGACCGCTTTGAGGACAGCCGTGCCGGCGAATGCGTCGCCCGCCATCTGGATGGCTATCGCGGCGTCCTGCAGGTCGACGGCAGCGACCGTATTTCCTATGGTCCGGCGAAGCGGTACGGTTTCAGCTGTGTTCATGATCGAGATAGCTCGCGATGGTGGGACCTACGTGAAGGTCTTCGATCAACGCGGTACATCCCCACTGTGGCAAGAGGTACCGGCCGATACATTGTTGCCAGATCCGAATTGTGCTGCCACAAGTCAGCCTATAGCCTGGCCGCATTCCACTGGTAATGGCGACCGGCACCCAGCCCTCCCAACACCTGGGGCGGTTCGAGCTACGACGAGGGATCGCAGGCCCGACCAATGGTCTCCGATCGTGTCAACATAACGCGGGGGGGGGTGGGCTCCGCCCTTCTCCCTCCAGATGTGCCACGCACACCGCTGGAAATGATGATGCCACCCAAGACGGTCGCTTTGATTTGAATTAGAAGGAGAAAAACGTGCTAAAAGAACTGCATTTTGAGATTGCCGAGTTTCAGTCACGTCTAACAGCGGTAAAGAAAGAAATGACGACGAGAGGGATCGAGATCCTTCTTCTGTCAGAGCCGCCTAACCAAAACTATCTTACCGGCTATAACGCTTACTCGTTCTATACTCCGCAAATGGTGATCGTGTCACTCGATCACGACGAGCCTATTTGGGTGGGCCGGTTGATGGATCGCGTTTCGGCATTAATGACTACCTATCTTGCCGATCAAAACATCAGAGCTTACCCCGAAACGCATGTTCATTCGCCCTTCCTATCGGCCTACACCTTTATGGCCGATATTGTAAGGGAAGTCGGGGGCGAGAAGGCGCGCGTTGGCGTCGAGATGGGAGGATACTATTATTCCGCCCGTGCTCACCAGGATCTTACCCGGGCTTTGCCACTTGCGGAATTCGTTGATGCTGACCTACTCGTTGGATGGCTCCGGCTGATAAAGAGCCCGACTGAAATCGCAATCATGCGTCAAGCTGGTCAGCTTGCAGATGTGGCGATGCAATGTGTGATCGATACGGTGGAAGCTGGAGTTCGTGAATGCGATATCGCGGCAGCTATTTATCACCAGCAAGTGTCGGGTACGGCTGAGTTTGGAGGTGACTACCCTGCTTGCCCTCCCGATCTTTGCATAGGCGAGCGTTCAATCGCTCCACATGCAGCTTGGACCGACGAACCGGTGCCGAATTCCTCTGTTGTTAATCTTGAACTTTCGGGGTGCCGGCACCGCTACCAAGTTCAACTCTCTCGTACAATCGTAGTCGGCAAACCCTCAACTGCATTCCAAAATCTGTCGAAGATTGCTGTAGAAGCCCTAAACGTCGGCCTCGAAAGTGTGCGTCCTGGGCGGACCTGTTCAGAAGTGTTCAGCGCATTCAGTCAAGTGCTTGCTCGCCATGGGATTGAAAAGGAGTCCCGAATTGGATATCCGACTGGCATCGCATTTCCGCCCGCATCGGGAGAACGTACGGCTAGTATCCGCAAGGGAGATGAAACAGTTCTTCAGCCAGGTATGGTTTTCCACATGATGCCTGGCCTGTGGCTAGACAACGTTGGAATCACGATCACCCAAAGTTTTGCTGTTAAGGATCGTGGGTTTGACCCTTTAACGAAGACAGCGCGCGAGCTTTTCGTCAAATAGAATGCGGATTACTGTGGGGGGCAAGCTCTTCCTGCAAACCGGCGTCGATCCCGTCCTCTTCGGCGGGATTCCAGCAGTTGCACGTGGTGCGGCAACGCAATGCGCGCTTGTCGCCGCGATCCGCTCCCATGCGGCCGCACGCGTCGCCGGCGAAGCGCCGATCGATGCGACGCTCGACGAGGCGCGGCTGGGCGATTGACGCGGCAGCTACGTCAGGATCGAGTATCTCAAATTGCGAACCGATTAGGATCGGTTTTGCAACGGTTGAGTTGGGACGCAGGGAGGATTGTTTGCGCTTCTGGTCGGGCGGCGAGAATGGCGAACTGTCCGGCCAGCGACGGATTCGGATTGAAGGCGTCCCTGGCCTGTCACTTGCTCATCATGTGAAACATTTCAATGCCGGACAGGATAATGCCGACGCTTACTGAGGATTGAAGCCGCACATCGTTCGGACACGGTGCTTTATGCGCCGATGGTCCTGATTGATCCAATTGTTCAACTATGGCTCCGGCAGATGCGGATCGGCTTCAGCAGGCACCGGGCGCGATCCTGCAAGCGATTTGTGGTGTCGCAGGCGAGACAAGTCTGTAGGCCGGATACCGCCGTAGCGTACCAAAAGGACAGTATTCTTTGACAATATTCCCCTTCACCGAAGCCACCCCGTACAGTTTCAAGCGACTCCGCCGAAGACTTCGGAAGTCGTGGTCATCGGCGGCGGCATTGTCGGCGTGACTACGGCGCTGTTCTGGCGCGCCGGAATATCTCGGTATCACTGTTGGAGATGGGAATCCCGCTCCCGAAGCCTCTGCACTCCGCCCATCGACCGCGGGATTACGGGCTTTTCCTGCAGTTCAAGACAGTGCCGCTCAAGGCGAGTTGGGCGGGCATGATCGATGCAATGCCGGATGTCGTGCCTATCGTCGATCGCGCCGCTGCGATCCTAGGTCTGGTTATCGCGACCGGGATGAGTAGCCACGGCTTCGGTATCGGACCCGGCATGGGCGGGTTGGTGGGCCGACCTGGTCCAAGGAAATGAGACAGGGCACAACCTCCACAGATTCCGCCAATCACGCTTCAGCGACGGCAGCATGATCCGTTTGGGACCTTCCCTCTAGAGGAGATGACCTTCGCCGTTTAGCAGGCTTCGACCAGATGACCGGTCAGCGCGCCGGCCTTGACGGGCACATCGGTTGGCGGAAACGAGATGAACCCTGTCGCATTCTCTGCCTCCTTTTCCGGGTCGAGCGCAGGCGCACGAGCCTAAATTGATCTGCTGCAACTTTTGATTACAGTGCTGTGGCAAGGAACCTTCGTTTTCGGAGTGTTGCAATGTTCAAAGGCTGTCAGTTCGACAAGTCCGCGGTCCTGCTCTGGTGCGCTGCTATCTCTCGCCTGCAATCTGAGCCTGCGTGATCTTGAGGAGATGGCCGAGCGCGGTATTGCCGCACTCCAGTTTGCCTACTCATCGGGAGACGAGATGGTCGTCGGCCCGACGTCGGGAAAGCTTCAGCGCCTCTAAGTGAATAGCTGAGGTGCTTCTTAGGCTGTGGACACCCTTGGCATCGATCTGATCGCCGGCCTTGACCAGCACTTCGGCGATTGTGCCGTCGCGCTCGGCATGCAATGCCGTCTCCATCTTCATCGCCTCGATGGACAAAAGCACGTCGCCGGCCTTGACCGCCTGGCCGGCGGCAACGGCGAGCGCCGAGACGACGCCCGCATCGGTGCTCCGACATGCGCCTCGTTGCCCGGCTCAGCCTTGCGCCGCGATGCGCACGGGTGGTTTCAGTCCAGGCCATCGTGATCTCCATCGAAGCTCGCAAATCCGACGGAATCACAACCGGCTGAAATCACTCAACTATTTTCGGAACGGCGCTAATGGCGGGCCGCCAATCACATCGCGTTAACATTAGTGGTGCTAGTTCGGTGCAGCAAAAGATATAGTATACGACTGATGAAAAGAAGCTCAAAGAGGTCTTATAAATCTTTAAGTTGTTTCTTAAATGTTTAACCCCAGAGACGCAATGGCAGTGTAGAAGCTTTCCCAAGTCAGTAACGACCCGCCCCATTACCGCACTGTGGACGTGTAAATGGGGGAAGCAATAACGACTTCACCCTCGCGCTGATCAGGCAAGGGCATGTGGTGGAGCGAGCCAAAGGCTGTGACGAATGCATTCGCAGAGGCAGTTTGGTACGATCGATGTTTGGGTTTTCCGGCATTCACAGCTGACAATCCCAACGCCATACATGCGTGAAGTGCTAAGCCCAACTGAGCGGGAGCGGGCCGAAAGAATCCGCCACTCAGATCTGCGGCTTTCATACATTCAAGCAAAATTTGCTTTTCGAACCATCCTTGCTGCGCACTTGCATATTCCGGAGCAAGATCTCCAGATGACCGTTTCGCGGTTCGGCAAGCCTCGATTGCCGGCGCGCGATATCGAAGTGAGCCAGTCTCACAGCCAGGATTGGTCCGCCGTCGCCGTTTCAGCCGTGGGCCTGATTGGGATAGATATTGAGCGTTGGCGCCCCTTGGCAAATTGCCGACAATTGGCCCGCCACATTATGACTGACCAAGAAGTCAGGAGGTTTGAAGACGTTACGCGCAAACAGTCTGCGAGAGAGTTCCTGGAGCTGTGGACCAGGAAAGAGGCTATACTGAAATGCGTAGGTCTTGGTCTCCAGCAGGACCCGCTAACGCTTCACACGGGCTGGGATGAGCAGGTTGTGGAATTTGGTGGCCTGCATTATTATCTCAATGCGCTCCCAATCCGCGGGCAGTTAATAGGGCATATAGCATCGCCTTGTCCCCAGCAGATCATCATGCGCACCCTGCCATCTCAATTGGTTGACCAACTTGGACAGCCGGATACCAAATAAATTACTGAACCTTCATGATCGAAGGTCGCGGACAATGGTACCTTCACAGCAAGGTCTGAGGTCAGGGACAGCCAAAAAGGCTTGTGTCCGAATTGCGCTCGGACGCTGCACGAGTACGCAATGCAGGGGCGCAATAAGGGTCGACAGCGTTACTGCAATGGCGCCGTTCGCGTAAATTTATCAAATTAGAAATTAAATCGTTGTGCAAAATGATATTTAACACTTTTTAACAGATGCCTGAACTGAAGTTTGATACATCTTAACATTCTACATTAGATAACCGTGCTACTTTGGCTGCCGTAAGCTTAGGTCGAAGTGGCAGCTTCTAGTGCTATAAAGACCGAATTGGAAGTCCTCATAAAAAAGAAATGTCCGCTAAGAAAGAGGCGTTTTCAGGCGGAATCTAGGTGGAGTGGCTTGAGAGATGGAACAACTTCCTGGTAAGTCAAAAACACTGCTTAGTGTTGTAAAGAGTTCACTTGCGCCGTCGTATCGGCTAATTTGCTTCCCCCATGGGGGGGGTAGCGTCCAGTCGTTCCGTAATTGGCCAGACTATCTCCCTGACGACATTGAGCTTATTTGCTTGGATCTTCCCGGGCGCGGCAAACGATCAGCGGAGGCCGCCATTCGCAGCATGGACGTACTGGCACCCATGGTCATCGAGGCGCTCCAGGAATACAGCGATAGCCCCTTCGTTTTCTTCGGTCATAGCGCAGGTGCCCTCGTGGCCTACGAGATTGCCCGCTCCCTTGAGGAGGCCGGTCGGCCATCTCCCTTCCATGTGGTCGTGTCTGCTCACCCGTCAGCGGATCTGCCCCCGCAAGAGCCGCCGATGTATACATACACCGATGATAAGCTAACCGATGTGATTCGTACCCTTGGTATGGTCCCCAAGAAGGCGCTGGCAAACGAGAAACTGCTATTGGACTTCATTTTGCCGCCCCTGCGGGCCGACTTCGAACTTGCGGAGACTTACGACCGAAACCTGCCAAAGCCTCTCAAGGCGGCAATCACCGCAATGGGCGGAGTTGAGGACGAAATCAATGCCAATGACCTAGACGGATGGCGTCGGCTTACGACGTCGCGCTTCGCCCGGATTATGTTTGATGGCGATCACTTTTTCACCCATGCCATGACGGAGCAGGTGGTGTCCAGCCTCCTGCGCGAGGTTAGCGAGGTGAAGGGACAACTTCCGGTTTCTATCCAACACGGCGAGGTCTTCCCTTATACTAATCTAACGCTGCATGAGCGATTCCGCAAACAAGCAGCTCTCACCCCCGACAGTCCTGCCATCGTTTCAGAGGCTACGACCATCACATATCGTGAACTCGACGACCTAACCGACATTCTATCCAGGCACCTTCTTGGACATGGTCAGAGCCGAGGTTCCAGCGTGGGTATCCTGATGGATACTTCACCTGAATACGCCGTCGCTTTGTTCGGTATTCTAAAAACAGGGGCGGCCTACGTCGTGCTTGACAAAGCATTGCCCGCCGCTGCGGTAAAGCGAATACTTGCGAAAGCATGTGTTGAAATCGTCGTCACCAGCGACCATTTCGCAGCCAAGCTTCCGCCTGACTGGTCCGGTATTGCGCTGTCGCTCGACGAGGGTTGGGAAGCACAACTTGGCAAGGCCAGCCCGGCCAATCCGCAACCGGTGAATATCGATGCGCCGGCCCAGATCTCATTTTCGTCTGGCACGACTGGTGAACCAAAAGGGATTGTCTGCCCCCACCGAAGCAGTGTATGCGCCAACCAGTGGCGCTATCATGCGCTGCCATACACGCTTGGTGAGCGTGAGGCGGTCAATCTCTTCGGGGACATAATGCGGCCGATCCTCGCCGGGATTCCAGCCTATCTGGTCCCCGATGACGTTATCTACGATCCGCATCAGCTGGTCGAGTACCTGGAGCGAAATCGAATTTCCAGAATATTGCTAACCCCATCACTGCTGGACGTGATTATCAGCAGCGGCTTCCTTGACCTCCCCTCCCGCCTTCCCGATCTCAGATTGATCTACCTATCAGGCGAGGTACTAACAGCAGCGTTGCTTGCGCGGGTCAGGGACGCGCTGCCGCACATCAGAATCATCAATTACTACGGCGCAGCGGAGGCATGTGATGTTTCGCATATTGACTTGAGCGAGGTCGATCCTGCGATAATACAAAAGGTCGCGCCGGTGGGTAGGCCTCAGTACAATGTCAGTGTCTATATCCTGGGGGAGCAACGCGATCCCGTCCCAATGGGCTTCTTGGGCGAGGTCTTCGTCGGCGGCGATGTCTTGGCTCATGGATATCTCGGCAGCCCAGAGATGACACGCGAAAGGTTCTTTCCCGACCCGTTTCGCGCAGATGGCACGATGTTCCGCACTGGCGATCTTGGTCGTATGCTGCCAAGTGGCCACTTGGAAATTATCGGGCGCTGCGCTTTCATGGTGAAGATCCGAGGTTACAGCCTCGTGCCCGGGTCTGTAGAAGCTGCCTTGCTTCGCTACGCCGGGGTCCGCTCCGCCGCCGTATTGCCTGAGCTCGATTCGACGACAGGCCAGCCGGACCGACTGGTCGCCTATGTGGTGCTGCACGATGGTTGCAGAGGCTGGGAGGCTCCTTTGCGAGCGCATTTAAAGTCCGAGTTACCGCACTATGCGATACCTGCGCATTTCGTGGCGGTACGGGAATTGCCCATTGCGGCTAACGGAAAACTTGATCGGTCGCGCCTTCGCGGGCTCGCGCAAGAGTCGTGCGCTCTGGTGACCGGTACCGACGAGGTCGAATCAGCACTTCGCGCAGCCTGGCGAGACCTTCTCCAGGCCGAAGCTGCCGATCTGGGCGACAATTTTTTCGACTGCGGCGGACACTCCCTTCTGGCTGCCCGCCTCTGCACGCAGATTCGTGAGAGTCTGAAGGTGCAACTCCGGGTAGTGGAGGTCTTCCTCAATCCGACCTTTAACGAACTCGCGGCTCTTCTCCGCAAACGCATTGGCGAGCAGGGACGTCCCCAAATCGGCAAGCTCCCCAAAACACCGCCAGTCTTGGCGCGTAGGGCGCATGTGAAGGCGCTGGACCGTCGAAGCAGCCCCAGTATGGACATTGCGGTGATTGGTATGGCCGCGCGTTTTCCTGGCGCGGAGACGGTAGACGCGCTGTGGGAGAACCTCTGCCAGGGGGTATGCTCGATCACCTCGCTCTCCAGGCAGGAGCTCAAGGCCCGAGGCATTGCGGAAGCTGTCCTGAATCGCCCGGATTATGTGCGCGTGGGCGCCCATCTCAACGATGTGGACCTTTTCGATCCGGATTTCTGGAGCCTCTCGAGGCGTGAGGCAACGTTAATGGACCCGCAGCATCGGCTGTTTCTCGAATGCTGCTGGAAGGCACTTGAGTCGGCCGGATATGCGCCAACCCAGCATGAAGGCCGGACCGGAGTGTTCGCAGGGTCTTCTTCCCCACTCTATCTACTGCACCATTTGAAGGGCAGCCTCAGCGATCCCACCAACGCGCCACTCGCTTTCCTGACGGAGCTCGGCAACGAGAAGGACTACCTTGCCGCGCGCGTGTCCTACATGCTGAACCTTAACGGCCCAAGCATTGCGGTGCAAACCTCATGCTCAACTGGGTTAGTGGCGATCGCGGTCGCCGCTCAGTCGCTCGCGGCCGGCTATTGCGACATGGCGTTGGCAGGGGGCTCGAGTATCACCTTCCCTCAAGCGGGGTATCAGTTTGTCAAGGACTTCATTAATTCTTCGGACGGTGTGTGCCGGGCCTTTGATGCCGATGCAAGTGGCACGGTGCTCGGAGATGGGGTAGGGGTTGTCGTTCTCAAGCGCCTTGAAGACGCGCTTGAGGCGAACGACTCGATCCACGCGGTGGTAAAAGGATGTGCCATTAACAACGACGGCCGCGCCAAATCATCCTTCTCGGCGCCTAGCGCACGAGGCCAGGCCGAAGTTGTGCGCCAAGCACTTGCCTCCGCGGCACTTGGCCCTGAAGATGTGGAATATATCGAAACTCATGGGACCGGCACCAAGGTCGGCGACCCAATCGAGGTCCGCGCACTGGCAGATGTCTTCGCGGGGCAGGCGAACGCCTGTGCGCTCGGGTCAATTAAACCGAATATCGGCCATGCCAACATCGCCTCAGGGGTCGCGAGCTTTATCAAGACAGCTCTCACGCTTCAGCACGGAGTAATCCCAGCGACAATCAAAATCAATCGGCTGAATGAAGATCTGGGACTGGAAGACACGCCTTTCTTCATCAATGAGCAGCTTAGACCTTGGCCCCGTCCGCCGGGACGTTCACGAACTGCCGGAGTTACTGGACTCGGTATGGGAGGAACCAACTGCCATATCGTGCTGCAGGAATGGGACAGCGACAATGCAAGGGCTTGGCCCGGATCGATTGCACGGGGATCTCACGCCCTTTGCCTATCTGCAAAGACCCCGTCAGCGCTAAGCCGGGCCTGCCTGAATCTAGCTGCGTTCTTGCGGCGCAACCGCGACATCGATCTTGGTGACGTCGCTCATACACTACGCGTGGCGAGATGCCACTTCGCGCATCGAACCGTTGTGGTGGCGCGCAACTTGGGCACGGCCATCGCGAGGTTGGAAGAAGAAGGGGATCGTACAGCTGATCGGACCTTTTCCTCGCCGTCTATTGGCTTCATGCTGCCGGGCTGCGGAGTGCAGCACCCGCGGATGTTCAAGGATCTGTTCGATCACGTGCCGGACTTCCGCAATGCTTTCCTGACTTGTGCGGCCGCTTGTCGCCGGCTCCTGGATCGTGACCTGGAGACGGTCATGTTTGGGGAAGACGACAAATACCGGACGGCTTCCTTCGAAGAAATCAGTGTCATGATTTTCTCCGTGCAATTCGCCATGGCGCGTTCGCTAGAACTGTTCGGAGTTCAGCCCGCTTATCTCGTCGGACACAGCATGAGCGAATACGTTGTGGCTACCCTAGCGGGCATTCTAAAAGTGGAAGATGCTGTTGAGCTGACGATCGCTCGGAGCCGTGCGGTGGCAAATATTGGTATCGATGGTGCTATGCTTGCGGCCGGATGCGGCCCGAGCGAGGCTGAGCGTATCCTCACGGAGGACGCTTGGCGTGATCGAGCAGAAGCTGGCGAGATCGGCGTCGGTATCGTGAACTCAAATACCGACGTCGTGTTCACCGGCAAGCGGGAACTTCTGGAAAGGCTTCAGGAAAGTCTCGAACATCGACAGATCACCAACAACCTCCTTATTACAGCTGGCGTCCCCAGCCATTCGCCGCTGATGAAAGGAGCGACTGACGCCATCGACGCGCGGGTCCGTACACTCGAAAAGGGCCTGCCGAATGTGGCCATTGCTCTCAACTCAGGAGCTCTGCATGAAGCGAAAATACCCTTGCAGGACACCTACTTGAGCAGGCAAGCGATCGAGCCTCTCCGATTTGATCGTGCTCTCAAGCCCGTTGTCGCGGCTGGTGTAGCTGCACTCGTTGACATCGGGCCCTCACGAAATCTGGCGCGTCTGGCACAGGGAGCAATCAACTCAGAGGACCGGAAGACCCGAATTCCATCGATCGTCCCAGCCGCGCGCGACGAGAACGATGAACAATCCACTGACCGCCATGTCCTTCTGGAATGCCTTGGGGCACTCTGGGCCGCGGGTGTTGCGGTGGATTGGAAACGGGCCAGTGATCAATTGGAACCGTTCGGTACTCGCCGTCGCATTTCCCTTCCAACGTACTCATTCGACGGTCACCGATGCTGGCCGGACGATCAGCTTGCGAGGCGGACGGTTCCGCGGCAGTCCGGGGAGCGAGAACAGCAAAGGGGAGAAGAGTTCACGACGCCAGACGAGTAGTAATAAGAGGAGAAAAGGGTTATGGCAGAAAAAGTAGTCGAACCAGGAAAACTAAACATGTTTAGCAACGATGATCCGAGGAAAATTTTTCTTGATGAAGTTAAAAATATTATCGGAGATAACGAAATATGCTTGGACGATAACTTTTTTGATGTTGGGGGAGACAGCCTTATCGCCGCAGAGCTCCAAGCTAATTTGGATAAAAGCAACAATTGGAGGTCGCCGCAATTGGATGAGATAATTGAGGCGGCGACGTTCGGCGACCTGTACGAGCGAATATGCATCCGTAACCATCCGTCGAAATAAGGACACCTCGAACTTGCTAGACTGAATGTCCCAGGAGAACATTTGGTCTAGAGCGGAGACGCAGCTGAACACACAGCTCTGTTTCTGGCTTCGGCGAGACTGGGAGCGGACCATCTTCCGTCCGCATGCGCCAGACTCGACGCACACTTCCCAAAGGGAATGCCAAAATCGGACTCTTCTGTCAGGCTGTAACCACTGGATCTGCGAAATTGCTACCGCACATGGACATTTGGCACCCAGGTGGTCGGCGGCGACAGTCGATATTTGATGAATGCGCATACACCATGCACATCAAATGTATCTGCACGACCCTGGAGGCCAGAATGACGTCGCAAATCGAGAGCTGCCTTGGAATTCTGGGTTTGGAACCTGCCTTGCCACCCAGCGTGGCGCCGCCGGCGCCGCCGTCCGGCTCGCTGTTTAGTTCAGCTACTTTCGAGTTTCCCGTCATATCAGAAACCGTCGAAGGAGCTTGGGCGGATGTTGTCATGCTGGGCGAACCTGCGCTCCAGCCGGC
>NZ_JAIUIS010000032.1:0-11899 GCF_020165765.1 Mesorhizobium sp. B264B1B
CCCCCCCCCCCCCCCCCCCCCCCCCCCCCCCCCCCCCCCCCCCCCCCCCCCCCCCCCCCCCCCCCCCCCCCCCCCGCTCCTGTTTGGTGTCAGCTTCGGCTGTTAGTGGCCGAAGAGATTCCGGTCACTGCCCTGAGGGGCGGACTTGTGTACATCGCCCGACGAATTGAGCAGCTTGTAGACGGGCGAGCCGCTGTCGCGGATCGAAGCCGTGTGCGCATTGTCGACCGAGGTGACGGCAGGCTGGTTGGCGCCATTGGAGCCATAGTTGTCGCTGCTGGCGAAAGCGCTGCCCGAAACGGCCAGGACGGCGGTGGCAGCAAGGATGATCTTTTTCATTTCAAGTCTCCTGAATTCTCAAATTCCACCGCAGAGGCGGGCTTGCCCGCCATCTGCTGCAGGATCGGCTGTTAGTTGTTGCCGAAGAGGTTATGGTCGGCACCCTGAACAGGTGCCTGGGCAGCCGGAGCCGACGTCTTGGTCGAAGCGGTGTATGAGCTGTCGGTCGAAGTGGCCGCGGGCTGGTTGGCGCCATTGGAGCCATAGTTGTCGCTGCCGGCGAAAGCGCTGCCCGAAACCGCCAGAACGGCGGCGGTAGCAAGGATGATCTTCTTCATTTCAAGTCTCCTGAATTTTCGAATTTCACCAGGACGGCGGAAGGCCCGCCGTCAACTGGAGATCGGCTGTTAGTTGTTGCCGAAGAGGTTGCGATCAGCACCCTGCACAGGCGCCTGGGCAGACGGCGCCGACTTCTGGACCGAAGCCGTGTGCGCGTTGTCAACCGAGGTGACGGCAGGCTGGTTGGCGCCATTGGAGCCATAGTTGTCGCTGCTGGCGAAAGCACTGCCCGAAACGGCCAGGACGGCGGCGGCAGCAAGAACGATCTTCTTCATTTCAAGTCTCCTGAATTCTCAAATTTCGCCAGGACGGCGGAAGGCCCGCCGTCAACTGGAGATCGGCTGTTAGTTGTTGCCGAAGAGGTTGCGATCGGCACCCTGGACAGGCGTCTGGGCAGCCGGTTCCGACTTCTTGGTCGAAGCAGTGTACGAGCTGTCGACGGCGGTGGCCGCAGGGGCATTCGAACCATAATGGTCGCTACCAGCGAAGGCGCTGCCGGAAACAGCCAGAAGGGCGGCGGCAGTGAGAATGATCTTTTTCATTTTTTGATACTCCAGTATTTTTCCGTCCGTCTAGCGGCGTGTCTTGGGAGGAAATCGCGTCGTTCGGACAGCCCCGATGTGGGAAAGCCATACCGCCATTTCCAATCACGAAGTTTTTCCGTGTGGACCAAGTTTCCACCACTTGAAATTGTGCCAGGGCCTTCTACATTCGTTTTTTCCATTTGTTATCAAATAGTTATTCTAACAGACGGCGCGATCACCAACTGTGTCGAAGGCCCAGTGTTCACACCGTCCTGCACGCATCGTCAACAGAAACGAACCGTTCGGTTCGATTTTAGAGGGCGCTAATAGTCACTTTTCGAAACCGTTAACCTTTTTTGCCTCCGCCACGAGACGGAATCCGAGGCGGCGACCTGAGGCTTTCTGCCCCTGCAACGGCGGCCGCACCGTTTTCAGTGCGTGTCGCGCGGCATGGATGCGATGTCGTTTTCATGCCGACGACAAGCCGGCGATCATGGTTAGATCCTGCCATCTCAGGTGCCGCCGCGTGACGACGAGGCGGAGAATTGGGAAGCCGGTCAGAATCCGGCGCTGCCCCCGCAACGGTGGTGGAGTTCAGGTCGCAACGGGAGACCACTGGGCAAAGGCCTGGGAAGGTGTCGCGACAGTCCGCAAGGACAGCTCCAGAGCCCGGAAACCAGCCTGAGATGTTGGACTCGACTGATCGCGGCGGGCGGTCAAGAGGCGGATGGTGCATGTCCGGCGCAAGCCGGCGCGCGGCTTGATCCTTCCTCTCTCCCTTCCGTTCAGTCCTTCAATGTGAGGACAGGACTTCAATGCGAGGACAGGACATGGATGCGCGCAACGACATGCTGAAACGGCTGCAAGGCCGCAGGGACGGCTTCTCACTCGAGCAGCCCTTCTATACCGACGCCGACTACTTCAAGCTCGACATGGAGCTGATCTGGTACCGCGACTGGCTGTTCATCGGCCATGATTGCGAACTGCCCCGGCCCGGCAGCTTCATCACCGTGCAGATCGGCGACTATCCTGTGGTGCTGGTGCGCGACCAGAAGGGCAACATCAACGCCTTCCACAATTCTTGCCGCCATCGCGGCAGCCGCGTCTGCAACACAGACAAGGGCACGGCGGCGAAGCTCGTCTGCCCCTACCATCAGTGGACCTATGAACTGGACGGCAGGCTGCTGTTCGCCAGGCAGATGGCCGAGGGTTTCGACAAGAGCCAGTTCGGCCTGAAGCCGGTCGCCTGCGAAAGCGTCGGCGGCTACATCTTCATTTGCCTCGCCGACGAGCCGGCGGATTTCGCGCCGATGCGGACGATGATCGAACCCTATTTGCTGCCGCATCGGCTGCGCGAAGCAAAGGTCGCCTTCGAGAGCACCATCGTCGAGAAGGGCAATTGGAAGCTGGTCTGGGAAAACAACCGCGAATGCTATCATTGCGCCGGCAACCATCCGGAGCTCTGCAAGACCTTCCCGGAGGCGCCGACCGTGACTGGCGTGCAAGACGCCGACAGCGACCCGGAGATGCTGTCGCACTGGGCCAAGTGCGAGGCGGCCGGCCTGCCGAGCAGGTTCCGCATCGACCCGGCCGGACAGTACCGTGCCACCCGCGCGCCGCTGCTGCGCGATGCCGTCAGTTATACGATGACGGGAAAACGCGCGGTCAAGAAGAACCTGTCCGACGGCGTTGCCACCGACCGCATCGGCTCCTTGCTGCTCTATCACTATCCGACGACCTGGAACCACATCCTTGGCGACCACGCCGTCACGTTCCGCGTGCTGCCGATCAGCGCCACCGAGACCGCGGTGACGACCAAATGGCTGGTTCACAGGGACGCGGTCGAGGGCGTCGACTACGACCTTGCCGAACTCACCCATGTCTGGACCGAGACCAACGGCCAGGATCGTCGCATCGTCGAGGAAAACGCCTTCGGCATCCTGTCGCCGGCCTATGAACCCGGCCCCTATTCCGAACTGCACGAAGGCGGCGTCATCCAGTTCGTCGACTGGTACGCGCGTTTCATCGGTCCGCGCCTCGCCGAAGACGGCCGGCCGGCCCTGCGCAGCGTTGCTTGAGAGGTAAGGGATGAATGCGATGACGGATCTCGGCCTCTATCGCCATCTCGATCAGATGGCGCCCTGGAACGACAGGCTCCAGGTGCTGGAAGTGATCGGCGTGAGCGACGAGGCGCCTGATGTAAAGACCTTCACCTTCCGCTCCGACAACCAGACCTGGTTCCGCTACAAGCCGGGCCAGTTCGTGACGCTGGAACTGCCGACAGCGGATGGGTTGCTGATGCGCACCTACACGCTGTCGTCTTCGCCTTCACGGCCATTCTCGATCGCGGTGACGGTGAAGGCGCAGGCCGGCAGCACCGGCACACGCTGGATGTTCGACCATTTGAGGCCTGGTTCGCACGTCAAGGCGTATGGGCCGGCCGGAGACTTTTCGCTGCACAGCCACCCGGCGGCCAAATATCTGTTCATCTCGGCCGGCTCCGGCGTGACGCCGATGATGTCGATGCTGCGCTGGCTGAATGACTGCGCGCCATGGACCGATGTCGGCTTCGTCAACTGCGCCCGCCGCCCCGAAGAGATCATCTTCCGCAAGGAGCTGGAATTGCTCGGCAGCCGCATGCCCGGCCTGTCGCTCGGTTTCATGATCGAGGAGCGGTCGAGCCGGGAAGGCTGGTTCGGCCATATGGGCCGCATCGACGCCATCCGGCTGCCGCTTTTGGCGCCCGATTTCCGAGAGCGCGAAATCTTCTGCTGCGGCCCCGACCCCTTCATGCGTGCCGTGCGCGGCATGCTCGAAGCCGCCGGCTTCGACATGGCGAGATACCATCAGGAGAGCTTTGCAGCGCCGCTGGTGGAGGAAATCCCGGCGCCGTTCGCCTCGCCGACTGGAGACGGCGCAGCCATTCCTGTCGAAGCCGCGACGCCGATCCGGTTCTCGATTTCGGACGTCGATGCCGCATGCGTCGCCGGCCAGACGGTGCTGCAGACGGCGCGCGCCTCGGGAGTCAGAATCCCCGCCGCGTGCGAATTCGGCCTGTGCGGAACCTGCAAGGTCAAGAAGCTCTCGGGCGAGGTCGAGATGAGCCACAATGGCGGCATCCTCGATCACGAGATCGAGGACGGCTTCCTTCTCGCCTGCTGCTCCAAGCCGCTTTCGGCGCTTGATATCGAGGCGTGACCGACGGCGCTCGGCGGTCTGCAACGCCGCTTAAAGCGCGTCGCATGAGCCCATTTCGATGCGACACGCTTTGGAGCGAAATCCGACGGCCATTCAGGGAGTGATCAGCGTCACAGAAGGGAAATAAGTCCGGTAGCGGCCGACATCACGCGTCAGCAGCGGAAGGCGTCCGACGGCTGCGTGGGCGCCGATGAAAAAGTCAGGCAACACGCCGGTCCTGGATCCTCCCGATCTGCGATATTGTGTAAATGCTTTTCCGGCAAGGAAGAGGGCTGCTCTTGGCATCGGAACCATTTCTAGACCGGCCGCCTCGACAAACGCCTCCAGATCCTCGATGCGTGCGTAGCGGACGGCAAGCTCGGCATAGACCGCATCATTGATCAACAACGGCCCATCGAGGCTCGCTGCCTCGAGATGGGCGACCGACCAATCCGCCCAGCTCGGATCGTCCGTAACAACGTCGAGCAGAACGTTGGTGTCGACGAGCGTCACCGTTCGGAACGCGTCAGCGCCATGATCGCGTCCGTCGTGAGCCCCTCGCCGGCATGACCTCGCAACTTGGCGAAGCGGCTCGCCGGCTGCTTTTTGTCAGCACGGGTCAGCACCACGCTGCCATCGGCAGCGCGCCGGAAATCGACCTTGCTTCCCGGGACGATCTCCAGGAGATCGCGAACCGGTTTGGGGATGGTCACTTGTCCCTTCGCTGTAACGGTCGTCGCCATCTTCGTTCCTCGGTAATACCATGTCTCCCGAAGGTATTACCTTGCGGTTCGAATTTCAAGGCCTGAAGCGTCAATCCCCGGCCGGGAGGCGGGCTCGTCGACCGACAAGCCCGCCATCCCTGCATTCATGTCAACGCGATGTCTCAGCCATTGGCGAAGGGCACGGCGACATAGATCTGGGCATCGCCTCGTTCCACCAGCAGCAGCACCGATTTGCGGCCTGACTTGCCGGCCTGCGCGATCGCCTGCGTGGCCTGCCTGGCGCTCTTCACCGGCATCTGGTTGACGGCGATAATGATGTCGCCGGGCTGGACGCCGGAAGCCGCCGCCGCCTTGTTGGGATTGACCGCGGCGACCACCGCGCCACGCTGGTTGTCGGGGAGGTTCATCTGCTGGCGAATATCGGGCGTGATGTCCATCAGGCCGAGCCCGATCGCCGGCAGGCGGGCGCCCTGCCCGTTTCCCGGCGCGCCGGAATCACCAGATACCGACGCGGTCTGCGCATCGTCGCCATTGCGGCCGACGTCGACGGAAAGCTGCATGGTTTTGCCATTGCGCCAGACGTCGAGCGTTTCCTTCTTGCCGGGCGAGACATCGGCGACGGCACGCGACAGGTCCTTGGGGTCCTTTATCTCCTGGCCGGCGAAGCCGGTGATGAGGTCCCCCGTCTGGATGCCGGCCGCGGCCGCCGGCGAGCCCTCGGTGACCGAGGAGACCAATGCGCCGCCGGGGTGATCGAGACCTATGGCACTGGCAACGTCCGGGGTCACCGGCTGGATCTGGACGCCAAGATAGCCGTATTCGATTTCGCCGCCCTTCATCAGCTTGGCGACCACCTTTTGCGCCTGGTCGGACGGAATGGCGAAGCCAACGCCGACGCTGCCGCCATTCGGCGAATAGATCGCGGTGTTGATGCCCACGACGTTGCCGCTCACATCGACCAGCGGACCGCCAGAGTTGCCGTGGTTGATCGGCGCGTCGATCTGGATGAAATCGTCGAACGGCCCGCTGTGGAGGTCGCGGCCGCGCGCCGAGACAATACCTGAGGTGACCGTGGTGCCGATGCCGAACGGATTGCCGAAGGCCAGCACTTGATCGCCCGGCATCAACTTATCGGAATCTCCCCATTTTACCGTCGGCAGGGGCTTGTCGGCCTTGATCTTGATCACCGCAAGGTCGTTCTTGGCGTCGCGGCCGACCAGCTTGGCGGGAAGCTCTGTACCGTCGTCAAGCGTCACCTTGATCGAGCTCGCGCCGTCGATGACATGGTTGTTGGTGACGATGGTGCCGTCGGCGCCGACGATAAAGCCGGATCCGAGCGCTTCGGCGCGCTGCGACTGCTGCGGCGGCGCTTTCGGCCCGGGCACGCCCTGGTCGCCGAAGAACTGGCGGAAATAATCGTCGAAAGGCGAGCCGCCGCCGTCCAGGGGCGAGGCATCGCTCATGGCGTCCGGTTGCCCCTTCATGACGGTCGTAACCGTCACCACGGCCGGCTTGTCGGCTGCCACGATGGGGGCAAAGGAGCCGTTCGGGGCCCTTACGCCGGCTACGGGAGTCTGTGTCGTACCGACGGCGTTGCGGACGTCGTTCGGGCTTTCGGCGAAGGAGGCCACGATGGGAGAAATGATCAGCGCAGCGCCCAGCAGGGCCGCGACGCGATGTCTACGAAGAATGCTTATGGGTGACATGGTCGTTCTGTCCGGGCGAGAGTTGAACCTGGGCCGCGGATGGTTCGGGGGAAAACACCCGTCGGCTGTCGACAGCCGGATTGCCTGTCTCGCCGCGCATGGCAGCCGGCCGGATCGACAAACCAGCATCTAGGGCGCGGATTGGCCCGATTTAGGGTTTTCGGGCGACCTTACGAAGATTTAATTTTAGAGCCGGCTTATGGACCAGCCGCTCGGCTGAGATAGGCCGAGGCGATCTCGCGCATGCGCTCGCCGTCGAAACTCGGGCCGTGACCGCCATGGCCGATGCGGATCGGCAGGTCGAGCAGACGCCGCATGGTGAGGCAATAGGCCGACTTGTCGGAGTCTGGCAGGTCGTCGATCAGCCGGTCGTCATAGATGGCGTCGCCGCTGAAGAACAGGCCGTCTGCTTCGTCGAACAGCGCGATCGAATCCGGCGAATGCCCGGGCAGATGCAGCACGCGGAAGCGGCGGTCGCCGAGATCGACGACATCACCCTCGTCGAGGGTGCGCGTCAGTGGCGCTGGCGGGATCTTGTAATCCGCAGCCTTCCAGCCCGGTGCCGGCAGTCGCGAGACGGCGCCGTCGAGGTCGTGGAACATGTAGGCGTAGGTCGCCGCCTCATCCATGTTCTCGAACTGCGCGGCACTCACCCTGGGTCCCGCGCGCAGCGCGAATTCATGCAGCGAGCCGACATGATCGAGATGGATGTGGGTGGCGACGACGATGAGCGGTTTGCCGGCCCGGGTTTCGATCTCCGGCGCCAGCGGGCAGATGCCCATGCCGGTATCGACCAAAAAGTCGGCGTCGCGGCCGGTGAGATGCCAGATGTTGGCGCGCACATAGTCATGCACGAACGGCTCGGTCAGCATCGTCGTCTTCTCGTCGACGATGCTCCTGCTGAACCAGTTCTCCATCAGAAGCGGCCCGGCATCAAGCGTGAGCCCGGCATCAGGTGTGAGCCTCGCATCAGGTGTGATCCTGGAATCAAGTATGGTCCCGACATCAGACGAAGGGCTTTCCGACCTTGTATTTTTCCGGCACCAGCCGCTTCAGGTAAGCCATGCCGGCGTCGGACAGATGGTTGGCGTCCGGCTTCATGAAGTTCTCGGGCATGTGACGGGTCTTGCCGGCCACGTTCTTCAGCGGCACCTTCTTCAGCACGGTTTTGGTGCCGTCATATTGCAGCGCCACGGAGCCGCCGCCCTGTTCGGCCACGGTGACCGCGAAAGCTCCCGCGTCGAACGCCTCCTGCGCGTCGACGGCGCTGATGGCGCCGACATAGCCGCGCGGCATGTAGCCCAGCGCATCGACGCGGGCGCGCTTGCCCGGCAGCCCTTCGGCGAGCGCCCGCTCGAGTGCCGCCGGCAGGTCGCTGCCCGATAGCTTGACATTGCCATGCTGGTCGCGCTCCAGCTTCTCGGGCGGGACCAGGCTTTCAACCAGCGCCTTGCCGTCGGCGGTGCTCACCCCTTCCGAAACGGCGACGATGCAGCGCTTGTGGCGGTCGAGCGTGGCGCGCACGTCCTCGATGAAGGCTGTGGCCGAGAACGGCCGCTCCGGCACGTAGACGAGATGCGGACCACTGTCGGGATCGAGCTGCCAAGCCGCGGCCGCGGCCGTGAGGAAGCCGGCGTGCCGGCCCATGACGATGCCGACATAGATGCCGGGCAGAGCGCGGAAATCGAGATCGACGGACAGGAAAGCGCCGGCGACGAACTCGGCCGCCGAGATGAAACCCGGCGTGTGGTCGTTCTCCTCGAGATCATTGTCGATGGTTTTGGGCGCATGCACGAACGCGATCTTGCCCCCGGCGGCATCGGTCAGGATCTGCTGCGTGCCCGACGTGTCATTGCCGCCGATATAGATGAAGGCATCCGCGCCGGCCTTCTTCAGGCCGTCGAGGACGACCTCGCAATAGGCTGCATCCGGTTTGTCGCGCGTCGAGCCAAGGGCCGCGCTCGGCGTTCCGGCGATCAGCCGCAGGCGGTCTTCCGGGACGGCGGAGAGGTCGATATAATTGCCGTCGCGGATACCGCGCACGCCGTGGATGGAGCCCAGGACCTTGGCGCCGGGATGCCGCTTGCGGATCTCCAGCGTCGCCCCGACCACGGTCTGGTTGATGACGGCCGTCGGGCCGCCGCCCTGCGCGATGACGAAAGTTCCGGCCATTGGTGAAATTCTCCCGGGCGATTGAATTTCAGGCACCTTCGCCTGTCTTTGGCCATCGCGCAACGGCAGAAACGACCGGCCGCGCCAGCGGCCGCAAGGTGAGGCTTGAGCTAGACGACGACGACCGGGTTCTTCTTGGAAACGCGGCTGTAGAGGTCGATGATGTCCTGGTTGATCAGGCGCACACAGCCCGACGACATGGCCTGGCCGATGCTCCACCATTCGGGCGAGCCATGGATGCGGTAGCCGGTGTCCTTGCCGTCCTGATAGATGTAGAGAGCACGCGCCCCGAGCGGGTTGGTGAGGCCGCCGGGCTGGCCGCCCTGCCATTTTACCAATTCCGGCTTGCGGGCGATCATTTCCGGCGGCGGGGTCCAGGTCGGCCATTCCCGTCCGTACTGGATGTTGGCGCGGCCGGACCAGCGGAAGCCGTCCTTGCCGATGCCGACCCCGTAGCGGATGGCGTCGCCCCCCGGCTGGACGAGATAGAGCATGCGCTCACTGAGATGAACGACGATGGTGCCGGGCGCTTCGCCCGTCTGGTCGACGACGATCTGGCGACGGAATTCCGGCTTGATCTTGAGGTAGGGCACCTCGGGCACATTGAAGCCGCCGTCGCTCAGGGATGCGTACATCAGGTCGGGACTGGTGATGTTCTTGTCGACGCTGATGCTCGGCCGGATCGGCCGCAGCGAACCGGTGACCGTGTCGTCCAGCTCGAGCGCCGGCAGGCCGCCGCCCGAAGTCGAGCAGCCGGCGGCGCCAAGCAAGGCCAACGCCCCTGCCCCGGATAAAACGGCGCGGCGGGAGACAAGACTATCGGTTTCGATTGCGTCGCCGTTTCGCGGCGGCGTCAGACTTTGCGGCAACTCACGCATGTACCCAAACCCTACGCTGTCGGCGGGAAGCACGGTCCGGCCGGATGACGGGCATTTTCATCATTCATGGTTGATAAAGCGTGAAGGCCTTGCGCTGCCTGCATTTGCGAACAGGCTGGGCGCCATTGCGCCCTCTCCGGTATCGCCAACCAGCGTGCCCTGCACGAAATCACCTCGGGCGGGTCATAGTCCCGGCGCCAGCGTGTCAAAAGCGGGGGCCTCCATGTGCAAGACCTGAAAGATCAACCTCGAGCTTCTCGCCGAGATCGTGAACCTGTCGGGCGGCTCGACTGACGCCGAACTGCCGTTGGCGGGGGTAGAAACAAACCGCTTTACATTCTCCTGGACCGAAGGATTTATCCTCTTCTTTGAGCTCAAAGGAGACGAGCATGTCCTTCGAAAACTGGGCCGCCTTCGCTGCCGCGTCGACCATCCTCCTAGTCATTCCGGGACCGACCATCCTTCTGGTCGTGTCCTATGCCCTCGGCCAGGGATGGCGCACCGCACTGCCGATGGCTGTCGGCGTGGCGCTGGGCGACTTCACGGCGATGACCTTGTCCATGCTGGGCATCGGCGCCCTGCTGGCAGCTTCGGCCACCGTCTTCACGATCCTGAAGCTGATCGGCGCTGCCTATCTGGTCTATCTCGGCGTAAAACTGTTCCGGGCCGGCGGCGCGCTCAAGGCCGAGCCGCGCACCGATGCCGTGTCCTCCGCCAGGATGATGGGGCATGCCTGGCTGGTCACCGCGCTCAACCCGAAAAGCATCACCTTCTTCGTCGCTTTCCTGCCGCAGTTTCTGGACCGGCACGCCGATTTCTGGACGCAGATGCTGATCTTCGAGACGACCTTCCTGGCGCTCGCCTTCGCCAACGCCTTCGGCTACGCACTGATCGCGTCGCGAGCGCGCAACCTTGTGCGCAACCCCAGGGCGATCCGCGTCTTCAACCGCACCGGCGGCACGCTGCTGGTTGGCGCCGGCATCGCCACAGTGGCGATGCGTTCAGGGAATTGAACAAGGGGAATTCGCTCAACGCACAGCGTTATCGCTGCCCCTCACCTGCCTGCCGGCGGATGAGGGGCGGCGTCGACTTTACGCACGAAAACAGCGCCAGCTTCGGATGCGCCGCTTGTCGCCGCCGAGATTGGTGGTGTAGTCGCCGGTGGCGAAGAGGCTGACCTTGTCCGTCACCTTGGCGATCACGCCGCCGCCGAATTCGAACGAGGTCGAGCGGCTTTCGGTCGAGATGTCGGTGGTGTCAAAGTTGACGTGATCCGTGCCACCGAAACCGTGCCAGAGATTGGCCTTGAGATAAGGTTGCAGCGCGGTGCCGTTCAATGTCGTCTCGCCCTGCAGGCGCAGGCCGAGGCGTCCGGTGACGTTGTCGTCGAGATCGAAGGAAACCGACGCGAAGCGATCCTCGGCATCGTCGAGCGATAGATGCTGCCAAATCAGTTGCGCCTGCGGTTCGAGCGTCCAGCCTTGCGCCAGCGCGATCGGGTAGCCCCCTTCCAGCGAAGCGGTGACGCCGGTTCCCTTGACATCGATGCCGATGTCTCGGGTCGAGGTCGCATCGCCGCTGAAAAAAGTGGCCATGACGACGCCGTCCAGGTACCAGCCCCCGGGACCGATACGGGTCCAGTAGCCGCCGACGCTGGTGCCGCCGAGATCGATGTCGCCGACGCCCAGATCGTTCTGCCCCAGCGCCTGGCCGCGCACATCGCCGTTCATGGTGGCATAGGCGATGAACAGGCCGGCACGATCGACGCCACCTGAAGCGGTTTCCTGGCCAAACACGTCGAAGCCGCCCTGGAACCCGAACAAGGTGCCGTCGAACGACGGCGAAACCGTTCCCGACCAGCCCATCTTCGCGTCCTGGCCGAAGATACGGCCCCAGACCGGAGAGAGTTCGGTGTTTGACAACAGGCTCTGTTCGCCTCGCCGTTCATGGAAAGTGCCAAGTGTCGTCATCGCCAGATGCTCGGCCACCGGCGGAACCGCCGAATAGACCGGGACCTCGACACGGTAGAGCAGGATCTCCTCCCCTGCCGCGGGCGTCGGAAGATCGGGCACCGCAGTCGGGACGGGCGGGGGCGGCGG
>NZ_JAIUIS010000033.1:0-3730 GCF_020165765.1 Mesorhizobium sp. B264B1B
GGTGAGCCGGGCTGTTTTGATTTGGTTGCGGGGACAGGATTTGAACCTGTGACCTTCAGGTTATGAGCCTGACGAGCTACCGGGCTGCTCCACCCCGCGCCACCTATGAGCAAGCGTGAGCTTGCTTCGACCTCTGGAAGCAGGTGTTTTCTGCTTCGATCTCTGGAAGCAGGTGTCTCTGCTTCGATGTTTGGAAGCGGGCGATTGCCTGCTTCGCGCCGCCAAATTGAAAGGGCCGCTTACGCGGCCCGTTGTCCCGTTGGCGGGCCTGTTCGTGAAGAGAAGATTTCACATCCATCCGATTGGATGTGAGTTTAACGTGCGTTTGGCAGACCTGGCAGCGACCTACTCTCCCGCGTCTTGAGACGAAGTACCATCAGCGCTGGAGCGTTTCACGGCCGAGTTCGGAATGGGATCGGGTGCAGCCGCTCCGCCATAACCACCAGGTCGGCAAAACGCACGTTATTCGAGAAGCTGGGTTAGGGATTGGGCAGTAGGCAATAGTGAATAGGGGATGCCTATTCGCTATTGGCTCGTTGCTCTTCACCTGTCTTTTTGTGCCTGAGCGACATCCACAGTTTGCTTTCGGGCGAAGCCCGCAAGCGCGACTGCGCGTCGCCGGTCGTCCGGCGCCCTCGCGGAGCATAGGCCCGTAAGGGCCGCTCATGCGTGAGCGCTGGCCAGACCATCGTGTTTCACGATGGGCATAAGGAATGAGAACGATCAAGCCGATCGAACTATTAGTACCGGTAAGCTTCAAGCGTTGCCGCTCTTCCACACCCGGCCTATCAACGTGGTCGTCTTCCACGGTTCTCAGGGAATACTCGTTTTAAGGTGGGTTTCCCGCTTAGATGCCTTCAGCGGTTATCCCGTCCGGATATAGCTACCCTGCTATGCGGCTGGCGCCACAACAGGTCCACCAGAGATCCGTCCATCCCGGTCCTCTCGTACTAGGGACAGATCCTTTCAATATTCCTACACCCACGGCAGATAGGGACCGAACTGTCTCACGACGTTCTGAACCCAACTCACGTACCGCTTTAAATGGCGAACAGCCATACCCTTGGGACCTGCTCCAGCCCCAGGATGCGATGAGTCGACATCGAGGTGCCAAACAACCCCGTCGATATGGACTCTTGGGGGTCATCAGCCTGTTATCCCCGGCGTACCTTTTATCCGTTGAGCGATGGCCCTTCCACGCGGGACCACCGGATCACTATGACCGACTTTCGTCTCTGCTCGACTTGTCAGTCTCGCAGTCAGGCAGGCTTATGCCATTGCACTCAGCGAACGATTTCCGACCGTTCTGAGCCCACCATCGCGCGCCTCCGTTACTCTTTAGGAGGCGACCGCCCCAGTCAAACTACCCACCATACATTGTCCCGGACCCGGATAACGGGCCGCGGTTAGACATCCATAGTGATAAGGGTGGTATTTCAAGGGTGGCTCCACCTGAGCTGGCGCCCAGGCTTCAAAGCCTACCACCTATCCTACACATGCCACTACGAATGCCAATGTAAAGCTATAGTAAAGGTGCACGGGGTCTTTCCGTCTAACCGCAGGAACCCCGCATCTTCACGGGGAATTCAATTTCACTGAGTCTATGCTGGAGACAGCGGGGAAGTCGTTACGCCATTCGTGCAGGTCGGAACTTACCCGACAAGGAATTTCGCTACCTTAGGACCGTTATAGTTACGGCCGCCGTTTACTGGGGCTTCGATTCAGAGCTTGCACCCCTCCTCTTAACCTTCCAGCACCGGGCAGGCGTCAGACCCTATACGTCGCCTTGCGGCTTCGCAGAGCCCTGTGTTTTTGATAAACAGTCGCTACCCCCTGGTCTGTGCCACCCTCCTCTGCTTGCGCAGAAAAGGGTCACGCTTCTTCCGAAGTTACGCGTGCAATTTGCCGAGTTCCTTCAGCATAGTTCTCTCAAGCGCCTTGGTATACTCTACCAGACCACCAGTGTCGGTTTCGGGTACGGTCTATAAGGAGGAGCTATTTCCTGGAACCACTCCGCTGCCCGTTCAATCCGATAAGATTGGACAACTTGTGTGATCCGTCACTACCTCCAGGCCCACGAATATTAACGTGGTTCCCATCGACTACGCGTTTCCGCCTCGTCTTAGGGGCCGGCTAACCCTGCTCAGATTAGCTTTAAGCAGGAACCCTTGGTCTTTCGGCGGGGGAGTCTCTCACTCCCCTTACGTTACTCATGTCAGCATTCGCACTTCTGATACCTCCACCACCCCTCACGGGTATGGCTTCATCAGCTTACAGAACGCTCCGCTACCGCTCGTGATTGCTCACGAACCCTAAGCTTCGGTGTATGGCTTTAGCCCCGGTACATTTTCGGCGCAAAGACCCTTATTTAGACCAGTGAGCTGTTACGCTTTCTTTAAATGATGGCTGCTTCTAAGCCAACATCCTGGTTGTTTTGGGATCCTCACATCCTTTCCCACTTAGCCATAACTTGGGGACCTTAGCTGTAGGTCAGGGTTGTTTCCCTTTTCACGACGGACGTTAGCACCCGCCGTGTGTCTGCCGACTAGTACTCCCAGGTATTCGGAGTTTGGTTAGGTTTGGTAATCCGGTGAGGACCCCTAGCCCATCCAGTGCTCTACCCCCTGGGGTATTCGGTCGACGCTCTACCTAAATAGATTTCGCGGAGAACCAGCTATTTCCGAGTTTGATTGGCCTTTCACCCCTAGCCACAAGTCATCCCGAACTATTGCAACAGTTATGGGTTCGGTCCTCCAGTAAGTGTTACCTTACCTTCAACCTGCTCATGGCTAGATCACTCGGTTTCGGGTCTAATGCGACGAACTGAACGCCCTGTTCAGACTCGCTTTCGCTGCGCCT
The DNA here is from genome assembly GCF_020165765.1 of Mesorhizobium sp. B264B1B. NCBI lineage: Bacteria > Pseudomonadati > Pseudomonadota > Alphaproteobacteria > Hyphomicrobiales > Phyllobacteriaceae > Mesorhizobium > Mesorhizobium sp. B264B1B. Next base: position 2,860 of record NZ_JAIUIS010000033.1, read on the forward strand.
ACACCTAGCGGTTTAAGCTTGCTCGTCACACTAAGTCGCTGACCCATTATACAAAAGGTACGTGGTCACCCTTGCGGGCTCCCACTGTTTGTAGGCAATCGGTTTCAGGTACTCTTTCACTCCCCTTGTCGGGGTGCTTTTCACCTTTCCCTCACGGTACTAGTTCGCTATCGGTCATGCACGAGTACTTAGGCTTGGAGGGTGGTCCCCCCAATTTCAGACAGGATTTCACGTGTCCCGCCTTACTCGAGGACGATTGATCGCATTACGCGTACGGGGCTGTCACCCACTATGGCCCTACTTTCCAGAAGGTTCCGCTTGTCTCTCAATCGCCACTGGCCTGGTCCGGGTTCGCTCGCCACTACTTCCGGAGTCTCGGTTGATGTCCTTTCCTACGGGTACTTAGATGTTTCAGTTCCCCGCGTTCGCCACTTTATCCCTATGTATTCAGGATAAGTTACCTATAACAGATCCTTGGAAACCACAGCAGCAAGACGGTCTTTCGACCACTGGCTGCTCTGATTTTCCAAGCACCTTAGGTGGGTTTCCCCATTCGGAAATCTACGGATCAAAGGGTATTCGCACCTCCCCGTAGCTTATCGCAGCGTATCACGTCCTTCATCGCCTGTGCATGCCAAGGCATCCACCAATTGCCCTTAAGACACTTGATCGTTCTCATTGCCAATACCCATCCGCGCGATCCCGAAAGGATCGTCGCCTGAGCCAGATCCTGTGCGGGATATGGCTCGATGTCATTGGCACAAAAAGACCAGCTTCTCGAGATCGGTTCGAGGGCGCGGTTAGGCAAACCCATCATATGCGGGAGATTGAGCGTCTCCCGCGACAAATCACGACCCTTTCGGATCATGAA
>NZ_JAIUIS010000034.1:0-3231 GCF_020165765.1 Mesorhizobium sp. B264B1B
TAGCTTAGATGCTGTTCAGCAGTTGCAGAACGGCATCGGTGGGCCGGAAGCGCGCCCCGTAATTGCCCTCGATGCCCGCCTTTTCGATTCCGTTGCGCATCATCTCGACATCCGCGGCGGCATAGCGGTGGGTGGTGGCGACCTGTGCGTGCCCGAGCCAGGCTTGAATCGTCAAAAGATCCACGCCGGACTGGAGAAGCTTCATGGCGAGGGAGTGCCGGAAGATGTGTGGCGATATGGGCTTTTCGGCCAAGTCCGGCCTAATGGCCACTGCCTTGGCCGCCGCTCGTCGTACGATGTGGGTCGCCCCGAAGCGCGTCAGGCGCTCATTGTGGGCGCCGACAAAGATCGGTCGTGGTTCGAGGTTGGCGATTCCGCGTTCGCGCAACAAGGCCGCCAGCGCTCTCGCCAAATCCTGAGAAACGGGGATGACGCGATCTCTGCGCCCCTTACCGTGCAACAGCACCTGCGAACGCGGGCGTTCCAACTGAAGGTCGTCAGCATTGACACCAATGGCTTCGGAGACCCGCGCGCCGGTCCGCGCCAGGAACAGCAGAAACGCGCGGTCGCGCCGACCACGGGGCGTCCTCTGATCGGGCGCCGCAATGATTGCGTCCACTTCTGCGTTGGTGAGGTGGCGCGTCACCTCAATGTGCGCCCGTTTTGTGGGAATCGTCAGCACGCGTTGCGCGACACCAAAGGACGCCGGGTCGGCCGCTGCCACATGGTGGAAGAAAGATCGTATCGCAGCTAGTCGGGCATTGCGCGTGGCGACGGTGTTGTTCCGCTTCTCCTCGAGTTCGTCGAGAAAGGCGAGAACGAGGTCTCGATCGAGATCTTCGAGCACCAACGCCGCCGGCCTCTTCCGCAACCTGGCGGCGGCAAAGAGGATCAGCATGCGCAAGGCGTCGCGATAGCTCGCGACAGTCGCGGGAGTGGCGTTGCGCTGCTTGGTCAAGCGCCGGCGAAAGTAGGATTCCAGGAGCGGCGCCAGGAGAAGATGTTCGCTCATGCTGCACCTCCATCGAGGAAAGCGCGGTCCGCCGCAATGGCGAGAAGATCCGTCGAACCAGTGAGGTAGTAAGCGGTATCGCTGTAGCTGGCGTGGCCGAGATATGTGGCGAGCAACGGGAGCAGCGCCTGAACGTCTGCGCGCTGTTGGTGCCAGAAGCTGAGGCGGGTCACGGCGAACCGGTGCCTGAGATCGTGCGGCCTTAAGGGCTTACCGCCATCAAGGCCGGCGAGCTTGCGGACCTCGGCAAAACCGTTTTGCAGGCCGGTCGCTGAGAGGCGGTTGCCACGAGAGCTGAGGAAGAAGCCCTGGTCCTTGGGCGTGGGAAAAGCGGCGTCACGCTCACGGGCGTAATGGCGAAGGGCAGCCTGGGTCGTCGTGTGAACTGGAACGAGACGGTCCTTGCGGAACTTCGTCTTCCGAACCAGAAGAACCCCGCTGGTCAGATCGACGTCGGAACGATCAAGCCTGACCACTTCGCCAGATCGCAGTCCCGAGCTTGCTAACAATCCGATCAGCGTTGCCATCGTCCGCCCCCTGAGAGGGATGCCTGGCGAAATGCGCGCACATGCGTCGATGAGCGACGCCAACTCTGACTCGCTGAGGATCCGCGGCGGCGGAATCGCCCTGGATCTGGGAAAGACTCTACGCTCCAAGGTCTCCGTTTGGGCGTCATAGACGGCGAGATACTCGTAGAATCGGCGGAGCACGCCGTGACGAGTGGTGCGGCTGTTGGCGGCGCCGCCGAACGACAGGACGAAGTCCAGCGCCATCGTCCGGGTGGCGGGCGCATCGAACTGAGCGCGTTCAACGTAGCGGACGAAAGCCCGCAACGTGCCAGCTTGTTTGCTGAAAGAGTAGCCGAGCGAGTGGCGCAGTTCGATGTAACGCTCGGCCTTCTCGCCGAGGAATCGGGTAAACGCGGTCATGCCGCGCCTCCCGGAAAGGGGAGTGCGACCTCGGCGAGTTGCGAGGCCGCAACCTTCACGTACAGCGCCGTTGTGTTGATGCTCCGGTGGCCAAGAAGATCGGCGACCTCGTTGATTGGCCTTCGCTGCCTGACGAGCTGGGTGGCAAGGCTGTGGCGCAGGAGATGCGCACCTGCGACCCGCCCGAGTTCGACCCCGCCATGCCGCAACCGCTTCCGCACGATCCTCGAAACAGGCGACGCGCACTTGAACGGCCCCAGCGGCGGCGCGAAGGACAGGAACAGATACGGACTATCCACCTTCGGTCGAGCGCGCAGGATGTAATCGGCGAGTGCGGCGCCGGTCTCCTCGAGGAGTGGTACCACCCGATCACGCTTGCCCTTGGTGCGCCGGACAAAAACCTCGCCAGTACGCCAGTGGATATCCTTCAGCCGAATGGCGCGTAACTCGCCGTTGCGAATGCCGGTGGTGGCGAGCAGCAGCAAGACGGCTCGATCGCGGATGTCGACCGGCGTCGTTGCGCCGATCGCATCGATCGCCTGCCGAACGTCATCCCATGCAAGGCGCGGCGGCAAATGTGCCAAACGCCAAGAGGGCGTCCTTGGGACAACGCGGGCGAGATCTTGGCGATGGTGGCCAGCCCAATACAAAAACCGAAGAAATGTTCGGATGTGAGAAGTCGCTGCCGTGCGGCTGCTGGAGGTCGCCGATAGTGACAGCCGATGCTCGACAGCAGCGAGGACGTGCTCAGCCGCCAACGCCTCGAGGTCCTGGCCGGGATGGTGATGGCGGAACCAATCCAAAAAGCGGCGACCGCCCAGAAGAACGCCTTCGCGGGTCTTCGGCTCCAGGCCCCGCACCCTGCGCAGATAGTCCGAAAAGGAGGCCAGAAGCGGATTATCCGGGTCAGCATCTACACTGGGAACGGAAGCAATGAATCGCTCCGGAGCCACTCGCAGTGCGTGTCCCAGCGCCGACACTGCTCCAATGCGTGGAGAATCCGTCGTAAACGTGGACAAATAGCTATCGACGACATCCTGATGGATCGGCATCGGACCACAGCGCGTCGCGGCAAACTGGCTAAAGCGCGCAATCCGGCTCAGGTAAATCTTGGCGGACGCTCGCTTATAACCAAGCGTGAAAAAATGCTCCGCGAGGCGATCCATCTCGCCGCCGAGCGCACCGCTACGCAGGCGCTTGAGTACCCCACGATACGAAAAATAGAAGTCGAGCATATTGCCCCTCCAGCATTGCGGCGCAGGGGGATCCCGCGTCCGTCAGAGAGGCATG
>NZ_JAIUIS010000036.1:0-2498 GCF_020165765.1 Mesorhizobium sp. B264B1B
GTGGTCGCCGTCTCGTCAAGCGCTACCGTAACGCCGGTGGCGGCGACAGCCGTCACCTTCGGCCCGTCATCGTCGAAGACGATCTTGGCGCCGATGGCGAGCGACTGGCTGACTGTGTCGCCGTCGAAGTCGGTGACGGTGACCACCGCATTGATCTTGCCCGACAGGTTGACCGGCTCGTCATAGGAGCCGCCCGAACCGTTGCCGGCCAGCGGATGCTGCAGCGACAGATATTGTGCCGTCGAGATATGGCCGGTCTGGTCGACCGAGACCGCGAAGGCAATGGCGCCGTCGGGATTGGCCGTACCGTTCGCGTTGTCGACGCGGCCGACGATCAGATTGCCTTCCTTGAACAGCGAGATCTCGTGCCCGTCGGTCGTCTTCAGGCCCGAATCGGTGCCTGGCTCTGCAACCGCAAGGCTGAGCACGGCCGCGCGCGGCTCGTCCGTGCCGGGCAGCGAGCCGAACAGCACCACCGGCAGGTTGCCATGCGCATAGCCCAGGCTTGCCGTGCCCAGTCCAAGCGAATCGAACTGGTGCGCGACCGAGGCGCTGCTGGTGTCGTCGTTCTGGTTGCCCGCCGTCTCGTCATGCACGACCGACACGCCGGTCGCGGTGATGAACACCTGCGGCACGTCGTCGACCACGGTGACCGTCGCCTTGCCGGTCAGCGTCACCGTATCGCCGTCGCCGTCCTTGGCCTGGAACACCGAGCCGAGGTCGATGCCGGCCACGCTGCCGCCGCCCAGATGCGTCTGCAGCGCGGTGTTCTGGTCCGATGTTCCGGCCGGCGGCGCGACATGGTCGAGCTGGTCGAACTGGCGCACCACGAAGGCGCCGCTCGAGGCATTCAGCGTCACCGTCATCACGGTGCGGTCGCTAAGCCCGTTGTAAGCGCCGTTGTGGTTGCTGTCGACAAAGCCGACCAGCGTGTTGCCCTGGACCGCCCAGCTCAGCTCGACGCCCTTCGACGACAATCCGATGGCCGTCAGGTCTGCGGCCGCCGTGCCGGTGAAGCCGAAACCGCCGCCGGCGGCCGGGCCGTCGGCGCCGAAGTCGACAAGCCCGTTCAGCGAGCCGGATGCGATCGCCGCACCCAGCGGGAACTCCGTGCCCGAACCGTCGCCGGACCCGTCATAGGGCGAGGTTCCCTGCGACAGCAGGCTGGCAATGTCGTCCTCGTCGATCGTCACCGGCGCGGCATGGCCGCTCAGGACCTTCGGCCCGTCATCGTCGAAGACGATCTTGGCGCCGATGGCGAGCGACTGGCTGACTGTGTCGCCGTCGAAGTCGGTGACGGTGACCACCGCATTGATCTTGCCCGACAGGTTGACCGGCTCGTCATAGGAGCCGCCCGAACCGTTGCCGGCCAGCGGATGCTGCAGCGACAGATATTGTGCCGTCGAGATATGGCCGGTCTGGTCGACCGAGACCGCGAAGGCAATGGCGCCGTCGGGATTGGCCGTACCGTTCGCGTTGTCGACGCGGCCGACGATCAGATTGCCTTCCTTGAACAGCGAGATCTCGTGCCCGTCGGTCGTCTTCAGGCCCGAATCGGTGCCTGGCTCTGCAACCGCAAGGCTGAGCACGGCCGCGCGCGGCTCGTCCGTGCCGGGCAGCGAGCCGAACAGCACCACCGGCAGGTTGCCATGCGCATAGCCCAGGCTTGCCGTGCCCAGTCCAAGCGAATCGAACTGGTGCGCGACCGAGGCGCTGCTGGTGTCGTCGTTCTGGTTGCCCGCCGTCTCGTCATGCACGACCGACACGCCGGTCGCGGTGATGAACACCTGCGGCACGTCGTCGACCACGGTGACCGTCGCCTTGCCGGTCAGCGTCACCGTATCGCCGTCGCCGTCCTTGGCCTGGAACACCGAGCCGAGGTCGATGCCGGCCACGCTGCCGCCGCCCAGATGCGTCTGCAGCGCGGTGTTCTGGTCCGATGTTCCGGCCGGCGGCGCGACATGGTCGAGCTGGTCGAACTGGCGCACCACGAAGGCGCCGCTCGAGGCATTCAGCGTCACCGTCATCACGGTGCGGTCGCTAAGCCCGTTGTAAGCGCCGTTGTGGTTGCTGTCGACAAAGCCGACCAGCGTGTTGCCCTGGACCGCCCAGCTCAGCTCGACGCCCTTCGACGACAATCCGATGGCCGTCAGGTCTGCGGCCGCCGTGCCGGTGAAGCCGAAACCGCCGCCGGCGGCCGGGCCGTCGGCGCCGAAGTCGACAAGCCCGTTCAGCGAGCCGGATGCGATCGCCGCACCCAGCGGGAACTCCGTGCCCGAACCGTCGCCGGACCCGTCATAGGGCGAGGTTCCCTGCGACAGCAGGCTGGCAATGTCGTCCTCGTCGATCGTCACCGGCGCGGCATGGCCGCTCAGGACCTTCGGCCCGTCATCCTCGAAAACGATGGTCTGGGAGATGTCAGCGCTTTGTGTGACGTGGTCGCCGTCGCCATCGGTCGCCGTGACGGTGACCGAGACCGAGCCGGCGCCGAGCGCGAT
>NZ_JAIUIS010000037.1:0-1628 GCF_020165765.1 Mesorhizobium sp. B264B1B
TTCGACGATGACGGGCCGAAGGTGACGGCTGTCGCCGCCACCGGCGTTACGGTAGCGCTTGACGAGACGGCGACCACGAGCACCCCGGCTGGGATCGACACTGGTACGGTCACCAAGGGCGAGGATCCCGATGTCGGCGGCACCGGCGCGATCGCGCACGGCACCAGCGACAGTGCCTTCGTCAACATCACGGCGCTGTTCGGCGCCGACGGTCCGGCCGTTTCGGGCAGCACCGTCTATGCGCTAAGCGTCACCAATGCGGTCTCCGGCCTTGCTGTCACCGACGGCTCGCTGATCACCTTGCAGACGCTGGCCAACGGCGTCGTGGTCGGCGTCGTCCAGGGCGGCATGTTCGATGGCGATGCGGCGTTCGCGCTGTCGATCGATCCGGCCACCGGCAAGGTGACCGTCGAGCAATATCTGTCGCTTCATCATTCGGACGCCTCCAATCCGGACGACACGGTGGTGCTGGACCTGCATTCGGTCGCAGTGAGCGTGACCGTCACGGATGGCGACGGCGACACCGCCAGCGCCAGCGCCGATGTCTCGGGCCAGATCAGCTTCGACGACGATGGTCCGAGCCTGACCATCTCGCAGCCGAACGGTGCCTTGAACGGCCTGTTCCTGGACGGCTTCGTCCCCAATGGCGACGCCTGGGGTGCGGGCAGCGGCACCACGACCGGTCCCGCCGGCGCCTGGACCGTCACGGCCTCGCCTTACGAAGGCGCCAGCAGCATCGAATTGCAGAAGGTCGGTGACGGCTATCGCGGTGCAGACAGCCCGACCAACAGCGTTATGGTCGACCTCGAGGCCAGCCCCGGCAACATCCAGATCTCGCAGACCATGCTGCTCAGCGCCGGCGAATACCGCATCTCCTTCGAGATCGGCGCCGCCAACGACACCAGCCTCCCACACAGCGCCAAGCTCGAAGTGCTGTGGAACGGCGTCTCGGTCGGAACCTATGATCCCACGTCGGGCGTCATGCAGACCATCGCCATCGACGTCACGGCGACGGCCGGCGACAACTCACTGACGTTCCGTGAAATCGGCGAAAAGGGCGACAATACCGGCACCTTCCTTGCCAACATCAAGGTGGGCGACATCATCGTTATCGACGAGACCGCAGGTGTCGATGCCGATTCCGACGACACCACTAATCAGGCCGTCAAGGACCTGTTTATCGGCGTCAATGCCGGGACCGATCCCGACATGCCGCTGCACCAATATGCGCAAGGCAGCGGCGGCGTCGTGAACGCCACGGCGCTGTTCGGCGCCGACGGCGCGGCAGCGAGCAATTCGCTCGTCTATGCGCTCACCCTTGCCAGCAATACGGGCGTGGATTCCGGCCTGAAGACCACCGATGGCCACGCAATCTCGCTGTTCAACGACGGCAACGGCCACATCATCGGCGTCTATGACGCCAACAACAACGGCGTTACCGCCACCGACAAGGTCGCCTTCGCCCTGCATGTCGATGCCGCCACCGGCCAGGTCGCGGTTGCGCAATACGTCTCGCTCCAGCATCCCGACACCAGCAGCAACGACGAGGGCATCGCGCTCGGCGCCGGCTCGGTCTCGGTCACCGTCACGGCGACCGATGGCGACGGCGACCACGTCACACAAAGCGC
>NZ_JAIUIS010000038.1:0-1463 GCF_020165765.1 Mesorhizobium sp. B264B1B
CGCTCTGATGTCCGCTGTCAAGGTTTGGAACGCAGAAGGTCGCCCGATCCGAGGAACGGCTGCTCATTCTGATGAGCGCGCATGGGTGGAGGCGGAACTGAAGGACGTCGGTGATCAAGCTCTGATGCGCGGGTTGGCTACCGCATTCCCGATTGTGCGTCCGGGGCTGTTCCTATCTTACTGCGGGCGTCGGTCAATTTGCCGGCCACAAAGCGTCTGACGGGCATTCCCCTGCCGTGGTCCCGCCTCCGCCCATGCGCGAGGTGTAGACTGCCGCGGCGAGCGATCAGGTGGAGCGTGCCTCCCTGGCGACGGCCCACATGAAGCCGACTAGTTCGCGGGCGATCGCCGTGCAGACCACCGTCGTTCGCTTGCCTCGCGCAACCAGCTTTCGATACCGGGTCGTCAGGCGGGCCTGAGCCTTCCATGCGATCTCACGGACTTTCGGCGGTGCCTGCTCCAACCGGTACAGCTTCGCCTTGCCGATCCGGGGTGGATGTCGATAGGTCCAGGCGCTCTCAACCAGCATGTGGCGAACGCGGCCATTGCCTGCCTTGGTGATGCCGCCACGCCTGATTGTCTCTCCAGTCGACCGCTCGCCGGGAACGAGGCCGAGATAGCCCATGAGCTGGCGAGGGCTCTCAAAACGGCTTACGTCGCCGACCTCGGTGGCGAACGTCACGGCGACGATCAGATCGACCCCACGCAATGTCTGGAGCGCTCGCACGATCGGCGCCAGCGACCAGTTCGGGATGAACTCTTCGATCACGCGATCAAGCCGTTCCACACGCTCTTTCGAGACGCGCACCGCTTCGACCATTTCCTGGAGCGCGATCTGATGTGCAGGATAATCGAACCGCTGCTCCTGCAACCAACGCAGGTAGCGCATGGTCCAGTTCTTCGTGCGCGGATAGGCACGACCATGCTTGAGCATGAAAGCGCTCACCTGCTGGCGATGGACCCGCAGCGTCTCGACCGCGGCTGCCCGGGCGCGAACGAGATCTCGCATGGCTTCGTGATCTTCATCGGGAACCCATACCGCCGTCAGTTCGCCGGCGCGCAGCAGCCTTGCCAATGAAAGAGCATCCCGGCGGTTCGTTTTCACCCGATCGCCAGGCTTCCTTGGAATCAGCGATGGCGCGACCACGGTGCATTCATGGCCAAGGGAACGGATCAGCCGGTAAAGGCCATAGCCGGTTGGGCCCGCCTCGTAGCATAGGTGGATGCGATCGAACTTGGCAGCGATCCGTTGGATAACGCGGCGCATACTCGTATCCGATGCGTCGACCTCGCCGAAGAACCGAACCTCTCCCTCCCGGCCGGCTTCCGCAATCGCGATGGCGTTCCTCAGCTTAGCGACATCGATTCCGACAAATGCTTCCCTATAATCTGCCACGGCTCGTCCTCCTGTGATGAGGATCGGCTCGGACCGCCCGAGCAACCCTCGGACGCGCAGTGTAGGG
>NZ_JAIUIS010000039.1:0-1368 GCF_020165765.1 Mesorhizobium sp. B264B1B
GGACCGCCCGAGCAACCCTCGGACGCGCAGTGTAGGGTGAGCCACCTCACCGGCAGAAGCGGACATACGGTCTTACAGTTATCGGGATAGTCGACAACGTTGGAACACCTTGGGTTCACACCCTCCAGGTGGCGGCGCGAATAGGCCCCGAGCTGTCCGGCATTGCTTTGCAAAACTTCTGTGAGGTCGCTCTCGATCTACAAAAACAAAACCCTGTAGATCGACCTCTTCGCTACGCGCTGTCGTTGATACAGGGTTCTGAAATCAAGGTGCCCGACGCGTTATACCTGCAAAGTTTCCTGATGCGAGCCCTGATGGTCGATCCGAGAAACATCGACCTAGTGTCAGCGCTTCTGATCAACATGCGCCATGAGGGGCGGACGATACACGAAAGTCTCATCACCAAGCGCTTGACGTCGATTATAAAAGGCGGCTTGGAGCGCGGCGAGCACTATGAAGTTGCATGGGCGATCTTCCTCATGAAGGGCTTGGCACTGCCGCTGCAGTTGGGCGCCCAAGCTGCTCTTCTTGCGAAGATCGAATGTCCAGCGATCTGCTTGCTCATTCTCGACATGGCATCTCGCGGACTTGCTCCGGAGGCTCCAATCCGGGATTGGGAGCGCCGGGTGAAGGCCGTATCAGCCGACGGTCCCGACTGGTTGCTCGCCTACGAAGGAGTTCGGCATGGTTGGCTGGCAGACATCACTGGCGCTATCAGAGCCGATCCGATGTTGAAGCCCTTCTTTGACCGAAATATCGTCTTTTACGACGATAAGCGGAACGTGCCGACAACCAAGAAAGCGGTGAGAACGCGGCGCGCAAGATCGAAGAGGCTGACAACAGCAATGCTCTGGCGGATCATTACGTCCAAGTACATATAGATCCGACCACCCCGCCAGGGAAACCCAAAGACTGCATCAGGTCGATGCTGGGCTCACATTTTTCCGTCAGAAATTTGGCGCTCCGCATCAGAGTGGTGCGCCGAGTCATCTGGAGGGATGAGCGGTGAACCCGCTGCCTCGTGACCTCATGCAAAGGGAACTGTCGACTCAGCGCATACGGCGCTATGATACGTTGGGTCAGCTCAAAGACTTGCCGGAACCAAACAACCGTTAGCGTGAAGACGATGGACAAATTCAAGAGCTTATCCGACATCGCCACGGGCCAAAGTGATGGGCCGCTCGATCGACTGAGTCGCGGGCTAGAGCTGTCGACCCTCTCAACGGCCATCAGCAACCTTCCGGAATCGACCCTGTCGAAGGCGATCAGCGGGCTGGAGGTGTCGCCGTTCTCGCCGACCATTGCCGAGCTTCAGGCAAAGGGATCGGCCCTATCGCAGACCTTCGCCGAGCTGCAGGCAAGGGGATC
>NZ_JAIUIS010000004.1:0-491683 GCF_020165765.1 Mesorhizobium sp. B264B1B
CGTGTCGACCAGCCCTTCGCGATCGGGGTTGTCGCCGGTCCAGCGCAAAAGCGTGCGTACCGCAGCCTCGACCTCGGGCGCGGGGGGCGGGGCGGGGCGCGGGGGGGGGGGGCCGGGGGGGCGCCCGCCCTCCGTTTGATTTTGCGAAAGCGTCGATGACGGCAACGTCTCACCTGGAGGCGTGGATATCGCGCCGATCCGCTCCGCGCCGTCCAAGACGGCAATGCGTCTTCTTCTATCATCGTCCGACGTCAACAGCGGTCCTCTCACACAGGCCCCATAGAAATCTGTTGCGCAAATGCCGGCCGGGGCGCAACGTGTTGCCAGCAGATCGATGCAAGCGAGCAAATCGATCCTGCAGCGCGGCGTCCTTGTCGCGCAGGGCATGCCTAGGGTTGCCGCGGCGTCCTTTTTTGGCGCGAGCACGCGGCCTTGGTTTGGTCGGGGGAACAAATGACGCTCACGCTGATCGGGGCCGGCTTCGGGCGCACCGGTACATGGTCGACCTTCGTCGCGCTGAACAGGCTCGGCCTGCCCTGCTACCACATGCAGGAAGTGATCCTGAACAAGGCCAACAAGGGCCATCTCGATTTCTGGCGCAAGGTGGCCAACAGCCCGCCCGGCACGCAGCAGGACTGGAGCCGGGTGTTCGGCAATTACAAGGCGACGGTCGACAATCCAGGCTGCTGCGTGTGGCGCGAACTGATGGCCGCCTATCCCGACGCCAAGGTGCTGCTCACCTTGCACCCGCGCGGCGCGGAAGCCTGGTACGAGAGCACCATCGACACGATCTACTTCACCGAGAATGTCTGGCAGTTCAAGATCCTGGAATGGCTGACGCCGTTCGGCCGGAAATTCGGCGACATGTCACGCAGGCTGATCTGGGGCCGCACGCTAGCCGGCGTCATGGGCAACCGCGCCAAGGCCGTGGAGCGCTACAACGCCTATGTCGAGGAAGTGAAGGCGGCGGTGCCGCCGGAAAAGCTGCTGGTGTTCAAGGTCAGCGAAGGCTGGGCCCCGCTCTGCCACTTCCTCGACGTGGCGCAACCGAACGAGCCCTTCCCCAATCTCAACGACCGCGAGGCCATCAAGAAGATCATCGCCGACATCATCAAGGGCTCCTACATGATGCTGGCGCTAAGCGTGGCGGCCGTTATCGCGGTGATCGCGGCGCTATGGTGGTGGCTGGGGTAGTTGGGCGCCGTTCGTCGATCCCTCGGTGCAGCGGGAGCGAAGCGACGCGAAGGCTTTGCGACCCAGGCCACGCGATTGCGAAAAAGCGCTGCGGTCAAAAACAAGGGCGTCGTTGTCGATACCGCCAAGCAGGCTGAATCGCGCGATCACCGCGTTAATTGGTGCCGCCGTCCGAGGACCGTCGTACCCGAATCTCGATACGCCGGCGTTCCCGAACATCGCCAACGTGGCTGCCGTCGGCGATAATGTCTCCCGGCATTACGAGCTGTGCCGCTGACAACGGAATGATCTTCACACTGCCCAGCCGTCCCGTCTGGATCAGCGCGTTCGCTACCGCGATAGCGCGCGAGAGCCCCAGCCCCGCATTGTCGGCCGGGGTCAAATCGCTGATAGCGCTGGCTCCGTTCATCGCCGAGATCGCAACCGCATCGAGGTTGGACGGCTTGGCCGGATTGATTTTCTGCTCATCCGTGTGACCGACGATCTCGACGACATCGACTTTGTAGCGTGTCAGCAAAGACAGAACGTCGTCCGTGACCTTGGTCTGCAAACGAGCCCGGAACGCGTCGGTGAGAGCAGCGCTGCCACGTTCAAATGTATAGCCGTCGTCGCTCAACGTTATCATCGGCGGCCACTGCATCGACGATTCAGCGTCCGCGCTCCTGTCGTTGGAGGCCGAGAGCGTCTTTTCAAGTCGGTCCAGCAGACGGGGGTCGGCGGCTTTGGCTTCGCTGATTTCGAGCAGCAATTTCCGCAGCGTCGGATCTGACGTCGGCGCGGCATCGATGCCCTTTTCCGTAAGCCCGTCGATCACCGCTTTGGCCGCCACGAGCTCGGTCCAGTTGGCTGGCGGCAACGGAAGCGCCGCTTTTGGAAACAGCGCCTGCAGGCGCGCCAGTTCGGCACGCATGTCGGCAAGCTGGCTCACCGTGATGTCCAGGTTCGCGGAGGCCTGCAGCTCGGCGATCCTCTCATCCTTTCGCTGTGCGATGCTGGCCGAGACCAGAAGGAGGCAGAAAAGCAGAAGGAGGAGAAGCTCGGCCATTGTGAGCCCAAGCACCACGCCTCGGCGATGGCCGCGTTCCCCTTCGGCGATAAGCGAGGAAGGCATCTTCATCGGCATCGTCCCACACTGACCATGCAACGCGCTTTAGCCGCCACGCCAGAGCCGTCTGAATAGACCCTGCCGCGTCGGCGCTCGATCATAACCCTCAAATGTCGCCGCAAGTTTGTCGAGCACATCGCTGGCCCGAAGCGCTTCCGCCGTGGACTGTTCCAGCCCGCGCCGAAGCTCCGCCACATCGCCAAGACGGGAAGAGAAATCGCTCATGGCGGTTTCGATCGCCCGCTGCAAACCGGCCACGACCGGCTCCAGCCGAACCTCGATGACCTTGTCGGGTGTCGACATGCCAGCGAGCTTGTCGGCCATCATCTGTGTCGCGGTCGCAATCTGCGTGCTGGCGCTGGTCAGGATGGCGTTGATATCGTGAACTGCCTTGGCTGTCTGGTCGATGCCGCCCCGCAGCTCCTTGGTGTCTATTCCGCTCTGCATCGCCAGCGAGGATGCCCTGATGTGCTCGGAAGCTTCCTTGGCGAGCAGGTCCAGAGACTGGACCAGGGATTTCGCCGAGGTTTCCACTTGCGTTCGTATCTCGTGATAGCCCTCTTGCAGCATCTGCTGGTTGGAGCGTTGGAAATGGTTCATCTCGCTCAGGATGCCATCGAGTTCCCGGCGCACCTTGCGGGATGCTTCTGCGAGCTCGAGACGTGACACGCGTTCCACTTCCATGGGGTCGCGTCGGAGCTGATTGAAGACGATGCGAAATGCAATGCCGGCGATGGTGGAGGCAACCGCGATGCCGAAATTGCGCACGATCTCGTCGACTGCGCCACCGCCTCCATACTGGTAAAGCGAAACGGCGAGGCTGGTGAGCGTGAAGATGAAGCCCATATAGTAGAAGTTGTCCCCGGTTTGGTCGTCGCGCAGCCGGAGCCCGCGCGCGATCATGATCATCGCCGCGTAGCCCATCATCAGCGCGATCGGCACGAAGGTAACGACGAATGCCGACACGGAAAGCGATTTGGCCACGACTATGTAGGCGGCGCCCAGGCCGGTAAAAACGATAAAGACCAGTGGCGCCGCAGCGTCCAACTGCCGGCTGGCCACGCGCGGCCGCCTCACCCTTCAACTCCTTGCAACGACTTGGCAGAGCTGAAAACGCCGTGATTGTAATCAATCCACTGCTGCCAGAATGCCATCAACGCGACGCTGTCGACGGGCGACTTCGCCCGGCGTATGAGCCAGATCGACACATCGCTGCCAGCGAGATCCGTAGCGAAGCGGTTTGCCGCGGGCGACTTTTTGAAGGCATCGAAATCTGTGGCGCCGCGGTAGTGAGAGAAGAATTCGGTATTCTCGAACATGTCCGAAACGACAATCAGCCGCGAGGGGACCGCACGCGTTTTCTGGGCGACCAGATGGCTGACGGCTATCGACTGAATGCCGGCCATGATCGGCGAGCTGTCGGCCTTGTTTGCCTCGACCGCTTTTTCAAGCGCAACCAGCAGCGGCTGGCCGAATCCCGCTTGCCAACGCTCTCGCGCCAGCGCCGCATTGCCGGTGAAAGCACTGAGGTCGCCGCCATTGCCGGGGTTGCACAGCGAGAAGAGTTCTTTCGTATAGGGTACCGCTGATGTAAGGGCCCTGATCTCGAGCAAGCCACCGCGCTGGATGCCGGAGGCGGTATCGCGCAGCAGGGTCTGGATGTTCAGTTTGGTGACGTCAGCGATTGCATCCGTGGTATCGATCAGGATGATGGTTTGCGACGCAGCTCCGACGACCGGGCAAAGCCGATCGTCAAGTTCGACGAGTTGCGAGCGCGCCGAGACATAGACGTAGGTAAAGCCTATCGCGGCGGCAATGAGGCCGAGCGCGAATAGAATAATCCAGCCCCAGTTGACAAGGTTGGAAGGCGAGCGCCGGGACCGTCGACCGCTCATTGGGCTTCAGGCACCAGCACATCCAGTTCGCGATACTGCTTCAACGCAGCCTCGAACTGTTCACCCAAGGCGACCAGCATCTTGTCGAGGTCGCCTTGCGCATCCTTGATGGAAGCTTGCAATTCGTCGCTGTTCCATTCCCCGTCGCGGAAATACTGGACGCCGATGCGGCCGAGTTGGTATGGCCGCGAAAAGCGCTCCGGCGCGGGTGTCGTGCGTACAGCGATATTGGCGTCCCTGTAGATTCGGAACAGGCTGTTTGCCGCACGTTCAAGCTGAGCTTGGTGGGCGTCGAACAGCCCAACCAACCGAGAGCGATGGGCCACGATCGCATCGTGTTCTGTCCGCTGCTTGCTGAGGTCGGCGCGCGCATCGGCGAGTTCGTCCTCATAACCACTGCGAACATCGGAAAGCTCGCCGATCAGGCCTTGCCGCTTGTTTCGATAATTTGCCCGCGCCTCGTCAAGCCGGTGATCAACCGTGGCGTAGCCTGGATAAGTGTCACGCATGCTGAGCCCATCGATCAGGGCAAAGAGTGAAAACATCACACCGAGGAAGAAGAGTATCCAGGAGCGAAATTCGTTCAGCGCGAATGGCGCGCTTAGCAAGCGTCGCATCACCTCGTCGCCATTGGTCGCGATCGTTCCGGCAACCTCGCGGTAATGCGCCAGACCAAGATTGATGGCAATCGCTGCGCCGATATAGGCCGCGATGGCGAGAATGCCGACAAACTTACGGAAAATCGAGCGATGCGCGATCTCGCGCACGCCATAGAGGGCGAACATCAGCGCGACGCCGACATTGAGAATCGCGAAGATCAGCGCCTCGACGATGCCGCCGACCAGCCCGAGCTCGTTTCGCTTTGCAAGCAGTTCGCCATTGATGACGAGCTCTGCCATCACCAGCGCCACCACAAAGAGCCATTTCAACGTCGTACCGATGGCGGTGGTCTTCTTGCAGGGCCGGCGAAGCCCGTTCTGATCCTTGAAATCACGATGCCAGGACTCTGCCTCCTTCAGATCGCGACGCAGCCCATGCAGATCATCGATTCCCATCTGCAATTCGGCTTTCAAGTCGGAGAGACCAGCCGTGGATGCCGCTTTTATATTGGCAAAGCGCGATTCAAAGTCGAGGTCGATGAGACGCTGCCTGAACCCCGCAAGTTGGTTCTCCAGATGATCGTGGGATTGTTTCTGGGCGGCTCCGACCAATTCGATGATATCGTTTCCAACGGCATCGTAAGGTAGGTCATCGCTTTGAGGCAGATTCTCCCTGCCCCGCTTCTCGCCTTTCTCCGCAAGCCGCATATCCGTTGCAATGCGCTGGACGTCGATGTCGGGGAATGACTCTGTCGTCGGCCTATAGGCATGCGGCGGCCGCAATAGCCGTTGCTTGAGCTTTTCCAGTGACCCGAACATTCCACCCCACGTACACTCTTCCGACCACCCGTACCGAGGCTAGCGGTAAGCTTCGGATTCTTCAACGAGTTTCGCCCAATCGAAAGTGGAGCTTTTGCGGACGCAAAAGCTCGGCAATTCCATCAGAATGACTGTCTACTGCTAGGGAGCCGTATTTTACTCTGCGCCGTATACTGTATGGTCGCTGTCGCCGAAGGGCGGAGAAAAAGAGAGCGGGCATTCTGCTTCGCCAAACGCCGCCCCTCACCGCAACTCCACCCACACCGGCGCGTGGTCGCTGGCGCCGTCCTCACCGCGCACGTCGCGGTCGATGCCGGCAGCCTTGAGTTTGCGGGCGAGCTTCTTCGACAGGAGGATATGGTCGAGCCGCAAGCCCGCATCGCGCGGCCAGCGGTTCCGCCGGTAATCCCAGAAGGTATAGAGCGTCTCTTTGGGGTAGACCTTGCGCAGTGCGTCCGTCCAGCCTTGCTCGATGAGCGCGGCAAAGGCTGCCCGGCTTTCCGGCTGTACCAGCGCGTTATCGTCATAGGAGCGTGTGGCATAGATATCGCGCGGCTCGGGCACGATGTTGTAGTCGCCCGCCAGCACCACCGGCAGGCCGGTGTCGAGCAGTTGTGCCGCATGCGCGGCGAACCTGTCATGCCAGGCGAGCTTGTACTGAAATTTCGGCCCCGGCTGCGGGTTGCCGTTCGGCGCGTACAGGCAGCCGATGACGATTCCGTTCACCGCCGCCTCGATGTAGCGGCTCTGCCTGTCGGTATCGTCGCCGGGCAGCACATCGCGCGTCAGCACCGGCTCGGCGCCCCGCGCCAGTATGGCGACGCCGTTCCAGGTCGGCTCCCCCTTCCACACCGCGCCGTAGCCGGCATCGGCCAGGGCAGTGCGCGGAAACTGCATATCGCGCGCCTTCAACTCCTGCAGGCAGACGACATCGGGTCTTGCCGCCGCCAGCCAGGTCAGCAGATTCTTCAGTCGGCTGTTGACGTTATTGATGTTGAAGGAGGCGATTTTCATCGGCGGGTCAAGAGACGAGCTTGCCCGTCCAAGCCTTCACCGTTTCGGCCAGCGTCTTCAGATGATCGGCGGTCGAAAACCCCGAGATGCTCTTGCGCGGCTTCAGATCGTGATCGCCATCCTCCAACCATACGATCTCGATGCTGTCGGAGAGCCCATAGCCGGCAACCTCGTCGGGCGTGCCGAACTCGTCGCGCGTGCCCTGGAAGATCAGCGTCGGTATCGTCAACCCGGCCAGATGCTTGGTCCGCAACTGCTCGGGCTTGCCGGGCGGGTGGAAGGGATAGCCGAGGCAAAGCAGGCCCGAGATTTCGCCCCTGGCAAACATCTCGTCCGCCACCATCGAGGCGACGCGACCGCCCATCGATTTGCCGCCGATGATCAACGTCCCGGTCACGCCCCTCGCCCTGAGGTCGGCGATCGCCTTGATGTATTCCGGGTTCACTGTCTCGGCGCGCGGCGGCGGCTTGCGGTGGCCATAGCGGCGGGACGCCATATAGTGGAACTCGAACCGCGCGACCTGAAAGCCTACTGCCGCCAGCGCCTTGGCGGTGGCGGTCATCGAAGGAGAATCCATCGACGCGCCGGCGCCATGCGCGAGCAGGATGGTGACGGGAGCTGTGTCGTCGCCGTCGAAGAGGAAGGTGGTCATGGAATAGGGCTCCCGTGGCTCGGCGTTGGTGACCCCTTCTCCCCTTGTGGGACCCGAAGGGCGGGCGAGACCGTTGGCTCGCCCCGGGGGTGGTCTCGCGAAGCTCGGCCGGATCACGGGTGTTCCAGGAAACGCAAACGCCTCATTCCGACACGCACCCCTCAACCGTCTCGGCGCTGCGCGCCGATCCACCTTCTCCCAAAACGGGAGAAGGAAAGAGCTTTACCCCGCCGATTTCGCCAGCTGCATGTCCACGAACTGCACGCCCTTGGCCGCAACTCCAGCCCACTCCGACTCCGCGTCGAGCTCCAGATACCGCGCCCACAGCCGCCGCGCTTCCAGCAAATTGCCGGCGTCGAATTCGAGCCGGGCGAGATTGAAAACCGGATCGGCGTAATTGCCGTCGAGCGCGATCGCCTTCCACAAGTGCCTTCGCGCCGACGCCGTCTTGCCCTCCTCGCTCATCAGCCCGGCGAGATTGAACCAGGCCTCGACGAAAGCCGGATCGAGCTTGATCGCGCGCGCATAGTCATGGGCCGCTTCCGCCGGGTGGCCGCCGGCGCGCAGGCAGTTGGCGCGGTTGAAGGCGGCGATCGCGTCGCCTGGATCGATGGCAAGGCAGCGCTGGTAGAGCGCGGCGGCACCATCATGGTCGCCGCCCTCCTCCGCCGCTTCGGCCTCGGCGAACAGCTCTTCCAGCGGATCGTCGTCGGAGGCGCCGAGATCGAACAGCAATTGCCCGTCGAGCTCGCTCTCGCCGCCATCCAGATAGATCGCATCGGGCCGCCCGGATGCCGAGCCGACCGCGAGCGACTTGGCGGTGAGCGAAGCCACCGGGCCGGAACGATGTACCGAGCGCGCGATGGCGCCCCATGTCGCGCCACCGGCGACCAGCCCGGCATATTTGCGCGCCAGGATCAGGTCGCGGAAGGAGTAGGGTTCCGAGTCATGTTCGAAGGCATCGAACAGCGACAGGAGATCGAGGTCGGCGCCGGATAGCCGCGACTGATCGATCAGCGATTGCCGCGACAGCCAGGAGGCCTCAGGCGCCTTCATCAGTCCGAGCAGGCGCAGAAAACCGTTCTCGCTGAGCAATGCACGCCCGGCGCCACGCTCGGCGGCGACGCGGCGTTCGATGTCGGCATCGCCGGTCTTCGTGAGCCCGGCTTTGACCAGACCGGCCTTGACCAGCAGACCGCGACCGAACACGACATGCGTGGTGCGCCGGATGACACCGCGCCTGAGTTCGCCATGCTGGCGCGCGACCTCGCGCGCCGCCAGCCTGAGCGGAAACGCCGCCAGCGCGCCGATCGTGCCGAATATGGCGCCGGCTGGTGCCGTCACTTCTTGCTCTTGCCGACCGCCTTCAGCAGGTTGGCTTTCAGCGGATTCTCAGCAGCGCCGCCCGCGGCCGCCTTGGCCTTGGCGGCGGGCTTCTCGTCGGCCTTGCTCTTCGACTTGGCCGGCGGCTTCGACTGCGACTGCGACAGGCTCGCCTTCAGCGCATCCATCAAATTGATGACGTTGCCGCGCTCGGGTGCCGCCGCGATGATAGGCTTGTGGCCCTTCAGCTTCTCGCGGATCATGGCCATCAGCGCGATCTCGTAGCGGTCCTCGTAGTTCTTCGGATCGAAGGTGGTTTCCTTCTGCTTGATCAGCGCTTCGGCCAGTTGCAGCATTTCAGGATCCGGGTTGCCCGCAGGGATGTTGCCGAAATATTCAGCCGTGCCGCGCACTTCGTTCGGGTTCCTCAACGTACACACGAACATGCCGTTTTCGCGCGCGCCGATCGTCACCACGCGCTCGCGGCTGGACAGGACCAGCCGGGCGATCGCCAGCTTGCCGGATTTGCGCATGGCTTCGCGCAGCACGGCGAAAGTCTCCTCCGCCATCGCGCCGTCCGGCGCCATGTAATAGGGCGCATCCTGGTAGATGACGTCGACCTCGTCCTCGTCGACGAAGGCCTCGATGTTCATCGTGTGGTTGGATTCGATGCGCACCGCGTCGAGGTCGCTATCGTCGATGATGATGTACTGCTTGTCCTCGTACTCGTAGCCCTTGACCAGGTCCGAACGCTCGACCAATCCGAGTTCCGGATCGACCGGCTTCATGTTGATGCGGTTGTGGGTCTTCTTGTGCAACTGGTTGAACGAGATGCGCTCGCTGGCGCTGGTGGCGGGGTATAGCCGCACCGGACAGCTCACCAGACTGAGCTTGAGGTAACCTTTCCAACTTGCCCTGGGCGCCATGATGAACTCCTACGCGGCCATGCACTGAAACTTTTCGCAGCGCTTTCGTCCGAAGGACGAACAAGGCTGCGCAAATCCTACACCGACCCCGCACCTTACCGGCAAATCCTGACGAAATGTTTTAGGACGCCGGAAGGGCCGCGAGTAGAGAATAATTCAAATTGTCAAAAGCGTCGATGGACTTGGGTTTCCTCGCCCCCGCGAAGCGGGGGAGAGGAAACCAATTTATTTGAACGTGGGCAAATCCCGAGCAAACTCGTCGATCTCAGCCCACGGATCGCCCGACGTTTCCAAGAGTCCCGGCAGCGACGCATAGTTCAGGTCCTGCGGCGCGTCGATCGTCTCCAGATCCGCCCAGCTCACCGGTGTCGAGGCCGGCAGGTTGGTGCGGGCGCGCAGCGAATAGGGTGCGGCGGAGGTGTGGCCGCGCGCGTTGCGGTGATAGTCGATGAAGATGCGCTTCTTGCGGTTGTCCTTGCCCATTGTGGTGGTGAAGGTGTCCGGCGCGCTTGCCGCCAGATGCGCGGAAATAGCGCTGGTCGCCTGGTGCAGCGTCTTCCAGTTTTGCCTGGCCGTCACCGGAACGGTGATATGGATGCCCTTGCCGCCCGAGGTTTTGGCGAAGGGCACCAGCCCCAGCTCCTCCAGTTCGCCCTTGATGTGCACGGCGGCCTCCACCACTTCGCGCCAGGAGATCCCTTCGCCCGGATCGAGATCGAAGACGATCTGGTCGGGCCTGTCGAGGCTGGTGCGATGCGTACCCCAGGTGTGGAACTCGACCACGCCGAACTGCGCCAGCGCCAGATAGCCCTTTGCGCCCTCGACCGAGAGGTAGGATTTGGTCTCACCCTCGGAATTGGTCGCCTCGAAGGTGGCAACCGAAGGCGGCATGCCGGTGAAGGCATGGCGCTGGAAGAAGCAGTCCTTCGGCAGGCCGGTCGGGCAGCGCACCAGCGACACTGGACGCCCTAGAATATGCGGCAGCATGAAATCCCCGACCAGCGCGTAGTAGACGGCGATGTCGAGCTTGGTGGGCCCGGTCTTGCCGAACAGGCGCCTGGTCGGGTTGGTTACCCAGATCGTGGCGAGGTCAGCCTCCGCGATCAGCCGCTTGCGCTTGGCCGAAACCGGCGTCGAGAGGCCGACATCCCTGAGGCCGCGAAACACCGCATGGCGCAGAGCATTGTCCGCCGTGCGGTTGGCGTAATGGATATGGGCTGAAAACAGCGGCTTCACCCAATGCATCTCGCGCATGATTTCGCGCGGCGCGCCTTCGGGCGCCATGGCGCCTGATGTGAGCGGCTCCAGCCGGGCCAGAAGATCGGCCGCGGTCTCGGCGTCGAAGCCGGTGCCGACCTTGCCGCGATAGTGAAGCTCGCCGTCCTCGAATTCGGCAAGGCCAAGCGCCGCCAGCCCCTCGGCTGCATCCGAAACCGTGTAGCCGGCGATGACAAAATCGCCGGTTTGCAGCGCCTTGGTCTTGGTCCAGCTCTTCGTGCGGCCGCTCTGGTAGGTCGCGGTTGCGCGCTTGGAGACGACGCCTTCCAGGCCAAGCTCCGAGGCCTGGTCGTAAAGCCTCTGCCCGTCGCCGCCCACGTGATCGCTGTACTGGATCGCGGAGTTGGCGCGCAGGCCGGCGAGCAGTTCGGCCAGCAGCGCCTTGCGCCTTTCCAGCGGCGCCTTGCGCAAATCCCAGCCGTCGAGATGCAGGAGATCGAAGGCGTAGAAATGCAGCTTGCTGCCGGCGCCCTCCGCCAGCGCGTCCTGCAGAAGCGCGAAACGGGAAATGCCCTTGCCGTCGAGCACGACGATCTCGCCGTCGATGATGGCCTCCCGGCACGGCAGCTTGGCGAAGGCATGCGGCAGATCGCCATAACGCTTGGTCCAGTCGATGCCGCCGCGGGTGATCAGCCTGACCTCGCCACCTGTCAGATGCGCCATGGTGCGGTAGCCGTCGAACTTGATCTCGTGCAGCCAGGACTCGCCGGTGCGGTCGCCAGGATCGTCACCGCCCGGCGGTTTCGGCACCTGTGTCGCCAGTTGCGGCTCTATGCGGGCGGCGGGCGAGGTCTTGACCGCGCCGGGCAAGGCGCCGGGCTTCAGCGTACCGGGCCTTGGCGCAGCCTTGGCCGGCGGCGGCGCCACCAGCTCCTCGATACGGCGGCCGGATTTCACGCTCTCCGGCCGCTCTTCGAGGATGTCGAGCGTGGGATTGGAAGCGAGATCGCGCTCCTTGAACAGAAGCCAATTCTTCTTGCCCTCCTCTTCGCCGGGCTTCGGCTTCAGCCTGGTCAACATCCAGCCGCCATTGAGCTTTTTCCCGGCCAGCCGGAACTTGAAGGCGCCGGTGCGCAAGCTCTTCTCGACATCCTCCATCGGCGCCCAGCTGCCCGTGTCCCAGACGATCATCGGCCCGCCGCCATACTCGCCTTCGGGAATGACGCCCTCGAAGTCGATATATTCGAGCGGATGGTCCTCGGTCTCGACCGCCAGCCTTTTGTCGGCCGGATTGAGCGAGGGTCCGCGCGGCACCGCCCAGCTCTTCAGCACGCCGCCGACCTCCAGGCGCAGATCGTAGTGGTCCGCCGTGGCATGGTGCTTGTGGACGACGAAGCGGTTGCCCTCCTCGGCGATCAACCCACCCGCCGGTTCCGGCGTCTTCGAGAATTCGCGTTTGGCGCGGTAAGGTTTGAGCTTGGAGGGCGTCGTCATGGCATCGACCGTCGCAAGCCAGCCAATTGCAACAACAGAGCGCCATGCCTGCTCGAACGGTCCGATGCGGCATGTATCAGGGTGACTAGCCGAAACGTCGCTGCCAACCAGTCACCACGCTCAATCGTCGGCCGCCGGCGTCAGTTCGAGCTCAGCGGGCGACAGGCCCTGCCGCAGCTGGCTCAAGCGGAATTCGTCGACCCAGTAGGCCTCGCCATCGACCAGCACGCGCGCCCTATAGGTGCCGCCTGAAAAACTCTGCGCGGTGATGTAGACCTTGTGGCGGTCGAGCGCCTTGCGCACCGCGGCACGCTTGGAGTTCTGGCTGTTCACGGCACTGGACATGCGCTTCGCCCTCGGTCGCCCTGACACGGAACTCGACCGCGCTTCGCGGTCCGGCGACTGGCGTCAAGGATGGCGGAGAGCGGCGCGGGTGTCAATTTCCTCGCCGCGGCGGCTTCCCTGCAAGACGCAAGCATAGCCGACGGCATCGGCTCGATTATGTCCGCGAACCTGTGGGCTGGAACAGTATGACATCTTGTTTGGCATATGCGCCGAGGCGGCTCGGCGCTTCTGCTTTCCGCATTGTTAACCTCGGCGCGCCTAGGAATAGGCGGGCTCCGGCCGCGGCGCCAATGCGTCAGAGCGGCGCGGGGATGGCGCGGCCATCCAGGAGAACAAGGTTCATGACCGCTTCCGTGCGAAGCAATGACTGTGAAGTGGCTGTTGTCGGCGCCGGGCCTTTCGGACTTGGCGTCGCCACGGCGCTCAGGGCAGCTGATGTAGACGTGCTTGCCTTTGGCAGCCCGATGGGCTTTTGGCGCGAGAACATGCCTCGGGGCATGCGGCTTCGCTCGCCCTGGCGCGCAACCTTTATCGGCAACCCGAACGGCTCGCTGTCCCTCGATTCCTACGCCAGCGGCCAGCGCGTCGAATTGCGCGAGCCATTGCTGCGGCAAGATTTCGTCGACTATGGAATGTGGGTTCAGGCTCAGGCGATTCCGGATCTCGACACGCGCATGGTGAGCCTTGTCGAACGGACCAATGCGGGATTCCGGCTGATCCTTGCCGATGGCGATGCGGTTCGCGCCGGCCGCGTCGTCGTCGCCATGGGCCTGAAGAACCAGGAACTGGTGCCCGCCGCCTTCACCGGCCTGCCCTCCGAATTGGTCAGCCATACCAGCGCGCACACCGGATTCGAAGCCTTTGCCGGCAAGCATGTCGCCGTCGTCGGGCGCGGACAAAGCGCCTGCGAATCCGCCGTCCTGCTGAGAAAGGCGGGAGCCGACGTCGAACTCGTCTGCCGAGGCGACATTCATTGGCTGGGCGCGCCGTCCAGCAGCCGGGGCCGCAATGTGCTAGGCGCCGCCGAGGAACTCCTGGCGTCGCCCTCGCGCGTCGGCCCCTTCCCGTTGTCCTGGCTGATCGAGGCGCCGGGTCTCGTGCATGGTTTGCCGGCGGCGGCGCGACGCTGGGTCAATGCGCGTGGCCTCAGGGCCGGCGCGTCGGGCTGGCTGCTGCCGGACTTCGGCGGCATCAAGGTCAAGGCCGGCCGCGTGATCGTCGGCGCCTCCGCCAGCAACTCCGGACTAGACTTGCGGTTCGAGAACGGCTCGACCGCTTACGATCACGTCCTTCTCGCGACCGGCTATCGCATAGACATCGGCAAGCTCGGGCTCTTCGCCCCCGATTTCCTCGATGCGATAGCCTGCCGTGACGGATCGCCTGTCCTTTCCACGGGACTGGAATCGAACATTCCCGGCCTGCATTTTGTCGGCGCCAGCGCGGTCGCGAGTTTTGGCCCGTTGATGCGTTTCACCGCCGCCACCCCGTATGCGGCGCAGGTCGTCACCCGTTTCATACGCACTGCCAGAAGCAAGGGGCAGAACGCACGGCGCTCCACCGTGAGACTGGGCGAAGCCTCGGTTCCCGCCGGCCCGAAGCCGCGTTGAGCATCGCGGGCCCCGCCATGTATCAGCGCGATCAGGCGGGGCTCTCGCCTGTCAAAGCGGAAGAGCTGGGCAACCGGCCGTGCCGGACAGCATGTGAGGATGTAGGCTTGGCGACGTCAGGCGCAGTGTTTCTTGGGGGCGCGCACGGCACGCTTGCCCTGGCGCGCAGCCTCGGCGCGCAAAAAGTGCCCCTCACCTACATCACCAATGATTCGCCGCTGCCGGGCTGGTCGCGATTTGTCGGAGCCACCATCCGCTGGCCCGGCCCAAACGATGAGCGGGCACTGCCGTTTCTGCTGGAAGCGGCGCCTAAACACCGGCTGGAGGGATGCCTCCTGATCCCGGCCGCCGATCCAGAGGTTCGCCTGGTCTCGGAAAACCTCGCCGCCCTGTCGGCGATCTATAAGATCTTGCTGCCTTCCTGGGATGCGTTGCAGTGGGTCTGCGACAAGCCTCTCCTCTACAGGCGGGCAACCGAGTTGCGGCTGTCCATTCCAAGGACCTATGACATCGCATCCATGGCGCAGGCCTCATCCCTGGACATGGTTTTTCCGGTCGTTCTCAAGCCTCACATGGGCGGCGGCAACACCCGCATCGCCAGGGCCAAGGTCGTCCAGGCCGACGACAGGGCCTCGTTTCTTGCCGCCTATCGCGACGCGGCCGAACAGGTCGGCGGCCAAAACGTCGTCGTGCAGGAGCGCGTGCCGGGCGGGGGAGAAAGCCAATTCTCTTACGCCGCGCTCTGGAACGAGGGCAAGCCGATCGCGGAGTTCACCGCGCGCCGCTCGCGGCAGTATCCGGTCGACTTCGGCTATACCAGCACCTTCGTCGAGATCGTCGACGAGCCCCGCGCCGTCGCTGCCGCGCGCACATTGCTGTCGTCGATCGGCCATAGCGGCCTGGTCGAGGTCGAATTCAAGCACGATTGTCGCGACGGCACGCTCAAGCTTCTCGACGTCAATCCGCGCCCCTGGTCGTGGTTCGGACTTTGCGCGCCTGCCGGCGTCGACCTGGGCGCGATGCTGTGGGAGACAGTGAACGGCCGGGCCACCGCAGCCGCTACCGCTCGCCCGGGAACGGCATGGATGTATCTGGCCCGCGACGCTGTTTCATCCGTGACGCTGATGCTGGGCGGCAGGCTTGGCATCGCGGCCTATGTCAACTCCTTCGCGACGGTTCGATCCTGGGCGGCGTTCGCCTCAAACGATCTGCTGCCGGGGCTGATCGAACTGCCGCTGACGGCATGGCGGGTGCTGACGAAACGGCTGCTGAACCCGGCCGGCCGCCGGCCCTGACAAAATCGCCCTTTATGATGGCCGGTAGTCGAAGATCGCGTAATCGATGGTCCGCACCGCGTCGAGGAAACGCGGCATGGGCGGCGTCACGCGTTGCTGGAAAGACCCGGCATCGCGGATGGCGGGCTTCGCCCATTCGATGGCCCTGTGGCTCGAACTGCCGTAAACGACGAGGCAGGGCCGCGGGTGCCGTTCCAGCGACGACATGAGATTGCCCAGCACGATTTCGAACACGTCCCTGGAAAAGGGATTGTAGAAATAGACCAGCAGCGGCGTCGGCGGGAACTCATACGTCGCGGCATCCGCTTCGATAACTGCAATCTGGCGGCATTTCTGGGCCGGGCTCTTGTATCGCTCGATGTTGCGCCGGGCGATTGCGACGAGCTCCCGCGCGAACTCCACACCGACAATCGCGGCGAACGGGTAGTGCGAGGCCAGCAGGAGCGTGCGCGACTTGCCCGAACCGATATCGATGAAGGTGTAGTCTGCAAGATCGTCCGTCAGCCTGTCCATGATGAAGGCGAAGGATCTGGGCGACGTGCAGACACATTCATTGCCCTGGTCCCGGTGCGGTCCGACGACATCGAGCGCGTCGAGCCGGATCGAACCCGCCGTATCGACGCCATTGTCGCGATCCCACTGGCGCGCCAGCCGGTCGGCAACGAGATGGCGGATGTTGCGTGCGACGAAGCGGCCGCTGTCACCGAGGCCATGCCGCCGGACGAGCCGGAACGGTTCGAGGATTCCTTGCTGCCGGACGAACCGCAGCGCCCTTGCGATGCGTCCCCTCGAGCGGTCCTGCAAATTGATGCTGTGCGTTTCACGGTTCATTGCGGATCGGCTCGGTTGCCTGTCAGCGCAAGCGGCGCAGGCCGCGCACCAGGCCTTGGCCCGCCTTGAGCAGCCGCGGTTTGGAGCGAATGAAAAGCTCGATCCGGCAGCGCAGCGAAATGTAGGCGGTAGCGCCCCATCCCCGCAGTGTCATCGACTGGCACAGTTCGGCCAGCACCGAACTGGTGGCGCCGATGTGCTCCTTATAACCCTGGCTGCCGACCGAAAGGTCGAAATAGTCGAACCCGTGCCCGCCCCCCCACATCATTAGCTTGCCAAATGTCGTCAGTCCCGGCGGGGCAACGGCATTCTGGTCGATCCCGAGCAACAGGGTATGCAGCGTGCCTTTCCTGACCAGCACATAGATGACGGCGAGCCAGGCTTCCCCTCCGCGCAATCCGAAGATGCGCACCGAGCCGTCGGAAAGGCCATGCAGCGCGGCAACTCGGTAGAAGTCGACGACGGGTTCCTGCGTCAAGAGGTCGAAACGGCCGAGCTCGCGAAACCGCTTCAGTCGCAGTTCAAGGAGCGTGTCAAAGAGCGTTTCCGTAAGCGCCGGCGTGTCGGCCTCGACCAAGCTCAGGCCACCGAGCTTTTCGAGGCGGCGGCAATGCTTGTGAAAGCTCTTGGCGAAGGAGGGCCTGCAGATGCGCTTGATGAGCGTTTCCGGTTCGCCGTGCAGGACAAGGCCGGAGGTGATCTGGAGAGAATCGTGCGCCGCCGAAAGCAGCGCCAGAGGATTGGCGACTCGTTGGATCTGTTGCGGGATTCCCAAGATATGGATGCGATCCGCCGGTGGCAGCACGGCGCGGACTGCCGCCCATGCGGCGTCGGCGCCTTGCCTGGTCCATGCCCTGTCATCCGCCAGCAGCGGTGCCGAATAATCGCAGACGCCGCAGCTCAACCATTCGATCAGGGAGTGGCCCAGCGCCCGGCGCCGCATCAGCGGCAAAAGCATGACCGGCGCGCCCGTGGCGGCGTCCTTGACCTCGACGACAAGCAGTTCCGCGCCTTTGGGCATCAGCCGTTTGGCGATCCCCTCGACCCACGCATAATGCTGATGCGCGGTGCACACGCCATCGGCCTGAAATCGCAGCCAGAGCGGCTTTACAGTGTCGAGGCTGGTGTGCAGCCGGGCTTTGAAGCGCGCGGCTGTACCGGCGCTGGCGGCAGTCGGGGACAATAACCCGTCGGATAGATCCGTCTTGGGAGCCGTTCCCGTGGCTTGCCACATGCTTCTCCTGTCCTCCCGGCCGGCCATAAACATCGTCCACGCAAGCAGTGTAAACCCCGCCAACTCAGGACCGCCCCGGGCAGCCGTGCGTTGGAGCGCACGAAAGCCATGGTTGCGGACCAATGGCAGCGCTTGCGATACCCACGCATCCTAAACCGCGGCAAAGTTCGGTCAGGACCAGACCTTTGGCGCCATTATGTTCGTTGCTTTCGCCTACCGGCCGATGGCCGAACTAGTCGAACCTTTGCCCGCGTGCCCAGCTCGTCGACCTGCCATGAGGCCCGGTGAGACGTTGGGCACTTGCGCTCAGGTCGATCGCTAGCATCAAAGCATGAACGGTGCGTTGATGGACACTCAGAAATTGCACCGATCGGTCGTGCCACGTCGGGGCCATTCGTGAGACGACGCCGACGACAAACGGGGCCTTCCCGCCGCGTGCGTCCGTTACACCCTCACTGCCTCGCCTGCCACCGGTCTCTGCTACCGTTTTACCGGGGCGAACGGGACCGACCGCCGCCACCCGCCCAACCAGCTGTCGCGCCGCTGGTCCGGGTGCTCGATGTTCCATATGCGGTGACGCGCGAAATACCATGATGCGGCAAGGACGAAGATTTCGGAGACCGCGGAACCCAACAGCGACCACGGCGGAGGCGCGATTGCCAGCAGGATTGCGATCAGCGTCAGCCCGATTATTGCGCCACCGGTCGTGATGAACGCGACGGTCCGGAAATCGCCGAGGATCTCAAGGATGATGCGAGGCATGACATAAAGCATGACCGGGATGAAATTCGCGATCACGAAAAGTCCGATGAATCCGACCGAGGCATCCTGGAGGGCCTGGGATTTTATCATCGGCAGGACGAATAGGATGGCACATCCATAGACGAGGCCACCGATCCCCATGACCAGCGACCAGATCTTCGCTTGCGCCCAGACACGGCTTGTTTCGTTATTGCGCATCAGCTTCGCCAGCTCCGGCTGCGTCATGTTGAAGAGAGCAAGGCTGATGATGCGCAGTGGGGCAAACAGCACGAGGACCGCCGCCAGCGGCGCGTAAGCGGCGGGTCCGGCAATGCCCGCGACCAGCAGGGCCAGGCATTGACCCTGGATGTTTGTGGTGGTCGCGCTGAACGCCGACCAGCGCAGCTGCGGCCAGAGCCTTGTATAGCGGCGGCGCGTCGGCATGCGGAAGCTGATGCGAGGTGTGCGGCGCGCCAGCCGAACCAGGACGACGATGCCGAGCAGATTTGCGGCCGCAAGCGCATAAAACACGGTTTGCAGCGCGTCCTTCGCCAACCACATGGTCAGTCCGGTCAGGATGATGCCGGTAATCGTGAAAGCGGCGTCGCTGATGGAGACGATCACCTGCTGGCGCCGAGCGAACAGTGCCGTGCGCATGTGGCTGCGCAGCGACCATGCGCCGACGAAGCAGCCGGCGGCGATGCCGCTCGGATCGCCCAGCAGATGCATCAGGATCGCCGTGCTGCCCGCCATCAGCAGCGACACCACAAGCGCCGCTGTTCCGAAGGCCACGTCATGGGCATCGACGCCGGCGCTGTTGGTGCTCTTGCCCATCCATATCGAGGCGGGGACGGCGGTGAGCGATCGGATGTACGACAGGCCGACGCCGCCCATCACCATGCCGATGGCGAAGAGACCGTAACCTTGCGCCGACAGCATGTGCAGCAGCGCGATGTTGAGGGCAAAGTGAAAGCCGCTCTGCATCGCCTCGCCGCCGACCATCAGCACGAGGCGTCGCAGCAGATGGACCGGGAATTTCACGGCCGGGTCTCCGCCTGGCGGGCGGTTGCCGGCCTGCCCGGCCTCGCCATCGTCACTTTCAGCTTGTCGGCGGCGATCGCCGCGATCGCGGCCGCTGCGACCGGTTCGCTGAAGACTGTCTCGTAGCGCGCGCGGCCGGCGGCAATAAAACCGCGCCAGGCCTCGGGCCGCAGGATGATCGCCTGCAATTTCGCGGCAAGGGCGGCGGCGTTGTTCGGCGGAACATGCCAGCCGGTCTCCCCGTCGCTGACCACCTCGACCAGCCCGCCGATCGCCGATACCAGTGGCGGCCGACCATAGGCCATCGCCTCGATGGCGACGCGGCCCAGCGATTCCGGGCGCCGCGACGGAACGGTGACGATGTCGGCCCAGCGGTAGTGTTGCGAGGGGTCCGGTATGAACGGCAGCACGCTGACGCGATCGGCCAATCCCATGGTGTTCACCAGCTCGGCCAAGGCCAGTTCGCGCTCGGTGCTTTCGAAAGCGCCGCCCACCAGCCGCACTTCGATGCGCGAGCGCAATTCCGGCGGCATCGAGGCGACCGCCTCGAGCAGCACTTCCTGGCCCTTGATCCTGTTGATGCGGCCGAGCAGCAGCACCCGCAACGGCCGGCTGCCGTCATAGTGCATCGGCTCGACCGCGGGCGGGCCGGCAACGCCATTATAGACCACATGCGTGCGTGAACGTCCGGCAATGCCGAAAGCGGCGCGCGTGGCGCGTGAATTGAAGATCAGGTCGGCGTGGCTCCAGCGCATCAAGGCGACCAGGATCGTGCGCATGAAACCTTCGGGGATCTCGTGGATATGCAGGACAGCCTTGTGAGGCAGCAGGCGGGCGGCCAGCGCATAGTCGGCCACGATCGAGGTGTTGACATAGACCAGATCGCATTGCCTCAGACGTCGCCATGCCCGCCATAGGGCCAGCGGCAGGCGCGCCATCTCGACGGTCGCGAGGCGCAGGATGGCTTGGCGCCGCAACACCCAGAGCGGCTCGAAGACGATCCGGCTGGCATGCGGTTCGAGGATCTGCACGATCGGCCCGCTGCGCGGCAGCACGACTTCGATGTCGGCGGACGGAAACGCGGCGCGCAGGGCTGCGACGCTTTCCGCGAAGCTTCGGTCGGAGCCATAGAGTTCGTAGCCCTGATGAACGCAGGCAATCCGCATCTTAATATCCCGCCAGGTTCATACCCCATCCAGCATCGCGCGAGGCGGATGGCTGCCGAAGTCCAGGGGCAAGAATCATGCCCGGTCCGCTTTCCCAGGCGGTTAGGCCGAGGAACCCCAGCAACGCCTCGTTTCGATACAGATACGCCCGGAAAGTTGACCGATAATGAAACAACTCCGGCGTTTGGTAAGAATTTTTTACGACGTTCTGCGACAGTTGCTCCCACTCTTGCCCGGCTGGAAGTCGCAGGGTGGGTTCTGGTGCAATGAACATTCCGGAAAGTCCCGTCGGCCATGACATCAAAGCCCTCCATCCTGATCCTGGGAACGCGCGGCATACCCGCGGCCCACGGCGGTTTTGAAACCTTCGCCGAGAAGCTGGCGCTTTTCCTCGCCGGACGCGGCTGGAGGGTCGGCGTTTACTGCCAGGACGAAGTCGAGCGTGTCGAGCACAGGGTGCGCAGCGAAACCTGGCGCGGCATCGAACTCATCCACATCCAGGTCGCCTCGAAAGGTCCGCGCGCGACGCTGGAATTCGACTGGCAATGCGTGCGCGATGCCGTGCGGCGGCCCGGCGTGTGCCTCGTGCTGGGTTACAATGGCGCGCTTTTCCTGACCTGGCTCAGGCTGATGCGGCGCAAGATCATGACCAACATGGACGGCATCGAATGGCGCCGCCCCAAATGGGGCCTGTCGGCGCGAAGCTGGTTCTGGCTCAACGAATGGATCGGCGCCTGGACCTCGCATCGCCTCGTCGCCGATCATCCTGTCATCGCCGATCATTTGGCGACACGCCGGCCGCGCAGCGCGATCGTCACCATCCCCTATGGCGGCGATCCGGTGACGACGGCGCCGGAGGCACCGGTCAGGGCGCTCGGGCTCGAACCTGGAAAGTACCTGATCTCGATCGCGCGCATCGAGCCCGACAACAACATCCTGCCGATCGTCGAAGCCTTTTGCAGCAAAAAGCGCGACATGAAGCTGGTGGTGCTTGGAACGCTCTCGGATGAAATCCCCTATCACGCCGCCATCCGCAAGGCCGCGAACGGCTCGGTGGTCCTGCCCGGGGCCATCTATGACCAGGCGACCGTGAAGGCGCTGCGGTACCACGCGCGCGCCTATATGCATGGCCACACGGTCGGCGGCACCAACCCGTCATTGGTCGAGGCGCTGGCGGCCGGCAACATGGTGATCGCCCATGACAATCCCTACAACAGATGGACCGCGGGCGCCGCCGCCCTCTATTTCACCGATACCGGCACTTGCGCCGGCCGGATCGATCGGGCCATCGAAGACGACGCCCTGGTCGAGAGTTGCGGTGAGGCCGCCAGGGCGCGCGCCCGCGAAGCCTTCCGCTGGGAAGACGTGCTGCTGGCCTATGAGAATGAAGCCTTCCGGCTGCTCGGCGTCGTCGCCGGCGAGGCCGTTCCGGTCGACCATCCCTCGCACGCATGACGACGTGGTCGCGCCGGCGGGTTCTCGGAGCGGCGCTGTCCACGGCCGCGTTGTTCGCGCCGCTTTCTCCCGTGTCGTCCAGCCTGGCCGCCACCGGCGAATGGCGCTTCCGGCGCGGCGTCAACGCCTTCCCCTGGTTTTCGCTGACGCGCGAATTCCCCGCACCCCGTACCGACTACGACTGGCCTCCATTCCAGCAGCGGCCGGTGCCGACGGCGGCCGATCTGCGCAGGCTGCGCGCGACAGGTCTCGATTTCATCCGCCTGCCGGTCGATCCTGGCCCGTTCCTGGCCGGCGATGCCGGCACGCGCGGCCGTTTGCTGGCGATGCTCGATCGGGCGGTCACCGCCGCTCTCGACGCCGACCTCGGCATCATCGTCAACGTGCAGGCCAATAGCGCGACCCACTATTGGAATCCGGACCGCATGGTCTCCAGCACTGCCGCGCCCGCCTTCGATCTCTATCGGACGCTGATCGGCGAGCTTGCCGGCCGGCTGGCGCGGTTTCCATCGGGCAAGGTCGCGCTGGAGCCGGTCAACGAGCCGCAGCAATCCTGCGAGTCCAACGTCTGGTCGCAGGTCCAGTTCGCGCTCCTGACCGAAGCCAGGGCATCGTCCGTTACCCTGCCGCTGGTCGTGACCGGTGGCTGCGGCTCCATGGTGAGCGGGCTGACCGCGCTCGATCCGGCGCCGCTCTCGCGCTTCGAACCGATCCTGTTCACCTTCCACTTCTATGAGCCCTACCTGTTCAGCCACCAGGGCGCGCCGTGGATGAGCGAACCCGTCTACCGTTCGCTCAACAACGTGCCGTGGCCCGCCTCGGCCGGTTCGCTCGAGGCGACGCTAGCTTCGGTGCGGGCGCGCATGGCCGAGGACGCCGAAACCTCCGAAGCGGACAAGAAAGCCGCCTACGCGGAAACCGAGCGCGTGCTGAAGGTCTATTTTGACGCCCAGCCCGGCCGCTGGTTCATCGACAGATACCTTAGCCAGGCGCGCGATTGGGCGGATAGCCATGACATCGCGCCCGAACGCATCATCATGGGCGAGTTCGGCGCGCTGCGCACCGACGCCCGCTACGTCGCCGCGCCCGATCCCGACCGCGCCCGCTACATCGCCGACGTCAGGCAAAGCGCAGAGTCGTTCGGCTTTGCCTGGGCCTTCTGGGCCCTCTTCGACGGCATGGGCATGATGGACGACACCACGCGCGCCCTGGACCCGGCGATGATCGAGGCGCTTGGGCTGGAGATGCCGGGCTAGACGGCCTATCCCCGTTGCTTGTCCTTGCTTCCGTCAAGCGGAGGCAGCGATCGCCGAGGCGAAGTCGCGATATGGGCGCAGTGGGCGTCCGAGCAAGGCAGTCAGGCGCTCGACGTCGCCGGCCTCAGGCAGCATCCCGTTGGTCAAGAACCGCTCGCCCATCAGGCGCATGTCGTAGGCCATCCAGGCGGGCAAGAGTTGCTTGAGATTTTGCTCGAAGCCTTCGGTATTGTCGCCGCCGTAGTTGATCGGGCGGCCAAGCACCTCTGACCAGATTGCGGCGATATCCGTCCCGGTCAGTGTCTCCGGGCCGACGAGGTTGATCCGGTCGAGCACAAGCGGCTCCGCAGACTGTTCGCGGCGCAGCAGCTCGAGGGCGGCGATCTCGGCGATATCACGCACGTCGATCATGGCGAGCCCTTTGGCGCCGATCGGCATTGGGTAGGTGCCGTAGCCGGTGATGACGTCTTCGATCATCAGATCGTTCTGGATGAAGTAGGCCGGGCGCAAGATCGTAGCCTTGAAGTCCATCTCCTCGATCATCCGCTCGACGCCGAACTTGCCCGCGAAATGGGGTACGTTCACATAGACGTCAGCGTGGACCACAGACAGATAGACGATCCGCTCGATGCCGGCAGATCGGGCGACGTTGAGCGCGACCAAAGCTTGGGTGAATTCGTCCGGTACCACGGCGTTCAAGAGGAACAGAGTGGAGATTCCGGACATGGCTTTCCGCAGCGAATCGACATCGAGAAAATCGCCTTGCACGACGGAGACACCTGCCGGGAAGTTGGCTTTCGACGGATCGCGGACGAGAGCACGCACATCGGCGTCGCGCTTGACGAGATGTTCGACGACTTGGCGCCCAATATTGCCCGTGGCGCCGGTAACGAGAATGGTCATGAAATTTCTCCTGTTGGATTGCTTGACAGCTCCAATATGTGTGGCTCACTAATAGCCCAACAGGCGGAAATTTTAGACACGTCGTCTCGCTGGTGGAACACACATGGACCTCCTTGCCCTCGCCGATTTCAATCTCGTTGCCCGTCATGGCGGCTTCGGCAAAGCGGCAAGGGCCACCGGCCGGCCCAAGGCAACCCTGTCCCGGCGCGTTGGCGAACTGGAAAGCAGTCTTGATCTGCGCCTGTTTGAACGGGGCGCGCGTAACCTCAAGCTCACCGAAGAAGGACGGGCGCTCTTCGAGCGGACGGGAGCGTTGCTCGCCGAACTCGACGAGACCGCTTCGGCGATTGCCTCGGGCGGTCAGAGACCGAAGGGGAAGCTGCGGATCAGCGCGCCTTTGCATTTTTCTCAGACCGCAATGGGAAGGATCGCTGCGGGTTTCGCCCTCAAATATCCGGAGGTGAGGCTGGAGGTCACGACCGAGGACCGGGCCGTGGACATGATCGAGGAAGGCTACGACCTGGTGATCCGGGTCAATCCGGATCCCGACGAAAGCCTGGTCGGACGGGCGTTTCTGCGCGATCGCCTGGTCGTGGTGGCTCGCCCCGACCTTCCTCGCCCGACCGGTGGACTCGCCGCTCCTGGCGTTGCGCGCGGGGCAGGCGATCTGCAGACATTGCACGTGAAGACACAAGGCGGCCGGTCAACGATCAGGATCGAGCCGGTCGTCGCCTTGTCGACGCTCATCATGGTCCGGGACGCGGTGCGGGCCGGCGTCGGTGCGGCACATCTTCCCATTTCGTTGGTCAGCCACGACCTGGCTGACGGGACACTGGTAAGTTGGGGGGAGATCGACGGCCCCGAGATCGCTCTATGGACGCTCTACCCCTCTCGACGGCTACTCAGCGCGCGAGTGTCGGCGTTCATGGACTTTCTAAAACAGGCCTTCCCGAACGGGACGCCCGACGAACTGGCCGCCTATATTGGCAGGTGACGACCGCACCCGCTTTCGGGCGTGGAAAGCCTTGAAGCACTTTCCCGGCGTCCTGGCTGAGCCCCATGTCACATGCCGACGTCTTGGCGAAACGCGGGGGAACCTGCCGCTAGCGGTGGAGAGGCAGCCCTCTTCGGGGGTCGTCTCCAGTTACGCGCGCTGCTTGCGTCTTTTGCCGCGCCACCGCCCGCGCCGGCCGGTACAGCACCAGCGCCAGCACCACGAATTTGGTCAACAGCGTCGTCTTGGAGGCGAGGGTCTCGGAGGTGTTGAGCAGGATCAGCCAGCCCAGCATGGGCAGCCAGATGCCGGGATGGCAGCGGCGTGCCACCTCATGCATGAACAGCACGAAGCCGAACAGCATCAGCAGGGTAAAGAAAGCGCCCTGATAGAGCACCATGCGTATGATCGGGTTCTCGATGCCTTGTTCCAGGCCGTTGATGCGGCGCATGCTTTCGATCAGATCGATATCAGGCCCCACGATCAGGTCGCCCAGCCCCAGATTCTTGAAGAGGTCGAACATTTCGACGCGGGCATTGGCGCTGCCGCTGTCGGACACGAAGCGTTCCAGCAGCGCGTCGAAGAAGCCGTAGGAAAAGAGAAGGGCGACCGCCACCGGCAGCAGCGTGGCGAGCAGGACCGCAAGGGCCGCGCCCAGCAGGCTGACGCGTCCATGCCGCAGATAGGCCACGCCCCTGAAAAGCAGATAGATGCCGCCGAGCGCGAGCGTGATCACCATCGCCGAACGTCCGCCGAACGCGACCAGCGCCGCGGTTTGCAGGCCGATCAGCGAAAGCCGCAGCGGCATCGACAGCGACCGTGAGCCGGAGAGCAGCGCCAGCACATAGACCGCGGTGATCGTGGCATTGGCCAGCGGATGGCCCTGAAGCGCGGTCGAGCGCAGGTCCGTGAACACCTCGCCGTCGAGCCGGTAGGGAAACACCAGCGTCTTGGTCGCGAACTCGAACAGCGCCAGCACCGCATTCGCCGACATCACCGCGTGAACGACCGTCTGCAGCCGCGCGAAGGTCCGTTCGTCGTCCTCGGCCAGCATCAGCACCAGCAGCGCCGCCGTCACGAACGTATCGACCATGCCCGCCATGCCCGGGCGATGCCTGACGACGACCACCACCAGGAGCACGACCGAGATGACCGCCATCAGCGCGCTGGCCGGCCGCCGGTCGGCAACGGCAGCCATATAGCCGACCGGATTGCCGAACGTGCATGAACGCCAGGCAAACACCAGCACCAGGAGATAGGTCGACGGATGGATCTTGGTGGCCGGACTGCCGAGCAGGCCGTCGTAATTGTAGCCCACCAGCCATAGCATGCCGCCGGAAACGGCGAACAGCACCGCCACCGTGACGACCAGGCCGAAGCGGGTCACCCAGTCGATGGAATTGCCGGCGCGGGATGCGGCGGCGGCTTGACCCGGCGCGGCCCAGCCGGCTGCCGGGCTGGCGGGCCGGACGGCGGCCATGTCAGGCCGCCTCGTCGACCAGCAAGGCGCCGGTCGGCAACCGCCCCATGACGGAAATGGCCTGCGAGGCCGCCGCGACATCGCGCATCGGCGTCGAGTTCAGCGTGGCGACGAGCAGGATTTCGTCGGCCATCGCTACCAGCGGCGAGGCATTGAGGTTGTCGGCCAGCGCGCCGCCATCGATGACGACGAGTTCGAAGTTGCGGCCCGCCTGGGCCAACATCTGCTGGGCAAAATAGACGCCCTGCGCTTCCTGGAAGACGGCCTTTGACCGGCCCCTGCCCAAAAGCGCGACATTGCTGCCGGGCGTATACTGGCTCAACGCTTCGATACCGTACTCACCGCGCAGCACGTCGAGTACGCCCGGCTGCTGATCTTTCTGGCCGCCGCCGGCATTGGTATCGATGAACAGGATACGGCCGCCCCGGGCGGCCGCGGCATTGGCCAGCAAGCGCGCCACCCTGCCGCGATGCGCGGCGTCCTCGGGCGGCG
The DNA here is from genome assembly GCF_020165765.1 of Mesorhizobium sp. B264B1B. Classification (NCBI taxonomy): domain Bacteria; kingdom Pseudomonadati; phylum Pseudomonadota; class Alphaproteobacteria; order Hyphomicrobiales; family Phyllobacteriaceae; genus Mesorhizobium; species Mesorhizobium sp. B264B1B. The sequence goes on from NZ_JAIUIS010000004.1 coordinate 27,080, forward strand.
ACGTCACCAGTATGGACGGCACCAGCGGCCAGTCCGGCGGGCGCCGGCCCGACGAGAACATGCGCCTCAGCGCCAGCCCCACAACCGCGTCCGTCTTCTGGCTCGCCGCGGCGGCCGTGCCGCCGAAAGGCCACCAGCGACGGGTGTTGCCCGATTTTGCCGGCACCACGCCAAGCACCGGCGCGTCGATGGCCGATTGCATCTGCGCGCTGGAAAGCACCGTGGGCGAGGAATATTCCGCGATCAGCGCCAGGCCGGTGCCGAGCCCCAGGCCGCCGAAGAGCGCGCCCAGGACAAGCAGCGACAGCGGCGGCCAGCTCTTCTTCAGGGCCGGCATGGCGCTGGAGATGATCCGCGCATTGGTGCTGTCGACGTTGATCTGCTCGCGCGTCTCCTGCACCCGCTGCAGATAGTTGGCGTAGACGGAGCGAACGGCCTCGAGATCGCGCTGCAACTCCCGCAGCTTGACCGAAGCCTGGTCCGTATCGAGCGACTTGGTCTTCATGCCGGCGACCTTGGCCTCCAGCGCCTGCTGGTTGGCCAGCGCCCGCTCGTAGTCGGTCTCGGCAGCCGCCCCGATGCGGCCGAGCTCTCGCCCGATCAGTGCACGCGTATCGCGCAGTTGCTGCTGCGCCGCGATCATCGAGGGATGGCGTGGCCCAAGTTCCGTGCCGAACTGCGATACCTTGTCGACAAGCGTCGCCTCCTGCGCCCTGAGGCTCGAAATCACCGAGGAGCGCATCGCTTCCGAGGTCGCGTCCGGCGCCCCGCCCGACCTGCGCAACTGGTCGACCTGCGCCTTCAGCGCCGCGGTGCGGCTTTGCGCTGCCGAAAGCTGCGTATTCAGCTCGGTCAGTTCCTGGTCGCTGACCAGATTGCCTGCCGCCATCACCATGTTGTTGGCGGACCTGTAGGCCTCGACGGCATTCTCGGCCTGCTGGACGCGCTTGCGCTGCTCATCCAGTCGCGCGGCGATGGCGTCCGAAGCGTCCTTGGCCATCCGCGCGCGTGAGCTCGCCTGATCCGCCAGATAGGCCTGCGCGATCGCATTGGCCAGCATCGCCGACTTCTCGGCGTTCTTGGTGGTGATGATCACCTCGATGACCAGCACTTTGTCCGCTCGCCGCACCGCCAGGCGTGCGCGCAACGCATCGAGCGTCTTGGCAGTCTTGTCGGCTTCGCCCGACCCCGAACCCAGCAATCCGCCGAGTAAGCGTCCCAGCATGCCCTGCCCGTTGAATTCAGGATCCTCGGTCAGGTTGGTCGCCTTGATGGCCCTGAGCAGCACCCCCGTCGACTGGACGACGCTGACCTGGCTTTCCACACGGGTTATGCCGCCGTCGGGCGGCACCTGGCTCGGATTGACGTCGTTGCTGACCACCTGCAGGTCTTGCGGATCGATGATGATTTCCGCCGCCGAGCTGTAGAGCGCCGGCGTCAAAAGCCCATAGAGCAGGGCGCCGAGGGTCAGCAGCGCGGTGATGGCAAAGATGAGGGAACGGCGGCGCATCAATATGCGCTTCACGTCGCCCAGCTCGACGGTCGAGGCCGGGTAGGATGGCGCCAACGGCACCGCTTCGGGCGCGTATTGCATCGCCTCCGGAGCGTATTGTTGCGGCAACGAGAGCAGGGATGATTGCAAGGGTCGCTCCGACAACACTCCATGCGCCTGCAAAGATCAAATTGCGGCTTTGTCTTAGCTATGCTTCCAACTGTTAAAACACTGTTAATTATATTGAGAGCTCTTGTGAATTTTGGCACGGGGTTTGCCTAGAAGAGGCGCGGGTGTCGATACGGCGCGGGCAACGGGGGAATGACATGGAATGGGGCAACACTTCATCCGTCCGGCCGTTTCCCGCGTCCAAACACCGGCCCAATACCGAACATCACAACGATGAGGATGCGACATGCAGGTGAGCCTGCGCCTGGACAGCGAATGCCCGCGTGCCTTTCACCTGACGCTGCTGGAGCGCCTGGCGGCGCTGGCGCATGTCGAGGTCTCTGTCGATCTCAGGCCGGCCGAGGGCGGCATACCACCCAGCGCCGCGGCGCTGTTTCAGCTGGAAACGGCCATCCATGGCCTGTCCGCGAACGGGCTGGCGAAACGCCTGCCGCTTTCGGCGCTGGCGCCCTATCAAGCGCGGCCGCCGGCAGCGCCCGATCTGGTGATCGACCTCTGCGGCGACGTGCAGCGCGAAGAAACGCGCGTCTGGCGCGTGACCTATGACGGCGCGGCGGGCGAAGCAGCCCTGCTGGCGCTGATCCTCGATGGGCGAACGCCGATCGCCCGTATAGAGGAAAACGGTGCGTACCTCGCCGAAGGCCGCTTGGGCACCGAATATGGCGGCATCGCGCTTGCCTCGTTCCAGGATATGCTGGCGCGCACCGCGAGCCTGATCCTGGCGGCGATGACCGGCGCCGCGCGGCACGCCCTCTCCGTCCTGCCGGAGCCGGCGCACGGCAATGCCGCGCCCGCCCTGCCGTCCTCCGCCAAGCTTGGCGTCAGGGCCGGCAAGGCGCTGGCGAGGCGCGTCGTCCAGAAGATCTACCATCTCTGCTACAACGCCCCGCACTGGAAGGTCGGCTGGCGGCAAACGCAGGGGCAGGACCTGCTCGACCTGCGGGCGCATCCGGCAACGGGCTGGCAGGTGCTTCCCGACGACGGCAGCCGCTTCTACGCCGACCCATTCCCGATCCTGTATCAGGGCAAGGTGACCCTGTTCGTCGAGGACTATATCCACCGTTTGGGCCGGGCCATCATCTCCGCCGTGCCGTTCGGCCCGTCGGGGCCGATCGGCCGCCCGGAACCGGTGCTCGACCTGCCCTATCACCTGTCCTATCCGTTCGTCTTCGAGCGCGACGGCGAAGTCTGGATGGTGCCGGAGAGCTGCGCCAACCGCACGGTCGACCTCTACCGCGCCACCGCCTTCCCTGGCGGCTGGGTCAAGGAAGCGACGCTGCTGTCAGACATCGTCGCCAGCGACGCCACCCTGGTCGAGCATGGCGGACGATGGTGGCTGTTCGCCACCGTCAGGGACGGCGGCGGCGCCTTTTCCGACGCGCTGCATCTGTGGTCGGCGCCGGACTTTCGCGGACCGTGGACGCCGCACCCCAAAAACCCCGTCCTGATCGACATCGCCTCGGCGCGACCGGCGGGCCGCATGGTAGAACGGGAGGGCCAATTGCTGCGCCCCGTGCAGGACTGCCGCAGGAGCTATGGCGCGGCGCTCGGCATCGCACGCATTGTTCACCTCGATTTGGACGGCATGAGCCAGGTTGTCGAGACCATCTTGACGCCTGGCGCGTTATGGAGCGGGCGCAAGCTGCACACGCTCAACGAGGCGGGCGGCCTTGAATTCATCGACGGTTCCGCGATCGCGCCGCGCTGGAAGCAAACGAGCGGCGGGCGCTGACGACGGCCTGCGCATAAGGTCGATACGGCCCTCTGGCAAAAAGCCCCCGCCAGTCATGGCCGGCGGGGTGAGGCTCTGGAGTAAGCCGGAATCGGTCCGGCATGGATCAACGTATGGAGCGGTGGTTGGTTGCGGCGCCAGAAGCGCATTCCCTTTCCCTTTTTTTGGGCCCTTGTGCAAGAACGGCCCCTCGCCCCAGCCGCAATCCCGCCTTTCTTGTCGCGAAATTTTCCTCCTCCGTATGCATGTTGTAAGTCGTTTAATCCGGGATAGATTGCATCCAGAAGGGCGCCAAAACGATCGCGCCGGGAGGAATTCGCCATGTCCGACAGCGCCCTGCCGCTGGTCATCAGCGCGCCCGAACCGCGCACGCTCGACCTCATCTTCACGCCGCCGCAGCTGGCGCGCTTCAAGGCGAAATATCGCATCGTCGAGACGACGCCGGACGGCGTGGCGAAACTGCCGGCCGATGTGCTAGCCGAGGCCCGCTACATCGTCGGCCAGCCGCCGATCGCGGCCGAGACGCTGGAGAAGATGAAGGCGCTGCGCTGCGTCTTCAATGTCGAGAGCAACCTCATCGACAACATGCCCTATGAAACGCTGTTCGCGCGCGGCATCCATGTCGTCACAACGGGCCTGGTCTTCGCCGAGCCGGTGGCCGAGCTCGGCCTTGCCATGGCGCTCAACCTCGCCCGCGGCATCGTCGATGCCGACCTTGCCTTCCGCAAGGGCGAGGAATTGTGGGGCGGCGACGGCAACCGGACGGCGCGGCTGTTGTCAGGCGCCGATGTCGGCATCATCGGCTTCGGCGATCTCGGCCGCGCGCTGAACCGGCTGCTGTCGGGTTTCCGCACCAGGACAAAAGTCTTCGATCCCTGGCTGCCGCCGTCGATCCTAATCGACAATGGCGTCGAGCCGGCCGCGATGGACGAGGTGCTGTCCGCCAGCGACTTCGTCTTCGTCGTCGCCTCGGTGACCAGCGAGAACCAGGGCTTCCTCGGCGCCGACGCCTTCGCCAGGATGCGCAAAGGCGCGGCCTTCATCCTGCTCAGCCGCGCCGGCGTGGTCGACTTCCCCGCTTTGATGGCGGCGGTGAAGGGCGGCCACATCCTCGCCGCCAGCGACGTCTTCCCCGAGGAGCCGCTGGCGCGGGACCACCCGGTGCGCGCCTTGCCCGGCTTCCTGCGCTCGGCCCACCGCGCCGGGGCGCTCGACATCGCCTTCAAGCGCATGGGCGACATGGTGCTGGAGGACATGGACCTGATCGACCGCGGCCTGCCGCCGCTGCGCTCCAAGCGCGCCGAGCGCGAAACGGTCTCGCGCATGCGCTCAAAGCCGGTGGACAGGAACTGACAGGGCGGCGACGTCCCTCGCGTCGCTTGACAAAAGCATGGCCAGCGACGACCCTCGCCCGGCCCATCTGGGGGCTCGGCAAGCGGCAGGGACCGTCGGCGGTAATGGCGCAGCTGGCGGGCTCAAGGCCAATCGGTCCGGCCGGCCAAGCGGTCCGGTTCTCTTTTTTCGCCATGGCAAGGCGGCAAGAGCGGCCCTCGCCATGAGGCTGTCGAAAACGCGACGGAGCGCGATGCTCAACACGATCGATTATGGCGGCAAGGAAGCCGATATCGTCCACGCGCTGGAGGAAGACATCATCTTCGGCAGGCTGGCGCCCGGCGCGCGCCTAGTCGAGGACGTGCTGCTCGCCCGCTTCCCGGTGTCGCGCCATACCATTCGACAGGCGCTCTATCAGCTCGAAAGGCTAGGCGTCGTCACGCGCGAGCGCAACAAGGGCGCCATGGTGCGGCGGCTGTCGCCCGACGAGGTACGGCAGATCTACGAGGTGCGCGAGATGCTGCAGCGCCAGGCGGCGCTGATGATCCGCCTGCCGGCGAGCGATGCGCTGGTCGAAGAGCTGACGCAGATCCTCCGCATCTATAACGACCATGTCGAGAGCGGCTACCTGCGCGGCATCCACGAGGCCAATGATCGTTTCCATCTCACCATGTTCTCGGCCTGCGGCAATGCCTATCTGGTGGCCTCGATCGAGCATTACATGCGCCTCAGCCTGCCGGTGCGGGCTAACTCGCTGGCCGACAGGGAAAAGCTCGACATCTCGCGCCAGCACCACGCGATGATGATCGAGGCGCTGAAGCGCCGGGACAATTGGGTGCTGGCGCAGCTCTGCGTCGACCATTTGCAGCCCAGCAAGGCGTTCTATCTCCAGGAGATCGAGAGCGGCTGAGACCGCCCTGGCTAAAAGGCGCAAGACTGACAACAGGCCGAGCGGCGCCGGCGCCTTCTATCTCACCTTCACGACCACCTTGCCCTTGGCGCGCCCCGTCTCGACATAGGCCAGCGCCTCGTTGGTCTTTTCGAATGGGAATACCTGATCCATGACAGGGCGTATGACGCCGGATTGGATGAGCGACGTGATCCTGCTCAGTTGATCGCCCTGCGCCCACATGAACAGGAACGAATATCCGACCCCGGCGCGTCTGGCCTTGCGGCGTATGCCGCGGCTCAGCAGGCGCAGGACCAGTTTCAGGACAATGTTGAGGCCTTTGTCCCTGGCAAATTCGGGATCCGGTGGACCGGAGATGGAGATGAGCTTTCCGCCCGGCTTCAGCACATGCAGGGATTTCTCGAGCGTCTTGGGGTCCTGGCTGTTCAGGACGACGTCGTAGCCATGCAGGACCTTCTCGAAGTCCTCCTTCTTGTAGTCGATGACGACATCGGCTCCGAGACGTCTCACCAGATCGGCGCTCGCGGCGCTGGCCGTCGTCGCAACCGTGGCGCCGAGATGTTTTGCCAGTTGGATGGCGAATGTCCCCACACCGCCGGAGCCGGCCTGGATGAACACCTTCTGCCCTTTCTTCAGCCCTGCCCTGTCGACGAGCACCTGCCAAGCGGTCAGGCCGACCAGCGGAATGGAGGCCGCCTCCTCCATGCTGAGACTGTCGGGCTTCAAGGCCACGTCGGCTTCTTCGACGGCGATGAATTCGGCGAATGTCCCGATCCGTCCGTCGCGCGCCCGCGCATAGACTTCGTCGCCGGTCTTGAATTTGCGTACTTTCGACCCGACGCGAATGACGATGCCAGCCACGTCATGGCCAAGGATGAATGGCGGGCGGTAAGGCAATATGAGTTTGAACTCCCCGTCCCGGAGTTTGGAATCGAGAAGGTTTACGCCAGCGGCGTGGACCTCGATCAGGACATCGTTGTCGCGCGGTTCCGGCTCAGGCATCTCTGCAAGCCGCAGGGCGCCCTTCTTCTGATATCTGTCGACGACAAAGGCTTTCATCACATTCGCTTTCTTGAAATGAATCCCGATATCGGACAGGCTGGGCTTTCGGCGCAGCGAAACTGCTTGTGCGGGCACCGACTTGGCACGTTCCGTTCAGGCAGGCAGGCGGAACTGCTTGCGCAAGGTCTTGTCGAACGTCGCGGCGGGCGCGAACCGCCGCAGCGTGCTGACCAGGCGGGCTGTCTTGCCGGCGGTGTAGCGTCGGCGCTGACGCTTCTCGGTGGCGGCCCTGAGTACCACATTCGCCACCGCTTCCGGAGGGTCTGCTTTCGGCATCACGTCGCGAAGCAATGCGTCGATACCGGCGCGGGCCTGATCGTATTCCTTCATGACGGAATCGGGCTCGAGCCCGTTCTGGTCGAACACGGTGCGCACGAAGGCAGGTTCGATGACCGAAACCCGGATGTTGAAAGCGCGAACCTCGTGGTCGAGCGATTCCGAATAGCCTTCGAGCGCGTGCTTGACGGCGGAATAGTGGGCCGAGTACGGCGCGGGGACCAATCCCAGGATCGAGCCGATATTGACGATGCGCCCCCCGCCGCGCCGCCGCATCGACGGCAGCACCGCGTTGATCATCCGCATGACGCCGAACAGATTGACATCGAACAGGGCCTTGGACTGGGAAACCGAGGATTCCTCCGCGCCTCCCAGCAGCCCGACGCCGGCATTGTTGACCAGAAGGTCTATCCGGCCGGTCCTGGCGAGGACATCTGAAACCAGAGCTGCGACCGACGCGTCATCGGTCACGTCACAAACCAGCATCGATATTCCGTCCGAGCCCTGGCCTGATATTTTGCGGCTGGTGCCGAAGACGGTGAAACCCGCCCGCGCCAAAGCCTCCGCGCTGGCGCGGCCGATGCCGGAGGAGGCGCCGGTCACGATCGCCGTCTTTCCTGAATTCCGGTTCATCTGGTGACTCCGAACTCGAGAGGTCTTGCCTCTCGGCGATGATTGAATTATGATCGTAATATCACATTACGGGTGTAATGCAATAGGGAAGCGGAAGGAGCGCCATGCGCTACGAAAAAGGCCGGAAGGACGCATCACGGAGCCGGATCATGGAGGTCGCCGCCGAACGGTTTCGCGGTGACGGCATCGCCGCGTCCGGACTGGCAAGCATCATGAGCGACGCCGGCATGACGAACGGCGCCTTCTATCCACACTTTCAATCCAAGGCCGAACTCGTCCGCGAGAGCATGGTTGCGGCACTGGAGGCTCAGTCGCAGCAATTGCAGGAGGCGTTGGCCTCGGGAGGGCTGGAGTTGGCCCTCGGGATGTATCTGTCGCCCGAGCACCGGGATCATCCGGAGACCGGCTGTGCTTCGGCGGCGCTGTTGCCCGAAATCGCGCGTCAGCCATCCGAGACCCGCGCGCTCTACACCGAACGATTAATGACTCTGGTGCGCCAGCTATCGGCGCAGTTGCCGCCTGGAATCCCTGATCCGGAGGGCGTTGCATTGGGCGTTTTCGCGGCGCTCATCGGCGCCCTTCAACTGTCCCGCGCGGTGGAGGGAACCGAATTGTCCGATCGCATGCTGACGGCGGGGGCGGAGGCGGCGCGGACTCTGGTCCAGCCGCGCTAGGGTGAAGAGGAAGGCGCTATCCCGCGCGATGCGCCCCGGCTGCAAATCTAACGATGCAGCCAAACGAAGAAAAAAGCGGAAAGTTTCGCCGCCGTTGAACAATATATTTGTTCAGACCGGGCCTCAGCTGGCATGGCGAACCGGAACTTTCCTCCAAACCTTCCGTTTCTTTGAAGATCGTTGCTTCGACGGTCGAAGAGCAACAGGGAAGGATCCTATCATGAACATCAAGATGATCTGCGTCGGCGCGATGACGCTTTCGATGCTCGCGGGCTCGGCCCTCGCCGCCGCGAACAAGGGCACGTCGGCACTCGACGACCCGGCCAAGATGCAGCCCTTCTACACCGACTCCAGCATGAAGAAGATGCGCAGCAGCGACGAGTTCACGAAAGCGTGGAAAGCGCTCACTCCGGAAGACCAGAAGATGATGATGACGGCCTGCGACGATGAGGCCAAGGACGCCAACGCCGCCAACAGCCATCCGGAGTTCTGCAGCAGCGTCAAGGCGAATGGTGGCAGCAAATAGACCGGCAAAGAGCAGGCTTTTATAGCCCGCACCCTGAAGACAGCCCCGTCTCGCGGGGCTGTTGTCATTCGCCGACGCGCCGGCCGGTTTCGGCGTCGAACAGATGCGCGCAGGCGCGGTCGACCTCGATGCGCACCGGCTGGCCCTGCTTGAGCGCCAGCCGCTCGCGGAAAAGGCAGTCTATCTCCTCGCCGCCGCAGTCGACCTTGGCGAAGATCTCCGAACCGGTGGCTTCCAGCAGCGTGACGCTGCCGGGTATGCCTTGGCTGCTGGCGCGGATGTGTTCGGGGCGGATGCCGTAGACCAGCTCTCCGCCCGGGACCTGTGCCGGATGAAGCGGCGCCGGCAGCGGCAAGGTCAGCCCGCCTGCGCTGCGGAAGACGCCTTCCTCGATGCGGCCGCGAATGAAGTTCATGGCGGGCGAGCCGATGAAGCCGGCGACGAAGAGATTGGCCGGCTGGTCGTAGAGGTCGAGCGGCGCGCCCACCTGCTCGACCAGGCCGTCATGCAGCACCACGATCTTGTCGGCCATGGTCATGGCCTCGATCTGGTCATGCGTGACATAGATGGTGGTGGTGCCCAGCCGCTGGTGCAGCGCCTTGATCTCGCCTCGCATCTGCACGCGCAGCTTGGCGTCCAGGTTGGAGAGCGGTTCGTCGAACAGGAAGACTTGCGGGTCGCGCACGATGGCGCGCCCCATGGCGACACGCTGGCGCTGGCCGCCCGAAAGCTGGCGCGGGAAGCGGTCGAGCAGCTTTTCCAGGCCGAGGATACTCGCCGCCCTGTTGACGCGGCCGGCGGTATCGGCCGGATCGGCTTTCTTGATCTTGAGCGCGAAACCCATATTGTCGGCCACCGTCATATGCGGGTAGAGCGCGTAGTTCTGGAACACCATGGCGATGTTGCGGTCTCGCGCCCTGAGATCGTTGACGACCCGCTCGCCGATGGCGATCATGCCGGCCGAGATCGTCTCCAGCCCCGCGATCATGCGCAGCAGCGTCGACTTTCCGCAGCCCGAAGGTCCGACCAGGATCACGAACTCGCCATCGGCGATGTCGACGCTGACGTCGTGAATGATCCTGGTCGCTCCGAATGCCTTCTGCACATTGTTGATGGTCACCGCTGCCATTTCATGTCCTCACCTGGAAAGAGTGTCGTCGGCTTCAGCCGCCCTTGACCGCGCCGGCGGTCAGCCCGGCGACGATCTGCCTTTGCGCGAACATGGTCAGCACCAGCACCGGCAGCGTCACCACCAGTGCGGCGGCGGCCAGCGGCCCCCAGCTCACCTGCTCGTAGGAGAGCATGTTGTAGACCGCGACCGGCAAGGTCCGCGTCTCGCGGCTGGCCAGCACCACGCCAAAGACGAAATTGTTCCAGGAGAAGATGATGGACAGGATGAAGGCCACCACGATGCCTGGCCTGGCGATGGGCAACGCGACCAGCCGGAACACCTGCCATGAGGAGGCGCCGTCCATGCTGGCGGCCTCCTCCAGCTCCATCGGCGTGGTTTCGAAATAGCCGATCATCACCCAGACCACGATCGGCACCGTGACCACGAGATGGATGATGATCTGCGGCCACAGCGTGCCCAATATGCCCGCCCACTGGAACAGCAGGAACAGCGGGATGAGATAGGACAGCCCCGGCGTCATGCGCGCGATCATGATGACGACCGCCGACCGTTCGGCCTTGAGCCGCGCTATGCCGTAGCCGGCAGGCACGCCGATCAGCAGCGCCAAGAGCGTCGCCGTGCCGGTCACCAGCACCGAGTTCCAGAAGTAGAGCAGGAAATTGTTCTCCTCGAACACCTTGGCATAGTTCGACCAGGCCACGTGCTCGGGGATGAAGACCGGCGGCGAGGCGCCGTTGTCGATCTCGAATTTCAGGGACAGCGAGATCATCCAGAGGAAGAACAGGATCGCCGGCGAGACGAAAACCAGGGCGGCGAAGAACAGGCCTATCCGGTTGAGCAGTCGCGAACGCATCTATTTGCCCTCCGCGTCGGTCCAGCGGCTGCGCTGGCGCAGCATCAGCAGGACGAAGGACAGCGCTACGATAAGAACGAAGAACACCACCGCCATGGCCGAGCCGTAGCCGACGTCGTAATAAGAGAAGGCGATGTTGTAGAGATAGATGTTGATGGTCTCGGAGGCCGTGCCCGGCCCACCCTGCGTCATCGCATAGATGATGTCGAAGCTCTTCAGTGCGTCGATCGTGCGGATGATCACCGCGATCATCAGGAACGGCGCGATCATCGGCAAGGTCAGGTAACGGAACTGCTGCCAGGCATTGGCGCCGTCGATCTCGGCGCTCTCGAAGGGTTCGCGCGGCACCGAGGCCAGCCCGCCCAGCACGATCAGCATCACCAGCGGCGTCCACTGCCAGGTCTCGACCGCAACCAGCGAGGGGATGACCGTCCTGGCATTGAATATCCATTCCTGCGCCGGAATGCCGACCAGCGACAGAAGGTAGTTGAGCACGCCGAGTTGCGGATGGAACATCATCGTCCAGACCAGCGCCACGGCGACGGGCGTGGCCATCATCGGCATCACGAAAATGCCGCGCAGCACGCCGCGCAGCGGGAACCGGGCATCGAAGATCAGCGCCGCGACCGTGCCGAGCAGCATCGGCGCGGCCACCGAGAGGAAAGTATAGGACAAAGTGTGCGCGAGCGATTCCCAGAACCGCCCATCGCCGACCAGTCGCAGATAGTTCTCCATCCCCGCGAAGCTTCGCGACTGGCCAAGCGTCCAGCGGTTGACGCTCATCCACAGCGTGAAGGCCCAGGGAAAGACGATGACGGCGCCGACGACGACCAGCGCGGGGACGACGAAGGGCCAGTAGCTGGGAACCAGCTTGACGGGCCGGCCCCCCTCGCTTGCCTGTTTCGTCACCCCGGTGCGATCGATCGTCGCGCCGGCGCGATCCGTCGTCGCCCCGGCGCCACTCGTCGTCGCTCCGGCGCGCTCTGGGGCAGTTGCGGACATCAGCCTTGCTCGCTCCTGTCGAGGACCGGCTGGAACTGTTCCGTCGCCTTCTTCAGTTCCTCCGCCGGGTCGGCCCCGGCGAGCAGGTTGCTGAGCGCCACGCCATAGATGTCGCGGAATTCGGTGACCGGGATGATGACCGGCAGCGCCAGCCGGCTGACATTGCCCGAGCCGACCACGGCGTCGAGCCAGCTCGCCGGCATGGTCACGCCTTCGCGCACCTTGGGGTCTTCCAGCACCGATTTGCGGAACGGCACGCCGGCACCTGCCTGCAGCAGCCGCGCGCCCATGCCGGCCGACACCGCCCATTGGCAGAAGAGGTAGGCGGCTTCCTTCTTCTCGCTGGCCGTGGTCACGCCGAGCCCGTCGCCGAACGTACCCGAGGCATGCGCCTTGGGGCCCTTGGGCATCACGCCGTAGCCGACCTTGCCGACCACCCTCGACTTCTCCGGATTTTCCATCGGCGGCGCGAAACCGACGCCGTCGAACCACATGCCTATCTTGCCTTGCAGGAAGGCGGATTGCGCTTCGGCCCAGTTGAAGCCGGTGACGCCGGGCGGCGCGGATTTGGTCATCAGCCGCTGGTAGAGGGCGGCGGCCTCTACCGCCTCGGGCGCGGTGGTGCGCAGCTTGCCCTTGTCGTCGAGCGGCGTCATGTCGTAGCCGAGCATCAGCGAGGTCCAGACCGGCGTGTTGGCATTCTTGAGGCCGCGCGCGACGAAACCGTAGGTGTTGGTCGACGGGTCGGTCAGCGCCTCCGCGGCCGCAACGAGCTGATCGAAGGTTTCGGGGTATTTGAGGCCCTTGGCCTCGAACAGCTCCTTGTTCCAGTAGATTATCCAATAGTCGACCGAGAACGGCAGCGAGCGCAGCACGCCCTGGCCATCCTTGGCGAACAGCATGCCGGCATCGGCAAAGTCCTTTTCGACCAGGCTCGGATCGGTCAGCGTCGGGTCGGCAAGGTAGCCCGATATGTCGGCAAGCCAGCCGCCCTTCTCGAACTGCCGCTTCTGCACATGGTAGCTCAGATGCACGACGTCGAAGCTGGGTTTGCCGGAGCTGAGCTCGATCACCGTCTTCTGGCGCTGCTGCTGCTCGGGCGTCGCCTCGGCATTGACCTTGATGCCCGTCAGATCTTCGAACTCGGCGAGATATTTGATCAGCGTGTCGCTGCGCGGGCTTTTCACCAGATTGACATCGAGCGTCGTGCCCGCGAAGCGCTTCCAGTCGACGCCGGCGGCAAGGCTCGGGCGGATACCGGCAAAGCCGGCGCCGGCGAGCATGGCGGCGCCCGCAAGGAGCTGTCTTCTGGTTGGGTTGAATGGATTGGACGGCATTTCTTCCTCCCGGTTGCTGTCGTTGTCGATTGCGCCGCGACAGGCACGGCGCGGCCTGCTTCCTCAGATATGGAGCGCCAGCCGGCGCGCATTGTCGATATGCTGGCTGATCGCCTCGACCGCCTTTTGTGGATTGCGGCTTTCGAGGGCTTCGATCACGCTCAGATGCTCGCGCATCACCGGCACCACGCGCCCGTCGATGCGGAACCGTTCCTGGTGGATCAGGCGGATCTTCACCGAATTGACTAGATAGGCCTTGGCAATGATCTCGTTGCCGAGCGCATCGATGAAAGTATCGTGCATGGCCCAGTCGATGGTCTGAGCCCTGGCCTCCATCTCCGGCGTCGGGGTCTGCGCCAGCGCCTGCGCCAGCATGTCCTCATGCTCGCGGCGCAAGCGCGCGAGTTCGTCGTCGGAGGCGCTGACGGTGAACAGCGCCACCGCCTCGCGCTCCATGAACAGGCGGAACTGGAAGGCCTCGCGGATCAGGCTGATGTCGATGTGCGCAATCTGCATGCCGCGCTGCGGAATCGTCGTCAGCAGCCCCTCGGCTTCCAGGCGCGGCACGATCTCGCGGATGGCACCGAGCGGCAGGCCAGTGAAGGCGACGAGTTCGCGCTGCGACACGAACTGGCCCGGCTTGAGGTCGCGTGCCAGCAAATGCCGCGTGAAGCTGGCATAGGCCTGCTCCCGCAGATTTGTCTGGTCGCCGCCATTGGCCATTTCAGCGCTTCCCTTCCCGTCAGGCCGCCGCGGCCGCGAAAAGAGTGTCGTAGGCAGCGCCAAGCTGCTGGCGCCCCGGCGCCGCGATCGGCTCGAGCGGCGGCCGCACCGCCAGCCAGCGCTCGTCGCCGGTTTTGCGCGCCACCATCACCTTGACCGCAGGAATGACCGGGTGCTTGAGCAGCTCGAGCACGAAACGCTCGACCCGCGCATCGTCCTGCCCCGTCTGCGCCATGGCGAGGACCTCGCCGGCGGCGAAATTGGCCATGCCCGAAATCGCGCCCTGGCCACCGATCCTGACCGCCCGCGCCAGATGCCGCTCGTCACCGATCAGGATCACCAGATCGCCATGGGCGCCGAGCAGCGCCTCGCTATAGGTCCAGTCGCCGCCGGAATCCTTGACGCCGGCGACCACGTCCGGAAACGCCTGGCGCAGCCGGCCGATCAGCCCCAGCGAAAGCTGCACCGTGGTGACCGAGGGAATGTTGTAGAGCAGCACGCCGCGGGCCAGCGGACCGAGAGCGGCAAAGACAGCGGAAAACCAGCCGAAAAGCCCATCGTCGCCGATATTCTTGAAATAGCTGGGAGGGGCAAGGAGGATGTTGCGGGCGTCGCGCTGCAAGGCATGCCGAGCCTGCTCGGCTGCATCCTCGGCCGCATCGACCAGCACGCCTGCGACAAGCTGATGCGGCGCGATGCCGGCCGCCAGCATCGCCTCGGTGACAGCCCGCCGCTCCTGGGTGCCGACCGAGGCGCCCTCCCCGGTGGTGCCGAAGAGCGTCACACTGCCGCAGCCTTGCGCCAGGCAACTCCGCGCCAGGGCCACCATCGGGGGAATGAGGATCTGCCCCGACGCATCGAAAGGCGTGGCCAGGGCAACCGAAAGACCAAAGCGCGATGTCACCAGCGAGTCTCCAAAAGAGCAGTTCGCAGGCAGTGCTATCACGCTAACATGTTAGTCGTAAATAGGGCGGGCACCATTTACCGGAAACATAAGATGTGAGGCGTCCGGCGGCAGGCGTCATCCATGCCTCGCGTCACCGTCATCTCCGTTTCTGCCGCTGTCCTTTTTCCTGCCATGTTGCGTTGCGAAAGATTTGTTGCATTGCGATACGATCCGCCCCGACTAACAATGGTCGCGGGTTGGGCTTGCACGAAGGATTTGTCGTGGCAGCATCGTTCCGACCCGATATCGAGGGAATGCGCGCACTGGCGGTAGCAGGCGTCGTCGCCTATCATTTCGGCCTCGCCGCCCTGCCCGGCGGTTTTGCCGGCGTCGACATCTTCTTCGTTATCTCCGGTTATCTCATCACAAGACACCTTTTGCAGGAGATCGGCGAGAGCGGCCGGCTGAACCTGTGGCGCTTCTATGCCCGCCGCGCCCGGCGGTTGCTGCCGGCCTCGCTGTTCGTCATCCTCGCCACGCTGCTGGCCGGCGCCTTCATCCTGTCGCCGGAGGAACAGGCGCTCTATTCGAAGGGCGCGATGTTTGCCTCGGCCTATATGATCAATCTGTGGCTGATCCGCTGGTCGTTCGACTATTTCGCCTCAGATGCCGCCAACAACCCGTTCATCCATTTCTGGTCGCTGTCGGTGGAGGAGCAGTTCTACCTCGCATGGCCGGCGCTGCTTGTTCTCGCCGCATGGCTGCGGCCGGGACGGCGCGCCGCTATCGTGGTCATCGGCGTCACCGGCCTGGTTTCGTTCGTGGCCTGCGCCTGGCTGACCAGCGTTTCGCCGCCCTGGGCTTTCTATTTCTCGCCGCTGAGGGCCTGGGAGTTCGCCGCCGGCGGGCTTGCTACGATGGTGCCGGCGAATTTCCTCCAGTACCACCCGCGGCTGCGCGCCGCGCAAGGCTGGCTCGGCCTGGCGCTGATCGTGCCCGCCTATCTGCTGCTGGACGAGGCGCTGCCCTTCCCCGGCCTGCTGGCGCTGCTGCCGGTCGTCGGCACGGTGCTGCTGCTGGTCGGCGGGGCAGGCGAGCGCCAAACGGGTGGCAAGCTGGCCGCCGGCCCCACGGCTGTCCTGTCGCTGCCGCCCATGCAATGGATCGGCAGGCTCTCCTATTCGCTCTATCTCTGGCACTGGCCGGTCATCGTCTATGCGGGAATGGTCACCGCGGAGCTTTCCGGGCTGGACAGGTTTGCCTGCCTGGCACTGACGCTGATGCTCTCCATCTTCACCTATCACGTCATCGAAAACCCCGTGCGCCGCAACGGCTGGCTGATGGCAAGCGCCGCCCGCGCGCTCGTGCCCGCGGCGCTGCTGACCGGCGCCGGCGTGGTCGCGGCCTACGCCAATGCCAAGTTTGCCGTTCACGAACTCGATCCGGAGCAGCGCGTCATTGCCCAAAGTGCGGCGCGTCCATCCACCGCGCGCGCCAGGGGCGGCTGCGTGCTCGACTTCGAGACCGTCACCCCGAAGCCTTGCGTGTTTGGCGCCAAGGATGTGAAAGGCACGATCGCCTTGTTTGGCGATTCACATGCCGACCACTGGTCGACGCCGCTGATCGAGGCGGCCGAAAAGCGCGATTACCGGGTGGTTACCTGGCTCAAATCCTCGTGCCGGGCGTCCCGGCTGTCGACATGGTCGAGCAAGCTGAAGCGCGACTACGCCGAATGCGACCAGTGGCGCGAGCAGTCGATCAAGGAGATCCTGGCGCTGAGGCCGGCCCTGGTGGTGATCTCGGAAATAGCCCTGACCAGTTCGCGCAAGATGGCCGCCGGCAAGGATGAGCCCGACAGTCAGGACGCGGAGTGGAAAGCGGGCCTGCGTTCGACGCTGGAGACGTTCAGCAAGGCCGGGCTGAAAGTCGCCTTCATCCGCGACGTGCCCTTCAACGACGAGCAGGTCGACACCTGCGTGGCGCGTGCGCTGTGGCGCGGCGACGCGCCCTCGCTCTGCGATCAGACGCGCGCCTATGCCGCCAACGACGCCATGGCGGCGGTGGAGCGCGACGTCGTGCGCAGCATTCCGAACGCCCGCTATGTCGATATGACCGACCAGTTCTGCAACCAGACCACCTGCCATGTCTTCATCGGCGGCAAGATCGCCTTCCGCGACCGCCACCATCTGGCGACCGCTTTCGCCGAGACGCTGGAGAAGCCACTGGAGAAGGCGCTGTTTTAGAAGGGGTTAGCGTCCCTTCTTCAAAAGGCGCACTGCCAAGAAGCCGCCCCGCCCCCTCACAGCGCGCGCGGGCACGAAACATTGGTTTACCGGCTTTATGGGAACAGGGCCGCGAGGGCAGCGTTTATTAGATGAGCCTTAAAGAGGAGGTTGCCATGAAGAAACTCTTGCTCGCATCCGTGATTGCCGTCGCTTCGGCGGTGGCCGTGATTGCCCCGGCAAATGCCGCCAGCATCACGCTTGGCATCGGCAACGGCTATGACGACGATTATTATGTTCCCAGATATCGTCACCATTATCGCGATTATTCCGACGATGACGGCTACTATCGCCGCTACAGCATGTATGACGAGAGCTACCGTCCGCGTTACTACGGTCATCGTCGCTGCCACACCGAGGTGATCAAGCACTGGCGTCATCACCATCGGGTCATCGAGAGAGTCCGCATCTGCAGGCGTTGACCTGACAACCAATCCGGCCGGCATCGCGCCGGCCGGATTGTCGTGCACAGCTAATGCCCAGGAATGGCGCCACTGCCGTGCGCGCTGCGCCTGTCAACCGGCTGCTATTTTCGCATCATCATCCCGTAGTGCATCGCCAGCAGATCGAGCCCGATTCTCAACAGCTTTGCCGCCACGTCCCTGCCCTCGCTCATCTCTCCCGCCACGCCTCTGACCGACTGCTCCAGGCACACGATCTTCCGCACCACGTCGACCACCTCCCAATGGCCGAGCGCGCGGGTCGCGGCGGCGTGCGACCGTCCGGCATTGAGCACGTTGTCGGTGATGCCGCCGCTTATCCTGTCGCCGTCGACGCGTTCGCTCCAGCGCATCGGCTTGATGTCAGCCTGCTGGCTGGCACGAAAATCCTCGCGATAGCGCAGGCCAGCCTCGCGCTGCTGGCGGGACAGCGAGGTGATGCCCAGCAGCGGATCGATGCTGCGCACCCGCACGATACCACCGGTGGAGGTATGGCCGTCATTGGACACCTCATAGACGCGCCGCGCCTCCGACGTGCCGGCTGCGAGCCGCTTGCGGCCGAACTCGTCGTCCCGCAACGCGAAATCATGGCCGACCTCGCGGCGGATGCGCACCTGCTCGGCCTCGCCCTTCGGCAGCTTCGGCGTCTGCGGTTTAGCTGATCTGGCGGCTTTCTTGCTCATGGCTGCGTCCTTGTGGGGAGTGGATTAAGGTGCTGGCTGGCGGGGCAGCGGTCCCTGGCGAAATTGGCTGCGTGCGCCGGAACCAGCGGCGAGGCTGGGCGTTGTGCCGCACCAAACCAACAGGAGGTATGCCCATGACCGCCTTCATGCCGGTGACCTTGCGCTTCTGCGACAACAAGACCATGCTGGTGGGCTCCATCGCCCAGGCGGCGACCGCGCTTCGCCGGCAATGGCCTGACAAGACGGCCACCGCCTATCTGGATGCGGCAAGGCTGGTCAGGCTCGCCATCGACGGCAGCTGCCGCCAGCGGGTCGCCTTCGAGGCTTTCACCAAGGCGGCCGGACAGCAGGGGCTGCTGGTGGCGAAGCCGCGTAGCCGCGCCCATGAGTGGCTCGACGCCGCCGCGGGCCCGTGAGGTGGCTGAAACGTGATGCAACCGCGCCGCCGCCTTGCACGTTGATAGGGGCTGGCTTCCGAGCCGCGCGCAACGCCAAGGTAACCGCCGTGGGCACCATGAAAACAGGATCTCCGCTCAAAGTATGCCTGGACGGGCATGTCGAGGTGATCGACGGCGTCGCTGAGGCAGCCGACTTCCTGCAGCGCTGGCCGATTGAACGGCGTGGTCACGTCTACCGCAGTGCGCTCAACGCGTGCAGCGCAGCCATCGCGGCGCAGATTTCGCACGCCGACGCGATGAAAGCGTTCACCGGCTTCGCCCGGGTTACCCGTATATTGGCCGGCGACGACGGCCGGCCAGCGATGCCTGATGCAATGAGCGTGCGAATGCCAAAGCAGGGCCACGATCTGCCAAAATAAAGGCGTTGCGTGGCCGCCGTTCCCGCCAGATCGCCACCATTGCAGAAGAAAAGCCAGCGTTCCAGCTAGTCTCTTTCTCCCCGTTTTACGGGGAGAAATGCCCGGCAGGGCAATGAGGGGCGGTGCCACCGCTTCGATACCTTGCATCTGACCCAATCTCCCGAATTCATGCTTGTGTTCCCAATCCTGACCGGCGTTGCCTCCTGCCGGCATCGTCTCCCGAGAACGGGGGAAAGAAGCTCACCCCGCCTCGCAGACACGCCGGTGGAAGCGCGCCTGGTGATAGGTGCAGTAGCTTTTCATCGCCCGTGTGCGCATACCGCAGCACAGCATGTGGACGCCCGGCCGGCCGCCGGGCGCGTCGTTTTCCGGATTTTGCTCCAGCGCCAGGTCGAGCGGAGCGCGGCAGCGGCCGAACAGGCAGTCCACGAAGCGCATTGCCACGCCATGCGGCTGGCGGCCGATCGGGCTTCGCTGCGGCACCGGCACCTCCAGGCGGTAGGCTTGCCCGTCCGCCATCAGCACGCCGGCCTCGCGTGCTGCGAGGCGTTCCGCACCTTCATCCTTCGGCACGCGCTTGCGTCCGGCCTTGGCGGCGCGGTCGGCGGCCTTGTCATTCGCCCTCTCGGCTGCCGCGATGCGCTTGCTGTTGGCAAAACCGATCGAACTCAGCATGGCGTTACGGTGAACGATGCCGATGATGGCGTCGCGCGACACCGGGCTGCCTCGCGACGCGCTGAACCGAGCCGCGATGCGCGAGGCGGAAAGTCCGTCCGTCAGCCAGCCGGCGATCGCCTGCAATTCCTTGTCGCCGTAAAGTGCCATATCTGGTCTCCGTCCATTGCGCGGCCGCGGCAGCGCGCGACGCCGCCGGCGAGTATCGGTGTCGGCCCGCCGCAGGCGGTGGGCATTGTTGGGTTGGATCCGGCCTGTCGGCCGTTGGATTGGCGGCCTCAGCCCGGCCGGCCGCCCAGCGCGGCGAGGCGCGCCAGCCGCGCCTCTGCCGTCACCCGGTCGGGTGCGAAAACCGCCCTGCCCGTCAGCCTGTCGAGCAGGATCACGGTGCCGTCCTCGGTGCGGATCAGGGAGCGGATCCGCACCGCGCTGAATTGGGGGCCGGAGCCGCGGGGAGCGGCGGCTCCGGCCGTTCCGGCCGCCGGTGACGGGCGGACCGGACGTGCGGCTGATGCATCGGGGCAATCAGCCTCACGCTTCGCCCTGGCCGGGGAGGAGGACAGCCGGGGCGAAAGGGAATGAGCGCTGGCCGGCTCGCGTGAAGCTGGCCTGAGGGCGCTTTCGACTCGGAAGGGGTTGAGCTTTTGCATGAACGGATATAAGCATAACTCAAAAACTTATGCAAGCCATTCTTTCATGGACGAAAGCAGCGCTTGTTGGTCACATGGGCGCCATGGTGAAAACGCAACTGTCGATCAAGGTCGGGGCGGCAATCCGCCAGGCGCGCAAGCAGCGCGGCCTGGTCATGCGCCACATCGCCGAGCACAACGACACCGACGTCGCCGCCGTCGGCAATTGGGAAACCGGTCGCAACCTGCCCAAGACGGAAAACCTCCTGAAGACTGCCGCCTTTCTGCGTGTCGACCCGGTCGCGCTCGGCAAGGGCGAGGTGGTTTTCCTCGACGATGCCGGACCGGTCAACGACGCCGAGATCGTCACCGACGCCGGGCCGCCCCCCGCCGGGCCGATGGACATCCAGGTGCTGGGCGCCGCCGTTGGCGGCGACGACGGCGATTTCACCTTCAACGGCGAGCCCGCCGGCTACGTCCAGCGCCCACCCGGCATCCGCAACCTGGCCAAGGTGTTCGCGCTGCATGTGCTCTCGGATTCCATGGTACCCCGTTACGAGCCCGGAGACCTGATCTATTGCGGCGGCCGCGATGCCGTCCCGGGCGATCACGTGGTGATCGAAACCTTCCCGGAAGAGAACGAACGCAACGGCAAGGCCTTCATCAAGAAATTGGTCAAGCGCACCGCCGCCGAACTGGTGGTCGAACAGTACAATCCGCCGAAGACGTTGACCTTCAACCGCTACGCCATCAAGCAGGTCTGGCGGGTCATTCCGTTGAAGGAATTGCTGGGCTATTGAGCGTTTCATCGCCCACGGCCCATCATTCGACTGGCCGTTGGCGGTAAAAAGTGTATGATTAAGTCACACACGTTACAATTTGCTTGGGGAACGACGATGCGCAGCACCCAGCCACTGACTATCACATTGCCGCTTGAGATGGCGCAGATGGTGAAGGACAAAGTTTCATCCGGCGAGTACGCCACGGAGAGCGAAGTCATCCGCGATGGCCTGAGAACGCTCGCGGCGCGCGACGCGGCAATCGATCGCTGGCTGCGAGAGGAGGTTGCGCCAACGATGGATGCGCTCCAGAAGGATCCTTCGCACGTCTCACCTCTGGAGGATGTGCGAAAGCGACTTCATAGCCGCATCGACGCGCTGGCCGGGAAGCAGTCACGCCAAGCATGACGCACAGGGTCGTTTTCAGCAAGGCTGCCGAGAAAGACCTGCTGGATTTGCTGACCTACCTGGTTCCACAGGCTGGCGAACGAATTGCGCGGGCTTATATCGATCGCCTCATTGATTACTGTGCGCACTTTGACACGTTTCCTGAGCGCGGGACCCGCCATGATGATATCAGGCCAGGCCTCCGCACCGTGGGATATCGCAGGCGGGCGACGATCGCGTTTGCCATTGAAGACGAGACCGTGACCATCCTTCGGGTCTTTCACGGCGGCCGACACGCCATCCTCTCCGATGAAGATGATGCCTTCTGACGGCCATCTGCCGCCGCCCCTCAAGCCTGTCTCGATCCCTCCAACGGCATCTCGCGCTCGCTCAGCATTAGCGCCTCGCTGCGCACGCGCTGGCGCTCGTCGATAAACGCTGCCCGGATCTGGATCGCCGTGCCCGGCAGCCCGTCGGCGCGGCAAGCCGAGCAGACCAGCCGGCCCGAAAGCGCTGCCAGCGGGGTATTGCCAGTCACGCCGAAGCGCCGCAGCTGATCGGGCTTCCACCACCTGTTGCGGCCGCAATCGGCGCATTCGACCGATATCGAAACGACATCCGCAATCACTGATCCCCTGCCCGTCAATGCCATTGCGGCTCGCCTCTTTTGTTCCTTGTTTGTTCACATATTCCTGCGTTTTGAAACGAGAGTCGAGTCGCATCTTTCAGGGCTCCGCAAAAGTTTCTCTTTCGCTAATTTTTGAGTTATGCTTCTATATAGCTTGCAAAGCCGAGTCGGCGCGCGTGCAGCACCCCGGGAGAGACGATGGACGCCCTTGCCGCCGATTTCGCTCATGCCTGCGGCTATGGCGGCGACAGTCACGCTCTCATCGAGGCCTTCGCGAGAATCCGCGAACACGGCATCCGCCAGGCGCGCCTCGGCCATTCAGGCGCAAGGTGGTCGTCGACGCGCTGAAACAATCGGAAGCGCTTTTCCTGGCGGCGATCGGCCCGGCGCTATCGGCACAAGAAGCCATCGAGGACGCCGCCCGCTTCATCTCCTTCTGGCGCAACATGCCGCGCTGGCGCCAGGAACGGCGCCTGGCGGACCTCGCCAGGGCGAGGCAACAACGCCTGCTGGCGCGCTTCTTCCGCCGCTACGGCCACCGCATTTGGGCCTTGCAGGCGGCATAGGCGGGCTCGCTAAGCCGTCGGCGACCACACTGCGCCACGAGAGAGACGCAGCCACGAGAAGAGCTGGGCAATGCCGCCATTTGCGGGTTCCCATCCGCGCGTTTTCTTCCTAGATTGCCTGCGGGTGGCTGATCGTTCGACGTGCATATCAGGGAATGTTCAAGACTGCCCGTTCAAGAGTCCAGGCCTGGATGACGGCAGGCGCGGGAACCATCGCCGCGCTGTTGGCGGCCGGCCTCATGGGCGCCTTTGGCGCCCTGCCCGCTCACCCTCCGCCGCAACTGCCGTCCGATGCCGCCATCGATGCCGGCCGCTGGCGCATCAAACCGGTGCGTGCCTACGTCAGCCATGCCGACATCCATGGCGTGCCGCTGAAACCGGGCCAGAAGGCACTGGTGCTGGAGGCCGACATGACCAACCGCACGGCCGAATCCAACAAGGCCTACTTCGCTGTCTTCAAGCCGGAGGGAATCACCCTGCCGGACTCGATGCCGATGATCGCCCTGATACGCGATTCGACCCTGGCGCCGGAACTGCACCCCGGCATGACCGAGCGCCTGGCCTATGTCTGGCCGCTGGCCGGCGACGCCGCCGTGCCGCCGACGCTCGCCTTCGGCGTCACCGCGGAGATCTTCAAGCCGCGCGACAATCTCTACGGCACGCCCGGCTGGTACAATCCCTACCGTCTCGGCACCGTGACCTTGCCGCTCGCCGATATGCCGGCAACGGACACGCCGGGAGCCGGCTCATGAAGATGCGGGTCCTCGGCAATCTCGCGATTCTCGCCGCCACCGTGGCGCTGAGCTACGGTATGCAGCTTTCCAAGCCGCATTATGCCGACCTCACCGCGCCCATCCCGGTCGACGGCGCCATGCACGACACGGTGCGGGCACGCAGCTTCGACGTGCGGCTTGACGAGGTTGTCTTTGCCCGCGCGCTGAAGACCAACCAGTTCGGGCAGCAAAAGCTTTTGACGACGAGCGGCGTGTGGGCGGTGGTGACGACCAGCCTCACCGCGACCGACGCCTCCATCACGGTCGCGGACGGCACCTGGCAAGGTCCGACCGGTCTGCGCTACCGCCAGACGGAGCGGCTGGGCTATCGCCAGGACATGCCGCCGCACGGCGTCGATCCCGGCTTGCAAAAACGCGGCCTGTTCGTCTTCGAAGTACCGCCCGACCAGATCGGCGGCGCCAGGCTGCTGGTCTCGGAACGCCAATTCGGCGCGCTCGACGCGCAGGCCCGCATCAGCTTCGACGGGTTGTCTGCCGGCGCCGATGGACAACCGGCCGGCATCCTGCCGCAATACGATCTGGATGCACCACCGGGCCAGACTTCTCCGGGCCAGACACCGCAGGGCAAGCCATGAGCGCCGTCGCGACCGACATGGGGCCGGCCGCCGAGCGGCAGGTCGAGAAAAAATGGCGCAGGCGCAGCCTGGCGGCGCTTGTCATCCTGCTGCCGCTGGCGCTGGCAGAAACCAGCCATGACAGCTTGCGCGAATGGCTGGGCGGCGAAGACCTCATCGCCAGGGATGTCGAGTTTGGCCAGTCCGCGCACTTCGGCGGCAGCGACTGGAAGCTGGCGGACCTGCGCGGCGGCAAGGCCGGCCGCTTGCCCGATCAGGCCTTCGCCGTCATCGCCACCTTCTCCGTCACCGTCGGCGATCCCGACTTGCAGAAGCAATGGCTGGGCTGCAGGCTGATGCTGACCGATGCCGCCGGCCGCCGCTGGCTCCCCGACATGATTTCGGGCGTCAGACTGCCGGACGGCGTGATGAACTGCACCTCGGCGATCTTCTCCGGCGCCAAGACAGGCGACGTCATCACCATCGGCGACACCTTCATCGTGCCGGAGGATGCCATCAAGACCATCCGTCCCGCCATTGGGCTGGGAAGCGGGCGGCCGTGGTACCTGCGGTTTCAACGGCCGCCGAAGTAGCGACAGCGCCGGCAGTCCGGAGTCACGGCACGGCGATCAACAGGACGTAGGCAACAAAGACGACGAGGTGAGCAAGTCCGGTGAGAACCGTCGTGCGTCCGGTACTGAAACTTACGACACTCACCGCAAGGGCCAGAACCAGCAAAATCACGTCGCTCGGACCGAGACCGAGGTTGAGCGACTTTCCGGTGATGAGGCTGGCCGCCGCCACTGCCGGGATCGTCAGTCCGATGGTCGCGCACGCCGAGCCCAAAGCGACGTTCAATGCGCGCTGGAGCTCATTCCCCCACGATGCCTTGATGGCGGAGATCGCCTCGGGGAGCAGCACGACAAACGCAATCATCGCGCCGACGATCGCATCCGATTGCGGGATCTGCAGGTAGGTAAGGCCATCTTCAACGCCAGCCGCGACCCGTTCCGTCAGCAGGACGATCCCGACCAGTCCCAGAAGCAGGAAGACGAAATGCGTTGGCACGCCGTGGACCTGCGGAGAATGGCTTTCCGGAGCGCTTTCACGCAGCTGCACCTCCAGGAAGTCCTCTTTCTGGCTGTAGCTCTGGGCGAAAACGAAACTGCCGTAGAGCAAGAGCGACAGCAGCGCGACGAAAGCCAGTTGCGTGGGAGAAAATGTCCCGGGGCTGGTGGCAAGCGTATAGTTCGGGAGCACCATCGTCAGCACCGTGATCGCGGTCAGCACCGAAAGAAAGGAACTTGTGCCTTGCCTTCGGATGTCCTGGTGGCGGTGCCGCCACCCGCCAAGTGTCAGGCACAGCCCCACGATGCCGGTGCAAACGATCATGACCGTGGAGAACACGGATTCTCGCGCCAGGGTCGGATTGTTGGCGCCATGTCGCATCATCGAGACGATGATCGACACTTCGATCGTCGTTACGGCCAAGGTAAGGACCAGGGTGCCGTACGGCTGTCCAACACGTCGGGCTATCGCCTCCGCATGTCGCACCACGGCAAAGACGGTTGCCAAGGTAAGGATGATCGATATGCCGGCAACGATCACCACAATCGCCGTCCGATCTTCGATCGGCTCTATGTTCGATTGCAATATCAACGCCAGCGCGCAGCAGACCACAGGCAGGCCGAAGGTCATTGCCTCACTTCGACGGCGGAAGAAGTAAGTCATGCCATTCTCTTCGATCTTGCGAGTGCAAACAGGCGGTCTGTTTACGAGACCAGGAAAGATCGCACTTTCGCCCCATCGCACGTACATGGCAAGGCGCGGCAAGGATACGCTACGGCCGTTCCCGTCGCTACCGGGAACGACCGCCCGCCTCACCCGTCCCCTTGGAAAGCGAGAACGCCGTCTCCAGGACGGCGGCGAGGAAGCAGATGCGCAGCGGCTCGATGAGGATGCCGGTGGAGGAATCCTGGAACGGGCTGCCGAACAACAGCGTCACGCCATGCGACAGGATCTGCCAGACGTCGAGCTCGTGCGGGCCGATCAGCCGCGTCGCGCCGAGCCACAGCCAGGCCGCGCCCCAGTCGAGCAGGCGATAGCCGACGATCAGCGTACACAGCAATACGAGGCTGGAACTCACCGTCAGCCGCACGCCATTGGCGATCGGCAGATAGCGCGAGCGGTAGCCGGCGACGAAATGCTCGACGAAATCGCGCAGGAATTTCGGCAGGCCGGCATAGCGCTTGCCGACGCGTTCCAGCCGGCCGTGCACGCGCATCAGTGCCGTATCGTCGCGCACATCATAGCCATAGATCAGCGCCGCCATCACCAGCCAGATCAGCGGCAAGAGCATGTAGAAGAACAGGTTGACGGCGATCGTCGAGGGCGCGATCGAGGTGATCTCGACCGGCACCATCGGCGCGGCCGTCGCCGTCGGCACCGGGCTCGCCAGCCCGTCGGCCGACGCCTGCAGAACCGACCAGAAATTGCGGCTCATCAGCCATTGCAGCGCGCTGTCCTTCCAGCGGCTGATGACGTAGAGGCCGACGAAGATCCAGTTGGTCTCGCAGATCACCACCACGATCTGCCAGAACGAGGCGGCGCCCGTTTTCGCCTGCATGAACTTGGCCAGCCGGCGCACCAGCCAGGACACCGCCACCGAGACCAGCAGCCAGCGCGAATCCAGCACGTCCAGAACATTGGCGCTCTGGCCGAAGCCGGCCTGGTCGAGCGTTTCGCGCGAATATTGCCGCACGATGTCGCCGAGGAACCCCCAGGCCGCGTAGTAGGCGAAGAAGGGTAACAGCGCGATGGTGATCATGCGCACCAGCCGCGAACCGCGCCGGTCCGCGGTTCCCTGCCCCTCGGCGACCGTGGCCTTTTCCGCGCCACGCTGCGCGGCCAGCACATGGGGCAAGCCGGGACGCAGCACATGGAACATCGCCACCGTCACCACCAGTTGCGCCAGTGCCACCAGCGTCAGCATGGCGAGCCCGGCGAAATGATTTGCGAGCGCCACCTTGGCCGCCAGTTGCAGCAAGAGATCGCCGGCCAGAACACCGGCCAGCACCAGCACGACGAGCTGCGGCCAGAACCGCCGCAGCAGCGAAAAACTCAAGCTGATCGGTCTGATGATATCGGCAAACATGAGGTTCTCTCAGAATGCCACCCGCCCGAAATCCTTCTAGCAAAGGGGGGTTGTTTTGCAAGAAAGGTAGCGAGCTCTCCTGCCTATGGCAGAGCGGCGATTTCCCCTTCTCCGACGACAAGGGAGAAAGAATTAGCGCCTCACCCGCGACTTCAGCCAGCGATCGAACGCCACCGCCAGGATCAGGATTAGGCCGATGACGATGCTTTGCGTGTAGGACGAGACGTTGTTGAACTGGAGCCCGTTCTGTAGCACGCCGATCAGGGCGGCGCCCACCACGGTGCCGCCCACCGAGCCGATGCCGCCGAACAGCGAGGTACCGCCGATGACGACGGCCGAAATGACCGTCAGCTCGTAGCCGATGCCGGCCACCGCTTCGGACGAATTCAGCCTGGCCGACAGCACGAAGGCGGCGAGCCCGGCGAAGAAGCCGACGATGACATAGACCGAGACCAGGATGCGGTCGACGCGCAAGCCCGACAGCCGTGCGGCCTCGGCATTGCCGCCGACGGCGTAGACGGCGCGTCCATAGCGCGTGTAGCGTAGCACGATGTGGCACAGGATGGCGGCCGCCGCGAAGATGATCGCCGGCACCGGCACGGGGCCGATCAGCCCGGTGCCGAACCAGCGCATAGAAGCGTCGAAGCCCGAGATCGGGCCGCCATTGGAGATGGTCAGCGTCAGGCCGCGAAACACGGTGAGCCCGCCAAGCGTGACGACGAAGGGCGGCACTTTCAGCCTGGTGATGGCAAAGCCCTGAACACCGCCGGCCACCGCCCCCACCACCACGGCGGCAAGCAGCGCCGCGAACCAGCCATAGCCCTGCGTTCCCGACGTCGACAGCGACAGCGTGTTGGCGGTGCCGCCCTTGGCGACCACGGCCGCCACCATGCCGCAGAAGGCGAGCAGCGAGCCGACCGAAAGATCGATGCCGGCGGTGAGGATGACGAAGGTCATGCCGAGCGCGATCAGCCCGGTGATCGATATCTGGCGGGTGATGTTGAACAGATTGATCGGATCGATGAAGCTCGGCTTCAGCACGGTGAAGACGACCACCAGCGCCGCCAGGAATAGCAGCGGCCCGAAATTCATCAAGAGCCGCGCAATGCTGATGCCGCCACGCCGGCTCTGCTCCTCGGCCACGCTCATCGTGCCTCCTCCTCAACCGCTCCCGGCTGGTCGAGCGCCATCAGTTCCATCAGTTTTTCCTCGCTTGCCTCGATGCCTGGCATCTGCCCGGTGATGCGCCCCTTGCGCATGGTCACGATCCGGTCCGACACAGCCAGCACTTCGGGCAGCTCGGACGAAATCATCATCACCGCTATGCCGCGCGCTGCCAATTGCACCAGGATCTGGTGCACCTCGGCCTTGGCGCCGACATCAACGCCGCGCGTCGGCTCGTCGACGATCAGCACCTTGGGGTCGCGCGCCAGCCAGCGCGCCAGGATCACCTTCTGCTGGTTGCCGCCTGACAGGCCCTCGATCGCCTGCTCGGCCGACGCCATGCGGATCGATAGCATTTTCCGGAACCCCGCCAGCGCATCGCGCTCGCGCCGCTCGGCCATGAAGCCGAAGCCATTGCTGAACCGCCCGAGCGAGGCGACGGAGAAATTCGGCAGGATGCCGAGCGCGGCGAAGATCGCCTGATGCTTGCGATCCTCAGGCACCAGGCCGATGCCGAGCGCTATGGCATCCGCCGGCGAGGCCGGCGCGATGGGCCTGCCGTTGAGCGTGATCGTGCCGCCCGCGATCCGGTCGGCGCCGAAGATGGCGCGCGCCAGCTCCGTGCGACCCGAGCCGACGAGGCCGGCGACACCCAGGATCTCGCCGGCCTTGAGGTCGATATCGACGCCGTCGAGCACGATGGCGTGCGGCGCTTCGGGATCGCGCACCGTGCGCAACCCGCGCACCGACAGCACGACGTCGCCGGCCACCGTGCGCTGCGCCGGCCGCGCATAGAGCTCGGACGCCGCGCGGCCGACCATTTTATCGATGATGCGCGGCAATCGGATCGGCCCGCCTTCGCGGTCGAGATTGCCGGCCAACCTGCCGTCCCGGAGCACCGTCATGCGGTCGCAGATGGCGGCGGCCTCCTCCAGCCGATGGGTGACGAACATGATGGCGACATGGTCCTTGCGCAGCCTGTCCATGATCGACAGCAGCCGCTGCACCTCTGTCTCGGTCAGCGCTGATGTCGGCTCGTCCATGATGATCAGCCGGCTCTTCAGCGACAGCGCCCGTGCAATCTCGACGAGCTGCTGCTCGGCCACCGAAAGCGCCGAGACCGGCGTCATCGGATCGATCGTGAGGCCGACGCGGGCGATGATGGTGCGGGAGTCCTGCTCCATCTTGCGCCAGGAGACGAGGCCGAGCGGACCGGTCGGGGCGCGGCCGATGAAGATGTTCTCCGCCACCGTCAGCGTCGGGATCAGGCTGAGCTCCTGGTAGATGGTGACGATACCTAGCCGCTTGGCATCCTGCGGGCTCGACGGCCGGTAGTCGGCGCCGTCGAAAATGATATGGCCGCTGGAAGGCGGCATGACGCCCGACAGGATTTTCAGCAGCGTCGATTTGCCGGCGCCGTTTTCGCCGAGCAGGCCGAGGATTTCGCCGGGCCTGACGTCGAGCGAGACATCGTTCAGCGCGGTGACGCCGGCGAAACGCTTGGTGACGCCTTCGACGGCGAGCAGGACGGGTGCGGCTTCAGCCATGGAATGGGTGCTTCCCTCGATGCAGTTTCCGGACCCGTCGGCGCGTGAACACCCCCCTCTGTCCTGCCGGACATCTCCCCCGCAAGGGGGGAGATTGGCTGTCTGTTCCGCATTCGCCAATTTTCAACGCCGCAATGAGAATGCGGACATCGACACTGCCCATCTCCCCCTTGCGGGGGAGATGGCCGGCAGGCCAGAGGGGGTGCTGCCCCGCCGACCTCTCCATGCGAGCTCACTTCGTCTCGTTCAGCCTCTCGGCCTTGTCGAGATTGTCCTTGCCGATGACGATCGGCGTCAACAGCACCAGCTTCTCCTTCGGCTCCGTCTTGTCCCTGGCGTAGGCGACGGCGATCTGCACGGCGGTGCGCGACTGCTGGCCCGGGAACTGTTCGACCGTGCCGGCGAGCTTGCCGTCGCGGACCGCGACCAGCGCTTCCGGCAGCGCATCGAAGCCGTAGATCTTGACGTCGGTGAAGTTGCGCGCCGCGCAGGCTTCGAGCGCGCCCAGCGCCATGTCGTCATTGGCACAGACGATCGCGTCCGGCTTGCCGTTGGCGGCAAGGCCGGCTTCCGTCACCGACAGCGCCTCGGCGCGGGCGAAATTGGCGGTCTGCTCGAAGACGATCTGGTACTTGTCCTTCAAGGGATCGAGCACATTGTGCACGCCCTTGTTGCGGTCGATCGCCGGCCCGGCGCCGGGTTGGCCCTGGAGGTGGAACAGTTTCGCGCCGTTGGGGAACGCCGCCACCACGGCCTGCGCTTCCGCCTCGCCGCCCTTGACGTTGTCGGCGCCGACATGGGCGAGGATGCCCTCGACGCCGTCGACGCGGCGGTCGATCGTCACCACGGGAACGCCGGCCTTGACCGCTTCCTCGATGGCCGGCGCCAGCGCGTTGACGTCGAGCGGCGAGATCACGATGGCGTTGACCTTCTGCACCAGGGCCGCCTCGATGTCGGCGGTCTGCTTGGTGGCCGAGTTCTGGCCATCGCTCTCGGTCAGGTTGACGCCTTGCGTGGCGGCTTCCGCCTTGATCTCGTTCAGCATGTGCACGAAGAACGGAAAGCCGAGACTGGGCACCGAGCCGAGAATGGTGAGCTTGTCCTGCGCAAATACCGAGGGCGCGGCAAGCACCATCGCGCCCGCGGCCACGGACGTCATCAGGAATTCACGTCTGTTCATGGGATCCTCCTCCACAAGAACGCACGGCCCCGGAAACCGGGACGGTTTCAGGAAGGATCATGCGTCGGTTCAAAGTGTTGGAGCATCCTCCTTGCGTTTGCTAACGCATGCCGCTCCAGCTGATCGCCGTTGCAAAAACTGCCTCCCGTCGGCACCAGCAAACGGATGCTAGCCCAGGCTCAACCATTTGTGCAACATCGATATAACAGGCCCAGTCGGCAATGGTCGGAATTTGGATGAGCCGGGTGCCCAGCTTCCATTCTCCGGCGCTGGCCCTAGTTTGAACCGCGCCTGAGCCCATTCCCTGGAGACACCCGCATGAAACCGCACATCATCTGCCATATGATCGCGTCGCTGGACGGCAGTCTCCACCCGAGCCGCTACACGGCCAGCCCGGACGGAACCCGGGCCGAATGGTCGAGCCTCTACGAGCATATCCATAATGATTTTGCGGGCGACGGCTGGATCGTCGGCCGCGTCACCATGGCCGAGATGAGCAAGGCCGGCGCGCACCCGCCGGCCGATGCGGGCAAGGTCGACCGACCCTATCATGTCGCGCAAACCGGTACCGGAAGCTACGCGGTGGCGCTCGATCCATCGGGCAAGCTCCACTTTTCCAAACCCGACATTGGCGGCGACCATGTCGTGGTGCTGCTTGGGCACGATGTCGCCGACAGCCACCTGGCCGAGCTCGCCGCCGACGGCGTGTCCTATATCGTGGCGGAGACGGCCGACATGGATCTCGGCCGGATGCTCGAAGTTCTCAACCGCGAATTTGCCATTCGCCGGCTGCTGCTCGAGGGCGGCGCCGGCATCAACGGCTCCTTCTTCGCGGACGGCCTTGTCGATGAGCTCAGCCTTCTCGTCGCTCCCGCTCTTGATGGGCGGGCGGCGAACCAGGGTTTCGTCGAATTCGGCGAAACCGGCCTCGCGGGCAAGATGCAACTGTCGCTCAAAAGCTGCGAAGCCCTCGCCCACGGGCTCGTCCATTTGCGCTACGCCGTCGGCTGACGACGCTTTATCGGCGGGTCATGCGTCGTACCGCATGGCCTCGAGATCGGCGATCAGCGTCGGGCCGGTCGGCTGCCAGCCGAGCCGCGCCTGGGTCAGCGCGCTGGAGGCCGGCAGATCCATCGGGGCGAACATCGCCATCCAGCCGAAGTGCTCCGCCGCCTGTTCCGGCGCGATCGAAACCACCGGCACGTTGAGGCCCCGCCCGATCACCTCGGCGATCGCGCGCACTTCGACGCCCTCCTCGCCGACCGCGTGATAGCGCGCGCCGGGCTGCCGCTTTTCCACCGCCAGCCGGTAGAGGCGCGCCGCGTCCACGAGATGGCCCGCCGCATAGCGGTTGCGGCCCTCGCCGACATAGGCCGAAACGCCTTTCTGGCGCACGATTTCGATGAGCGGCGTGATGAG
Organism: Mesorhizobium sp. B264B1B; assembly: GCF_020165765.1. Classification (NCBI taxonomy): domain Bacteria; kingdom Pseudomonadati; phylum Pseudomonadota; class Alphaproteobacteria; order Hyphomicrobiales; family Phyllobacteriaceae; genus Mesorhizobium; species Mesorhizobium sp. B264B1B. The sequence goes on from NZ_JAIUIS010000004.1 coordinate 59,537, forward strand.
CCCTTGCTTGACCGGGTTGTGAACCTGCGGCAGCCGCACCACCGAGACGTTGACGCCGGCTTCCAGCAAGGCATTGCCGGCGAGCTCCGAGGCGATGCGCGGATTGGGATGGCTGGCGTTGAAGACGTCCTCGCTGGCAAGCTCGCCATGTCCGGGGCTGCCCACGCCGACGCCGGAAGTGATCACCAGCGGCCGGTCGGATCCGGCCAATGCCTGGCCGAGTGCCGCGATGACACGGCTATCCTTCTCGCAATTCTCGGCAAACCGCGAAAAATCATGGTCGAACGCCGTGTGGATCACCGCTTCCGCCTTTGCCGCGCCGTCGCGCAGGCCCTCGGGATCCTCGAGCGTTCCCCGATGCACTTCGGCGCCCGCCGCTGTCAGCGCTTCGGCCCCCGCCTCGGAGCGACTGACGCCGACCACCTGATGGCCCGCCTTGATGAGCTCGGCAACGAGCGCCGAGCCGATGAAACCGGTCGCGCCGGTCAAAAAGATACGCATGCGAATTCTCCTGCACGATTGCCTGCGCAGTATCGCCGGTCTATTATTCCATTAAAGTAGTGATCTTATCGTGGTATAACGGCTAACAGGATGCCCACCAATTCCGCCGGTTCGCTCGCGGCGTTTCTGAGAGACCGGCGCACCCGGCTCGATCCGGCCTCGTTCGGATTTTCAGGGCGCCGGCGCACGCCGGGGCTGCGCCGGGAGGAAGTGGCCCAGCGCGCCAACATCAGCCCGACCTGGTACACATGGCTGGAGCAGGGTCGTGGCGGCGCGCCTTCGGCCGATGTGCTGAACCGCATCGCCAAGGGGCTGATGCTGACCGAGGCCGAGCGCGAGCATCTTTTCATGCTCGGGCTCGGACGCCCGCCCGAGGTCCGCTATATCGGCGCGGAAGGCATCAGCCCCCGGCTGCAGCGCCTCCTCGACACGTTTGAAGCGAGCCCCGCCTTGGTCAGGACCGCTACCTGGGATGTCGTTGCCTGGAACCGCGCCGCCCAGGTCGTGCTGACCGATTACAGCGCCCTGCCCGCAGACCAGCGCAACATTTTGCGCTTCATGTTCCGCAGCCCGGCCATCCGCGAAAAGCAGCACGACTGGGAAAACCTCGCCCGTTTCGTGGTGGGCGCCTTCCGCGCCGACGCGGCGCGTGCCGGCGCGGTGTCCGAGGTACGCGAACTCGTCGACGAACTGTGCAGCGCCAGCCCCGAATTCGCCGCCCTGTGGCGCGAGAACGACGTGCTCAGCCATGGCGACGGAACCAAGCGACTGAAGCACCCGGTGCTCGGCGACATCGAGCTGGAATATTCGGGATTCGCGGTCGACGGCCGCCCGGATCTGAGCCTGACCGTCTACAATCCGGTCGACAGCGCGGTCGCGGAGCGGATTCGCGAGCTGGCGAAGCGCGCCAAGGTGTCATTGGACCCGCCGCGATGATCCCTGCTCGTTCCTGGAACATTCCAGAAATGCGCAGCGGGTTGCGTCCTGCCATGCGTCCCATGAAACCGTCATCGGGGCGCCTTACCACCGCATCCCGCCGACAAAGTCGATGAATGCCCGCAGCTGCGCCGGGATGAGCCGGCGGCCCGGGTAATAGAGGAACGGGCCGGAAAACTCCTGCCACCAGGGCTCCAGCACCGGCTCGAGCCGGCCATCGTCGAAATAGGGGCGCAGCCAGTCCTCGAACAGCGAGACGATGCCGCCGCCGGCGACCGCCACATCGAGCGCAAGCGCCATAGCCGTGCCGGTGCTGACCAGCAGCGGCCCGGTCGGCTCGACGCTCACTATCTCGCCGTCGCGCTCGAACTCCCAGGGCGGCGTCAGGCCGCTGGCGAAGCGGCCGCGCAGGCATGCGTGATCGAGGAGGTCGCGCGGATGGTCGGGCCGGCCACGCCGGTCGAGATAGACCGTTGCGGCAGCGGTGGCGAAGCGCTGCCGGCGCGGGCCGATCGGTACGGCGATCATGTCCTGCTCCAGCCGCTCGTCATAGCGGATGCCGGCATCGCAGCCGCTCGCCAGTATGTCGACGAAACTGTCCTCGGCGGTCACCTCCAGCCTTATGTCGGGATAGGCGGCAAGGAAGGGCGGCAGAAGGCGCGGCAGCACCAGTTTCGCCGCCACGACAGGCACGTTGAGCCGCAGCGTGCCGGCCGGGCGGCCGCGAAAGCCGTTGACGACATCGAGTGCTGCCTCGACCTCGCCGAGCGCGGGGCCCAGCCGCTCCAGCAGGCGTGCGCCGGCCTCGGTCGGTGCGACGCTGCGCGTGGTGCGGTTGAGGAGCCGCACGCCGAGCCCCGCCTCCAGCCGCCGCACCGTTTCGCTGAGGCTGGAGGCGCTGACGCCGCTGACCCTGGCCGCCTCGCGAAAGCCGCCGGCGCGCGCCACCGCCATGAATGCCTGGAGGTCGCCCAGATCCGCCATTGTTCGCCTTTCTGCACAGCCTGTGCCGATTGCGCCATATTATCGCGCAAGCGGGCATTGTCTATATCTGGGCCGATCCACAGGAGATTGAGACCATGACTGACATCAGCAAGGCCGGAACCTTCAAGCTCGGCGACCGCACCGTGAAGCGCATGGGCTACGGCGCCATGCAATTGGCCGGACCCGGCGTGTTCGGCCCGCCGAAAGACCATGACGGTGCACTCGCCGTGCTGCGCGAGGCGGTGGCGAGCGGTATCGACCATATCGACACCAGCGATTTCTACGGTCCGCACGTCACCAACCTGATCATCCGCGAGGCGCTGCACCCCTACCCCGCCAACCTCACCATCGTCACCAAGGTCAGTGCCCGGCGCGGCGCCGATGCATCGTGGATCCCCGCAATGTCGCCGCAGGAACTGACGCAGGCCGTGCACGACAATCTCCGCAATCTGGGACTGGACACGATGGAGGTCGTCAACCTGCGGTCCATGCACGGCATACACGGCCCGGCCGAAGGCTCGCTCGAACCCCAACTGAATACGCTCGCCGAACTGCAGCGTCAGGGTCTGGTGCGCCATATCGGCTTGAGCAACGTCACATCAACCCAGATCGCACAGGGGCGCGGCATCGTCGACATTGTTTGCGTGCAGAACCAGTACAACATCGCGCATCGCGAGGATGACGCACTGATCGACGAGCTTGCCGCGGCCGGCATCGCCTATGTGCCGTTCTTCCCGCTCGGCGGCTTCACGCCGCTGCAATCCAGCACGCTGGCCGATGTCGCGCAAAAACTCGGCGCCACGCCCATGCAGGTGGCGCTCGCCTGGCTCCTGCGTCGCGCGCCCAACATCCTGCTCATCCCCGGCACCTCGTCCATTGCGCATCTCAGGCAAAACATCGCGGCGGCGGAGCTGGAGCTGCCGGCCGACGCGCTTGCCGTGCTGAACGGGATCGCGGACGAGACCGAGCAAGCAGCCTAAGCCGGCGCGACTAGCGCTTGCCGGGCGGCACCGCTGTCCGGCAAGATCCCGACCTCGGCGGCGGCTTGCGCAGCCGTCGCCGGCCATGGCATCTGGTCCGGTACAACGGATCGATCCGAAGCAGCATGGCTCCACGATCACCACGACCCGGCGTCAGCCTCAACCGCGCGCTGTCGAAGCTCGGCCTGTGCTCGCGCACGCAGGCCGAGCGGCTGATCGCCGAGGGCCGCGTGCGCGTCGGTGGCAAGGTCGCGCGCGATGCTTCCCTGCGCGTCGATATGAATCGCGACCGCATCGCCGTCGACGGCGAAAAAATCGTTGCCGAGCGCAAGGTCTATCTCATGCTCAACAAGCCGCGCGGGCTGGTCACGACCCGCGACGACCCGCTCGAGCGCGACACCGTCTATGCCTGTCTTGAAGGGCTTGACCTGCCTTTCGTCTCGCCGGTCGGCCGGCTGGACAAGGCGAGCGAAGGCCTGCTGCTGATGACCAACGACACGCGCTTCGCCAACCGGCTGATGGACCCGGCCTCGCACCTGCCCAAGACCTATCATGTTCAGATCGCCACGGTGCCCGACGCGGCGGTGCTGGAAGCGCTGCGCGCCGGCGCGCGTATCGACGGCGAGACCTTGAGCGCCAACTCGATCGAGCTGCTGCGCAGCGGCGGCCGCACCGCCTGGCTGGAGATCGTGCTCGACGAGGGCCGCAATCGCCACATCCGGCGCCTGCTCGCCGCCCACGGCATCGAGGTCAAGCGCCTGATCCGCGTGGCCATTGGCCGCTTGCCGCTCGGCGATCTCGCCAAGGGTACGGCAAGGCATTTGACGCCCGATGAATTGGCGCTGCTGGCGGGGTGAATAGGCGCAGGGTTGGCACTGTCGTTCGGCATATCTGAAAATCGCGCCGGCACTTCCGTCTCCTGACGGAAAGCTGTCAGGAGCCCCGGCCTATAGAAGGCCGGGAGCCCAGCCGCGGCTTCGACGATCAGGGAGCCAATGCGATGAATTTCGTCTCTGTCCGCATCATCACGTCCGATGTCCAGCGCCTCGTGCGCTTCTATGGCGAGATCACCGGCATGCCGGTGACGATGTACACGGAGGATTTCGCCGAACTGGCGACGCCGGCCTGCACGTTGGGGATCGGCAGCACGCGCACCCTGATGCTGTTCGGCAGCGACATCGCCCGCCCAGCCGACAACCGCACGGCCATAATCGAATTCCAAGTCGGCGACGTCGATGCAGAATTTGCCAGGCTGGCGGAAACCATCAAGGGCGCAATTGTCCAGGAGCCTGCCACCATGCCTTGGGGCAACCGCTCGCTGCTGTTCCGCGACCCGGACTGCAATCTGGTGAATTTCTTCACGCCTGTAACCGCCGAGGCGATCCGGAAGTTCGACAGCTAGGCCGTCCTACTTCCCGTTCCATTTGCGCACCACCGGCTCGCCGAGGTCATGCTCGTAGCCGAGCACGCTGATGCTGGCCGTATCAAGCACGAACAGCGCGCCGTCCTGCGGCGGCAAGCCGAGCCAGCGGGCGGTGAGCACGCGCAGGAAGTGCGCGCTGGAAAAGATCAGCATGTCGGCATTTGCCTCGCGCAGGCGATCGATGATCCTGTCGGCGCGGGCGCCCACATCGGCCGCCGTTTCGCCTTGCGGGCAGCCGTCGCGAAAGACGTTCCAGCCCGGTCGTTCGGCCAGGATCTCCCTGGTGGTTCTCCCTTCATAGGCGCCGTAGTCCCATTCCTGCAGGTCGTCCATCTTGATGCTTTGCGCCCCGAATCCGGCAAGCACGCTGGTGTTGTAGGCGCGCTGCGAAGGGCTCGACCACACGGCCGAAAACGGCAGGCCTTTCAGCCGATCCGCCACACCCCGCGCGGCGGCCTCGCCGGCCGCCGTCAGCGGCATGTCGGTGCGGCCGGTGTGCTGGCCCGAAAGGCTCCACGCCGTCTCGCCATGCCGGACCAGATGGATTTGAGGAAACGCGCTGCTCATGATGGGCCTTTCGAAGTTGCCGCACCTTAGAGGACGATGCGGCGAAGGGGAATCCGGCTGGCGCGAAAGTCCGGGGGTGGAACGCTCGTTTGGGTGCGGTCCACGCGATGCCCACCACATTCCCTGGCCCTGATCCCCGCCGCATTGGCACAATGATTGGGCGCCGGGCATAACTATGTGTGGTCCATAGTTCACCAAGCACGATAGGTCACGATCATCATGTACAAACATCTGCTCATCGGCACCGACGGGTCGGAACTGGCCGACAAGGGCGTTGCCCACGGCCTCGGGCTGGCAAAGGGCCTCGGCGCCGCCGTGACCTTCGTCACCGTCTCGGAACAATTCCCGATCTTCGCCTGGGGCGGCGCCATGGCCGGCTACGCCGCGGGCGATGGGCTGGCCGCCTATCAGGAAGAAGCCCGCAAATACGGCAAGGAGGTGCTCGACAAATGCAAGGCTTCCGCCGAGGGGCTGGGCGTGTCGGCCAAGGTCGTGCACATCGAGGACAGAAGGCCCGCCGAGGCGATCCTGGAGCTGTCGCAGACCGAACGCTGCGACCTGATCGTCATGGCCTCGCACGGCCGCCGCGGATTGGGCAGGCTGCTTCTGGGAAGCCAGACGGCGGAAGTCGTATCCTACAGCGAAATCCCGGTCCTGGTGGTGCGGTAGGCCGGGTCCGGCCAGTCGGCGCTCTGCAAGCGGCGCTCAGAACGCCGCCTCGGCCATGAGATAAAATCCAAGCGCCAAGAGCCCGGCGAAGAACACTTTGCGAAAAGTCTCGACGCTCATGCGCCGGCGCAGCGCCTGGCCGACAGCCATGCCGGCGAGCGCAGGCGCCAGCGCCGCGATCGAACCCGCCAGCCCGGCCGTGGGCGAGGCCAGGGCGCCGGCCCTGAACAGCCCGATGGCCAGCGCCGCCGTCGACACGGTGAAGGACAGGCCGAGCGCCTGGATCAGCTCTTCCCTGCCCAGCCGCAGCGATTGCAGGTAGGGCACCGCCGGAATGACGAAGACGCCGGTGGCGCCGGTGACCAGACCGGTCGCCACCCCGACCAGCGGCGATAGCAAGGCCTCGTGGCGTGGCGGCGTTGAGAAGCCGGCCTTTGCGAGGCCGAGAACGGCATAGAGCATCAGTGCCACGCCGAGCGCGCCGGACGCGGCCGCCGTATGCGCGCCGGTGAGCAGGCCGGCGCCGGCAACGGTGCCGATCACCACGCCGGCCATCATCGTCCATAGCCGCCTGACGAGCCCGCCGAACGAAGGACCGGTGGACAATTGCCACAGATTGGTAACCAGCGACGGGATCAGCAGAAGCGTGGCCGCCTCGGCCGGCGCCATGGTCACCGCCAGCAGGCCCATCGCCACCGTCGGCAGGCCCATCCCGACCACGCCCTTGACGAAGCCGGCGGCAAGGAAGACGGCGCAGATCCAGGCAACGGCGGCGGCGCTCAGCGGCTCAATCATGGAGCAGCATGTCGGCGGCGTCGATCCCCGCTGCCGGCCCCGGTCCGGCGGCGGCGCTGCTGACAGGGGCGGATGTCATGGCGCATCCTGGCATGCCGGAATCCAAGCGCGCCACGGCCAGAAGGGCGACGGCAACCGCCAGCAGCATCGCCGCGCTTTCAGCGATGCCGAGCCCTTGCCGGTTCGATGCTGGTTTTCTCATCATCGACCTCCACCGAAACTGTTTGACGAAATTCGCCGTCACCCACAATGTGGAAATCGCGGCACCAGCCTTCGGCTGAGGCGAAGGCTGGTGCCGCAAGCCGGTCGGCCCGCTGCGCCATCGATCGCGTGATAGCGGCCATCGCCCGGGCTGTCTTGCGGGAGGAAAAAAATGCACTTCGACCTCGTCGATCTCCGACTGTTCCTGCTGGTTGCCGAGCGCGGCAGCATCACCCATGGCGCCGAGCTCGCGGGCCTCGCGCTGGCCTCGGCCAGCGCCCGCATCAAGGGCATGGAGGACAGGCTCGGCGCGCCGCTGCTGGAGCGCCGCCGGCGCGGCGTGGTGCCGACCGCCGCCGGCTAGGCACTGCTGCACCACGCGCGCGCGGTGCAGAACCAGATCGAGGCGATGGCCGGCGAGCTCGGCGCCTATGCCACCGGACTGCGCGCGCGGGTCCGCCTGCTCGCCAACACGGCCGCCACCAGCGAGCTTCTGCGCGACAGGCTGCCGGCCTTTCTGGTCGCGCATCCCGGCATCGACATAGAGCTCGATGAGCGCCCCAGCCACGAGATCGCCGAGGCGGTGGCGAGCGGCGCCGCCGATCTTGGCATTGCCGCGACCTGGGCCGGCCTTTCGCATCTCGAGCAGAAATCGTTCTTCGTCGATAGGCTGGTGGTGATCGCCGCGCGCAACCGCCCCGGCCTCGAAGGCCGCGCGACCGGCCTCGCCGACATTCTCGGTGAAACCTTTGTCGGCCTGAGCGCCGGCCATCCCTTGCAGGAGCACATCTCCCGCCAGGCCGCGCGCCTTGGCGGTCATCTGCATTTTCGCATCCGCGTGCCCGGCCTCGACAATGTCTGCAGGCTGGTGGCCCAGGGCGCGGGCGTCGCCATCGTGCCGGAAAGCACGGTGCGCCGCTCGGCGCCCAGCCTGCGCAGCCTGCGGCTGACGGACGACTGGGGAACCCGCCAGCTCAATCTCTGCGCCCGCCGCTTCGACACGTTGACGCCGCAAGCCAAGCTGCTGGTGGCCGCGCTGGCGTGAAGCCGCCGCCACATGCTGAATTCGCGTGGAATCATGCCTTGCCTTTAAGGAATCCATGAAATAGCTTGTTTGCACATAGGCAAAAAAATCGCCTAGCTTTTTTCGTTTTATGAAAGACGGGGGACTTGCGGGAACATCTCGATCTGACCGATCGGCGGCTGGTCAAACAGCTGTCGCAGGACGCGCAGCCGGGCATCAATCGCCTCGCCGAGATTCTGGCGATCTCGGTGCCGACGGTGCGCACGCGGCTGCGCAACCTGCTCGACCGCAACCTGCTCAAGATCGTCGGGCTCTTGAACCTGACGGAGCGGCCCGAACTGATCTCGGCCATCGTCGGCATCAACGCGCAAGGGCGCGGCCGCGCCCGCGAGCTGGCGCAGCGCATTTCCGAACTGCCCTTCGTCAACTCGGCCTCGGTCGTCACCGGGCGCTTCGACATCATCGTCGACGTGACGGTGGCCGGCGACGTCGCCGATCTCTACCGCGTCACCAGCGAGTTGATCCCGGGCGCCGGCGAGCCGGGCGAGGTCGTGCGCAGCGAGACCTTCGTCGTCATGGCGTCCTGCAACAAATGGGTCAGCCTGCCGGAAGGCTGCTGGTCGGACGACAGCATTCGCAAGGAGCCGGCATGAGGATAGCGGTTCTCGGAGGCCTCGGCCTGCTCAACCCGCTGCTGCATGTGCCGGACGCGCCTTTCTTCGGCGCGTTGCCCAGGCGCGGCATCGCGGTCGCCGAAACGGCGGCCCGGCACTGAGGAAACGGATTTTCGAACGGTGGCCGCCGCCGGCAACGGCGCCGCCGCTCAAAAAGCACCCTGTAGGGTGGACAACAAGACGACAAAAGGAGGAATGCCCAATGAAACCAATGAACATTGCCAAGCTTTTCATCGCCGGCCTCGCACTGGCCGGCCTCACCGCCGCCGCCAGCGCCGGATCGCTCGACGACATCACCAAGCGCGGCGAACTGCGTGTCGCCGTGCAGACGCAGGGACCGCCCTTCTCGCTGGTCGGCGCCAATGGCGAACGCACCGGCAGCTCGGTGGAACTGGCCGAACTGATGGCCAAGGAAATGGGCGTCAAGATCACCTTCCTCGACTTCGACTGGGACGGCCTGATCCCGGCGCTGCTTTCGGGCAAGGCCGACCTTCTGGTCGCCGACATGACGCCGACGCTGGCACGCGGCATGAAAGTCGCCTTCACCACGCCTTACATGTATACGGGCAGCACCGTCTTCACCAAGGCCGACGGCAAGTTCAAGACCGCCGAGGACTGCAAGGCCAAGGGCACCAAGATCGCCGTGCTGCTCGGCGCCACCGGCGAGAAGGAAGCCAAGGCCGCCTTCCCCGATGCCGACATCAAGAGCTACAAGGGCGGCGGTCCGCTGCTGCTCGACGCCGTCAACAACGGCCAGGCCGATTGCGGCGTCAACGACGTCTCGGCGGTCAAGGGCCAGTCGACGGCTTATCCGGCCGGGACCTTCACAATCATGCCGGACCTCCTCTCGAAGGAGCCGCTTGCCTTCGCCACCCGCTATGACGAGCCGGATCTCCTGATCTGGATGAACCTGTTCCTCAACCAGGTCACCATCGACGGCCGCCTGCAGAAGAACCTCGACTACTGGGTCAATTCGGAAGACTGGAAGAAAGATCACTGATTAGGGATTAGGGAATTAGGGATTAGTGAGTAGCGAATTAGTGAGTAGTGAATAGGGAATTCCGGATCCGCCTGCCTACTCACTACTCACTACTCACTATTCCCTACCCACCATTCACGCCCATGCTCGAGAATTTCAGCTTCCGCACCATCGTCGAATACCTGCCCCTGTTCGGGCAGGGCCTGGTCACGACCGTGTGGCTGTCGGCGCTGTCCTTTTTCGGCGCGCTCGCGGTCGGCATCCTGCTGTGCGCGATGAACCTGCAGCGCGGCTGGCTGTTTCGGGTGCCGGCCAAGGCCCATATCGACGCCGTACGCGCCACGCCCTTGCTGGCGCAGCTCTATTTTCTCTATTTCGGCCTGCCGCGCCTCGGTTTCGTGCTGCCCGAACTCGTCGTCGGCATCCTCGCGCTGTCACTGAACAGCGGCGCCTATGTCGCTGAAATCATTCGCGCCGGCATCCTGTCGATCCCGCGCGGCCAGGTTGAGGCCAGTGTTGCTTCGGGCATGACCTATGTCCAGCGCATGCGCCTGGTGGTCCTGCCGCAGGCGTTCAAGGTGACGATCCCGCCGCTGCTGGGACAAGCGATCGTGCTGGTCAAGGATTCGGCGCTCCTGTCGCTGATCTCCGTTGCCGAGCTGACGCGCGCCGGCCAGTTGCTCGCCTCCGACCGTTTCATGCCGGCGGAAGGATTTCTCACCATCGCCGCCTTCTACCTCATGCTCTATTACGGCCTCAAAGGGCTGGCGGTTCTCTCCGGCCGCTGGCTCGGCTCGGCGGGGGCGCGCACATGATCTGGCAGCAGTTGCAAAGCCTTGCGGGCAGCTATCCGCTGGCGCTGCGCGGCCTCGGCATGACCGTGGTGCTGTCGCTGATCAGCCTGGTGCTGGGCACCCTGCTCGGCTTCGGCCTCGGCATCTTGCGGACCGGCGGCAACCGGTTGATCGCCGGCGTGATCGGTGCCTGGGTAGACCTCATCCGAGGCACCCCGTTCCTGGTGCAGATATTCCTGATCTTCTTCATCTTGCCGGAGCTGGGCATCGAGCTCGACGCCTTCACCGCCGGCATCATCGCGCTGACCAACCTCGCCGCCTGCTTCATCTGCGAGATCGTCGCCGCCGGCATCCGTTCGGTTCCGACGGGCCAGGTCGAGGCGGCACTGGCGTCCGGCCTGTCGCGCTGGCAGCGCATGCGCCAGGTGGTGCTACCGCAGGCGATGCGCATCGTGCTGCCGCCGCTGGTCGGGCAATATGTGCTGCTGATCAAGGATTCTTCGGTCGTGTCGGCGATCGGCCTGACCGACCTCACCCGCGTCGGCTGGCTGGTGGTGCAGCGCGTGCCGAACGGCCTGCTGGTGTTCTTCCTCGTCGGCGTCGGCTATTTCATCGTCTGCTATCCGCTGATCATGCTCGCCCGCCGGCTCGAACGGCGCATGGGTGCCGCCCATGGCGAGGTGCAGATATGACATCGAACCCAAAGGTTCTGACCACATGACCAAAACGGGCATGATCGATTTTCGCGGCGTCAACAAATGGTTCGGCCCGCTCAACGTGCTGAGGGACATCACGCTCAGCGTCGAGCCGCGCGAAGTGGTCGTCGTCTGCGGCCCGAGCGGGTCGGGCAAGAGCACGCTTATCCGCTGCATCAACGGGCTGGAGACGATCAAGGACGGCGACCTTGTCGTCGACGGCCAGCGGCTCGGCGACCCCGCCACCAACATGACGAAGCTGCGCACCGAGATCGGCTTCGTCTTCCAGTCCTTCAACCTCTACCCGCACAAGACCGCGCTCGAAAACGTCACGCTGGCGCCGATCCATGTCCGCAAGATCCCGCGCGCCGAGGCCGAGCAGGCCGGCCGCGAACTGCTGGCCAAGGTTGGGCTTGCCGACAAGGTCAACGCCTATCCTGCGCAGCTTTCAGGCGGACAGCAGCAGCGCGTGGCGATCGCCCGCTGTCTCGGCATGCGCCCCAAGATCATGCTGTTCGACGAGCCGACATCCGCGCTCGACCCCGAGATGATTTCGGAAGTGCTCGACGTCATGGTCGCGGTTGCCGAGGAAGGCATGACCATGATGGTGGTGACGCATGAGATGGGCTTTGCCCGCAAGGTCGCCCAGCGCGTGGTGTTCATGGATGCCGGCGCCATCGTCGAAAGCGGCACGCCCGACGAGTTCTTCTCGCACCCCAGGACCGATCGCAGCCGCGCCTTCCTGAGCAAGATCCTGCGGCACTGACCGGCGCCGCCGCCTTCAAGTGACCGCCAGCACCTTGCCTGTATCGTGCTGGCGCACGAAATCCACGCGGCGGCCGTCCCAGTGGTAGCTGTAGTGCCTCCCCTGGACGGGAACGGTGATTGCATCCGGCCAGAAGATGCCGATGCACTGCCCGCTTGGCATGCGCACGCTGTTCCACACCAGCCCGTCGCTGCCGGCCGCACGCAAGGCGCGGCCTTCGGCCTGCGAGGCGGTGTAGTCGTCCGGGTCGAGCGCGCCGGGCACCGCGTTGACGTCATCGAGGTCGCGATCGACGCTGCCGATCAGCACGCGGAAATCCGCGGTCCAGCCCGGCTCCTCCTTGGTGGCGCGCATAAAATTCTGGTGGTGGTGGATGGTTTCGGCCAGCGCCACCTCCTCGCTGTCGCCGGCATAGTAGATGCCGTAGCTGCCATCGGAAAACCGCCCGGGCCGCAAGGTCGAGCAATGCACGAAGGGCGCCATCACGAAACTTGCGCCGGGTCCGGACACCCGCCTTTCGGCAGGAACCTTGCCGAGGTCGCCGAGTTCCAGCCGGATGCGCGGATTGGTCTTCTCCTCGACGGCGGCCAGCGCTTCCCAATCGCGCGGGTCGGCAATGTCCTCGAAGAGGTCGATAGGCGGATGGATGGAGCGGATGATGCGGAAGGTCTGGGGCCAGTGGACGCGGCGCCGGACCGCGAGCCCACTCACCATCCACCACGCTCCGCGTCGAGCCATTCGCGCATCGCGGCAAGGTCGGAGATTTCGCCGCGCAGCATCAGGTCGAGCGCCGATTGGCCGCCGAACGTGGCATTGGGCTTGCGGATCCAGGCATAGCCGCGCGCCGGCTCGGTGAAGAGATAGCGCAAACCCTTGTGGATGCCCATCAGATGCGCCATGCGGGTGCGCAGGTCACGGTCGATCCGGCCGATGCCGCCTTCCTTCCAGCGCGCCCAGGTGCGCGCCGACATGCCGCCGAGCAGGATGCAGGCCTCGAGGTCGGTGAGGCCCCACGCCTTGAACAGATTGACCGTGGTGCGCGCCAGGGCGCCCGCCTCTTCATCCGAGATGGCGCTGCCGACCGCGGCCGGCGTGGTGACGATGGACTGAAGCTGCATTTTCTGCTCCCGCTATTGGCAGACATATAGCATGTATTTGCCAATTGGCAAGGAAACAGGACCAGAGCGGCCACCTAAAAAGGTGGCGCGGCATAACAGACCAGGGTTCCTCGCCCCCACAAAGGTGGGGGAGAGGTGGCTCGGCGAAGCCGAGACGGAGCGGGGGAATGGCGCGGCGTGGATATGCCGTGAAAACCTTCCAGCGCCGCAGCCCCCTCTCCGACCGCTTCGCCGCCACCTCTCCCCCGCTTTGCGGGGCCGAGGAACCCACGTTCTGTAAGGGCGGCTCTTGTCCGCCTACTCCGCCGCCTCATACCCCGCGATACCCTTGATCTCCAGAAAATCCTCCAGCCCGTATTCGGCGTATTCGCGGCCGTTGCCGGATTGCTTGTAGCCGCCGAAGGGCAGGCCGGCGTCCCATTGGGGATAGTTGATGTAGACGTTGCCGGAGCGCATGCGCGCCGCGACGTCGCGCGCCTTCTGGATATCCTTGGCCTGGATATAGGAGGCAAGGCCGTAGACGGTGTCGTTGGCCTGCTCGACCGCCTGCTCGACCGTGTCGTAGGGCATGATGGCCAGCACCGGCCCGAAAATCTCCTCGCGCGCGATGCGCATGTCGTGGGTGACATCGGCGAACACGGTCGGCCTGACATAGTAGCCACGGTTGAGTTCGGCCGGACGGCCGGGGCCGCCCATGACCAGCGTGGCGCCCTCGTCGATGCCGCTCTGGATCATGTCCTGGATCTTGTCGAACTGGGCCTGGCTGACGACAGGGCCGAGCTTGGTGCCGGGAGCGTCGGCCGGGCCGACCACGAACTTTTCCGCCGCCGCCTTGGCGTAGGAAGTCGCCTCGTCATGACGGTCGCGTGGCACGAACATACGGGTTGGCGCGTTGCAGGACTGGCCGCTGTTGCTGAAGCAGCCGGCGACGCCCTTGGTCACGGCGGTGGCGAGGTCGACATCCGGGAACAGGATGTTGGCCGACTTGCCGCCAAGTTCCTGGTGCACGCGCTTGACGGTGTCGGCGGCGGCCTTGGCCACCAATATGCCGGCCCGGGTGGAGCCGGTGAACGACATCATGTCGATATCGGGATGGCTGGACAGCGCCTGGCCGACGCCGGGGCCGTCGCCATTGACGAGGTTGAACACGCCCTTCGGCACGCCGGCCTCGTCGAAGATCTCGGCGAAGATGATGGCGTCGAGCGGCGCGATCTCGGATGGCTTCAGCACCATGGTGCAACCGGCGGCAAGCGCCGGACCCACCTTGCAGGTGATCTGGTTCAGCGGCCAGTTCCATGGCGTGATCAGGCCGACGACGCCGATCGGCTCCTTGACGATCAGCGAGGAGCCCTTGACCTGCCGGAACTGGAAGCTCTTCAGCACTTCCGCCATCTTGGCCAGATGCGCGAGCCCGATGCCGACCTGGCTGTCGAGCGCCATCCGGCGCGGCGCGCCCATCTCGCGCGACACGGCGAGCGCAAGGTCCTGGCTGCGCTTCTTGTAGACCTCGATGACGCCGTTGAGGATGTCGAGCCGTTCCTCGACCGAGGTGAAGCCGAATGTGCCGAAGGCGCGCTTCGCGGCGGCCACCGCCTTGTCTACGTCGGCCTTGGAGCCCAGCGAAATCTGCGCGAAGGCATCTTCGTTCGACGGATCGATGACATCGATCGTGTTGGGCACGACAGGATCGACCCACGCGCCATCGATGTAGAACTGCTGATTGTGTGACATGATTTCTCCTGAGGGGCGCCGCACAGCCGTCCGGCGTGATATCTGGCTAGAAATAACGATGCGCGACCGGCACTGTCAAACGCAACCCCGAACTGGTGAGCGAGCCGCGAGCGGTTGAACCAGCCGGGCGGGCGATAGCTGGAGCAGAACGAATTACAGCAGAGTATGCCCGGCTTCGCCTAGAAGCCGTGTCGCCGCGACCCGATCGGCGGCTTTCACCAGCAGGTGATCGCCGTCGAAAGTCGACACCACGAAAATGCCCAGCTCGTTTTCCGACAGTGGCCTGATGATCGACAACACGATGCCGGTTTCATCGAAAGCGAAAGGTCCTTGGAGCTTGAAGGCGACCCACTCGTCATCCCGCTTGACGCCATCTGGAACGCGATCCTGCAGACAGACGATCGAAAGTTCATCCTCGGTTCTGGTGATGCTGACGAAGCCTGGCCCGTCCGCCCAACCGGGAACGCTCGCTCCAGGCTCGAGCCGCGAAATCGCGTACAGCCCGGGCAGTTGCTTCAGCCTGATTTTGGCAGCCATTGTCGAACTCCGATTGCGGTCTATCCAGCGAGCCTCTTGCTCATATAGACAGTCGTACCGTTCATGAACGGCTCCTCCCGGTCGATCCTATAGCCGTGCCTCTTGTAAAGCGACACATTGGCCGCGAAGGCGCCATTGGTCAGCAGGCGAAGTTCGTTGCGGCCCGCTTCGGCCGCCTTGCGTTCAGCCCGCTCCAGCAACAGCCGGCCGATCCCCCTTCCCTGCGCATGCGGTGCCACGCAGACATTCTCGATCCAGACATGATCGTCGGCTGGCATGGTTTCAATCGCGCCGACGATTTCGCCCTGGTCGGTCGCAAGGTCGAACTCATGCTCTGCAACCGCTATGTCGTAGTCGGCGCGCATGGGCAGCGGTTCGCGGCCGATCAGCGGCACCCATTTGGCATAGGCCAAGCGCACGATGTCCCGGATGGCTGCGGCGTCCGCCGGCCCGGCCTGCCGGAACTGGATGGAAGGATTGATGCTCATCGAGGGCTCCAGACATGAACAGCCCGCCGACGGTTGCGCGGGCGGGGCTGGGAAGAACGAACCGGAATTAACGGGCCACTCCTCGTCGTCGCGCAATCATGCCGCCTCGCAGTGTACAGGTTCGGCGTCGCATGACATTGGCGCGGGGAAGAACGAACATGGCGCCAAGCTGGCGCAGCATGAGTGGCCCGTCAAGCCGACGCCAAGCCACCTTCTGGCGGTGCCCCAGCCTCTTTACCGCGCTGCCTCACCAACCCTGATTAGAGGCATGCCGTATCGGCCCTTGGCCGACGACCGCATTTTGGTCACGTAAGCCGGAAAACCGTCCTGGAAAATCGATCATTCTAACGAAAATAATTCATTGGAAAGATTAGTCGGGGAATGGCATTCCCCGGGCGAAGTCGCCTGGAGCATGACGTTGTCTTCCTTATCCCACATTGCGAACGATATTCCAAAAAGCCTGATTTCCGCCGAACCCGCGCAGCGCCGCAAGGCGCTCGACTCGACCAAGGCCGGACCCGTGCCCGGTATGATATTGGTCGCGATGATCACTGCGGTGGCCTTCTCGGCCCACAACGTCTCCGGCTTTGCCCTGTTCAGCCCGATGATAATAGCCGTCGTCGCCGGCATGATCTACTCCAACGTGCTCGGCACGCCGGCGCACGCCAAGGCCGGCATCGCGTTTTCGCAGCGCCGGCTGCTGCGCTTCGCCATCGTGCTGCTCGGTTTCCAGCTGACGCTCGGCCAGGTGGTGTCGATCGGCGCCGGAGGTGTCGGCATCGTGGCAGCCACCCTTGGCGCCACCTTCGTCTTCACCATCACACTCGGCCGGCTGATCGGCGTCGACGCGAAACTGGCGCAGCTGATCGCCGCCGGCACCTCGATCTGCGGTGCCTCGGCAATCGTGGCCACCAACATCGTCACCGACGCGCGCGACGAGGACGTCACCTACGCCGTCGCCTCGATCACCTTGTTCGGCACCGTCGCCATGCTCGGCTTCCCGCTGCTGGCGCCGCTGCTCGGCCTCGACCAGCATGCTTTCGGTCTGTGGGCGGGCGCCTCGATCCATGAGGTGGCGCAGGTCATCGGCGCCGGCTTCCAGAACGGCACCCAATCGGGCGAGATCGCCACCGTCGCCAAGCTCACCCGCGTCGCCATGCTGGCGCCGATGGTCATCGCGCTGGGCCTGATGGCGCGCCGCAAGAGCAGCAGCGACCAGCAGGCGGCGCGCCCGCCCATGCCATGGTTCGTCGCCGCCTTTGTCGCCGTCGTGGCTCTGAACAGCCTTGTCGCGATACCCGCCGAAGTGAAATCGGCGATGGCGCTCGCCACCACCATCATGCTGACCATGGGGCTGGCCGCCATGGGCCTGCAGGCCGATATCTCGCAGCTGCGCTCGCGCGGCCTGCGCCCGCTGGCGCTCGCCTTCTCGGCCTTCCTGTTCATCGGCGGCTTCAGCCTGATGCTGGTGAAGTTGGCCTGAGCCCCAAAGGTAGCGCTCTACGGCGCCCCTGTCCTGCCGGACAGAGGGGGCGAAGGAACTCGACGGCCGACCGTCGGTCTTTTTGCTGAGCGCCTAATCCTCGAACGAACTCGCCGCCACATAGATCGCGGCCAGTGTTTCGATGCCGGCCTGGTCTGCCTTGTCGAAGCGGCCGGGCAGCGGGCTGTCGAGATCGAGCACGCCGAAGACGCCTTCATCGTCTTCGAGAAGCACGACCAGTTCCGAACGCGAATCGGCGTCGCAGGCGATGTGGCCGGGGAAATCGTGCACGTCCTTGATCAGCATCGAAGTGCCGAGGTCGACCGCCGTGCCGCATACGCCCTTGCCGACGGCGATGCGCACGCAGGCCGGCTTGCCCTGGAACGGACCCAGCACCAATTCCTCGTCCGAGGCCAGGAAATAGAAGCCCGCCCAGTTGAGATCGGGCACCATCTGGAAGATCAGCGCCGCGGTGTTGGCGGCATTGGCGATCGAGTCGCCCTCGCCCTCGAGCAGCGCCTTCAGTTGCGCGGCAAGATCGCGGTAGAACGCGGCCTTGTCCGAAGTGTCGATGGCCTTGGCTGCGAACATGGCTTGTCTCCGAACTGAGAATCGCGGTTCCGTTTCCGCAGGCTCTGCACCGAACGACCGCCGGAACAGTCTACCGTGAATCCTACCCGCCACGAAAGCCGCAAGATAAGGGCCGCCGCCGGCGTCATCGCGGATGCGTCGGGCCGGCTGCTTCTGGTGCGCAAGCGCGGCACCAGCGCCTTCATGCAGCCCGGCGGCAAGATCGAGCCGTGCGAGGCGCCGCTCGACACCCTGATGCGCGAACTGCGCGAGGAACTCGGATTGGCGATCGACCCCGCCACCACCTCCCGGCTCGGCCTGTTCTCGGCCAAGGCCGCCAACGAGCCGGACAGCACGGTCGAGGCGGAATTGTTCGCGCTCTCCATCGACAGCCAGCCGATAGCCGCCGCCGAGATCGAGGAGATCATCTGGCTTGAGCCCGGCTCGACCAATTCCGTCGAACTCGCGCCGCTGACGCGCGATGTGGTGCTGAGGTTGAGCGGAATGTAGCGGCGGCGGCGCCGCTATTACATCGGACGCTTGGGTTCGCCGTTTTGTGGTGTTGCCGGGTCGGGCTCGGATTTCTTGTGCTTGTCGGCGGCAATCCTGCGGACGCGGTCGAAGCGGCTTTCCTCTGTCGTTTCGGTCGTGACGACCGTCTGTGGCTTCTGCACGAACACGATCATGGATCGATCTCCTGGGCCAGAGGCCTGCGCGCCGGGGGAGAATCCCCCGGCGATAGTCGTCTCGCCTGCGGCAAAGGCCGGTTCGGCGAGATACGGATCAGGCCTGAAAGACGGCTTTTATGAAACCATCTTCGCGAGCCGGTCGAATCCTAGTAGCCGCCCATGCCGCCACCGCTGCCCGCAGGCGCGGCATCCTTGGCCGGAATGTCCGAGATCATCGCTTCGGCGGTGATCAAAAGCGCGGCGATCGAGCCGGCATCTTGCAACGCGGTGCGCACCACTTTCGCCGGATCGACGATGCCCGCCTTGATCATGTCGACATACGCCTCGTTCTGGGCATCGAAACCCTGGTTGTGGTCCTTGCTGTCGGAGAGCTTGCCGACGACAACAGAGCCTTCAACGCCCGAATTCTCGGCGATCTGGCGGAGCGGCGCTTCGAGTGCCCTGAGCACGATCGAGATGCCGGCGGTGACATCGGCGTTGGCGCCGCCCAGGCCGGCAAGCGCCGTCCTGGCACGCAGCAGAGCCACGCCGCCGCCTGGCACGATGCCTTCCTCGACCGCCGCGCGCGTGGCGTTCAGCGCGTCGTCGATGCGATCCTTCTTTTCCTTGACTTCCGACTCGGTGGCGCCGCCGACGCGGATGACGGCAACGCCGCCGGAGAGCTTGGCCAGCCGCTCCTGCAGCTTCTCCTTGTCATAGTCGGAGGTGGTTTCCTCGATCTGGCCCTTGATCTGGGCGACGCGCGCCTGGATGGTCGCCTTGGTGCCGGCGCCGTCGATGATCGTGGTGGTGTCCTTTTCGATCAGCACGCGCTTGGCGCGACCGAGCATCTCGATGGTGACGTTCTCCAGCTTGATGCCGAGATCCTCGGAGATCATCTGGCCGGATGTGAGCACCGCGATGTCTTCCAGCATCGCCTTGCGGCGGTCGCCGAAGCCCGGCGCCTTGACGGCCGCGACCTTGAGGCCGCCGCGCAGCTTGTTGACGACCAGCGTCGCCAGAGCCTCGCCTTCGACGTCCTCGGAGATGATCAGCAGCGGCCTGCCGCTCTGCACCACCGCTTCGAGGATCGGCAGCATTGCCTGCAGATTGCCGAGCTTCTTCTCGTGGATGAGAATATAGGGGTCTTCCAGCTCCGCGCGCATCTTGTCGGCATTGGTGACGAAATAAGGCGAGAGATAGCCGCGGTCGAACTGCATGCCTTCGACGACGTCGAGTTCGGTGTTCGCGGTCTTGGCTTCCTCGACGGTGATGACGCCGTCATTTCCGACCTTGTCCATCGCCTTGGCGATCATCTCGC
The DNA here is from genome assembly GCF_020165765.1 of Mesorhizobium sp. B264B1B. Taxonomy (NCBI): domain Bacteria; kingdom Pseudomonadati; phylum Pseudomonadota; class Alphaproteobacteria; order Hyphomicrobiales; family Phyllobacteriaceae; genus Mesorhizobium; species Mesorhizobium sp. B264B1B. The sequence continues at coordinate 79,441 of NZ_JAIUIS010000004.1, forward strand.
CGACGCTGGCATCGCCATTGGCGGCGATTGTGCCGACCTGCGCGATCTCGGCCGACGATTTGACCTTCTTGGCCTTCGCCTTGATTTCCACGACGACGGCCGCGACGGCCTGGTCGATGCCGCGCTTGAGGTCCATCGGGTTCATGCCGGCGGCCACCAGCTTGGCGCCTTCGCGCAGGATCGAGGCGGCCAGCACCGTGGCAGTGGTGGTGCCGTCGCCGGCGAGGTCGTTGGTCTTCGAGGCCACTTCGCGCACCATCTGCGCGCCCATGTTCTCGAACTTGTCGGCAAGTTCGATTTCCTTGGCGACGGTGACGCCGTCCTTGGTGATGCGCGGCGCGCCATAGGCCTTGTCGATGATGACGTTGCGGCCCTTGGGGCCGAGCGTGACCTTGACCGCATTGGTGAGGATCTCGACGCCGCGCAGCATACGGTCGCGCGCATCGGTGGAGAATTTGATTTCCTTGGCAGACATGATTTTATCCAGTTCGCATTTGGAGTGGAGCCGTCACCGCGCAGAGGCGCGGCGCTTCAGTCAGGCGGCCTTCTTGGCTTCGATGCTCTTTTCGATAACGCCCATGATGTCGGCTTCCTTCATGATCAGAAGATCCTCGCCGTCGATCTTGACCTCCGTGCCCGACCATTTGCCGAACAGGATCAAGTCGCCGGCCTTGACGTCGAGCGGAACAAGTGCGCCGTTTTCGTCGCGGGCGCCGGGACCAACCGCGATCACTTCGCCTTCCTGCGGCTTTTCCTTGGCATTGTCGGGAATGATGATGCCGCCCTTGGATTTGATATCGCCTTCGGCGCGCCGGATGACGACGCGGTCGTGGAGTGGCCGAAATTTCATGAGAACTTCTTTCTGGGGCCGGCATAGGCGGCCGCCCCCTTCTATAGGCTCTTTGGCACTCGATAGATAGGAGTGCCAAAATTTATTCCGAGCGGATATTGAATAATCATAGTATTATTTCGGCGCCCGGTTTCATGGGATCGGAAAACGACCAAATATTTCAAAAATTTGAATTTTCCCGGCAGAGTGCCTATTTATCGGACAAGTTCATTTTCACGATTTCAGACGCAAGGGAGATTTCCTCGATGGCCGACGGCAACCAGACGATCATGGAAAAAGCTGAAGCGCGCTTTGTCGACAAGCAGAAGAAGACGGCGGAGCGCAACAAGGCAACAGCCGAATATATGTCCGAAGCGAGGGCCAGGGAGATCAAGACGGCAAGGCTGAGGCAATTGCGGCTGGCCAAGGAAGAAGCCGACCGCGTGGCCGAGGCCCTGAACCCGACGCCGAAGAAGAAACGCGCGGTGAAGAAAACGACGGAGGCAAAATCATGAGCCTGACCTTCCCCAACCGCAGCCGCAGCTACGACGAAGCCGGCAAGCGCATCCGGTTCGTCGGCTATGACGGCATGTTTCAGATTTCCTTCTCGGTCGCCGCCGATGCCATGACCAGGATGCAGCCGGCGACGGCAGCCAATGAAGCCGGCTATCTCGCCACCTTCGACACCGAGAGCAGTGTCATCCGCGACGTAGCGTCAAAGGCCTATGACCGCACGCGCAAGAGCATGTATGTGCTGACGGCCGACGACTTCCGCTGAGACGACAGGCGGACGGCGCTGGATCAGGATTTACGCTCCGCCTTCTCCCGGCGCTCGACGTCCCGGACATTCATCTGATCGACCACGGCGTTGGCGTCGCGCGGGCTCATGCCGACCATCGCCCTTTGCCTGACGACGACGGGCTGGCCGGTGAAGACGTCGATGATGGCCCAGCTTTGGGGCAAGTCCATGCGCAGTGCGTAGCGGTTGGCCATTTGCCTCAGCCCTGCAACATGAAGAAGACCATGCCCAGGACCGATATCGTCCAGGCGACGACCGACAGCTTCAACACCATGCCGCCATGGGCGGCCAGAGCCTCCCGCAGCCGTGGGGCGATACCTGCCGACGGGACCGGTTCCACCGCGACGACACGGGGTCCCTTGGCGCCAAGTTTTCCAAAGACGGGCAACAGCGACGGTTCACGCACGAAAATGGCCTCGAATGTCGGGGAAAGTCGGAGCGGGCAAGCTCTCGCCCTTCCATAGCACTCTTTTGGCGAGTGCCCTGCATGCCAAATGCAAATAGGCTGCTTTAACGCCGGCCGCATGCCACGTGACCCCGATCGTCAGATGCTGAAAGCGCGCAAGTCGGCTGGGTAGCAGTCTTCTTGCCGGCGCGTCAGCGTCACAACGAAGACTAGGACCTGTCCGGCCCAGGCCGCAAATGCAAGCTGGCAAGACCCATCGCCCTTGATGGTCCGACGCAGGCTCTACGTCATATGATTTTGGAGGCCTCGCCTCGGGATCGAACCGAGGCTTCAGAGATTTGCCGTCTCCAGCGTAGCCGCTCCGCCACGAGGCCATGACTAGCGAACTAACCGATAATATTTGCGCAAGCGTTAAGACCGAAGAGTCGTTTGTAGACATGTCGCCGATTGCTGCTTTGGTTGGCTCGCGCCGTGGGCAGCACTGACGGCTGCCGATCAGGAATTCGCCTGATGAACTCGCCGGGCGCCGAGCCCGTGAGCCCGCCCTCCGGCGGCCACTTCGCACCACCGGAGGACCAGCCACTTTTCCTCTTGAACAGCCTCTGTATCTGGCCTAGCTTGGGTTGAGAAAAGGTTTTTCCAAACATTTCCGAGCGGGCTCGGCCATTGGCCGGGTCATTCCGGCCTGTAAGAGAAAACCTTTTCCCAATCGGGATTTTCGCCGCAATGGCATTGGACGATCAGCCAGCCTTTCCCAAGCCCGTCACCTTGCGTGACGTGGCGGCCGAGGCTGGCGTCAGCGTCGCCACCGCCTCGAAGGCGCTCAACGACCAGGGCCGCATGACCGCCGAGACCCGCGAGCGCATTCGCGAGACCGCGCAGCGCCTCGGCTTCCGGCCCAACAGCCTGGCGCAGAGCCTGCTGCGGCGACGCTCCTTCACCGTCGGCCTGCTCACCAACGATACCTATGGCCGCTTCTCGCTGCCGCTGATGTCGGGCATTTCCGACGCGCTGGTCGACGCCGGCGTCTCGGTGTTCCTGTGCAATGTCGAGGAGGATCCGCGTCTCGGCCAGCTCCATGTCGAGGCCATGCTCGACAAGCGCGTCGACGGCATCATCGCCACCGGCAAGCGCATCGACCGTCATCTGCCGGTCGACCTGTCCAATCTGCGCATTCCGGTGATCTATGCCTTCACCCAGCCCGATCCCGACGCCGTCGCCTTCGTCTCCGACGACGCTGGCGGCGCGCGGCTGGCAGTGGAGCATTTCTGTCGGCTCGGCCGCAGGCGCATCGCCCATGTCTCGGGACCGGCGAGCTTTGCCGTGGTGCACGCCAGGGCGCAGGCCTATCGCGATGTTCTGACCGAGAACGGCCTGTCGGTCACCGAGCCGCTGCTCGGCTCGTGGTCGGAGGCCTGGGGACACGAAGCCGTGGCGAGGCTGTTCGACGGCGCGGCCGACGGCGCAAGCGAAAGGCCGGACGCCGTCTTCTGCGGCAACGACCAGATCGCGCGCGGCGTCATCGATGCCTTGCGCGAGCGCGGTCTCGACGTGCCCGGCGATGTCGGCGTCATCGGTTTCGACAATTGGGAGATCGTGGCCGAAGCGACGCGCCCGCCGCTGACCTCGGTCGACATGAACCTGGCTGCGCTCGGCCGCGAAGCGGGGCTGACCTTGCTTTCCCTGGTCGGCGGCAAGCCCGCCGCGCCAGGCATCCGGAAACTGCCGTGCCGGCTGGTGGTGCGTCAGTCCTGCGGCCGCCTGCCGGACGGCTGAAGAACCAAACGCCGCAATCGGCGGCAAGCCGCGCATCGCGGCCAAAACGTGGAGGAGGAGAATATGAGGACTTTGATTGCCAGGCTGGCCTTGACGGCCGCCGTACTCGGCTGCGGGCTGCAATTTGCCGCCGCCGAGACCGCCAACATCTGGGTGCGCGCCGACGGCTCGAACTTCATGCCGCGCATCGTCGATGCCTACAACAAGGGCCACACCAACCAGATCAAGCTCGACATCATCCCCAACGCCGAGATCATTCCGAAATACGGTGCTGCCGCCGCCGGCGGCACGGCGCCCGACGCGCTGTCGCTCGACCTGATCTACACGCCCTCCTTTGCTGCCGCCGGTCAGTTGGAGGACATCACCGACTGGGCCAAGTCGCTCCCCTATTTCGCCAGCCTGTCGCCGGCTCATGTGAAGACCGGCACGTACAAGGACCGCATCTACGGCCTGCCCTTCTCCGCCGACGCCTCGGTGCTGATCTGGAACAAGAAGCTGTTCAAGCAGGCCGGCCTCGACCCCGAAAAGGGCCCGGCCAATTGGGCCGAGATCGAAGCCGACGCCGAAAAAGTCAATGCGCTCGGCGGCAACATCAAGGGCTTCTACTTCTCCGGCAATTGCGGCGGCTGCAACATCTTCACCTTCACGCCGCTGGTCTGGGCCTCGGGCGGCGATATTCTCTCACAGGACGGCTCCAAGGCGACGCTGGACAGCCCGCAGCTGCGTGGCGCCATCGATCTCTACCGCTCGATGGTCAAGAAGGGCCTGGTGCCGGAAGGCGCCCAGACCGACACCGGCGCCAATTTCTTCGCCGCCTTCGCCGGCGGCAACATCGGCATCTCGCCTTCGGGCGCCTTCGCCATCGGCGCGCTCAACACCCAGTATCCCGACATCGACTACGGCATCACCTTCCTGCCGGGCAAGGATGGCGGCTGGTCGTCCTTTGCCGGCGGCGATAATTTCGTCGTCACCAAGGGCACCAAGAAGATCGATGTGGTGAAGGAGTTCCTCGACTTCGCCTATTCGCTGGAAGGCCAGACGATCCTGGCCAAATATGGCAGCCTGCCGGTGCGCGGCGACATCGCCAAGGACGCGCTGAAGGACCTCGACCCGCGCTACCAGGTCGCAGCCGAGGCCATGGCCAAGGGCAAGACGCCCTATTCGGTGGTGTTCAACGACCTGATCAACTCCGCCAACGGCCCGTGGACGCAGATGGTCAACGAGGTGTTCTTCGGCGACGACGTCGACGGCGCCATCGCCAATGCGCAGGAGACCATGCAGTCGATCATCGACCAGGCGCCGCAGAAATAGGCGCCTGCCGGCCGCCCGCCTGTCTCCCTGAGCGGGTGGCCGGATACTGTTTGGTTCAGATACAGGGCTATCGCGTTGAGAAGACTCACTAGCATCGACAGCTTGGGACCTAGCGCACTTCGCCTCCCCTTCTCCCCTTGTGGGGTGAGAAGCGGTCCGCGCAGCGGACGAAAAGCCAACTGCTTGGCTTTTCGAGCTTCGAACGCCCTGAGCCTGCGAAGGGCCGGGTGGTGGCCGATCCACTCTGCCGGGTCCCCGCTGCTTCGCAGCGTCCCGGTGTTCGCCGGCCTTTCATCGTGCCACTGGCACGATGAATTCGCCTCCGGCGAACCGGCCGCTCACCCCACAAGGGGAGAAGGAAAAGCGGGCCAGCCATGACCACCATCACAGCAACCACCGCCCCGCCCCGCGCCCGAAAACTCGTCGGTGCCGGTCGCCGGCAATGGATCGGTCTCATCTACGTCGCGCCGGCCGTGGCGCTGGTCATGGTGTTCTTCGTCATCCCGCTCGGCATGACGGCGTGGATGTCGCTGCACAACTGGCCCCTGATGGGCGGGCACTCCTTCATCGGCCTCGACAATTACGTCGCGATCCTGCGCGACACCAGGTTCTGGAATGCGCTGAAATTCACCGGCTATTACACGGTGATCGTCACCATCGCGATCTTCGCCGTCGCCTTTCCGCTGGCCATCTTCATCGAACGGCCGCGCCCGCTGACCAATCTCTACCGCACCGCCTTCTTCATGCCGGCGGTGGTCGGTTTCGCCTCTGCGAGCCTGCTCTGGTCATGGCTGCTCAACGTCGATTCCGGCCTGTTCAGCCCGGCCGCCTACAACCTCGGCCTGATCGACAGGAAATTCAACCTTCTGGCCACCTTCCAGCCGGCCTTCTGGTCGATCATCGCCATGGTGGTGTGGAAGGTCGCCGGCTTCACCATGATCATCCTGATGACCGGCCTGCAATCGATCCCGCAGGATTTGCAGGAGGCCGCCGTCATCGACGGCGCCGGCCCGTTCGCGAGGTTCCGGGCCATCACCTTGCCGCTGATGCGCCGCACGCTGGCGCTGGCGCTGATCCTGTCGGTGGCCGGCTCGGTCCTCGCCTTCGACCAGTTCTACATCATCCTGCGCGGCGGCCCGCGCAACCAGACGCTGACGGCGGTGTACTGGATTTTCAACCAGTCCTTCGTGTCGTTCAAGCTCGGCTATGGCGCGGCGCTCTCCATGGTGCTGCTGGTAATCCTGGTGGCGCTCAGCCTGGTGCAGCTCTGGCTGCTGAGGAAGCCCGAGGGCCTCGACTGATGGCGCAGGCAATGTCCGCTCAAGGCAAGCTCGCCGCCAGCGTCGTCAGGCACTCCACCGGCATCGTCGCCTCGGTGCTGTTCGTGGCGCCGATCGTGTGGGCCGCGCTGTCGGCCTTCAAGCCGGCGCAGGAGGCGCGCCAGCCGCCGCTGCCGCCCTGGCCGACGACAGGCTTCTCGCTGGAGAACTACGCCACGCTCAACACGTTCGGCGACGGGCTCTGGGTCTCGGCGCAGAACAGCATCTACGTCTCTGTCATGACGGTGCTGGTCTCGGTCGTCGTCTCCGTGCTCGCCGGCTACGGTTTCTCGCGTTTCCGATTTCCGCTCAAGGACCTGTTCTTCGTCCTCATCCTGTCGACGATCATGATCCCGTTCCAGTCGATCCTGACGCCGATCTTCCTGGTGCTCACCAAGCTTGGCCTGCACAACACGCTGACCGGGCTGGTCGGCGTCTATGTGACGCTGCAACTGCCGTTCTCGATCTTCATGATGCGCAACGCCTTCGACGCGGTGCCGCGCGAGATCGAGGAGGCCGCGCGCATGGACGGCGCCGGAAACGCCACCATGCTGTTGAAGGTGATGCTGCCGCTGGTCTGGCCGGGCGTCGTCACCATCGCGCTGTTCGCCTTTCTCGGCGCCTGGAACGAGTTCCTCGCCGCTTTGGTGCTGATGACCGACCAGTCCAAGTTCACGCTGCCGGTGATGATGACCGCACTCCAGTCCGGCCGCTTCGGCGCCATCGACTGGGGCGCGGTGCAGGCGGGCGTCACCGTGATGATGGTGCCGTGCCTGATCCTGTTCCTGGCTTTGCAGCGCTTCTACATCCGCGGCCTGATGGCCGGGGCCGTCAAGTAATCGACCGAATGGAGTAAGTTCATGACCGCATCGTCTTCCGCCAGGCCTGCCAGCGCCTCAAGGCCCAAACTCGCCTTCCGGCCGCTACCAGTGCCGCAGGTCGACGTGCACGGCTTCTGGGGCGACCGTGCCGATGCCGTCGCCGCGCGCACCGCCGATATCCTCTACGACCGCTGCGTCGAGGCGGGCATGCTGGAGCAGATCGATCCGGACCGGCCCTCGCCCGGCGTCGTCATCCCGTTCCATTCCCCATCGCCCGACGAGGCGGCTTCCCCCGGCTTCACCGGCTCGACGGTGACGACGCAGATGTTCTGGGACTCCGATTGGGGCAAGACGATCGAGACGGCGGCCTATTCGCTCTACCGCGCCAAGAACCCGGAGCTGGAGAAGAAGATCGACGCCGTCATCGACCTCTACGAAAAGCTGCAGCAGCCGGACGGCTATCTCTCGAGCTGGTACCAGCGCATCCAACCCGGCCTGCGCTGGACCAATCTGCGCGATTGCCACGAGCTCTATTGCGCCGGCCACCTGATCGAGGGCGCCGTCGCCTATTACCAGGCGACCGGCAAGCGCAAGCTGCTCGACGTCATGTGCCGCTATGCCGACCATATCGCCTCGGTGCTCGGGCCCGAGCCGGGCAAGAAGAAGGGCTATTGCGGCCATGAGGAGATCGAGCTGGCGCTGGTGAAGCTGGCGCGGGTGACTGGCGAGAACAAATACATGGAGCTGGCGAAATACTTCATCGACCAGCGCGGCCAGCAACCGCATTATTTCGACGAGGAGGCGCGCGCCCGCGGCACCGATCCCAAGGCCTATCATTTCAAGACCTATGAATACAGCCAGTCGCACATTCCGGTGCGCGAGCAGGACAAGGTCGTCGGTCATGCGGTCAGGGCGATGTATCTCTATTCCGGCATGGCCGACATCGCCACCGAATATGGCGACGACAGCTTGCGGGTGGCGCTCGACCGGCTGTGGGACGATCTCACCAGCAAGAACCTCTACATCACCGGCGGGCTCGGGCCGTCGGCGCACAATGAGGGCTTTACCAGCGATTTCGACCTGCCCAATGAGAGCGCCTACGCCGAGACCTGTGCCGCCGTCGGCCTGGTGTTCTGGGCCAGCCGCATGCTCGGCATGGGGCCGAACGCCCGCTACGCCGATATCATGGAGCGGGCGCTCTACAACGGCTCGATCTCGGGCCTGTCGCTCGACGGCTCGCTGTTCTTCTACGAAAACCCGCTGGAAAGCCGGGGCCGGCACAACAGATGGAAATGGCACCGCTGCCCGTGCTGCCCGCCCAATATCGGGCGCATGGTGGCCTCCATCGGCAGCTATTTCTACAGCCTGGCGGACGACGCGCTTGCCGTCCATCTCTATGGCGATTCCACCGCTCGTTTCGACATAGCGGGCGTGCCGGTGGCACTGACGCAGGCGAGCCGCTACCCCTGGGACGGCGCGGTCGCCATCACCATCGAGCCGCAGGCGCCGGTCGCGTTCACCCTGCATCTGCGCGTGCCGGCATGGAGCGCCGGCGCGGCGCTCAAGGTCAATGGCGAGACGGTGAAGCTCGAGGACGTCACCAGCGATGGCTACGCGGCGATCCGGCGCACATGGAAGAAGGGCGATAGCGTCCGCCTCGATCTCGAAATGCCGATCGAACGGCTCTACGCCAACCCGCAGGTGCGCCAGGACGCCGGCCGCGTCGCGCTGTCGCGCGGCCCGCTGATCTACTGCGTCGAGGCGACCGACAATGACGGCAGCCTGCACCGCATCGCATTGCCGCGCACCGCAAGCATCGAGGCGCATGACGAGCCGGACCTGCTGGGCGGCGTGGTGGCGCTTTCGACCACAGCGCTGGCCGACACCGATGAGGGCTGGCAAAACGGGCTTTACCGCACCGACCCGCCCGCTGCCAGACAGACGCGGCTGACCGCCATCCCCTATTTCGCCTGGGACAACCGCGAGCCCGGCGAGATGCTGGTGTGGCTGAGGGACGGATGAGGCCAGAAGGGCGCGAAGGAGCGCGACAGGTTTCGTTCTGCCCGCCGCGTCTTCGGTGCCAGTCACACGGAGCCTATCGCCGGGCCTTTGACTTGTTCAGAGCGGCGGCGGCGTGGATAAGCGCCTTGAACGCTTCCTCGTCGACCTCCTCGCCCTCTTGGAAATCGATGGCGCGCCTGGTGTTTCCTTCCAGGCTGGAGTTGAACAGGCGCGACGGATCGGGCAGCGCCGCACCCTTGGCGAAGGTCAGCTTGACGACGTTCTTGTAGGTCTCGCCGGTGCAGATCATTCCGGCATGCTCCCACACCGGGACCCCGCGCCATTTCCACTCCTCCACGATCTCGGGGTCGGCCTGCCGGATCAGGCCGCGCAGCCGGCTCAGCATCTCGCCCCGCCAGTCGCCGAGTTCCTCGATCCTGCCGTCTATGAGCTGCGAAGGAGACCTGCCTTCTGGCGACCCGCTCTTCGTCATGTCCGTTCTCCTTCAGGCTTGAGGGCGGTCACCGCCCCGTCCGCCCGATCATAGGCGCTCTGTCGCGGGCGGCAAATCCGGGCCCGGCGTACAAATCTCACATTCGTTCGCCGGGCAATCGGCTCGCCTGTTTCACCCACTCGGTGAACTGGGCCTCGTCGAACTGGTCGTCCTCATGAATGTCAAGGTAACGCGTGTCCTTGCTTTTGGACTGGCCAGGCGGCACCGGGTCCAGCGACATGCCGCGGAAGAAGGCCACCTTTATGTATTTCGTGAAGCAATGAAAGCTGAGGAACCAGCCCTCGCCTTCCACGCCATAGAAGGGCGAGTTCCATTTGACGGCCTTGCGCACATCAGGCACGGCACGCTCGATGAGCGCGTCGAGACGGCTGCCGACCTCGCTCTTCCAGCCCTGCATGGCCGCGATATAGGCCTGCACGGGGGCGTTGCCTTCGCCCTTGGCGATCTGCGGGTTGCCGCCAGAAAGCAGGACCGGACCGGCGGTTGCAGGCCTGGCGGCGCCTTTAGCTGATTGTCCCTGCGTCTTCGCCATCCATCCCGTCCTTACTGGCTCGCGCGCTGCCGCCCGTTAAGCCGCTTGGCAGCGTATGGCAGCACGAACATGTAGAGGCCGCTGAACAGCAGCAGGAAAAGCGGCAGCAGCGGCGAATAGACCACCCAGGCAGGCGGCTGCCCCAAGCCCATGGCGACGAAGTTGGCGAGGACAGTCCCCGTGAAGATGATCGATAGCCAGCGATGCGTTTGCCGGACCCATTTGTTCCAATCCATGCTATCTCCTCTTGAAAAATGAACGAAACGCCGCTTACCAGCGCGCCAGCTGCGTGATCTGGATGAGGTTGCCGCAGCTGTCGTTGAGCTGCGCAATGGTGGAACCGGTCACTTCGGTCGGCGCCATGGCGAAGGCCGCGCCCCGCGCCTTGATGCGCTCGTGATCGGCCTTGATGTCGTCGGTGAAGAGCATCAGCGCCGGCTGGCCCTGTTTGAACAAGGCCTGCTGGTAGGCCTTGGCCGCCGGGTTGTCGTTCAGCGCAAGCTGCAGCTCGGTTCCCTCAGGCTCGTCCGGCGAGGCCACTGTCAGCCAGCGAAACGGACCGTTGCTGAAATCGGCCTTCTTGGTGAAGCCCAAGACGTCGGTGTAGAAGGCAAGTGCCTTCTCCTGGTCGTCCACATAGACGCGGGTCAATTTGATCTTCATCGCATGTCCTCCATAGGTTTTGTTGCGGCGGCCGCCTTCGAACAGCCTTGCCATGAACCCCGGCCGGCGGACTTCAGTCCGTCCGTGCCAGGAGCTCTTCCAGCTTCTCCAGGAATTTCGGCCATCCCATCTTGGCGCCGCCATAGGCCCGCCTCTGCTCGGGCCGGAAACCGGACTGCTCCATGCGCAGATGGGTCCCGGCAGGCGTCGGGGTGAGCGTGAAGGTCACCACGCTCCTGAGATCGAAGGCCGGGTCTTGGTGCGCGAGGTTCCAGGTGTAGGACAGCGTCTTGTGCGGCTCGACGGCAAGCACCTCGCAATCCAGCACGCCGCCCCAGGCGGTGCTGAGGTTGAAGCGATGGCCCACGACCGGATTTAAATCGTTCTTCATCAGCCACTCCTCAATCAGATGCGGTTGCGTCAGTGCGCGCCAGAGTTTTTCCGGCGGATGCGAAATCTGCCGCTCGACGACGACAGTGCGGGTCTCGGCGACACTGTCGTTCACTGGTCCATCCTTTTGAGCAGATCCTCGAGATCGTCGAACCGGCTTTCCCAGAACCCGGCCATCTCACGCGTCCAGTCCATCAGCGGCGCCAGCGCGCCGAGCTGCGCGCTGTAATGCGTCTGGCGGCCTTCATGGCGGTCGCGCACCAGCCCGGCCTGCTTCAGCACGCCAAGATGCTTCGACACGGCCGGCTGCGAGACCCCCGACTGGATCGTCAGCGCTCCCACCGTCTGCTCTCCCTGGCGGCACAGCCGTTCGAAGATGGCGCGCCGTGTCGGGTCGGCGAGCGTCCTGAAGAGCGCATCATGAGCATCCGGCATTTAATCGATAACCCGTTGGCTATTGATTAACGTATAACTGTCGGGATATGTATTCGTCAAGCGGAAGATTTGGAGGGGCGGGAAAGCGTCCGGAAACTTTCGGGTCGCGCTGCGCTGGGAACGCCGATCGCTAAACCGTGGCGTGGACGCGGTTGATCTCCTCGGCCACCAGCGCCTGCAACTGCCAAAGGTTGCGATCGCGAATGCCGCAGGCGTCGAGGTGGCGGATGGTCTCGAACAGATATTGCGCGCCCGAGCCCCAATGGCCGGCGGCCCGGGCCAGCGTCGCCGCGATCGCCCGTTTGTCCAGCCTGCCGACATAGCGCGCATTGGCGGGATCGACGACGAAGCCGAGCGCGCGGCACATGCCGCCCTCGGTCCTGACCCGCAGCCAGCGCGGCACGTTGACGGCGGGCAGGATGGTCATCTCGCGGCGCAGCAGCGCCTCGAGATTGTCGGCAACCGGCTCCGCGATCTCGAACACCATGCCCTGGCATTGGCCACCACGGTCGAGCGCCATCATCAGGCCGGGCTGCTCGATCGTGCCGCGAAACCGCTGCACGGTGAAGCAGAAAGAGCGGTGCCAGCCGGTCGCCACCGCGCGCTCGCCTCCCCTCACCTCGCCCGCCGGCTTCCATAGCAGCGAGCCATAGGCGAACAGTTTCAGCGGCCCGGCCGGCGCATCGGCCAGTATTTCATCGCTGAAACGCGCATAGTCGGCGTCGGTCATGTAGACCATGCCCGGCGTCGGCCCGGCATCCTCGACCGTGCGCAAGGTGCGGGCGACCAGCGCCTCCGTCAGCGCCATCGCCGCGCTTCGCGACGTAGATTGTGATCGTGCGGCGGATATCGGCCTGTTCATTTTCGTACTCCAGCCTCGCCGCCATGTTGCCCAAGGCAAAGGGATTCTCAAGAGCCAGAGCCACTCGGACGCTGACTCAGAAGCTGAGCGGACCTGCCCAAGCGTTTGAAAAGCCTCGGCGCACCGCCGTCGCGACAGAAGTGGCCGAAAGTCCGCCTGGGTCGGCGCCATCCGCCGCCGGCGGAACGAGATCGCGTTCGACGCGTTTCATTGGGTTGGGAGGGAACTATGAACGATGCGCCGGCAACGCCCATCGGCAGGACGCTTTCGCCCAGCGAAATGGTCACCGTGATGTCGCATTTCCATCGCGCCGAGATTGCGCGCATGGCGGGATGGCGCGACCGTATCGACAGGACCAGCAATTGGGCGATCACCGTCGTGGCCGCGATGCTGTCGGTGTCGCTGTCGACGGCCAGTGCCCATCACGGCGTGCTCCTGTTCGCCATGCTGCTGGTGCTGCTGTTGCTGTGGATCGAGGCGCGGCGCTACCGCTTCTTCGACGTCTACCGCGCCCGCGTGCGCCAGTTCGAGCGCCACTATTTCGCGCAGATCTTCTCGCCGCAGCCGGACTTCGCCTCGGACTGGCTGCTGATCGTCGGCGAAAGCCTGCGCACGCCGAAATTCCTGGTCTCGCAGCGGGTGGCGCTGGCGCGCCGTTTGCGCCGCAACTACATCCATATGATGCTGATCCTGCTGCTCGCCTGGATCCTCAAACTATCGACGCCCAGCCTGCTCGACAAGGCCGCGCCGGTGGGTTTCGTCGGCACATTGCGCGAGGCCGTCAGCGCCGCCGCCCTGGGGCCCGTGCCCGGCCTGGTCATCGTCACGCTGGTCGCCATCCTCTTTGCCGGCCTGCTGGCCGTCGCCTTGCTGACGCCCGACGACAACGGCGAACTCTCCTTCGGCGACGTGCATGTCTAGTCCGCGATGGACAAAAACGCTTTGCGAACAACCGGGTGAGACGCCATCCTGAATCAAACCGCGAATGAGCACCTGCTGCCAGCTTGGAAAATGGCCGCATGGATGCCATCTAGAGGGAGAGAGCCGGCCTCTGGGCGGCCAGCCACGGAGCATCGAAACAAGTGACGCAGCGAAGCGGCAGCGCCGACCTGCCGCTGCATGGCGGACGGGTCCCGAAATGGCTGGGCGACCGCATGACGCGGCTCGGCGCCGTGCTGTGCCAGGCGATCGTCCACCATTATGGCCGCGACGAGCTGCTGCGCCGGCTGGCGCATCCCTTCTGGTTCCAGTCCTTCGGTGCGGTGATGGGCATGGACTGGCATTCGTCCGGCATCACCACCAGCGTCATCGGCGCGCTGAAGCGCGGGCTGACGCCGCTGTCGGGCGAGCTCGGCATTCATGTCTGCGGCGGCCGCGGCGCTCATTCGCGCAAGACGCCGCACGAGCTGGAGATGATCGGCGAACGTGTCGGCTTCGACGGCGCGGCCCTTGCCACCGCCAGCCGCCTGGTCGCCAAGGTCGACAGCGCCGCCGTTCAGGACGGTTTCGACCTCTATCTGCACGGCTTCATCGTCACCGACGACAGCCGCTGGGTGGTCGTCCAGCAAGGCATGAACGGCGACAGAAGGCAGGCGCGCCGTTACCACTGGCTGTCGGAAGGGCTGAAGAGTTTCGTCGACCAGCCGCACGCGGCCATCGAGGGCGAGCGGCAGGGCGAGATCGTCAATCTCACCGACCATCGCGCCGAGGCGTCGCGCAGCGGCCAGCTCGATCTTCTGCGCCAGCTTGGTCCCGACCGGATCGTGCGCGAATTCGCCGCCATCGAGCCCGCGACGGCTTCGGCAAAGCGCGACAATGCACAGCCGATGCTGCCCAATCTGGTCATGCCGGCGCATCATGACGTGCGCGAAAGCGACATCGTCATGCGCCGGCTGCACGGCAACATCTCCGCCGCCATCGAGAGCGGCCCGACGGACTTTCCCGAATTGCTGCTGGTGCCGGGCGTCGGCGCCCGCACGGTGCGGGCGCTGGCCATGGTGGCGGAGGTGGTGCATGGCGCGCCCTGCCGCTTTTCCGACCCGGCGCGCTTCTCGCTGGCGCATGGCGGCAAGGACCGGCATCCCTTTCCGGTGCCGCTGAAGGTCTATGACGAAACCATCGCCGTCATGAAATCGGCAGTCGCCAAGGCCAAGCTCGGCCGCGAGGAGGAGCTAGCCGCCTTGCAGCGGCTCGACGGCCAGGCGCGGCGACTGGAGCGCTACGTCACCGGCCCGAGCCTGAAGGAGATCGTCGCCGGCGAGTTCGACCAGTCGCATCTGCTCGGCGGCCGCAGCGTCTTCGGCCCGGAGCCGCCGCCTGAAGGTGCTTTGCCGGAGGGCGCCAAGAAGTCGGGCTAGATCGCCGATCGCGGCCGCAACGCCGACAGTTGGCAAAGCAATCCGCGGGCGGCGTCCAGCCGGTAGATGGGCCTTTCTCCCCGTCACTATACGGGGAGAAATGTCCGGCAGGACAATGAGGGGCGGCGCCAAGGTTTCGGCAAATACCATCTGGATCCTGTATTTTTCCCATGTCGGCGCTGCCCTCATCCGTCTGCCGGCACCTTCTCCCCGTATAGAGACGGGGAGAAGAGGGCTGTCTTTTATGTCGGCACTTACCCCAACAGATCGGCCGGAACAGATTGGCCCGACCCGCCGCAACCTTGCGCGGCATTGCACGTTTATGCGCAGCGGACTTGATCCGCGTTGAGGGGTTGGATGATTAGGCACTGGCCGCAAACGAGATTTCTTCCTGCCATTCTCATCCCTTCCGCCGTCCTTGCCTCAGCAGGCCCGGCCTGGGCCGCCCAGGCAAGCAGCCACGCCGCGGGCATGGGCGGCTCGGCGGAGGGCGTTTTCGTCGCCGAGATCGTGCTTCTGCTTCTGGTCGGGCGCGGCCTGGGCGAAATCTTCCAGCGCTACGGCCAGCCGGCGATCATGGGCCAGCTGATCGGCGGCATCCTGCTCGGGCCTTCGCTGTTCGGCTGGCTCTGGCCCGGCGCGCAGCAGCTGATCTTCTCGACCGACCCCGCGCAGAAGAGCATGATCGAGGCGGTCTCGCAGCTCGGCGTCCTGCTGCTCCTGCTGCTCACCGGCATGGAGACGGACCTGCGCCTGGTGCGCCGGGTGGGCGCGGCGTGTTTTTCGATCTCGGCAACCGGCGTCGTCGTGCCCTTTGCCTGCGGTTTCGCGCTGGCGCAGTTCCTGCCCGACACGCTGCTGCCCGACCCCAGCGAGCGCGTCGTCGCCGGGCTTTTCCTTGGCACGGCCCTGTCGATCTCCTCGGTCAAGATCGTCGCCATGGTGGTGCGCGAGATGAACTTCATGCGCCGCAATCTCGGCCAGGTCATCATCTCCTCGGCCATCATCGAGGACACGATCGGCTGGCTGATCATCGCCGTCACCTTCGGCATCGCCACCAATGGCAGCCTCCAAATCGTGCCGCTGGTGGTGACGGTGGCCGAAGTGGCGCTGTTCATGGTGTTCTCCTTCACCATCGGCCGCCGGCTGGTGTTCACGCTGATCCGCTGGAGCAACGATTCCTTCCGCAGCGAATACGCCGTCATATCGGTCATCCTGATCATCATGGGCGTGATGGCGCTGATCACCAATCTGATCGGCGTCCATACCGTGCTCGGCGCCTTCGTCGCCGGCATACTGGTCGGCGAATCGCCGATCCTGTCCAGCCACATCGAGAGCCAGTTGCGCGGCGTCATCACCGCGCTCTTCATGCCGATCTTCTTCGGCATGGCCGGGCTTTCGGCCGACCTCACCGTGCTTGCCGACCCGACGCTGGCGCTGCTGACGCTGGCGCTGGTGCTCATCGCCAGCATCGGCAAGTTCGGCGGCGCCTTCATCGGCGGCCGCTTCGCCGGCATGACGCTGAAGGAGGCGACCGCCGTCGGCAGCGCCATGAACGCGCGCGGCTCGACCGAGGTCATCGTCGCCTCGATCGGCCTGTCGATGAACATCCTCTCCCACAACCTGTTCACCATGATCGTCACCATGGCGGTCATCACCACGCTCGCCATGCCGCCCATGCTGCGCTGGGCGCTCGGCCGGCTGCCCGTCGAAGACGCCGAGAAGCAACGGGTCGACCGCGAGCTGCTCGACGAGCGCGGCTTCGTCTCCAAGCTGGAGCGGCTGCTGCTGCTGGTCGACGACAGCCCGGTCGGCAAGTTCACCGCCTATCTCGCCGGCCTGGTCGGCGGCGGCAGCGGCATGCCGACCACGCTTCTCCACCTCAAGGACGGCAGGCTTGCCGGCCCGGCCCGCGACAAGGGCCCGGAGCGTGCCTTGAAGGAGGTCAAGAAGGGCGCCGCCAGAAGCGCCAAGGCGGTGAGCAAGGCCGAGGACACGCCGGTCGAGAAGGTGCATCTCACCGCCCGCAGCGAACGCGAAGCGACCGCGCGGACGATCGCCGAGGAGGCGCGCAAGGGCTATGGCCTGCTGCTGGTCGGGCTCGAGGCCATGCTGACCGAGAAGGGATCGTTCACCGAAGCACTCAACGACATGACGAGCGGCTTCGACGGTCCGCTCTGCCTGGTGCTGAACGGTGCCGGCGCCGGGGGCAAGATGCCGGTGCTGCGCGCGGGCACCACCATCCTGGTGCCCGTCAACGGCACGGAAGTGTCGCGCCGCGCCGCCGATTTCGCCCTGGCGCTGGCAAGGCCGCACCGGGCGCGGGTCAAGGTGCTCTATGTCTCGCAGGCGCGCAAAGGCGCCCGGCAAGGCACCGTTTCGCACCGCCGCGAGGAGGCGGTGCTCAAGGACGTCGTCGATCTCGCCGACCGCTACGGCGTCGCCGTCGACACCGCCATCCGCGCCCGCGCCACGCCCGACAAGGCGATCGCCAGGGAAGTGGCCAAGGGAGCGGCAATGGTGGTGATGGGCGTCACGCAGCGGCCGGGCGAGGAACTGTTCTTCGGCGACACCGCCATGGCGGTGCTGGCCGCCGTCGCCTGCCCCGTCGTGCTCGTGGCAAGCGACCGCATCCGCGCCGAAGCAAGGCCCGAGGCCGCGGCCGAAACCGGTGCCTGATGGCGGAGCCTATAGGCCGAAGAACTGCCTGCCGATCACATAGCCCAGCGCCACCACGGCCAGCGGAAACAAGGCCGGCGCGACCTTGCCGAGGGCCGAGCCTTGCTGTTCCTTTGGCGGCACATAGCGTGCATTGCCGAGATTCTTGGTCATTGCGTACCCCCGCGCGAACCAGTTCATTAGCAGATGCTTATTAACAGCACGGCCGAATTAACGGTTCGCGAAGAAATTCGCTCGAAAGCCGGCCATTTGAGCGGAGGGCTGGCGAATGCGGCTTGGCTCAGTCTCGATCTCGGAACCGGGTTTGCCTGCGGCCTCGCGCACCCGCCCGCGACTTCGGCCGTCGCGGCGGAGCGCTACGTCTGGCAAACCGCCATGACGAAGAACTCGCGGTAGCAGAAGTCCGGATCGTCGAGCAGGCGATCCGGCCGCTGCTTCAGGTCCCGCCAGTAGGCCTGGTCGGCATCAGGCAGGGCATAGCCCGGCGCGACGCTTGCAAAATAGGCCAGCAGGTCGCGAACATAGTCGCGCGTGAAGCGAGGCGCGGGCGCCCAGCGCTCGACCAGCCAGCCCTTGCGGCTGACGACCTCCAGGCCAGCCTGGCGCAGGCGCGCCGGAAGCGTCGAACCGCAATCGGTGCCGAGCACGCCCCGGTCGCGAAATCCCTGGAGCCTGGCTGCCATGAAGCGCGCCAGCAGCGCCCGGTCCATGGGCAGGATCTGCAGGATGGTCGAATCGAAATCCTTGACGGCGAAGATGCCGCCCGGCTTCAGCACGCGCCTGGCCTCGCCGACGGCAAGCTCGAACTCGGCCGGCGTCAGATACTGCATGACATTGCCGGACCAGACGCAATCGAACGATGCGTCGGCGAATGGCAGCGACAGGATGCTGCCGACATACGTGGCGATTTCCGGCGGCTCGGACAGCGTGCCCGCGAGCGCCTCGACCCGGGCGATGTTTTCGGGCGCGAGGTCAAGTGCGGCGATGAAGCCGGAGGGGCCGACGGCGCTGGCGATGAGCGGCAGGAAGCCGCCGCTGCCGCAACCGGCATCGAGCACGCGCCAGCCCGGGCGGATGCCTGCATCGAGCAAGGCCGCCTCATATTCAGGGCGCGACGATTCGAAATGAAGATCGAGCCAGCCAGCCTCGCTCGCTTCGTGGCCGGTGGACGTTTCGTTCCTGGCAGACAAATGATGACCCCCCAATGGCGCGGCACGGATAGAAGCGCACCGAGCGGCATCACGCAATGCCCTGCGAAGCTAAGTGCAGCTAGCGCCGGTCATTGCCCTCGTCAGTTGACGGCCAGATGGACAAGATGCGCTGCAAGCCGGCCGCACGACGTTGATTGCGCTTACCCAAAAGCAGACATCTGAATGCGGCATCGCGTTGTAGGCGCTGCAAGCGATCCGCAATCTGGACCGCCAACTCGCACGGCTGAGCATCCACCGCCATGCGGCGGACCTGTGGCCAACGAGAAGGTCGAACCGGGCCTTGTCATCGCCTGCTGGAAACGCGCCGGCTGATCACGGCTACAGACAACGCCTCCGTGCTTCGGCTAGAGTTTCGCCAGACAACAGGCGGAGGGGAGCATCGGGATGGGCAAAGCCAGTTCAACGCCGGCCGGGCAGCCCCGGCCGCTCGCCGAGATCGCCAGCTACCACGCCCACATCTACTATGATGGAGAGGCGCAGCGGCAGCACGCCGAATGGCTGCGCGAGCGCATCGGCGAACGCTTCCGCGTGCGCCTCGGCAAGGACAAGGCGGATGAGCGATCGAGGTGAATACGGAGTCGACGCTGGGAGTTTAGTGACGGCGCCATCGGCAAGGTATAGCTGACCTTAATCTTGAACACTGAAAATTGCGTTTGCCTACAGGGTGATGTGGCGCCGAGAGTTTGATTCCCAAATTTGGCTTTCTCGGGTCGAATTCTGAACGACTGCTTTGCGCGTCATGATATCGGCGCCATTGTCCAGGCGACGCTAAACTGACTTCACTCGGGCCGACGCACTGCGGATTGAATCATTCTGTCTGGCAGTCTTTCGCCAGTGCAGTTGCTTAGCGATAGCGAATAATGCCAAATAAGCTCCAAGATCATTTGCGAGGGGGACCAATGGCAGAAGCAAAGCCGAACCAAGCAGCGGCACCAGGCATCACCGGACCAGAGGCAAAGACCGCTTCCGCCGCACGACGGGAAATACCCGGAGGGCTACCCTATCTCGCCGCTAGCGGAACACTCAAAAAGATATTGGAACGGATCACAGAGGCAGCTCAGCCGCCCAAGTTCAATTCCGACTTTCTTGAGAATGTCCTAAAGCTCAAGGGTGGCGCCGGCAGGGCTATCCCACCAATCTTGAAGAAGCTTGGGATGCTCAGCACGGATGGCGTACCCACGGACCTGTATGCCAAATTTCGCACGGAGAGCGGGAGAGGCCGGGCAGCTCATCAAGCATTGCGCAACGGTTTCCCTGAAATCTTCAAGCGAAGCGACTACGCCCACACTGTGCCAGACAATAAGCTCCGTGACATAATCGTTGAGATCACCGGCCTCAAACCCAACGACAAGGTGGTCCAGGCGATCAAGGGAACGTTCAGCGCCGTGAAGTCCTTTGTGCCCACTGACTTGGACATAACAGGGGAAGATATTGATATTGGCGCGGGCTTCGATGAGGGACAAATTAATTCAATGGGATCTATGCCCGGTAGCTTTGGCGCGGGTAGTTCTAGCAATGGCGGTATACGCCTCGCCTACAACATCAATATCGTACTGCCGGAAACGTCAGACTTGAAAATCTTAAACGCGATCTTTCGAAGCATCAAAGAGAACTTGATGCAATGACCGTCGAAAACCAGGTTGAGCTTTTCATACTCAAATGTGCAGCCCTCAAGATCGCAGCCGATGAACTGAACCCCACCAAAGATTTTGCGGATACGCCGGCACCGGATGAACAGACGATCAAATCATCAATCTCACAATTCTCGGAAGATGTCCGGACCAACGCGGTGAGAATGGCTGAGCATTACAAACTATTCTACATGCTTGAAAACGACATCCGGAAGCTGATCGACGAGACTCTAACGGAAGAATTTGGCCCGGTCTGGTGGGAGGAGCATAGTCCACCGTCAGCGAAGGAGGAATGCAGGAACAACCAGCAGCGTGAGCAGGAAGCCGGCTTCACTCCACGATCTGATAATGAACTAGATTATGTAACCTTCGGGCATCTTGGGGACATCATCCGCCATAACTGGCCGCTGTTTGGAGGGATCCTGAGCAATCAAAAAGCAATGGGCCGAGTGATGTACTCGCTCAACAACTTGCGTGGGCCGATTGCTCACTGTGGGTTGTTAGCAGAGGATGAGGTCGACCGCCTACGCCTGACAGTAAAGGACTGGTTCCGCCTACTCGAAGGCCCGAAGTAGCCCCCAGATGGGCGTTAACCGTCACGGTGGACATCTCACTGCGCTATCAGAAGTTTAATGGGATATGGGCAGCACGCGCCAATGACCGCGGCAGCCCGCGCAGTGCGACGGATCAAATTGGTACGGCAGGGTAGCACAGCGGTCTGGTTCGCGTAGGGGGGACGAAATGAGACTTACCATCACAGATGTCACCGAGATGAGTACTGGGAATTATTGCGTCGCAGGATGGTGCACGCACACGCAGCAAATGATTCGCCCGCTTCCGGGCGGTGCCAATTGGACGCTAGCGCGACTACAGAATCATGGTGTGGTGCCGGGTGCGACGGTCCAATTCCAACCGACCGGACAAGCGCACACGGGTGCTTTTCCGCATAGCACAGAAGACATTCTTGTCGACGTGAACGCTATCCAGCTTGTAAATGCCGGACCAATCAACTGGATTGGAGCAGGTTCCCCGGCCATTTTCGGGACAGTGGCTGCAGCGTTCGATAACCATGTGGAGAACAACAATCAATGGAATAGTGTTCTCCAAGGCGTTTATGTGCCTGCCGGGGCTCAAACTCGATCACTCGGCGCGATTCAGGTCGACAGAGATGCGATTGAATTGGTTGAGAGCTTCGAGAAACTGAAAGCAGTCGTCGATGATGGCCATCGTGAGTACCAACTGGCAGTCTCAAGCAAGGTACTGAAGGAAGCTTGGAGGCAGGGTGGGCTTAATGCAGCCCGCCAAGCATTGCCCGAAGCCGCGCGCTACCATGTGCGGTTAGGTTTGGCTCGACCATTCGGTAATCCGGCGGACAAATGCTATATGATGGTCAACGGCGTTCACGGATAGCTCATGTCGGACAAAATTGTTTATACCATTGGTCACTCAACGCTGAGTTATGAGCGGTTCTTGACGCTTCTCCGGAAAGCGGATGTCACTGCGGTAGCTGACGTGCGCAGCGCTCCCTACTCCCGTCATTTCCCTCACTTCAGCCAAGACCTACTCAAGAGCGAACTCCAGATGGATGGCATAGCTTACTCTTTTCTGGGTAAGGAACTCGGAGGGCGCCCAAGCGGCAGTCAGTACTTTTGTGAAGGGGTGGCGGACTACGAGTCCATGGCAAAGGCTCCAGAGTTTCATGAAGGCCTAAAAAGGGTCATGGACGGTTCGGTGAAGTACCGCATAGCCTTGATGTGCTCAGAGCGCGACCCGCTAGACTGCCACCGATGCCTCTTGGTTGGGCGAGCGCTTTCCGAACAGGGCGTTGTGGTTAAGCATATTCTTCCTGACGGCAATGCCATTGATCAGGAAGGAATCGAACAACGGCTTCTGAAATCCAATGATCAGCAGGAGATGGATCTTGGTAACGGCAACCGAACAAAGCTGGCGGATGCCTATCGCGCACGCGCCCGAAGAGTCGCCTACGCAGAGCAACCGCAATCTGCGCAGCGGCGCACAGCGGCGAGTTGATGATGCACTCGATTCCCGTCTCTACCATTGGCTTCACCAAGTCGACTGCTGAGCGTTTCTTCGAGCGGCTGCTTAACGCAAATGTAAAGAAACTGATCGACGTACGGCTCAACAACACCTCTCAGCTGGCTGGTTTCGCCAAGGCGGAAGACTTGGCGTATTTCCTCAGAAAAATTGGTGGCATTCAGTACGTACATCAGCCGATGCTTGCGCCGACAGCGAACATTCTCGATGCATATAGGAAAGAGAAAGGCGACTGGAGCGCTTACGAAAAGCAGTTCACTCAGCTGCTGGAAAGCCGAAAAATCGAAGATCGCTTACGGCCCGACATGTTCGATGGAACATGCCTACTATGTTCTGAGGCAACGCCACATCATTGTCACCGGCGCCTAGTCTGCGAGTATCTAAACTCAAAATGGGGCTCACCCCTCAAAGTCCGACACCTGTAAGTAGGCCTTTAGGAATGATGTAAGCGCCGCAACATTTCTACTTTTTGGCCATTCCGAGATCATTCCGAGCAAAAATATCAGTGAGCATAAACAGCACGGCTGTAGGTTCAGGCCCTTCTCACCCCCCCGCCAACCGCGGCAGCAGAAAAATCTCCGCCCCCGGCGGCAGCTTCTTCCCCCACGTATCCCGGTAAATCACCCCGTCGATCGCCACCGCGATCCCCCGATCAATCAACGGCTCGAGGCCGGGATACTGTTCAGCCAGTTTCCTGAACAGCTCCCTGATGTCCTTGGCCTCGACCTCGACCTTGCTCTGGCCTCCGGCGGTCGCGGCAAGCGCCCCCCAGAGCGTCACTTGCACCATCAGCCTTCCCGTTCCGCCTCGATCGCCGCCAGGATGCGCGGCGGCGACATCGGGATGTGGGTCATGCGCACGCCGGCGGCGTTCGAGACCGCGTTGGCGATCGCCGCCAGCGGCGGCACGATCGAGGTTTCGCCGACGCCGCGCACGCCATAGGGGTGGTTGGGGTTGGGGATTTCCAGGATCTGCGTGTCGATCATCGGCAGGTCGGAACACACGGGGATGCGGTAGTCGAGGAAGCCGGCGTTCTGCAGCCGCCCGTCCTTGCCGTAAATATACTCCTCGTTGAGCGCCCAGCCGATGCCTTGCGCTGCACCGCCCTGATACTGGCCCTCGACATAGGTCGGGTGCACCGCCTTGCCGGCATCCTGCACCACCGTGTAGCGGATCACCCTGGTCGAGCCGGTGTCGGGGTCGACCTCGATGTCGCATATATGGGTGGCGAAGGAGACGCCGGCGCCGTCCGCGACGAGCTCGCTATGGCCGGCGATCGGCCCGCCGGTCTTGCCGGATTGCGCCGCGATCTCCTTCAGCGACAGCTTGCCGAGATTGCCGTGCTTCTCCCCCTTGGCCACCGCATGGCCCTGTTCCCACACCACGTCGTCGACGGAAATGTCCCACATCTGCGCGGCGCGCTCGCGCAACACCTTGATGGCGTTGCGGGCGGCCGAGATGGTCGCCATGGAGGAGGAGAAGGTGCCGCGGCTGCCGTCGGTCATGTCGTTGTAGCCGAGGCTGGAGGTGTCGGCGACGACGGCCTTGACCTGCGAATAATCGATGCCCAGCTCCTCCGCCGCCACCAGCGACAGCGAGGCGCGGGAACCGCCGACATCGACCGTGCCGACGGCAAGCGAGACCGAGCCGTCCATGCCGATGTTGAGGTCGGTACAGGTCTGGCCGCCGAAATTGAACCAGAAGCCGCAGGCCATGCCCCTGCCCTGGTTCTTACCAAGCGGCGCCTTCATGTGCGCATGGTTTTTCACCGCCTCCAGCGTCGGGCCGATGCCGATGGGGCCATAGACCGGGCCGTAGGACGATCGCGTGCCTTCCTGCGCGGCGTTCCTGATGCGGAAGTCTACGGGGTCCATGCCGATCTCCTTGGCGAGCTCGTCGACGGCGCTTTCCACCGCGAAGGCCGCCATCGGCGCCGACGGCGCGCGGTAGGCCGCGGTCTTCGGCCGGTTGACCAGCACTTCGTAGCCGACGGTCTTGACGTTCTCCAGCCTGTAGCAGGCAAACGCCGTCATGGCGCCGATCTCGGCCCAGGTGCCTGCATAGGGGCCGCTGGTGTAGCGCAGCGTCGCTTCCGCGGCGGTGATCGTGCCGTCCTTGCGGGCGCCGATCTTGACGTCGATCGATGTGGCGCTGGTCGGGCCCGAGGCGCGAAAAACCTCGTCGCGGGTCATCACCAGCTTCACCGGGCGGCCGGCCCTGCGCGACAGAGCGAGCGCCACCGGCTCGGCCCAGACATGGGTCTTGCCGCCGAAGCCGCCGCCGATCTCCGACGAGGTGACGCGCAGCTTCGAGGCTTCCATGCCCAGCAGCTGGGCGCAATGCTGGCGATAGACGAAATGCCCTTGAGTGCACACCCACAGGTCCGCCGTGCCGTCGGAGCTGACGTTGGCCACGCAGGCATGCGGCTCGATATAGCCCTGGTGCGTCTGCTCGGTCTTGAAGGAGCGCTCGACGATGAAGTCGGCCGCCCCAAAACCCTGATGCACGTCGCCATGGCCGAACTGGCTGCGCTTGGTGACGTTGGACGGCTTGACCGGCTTTTCCTCCAGCCCCTCGGTGAAGATGGTCTCGTTGATCAGCGGCGCGTGGTGCTGCATCGCCTCGTCGACATCGGTGACATGCGGCAGCACCTCATAGTCGACCTCGATCAGCTTCAGCGCCTGCCTGGCGGTGCGGGCGTCGATCGCGGCGACCGCGGCCACCGCATGGCCGTCATAGAGCGCCTTGGTGCGCGCCATGCAATTGTCGAGGATGTCGTACATGGCGGCATCGCCGTCAGTGAGGTCGGGCAGGTCGGCCGCGGTGATCACCGCCTTCACGCCGGCGAGCTTTTCCGCCTTCGAAGTGTCGATCTTCCTGATCTTGGCGTGCGCGTGCGGGCTGCGCAGCACACGCCCGACCAGCTGGCCGGCCATGTTGAAGTCGGCGCCGTAGCGGGCGCGGCCGGTCACCTTGTCGACGCCATCGGGACGGATGGGACGCGTGCCGACCGAAGCGAAATTGCGATTGGAAAAACGCGGATCGAAATTCATCGTCAGGCTCCCTTCATCACGCTTGCCGCGTCCTGGACGGCGCGCACGATCTTGTCATAGCCGGTGCAACGGCACAGGTTCCCGGCCAGCCCGAAGCGGATCTCCTCCTCGGTCGGGTCGGGATTCTTGGCCAAAAGGTCCTTCGCCGCGATCAGGAAGCCCGGCGTGCAAACGCCGCATTGCAGCGCGGCGTGCTCCAGGAACTTCTGCTGCAGCGGATGCAACCGGTCGCCATGCGCCATGCCCTCGACGGTCTCCACGCGGCGCCCTTGCGCCTCCGCGCCCAGCACCAGGCACGAGCACACCAGCCGGTCGTCGAGGATGACGCTGCAGGCACCGCAATCGCCGGTGCCGCAGCCTTCCTTGGCGCCGGTCAGCCCGAGCCGGTCGCGCAGCACGTCGAGCAGCGTCTCGTCGGGCTGGCAGAGATACTCGACGCTGTCGCCGTTGATTGTGGTTGAAACTGCTACACCGGCCATCACTTGCCTCCTGCACGCTTGTAGGCTGACGTGGCGGCCCGCCTGGCCAGCACGCCCGCGACTTTCCGTCTGAACTCGATCGTGCCCCGCTTGTCGTCGATGGGCCGGCAGGCCCCGGAGCAGACCTTGGCGAGCCGCTCGAGGGCTGCTTCGTCCAGCGTCCTGCCGATGAGGGCCTCGGCGGCCTCCTGCACCAGAAGCACCGTGGGCGCGGCGGCGCCCAGCGCCACGCGGGCAGCCTTGACGACACCTTGCTCGTCGAGCGTCAGGTTCACGCCGGCGCTGACCACCGCGATATCCATCTCGGTGCGGGGAATGAACCTGAGATACGCGTCGCCCGAGCGCGGCGCTTGGCTGTCGAGCAGGATCGCCTCGATGATCTCGCCCTTGGCGAGCGACGTCTTGCCCGGTCCGGTCGGCACGGCTTCCACGGCAATGGTGCGCCGGCCCGCGGGCCCGACGATCACCGCCCTGGCGCCGGCCGCCACCAGCGCCGGCACGCTGTCGGCCGCCGGCGAGGCGTTGCACAGATTGCCAACGATGGTGCAGCGTCCCTGCACCTGCTTCGAGCCGATCAGCTTGGCCGCCTCGACGACGCCCGGCCAGGCCTTCTTCAGGGCCGCGTTCTCTCCCAGCACCGCGCAGGGAACCGCCGCACCGATGCTGAAGCCGTCGGCCGTCTCCCTGATTTCGCTCAAGGCAGTGATCGCCTTGATGTCGACGATCAGTTCGGGTTCGATGAAGCCGCCCTTCATCCTCACCAGCAGGTCGCTGCCTCCGGCGAGAATGGCCGCCGTTCCGGCCGATCCGGCCAACTGGCCAACGGCATCTTCGATTGAAAGTGGACGTATGTAGCGCATCGTCTCCCCTTGGTCACAGCGATCTCAGCGACCGTTATAAACAGTCTCCTCATAATGGCTATCCGGTTCGTCATTTTCGACGATTGGGCCAGCCGCCGCAAAATCGAGTCCCAACCCAGGCTGAACTGGCGTAAGCCAGTCGCGCAGGCCGCGGCCGAGGCTCTGAAAAAATTCCGGGAGCCGGTGTCGGACTGGCCGGGCCCCGCTCGTCCTTGGGGCATCGAACAGGCATTATGAAAGGATATGATATGCCCGGCACCGTACGTTTGCACCGTGTTCTCACCACCAGCCCGGAAAAAGTCTATCGCGCCTTCGTCGAGGCCGACGCGCTGGCGAAGTGGCTGCCGCCGAACGGCTTCACCTGCACGGTTCATCACTTCGAGGGCAAGGTGGGCGGCACGTTCAAGATGTCGTTCCGCAACTTCACCACCGGCGACAGCCATGCCTTCGGCGGCGAGTATCTCGAACTCGTTCCCGGTGAGCGCCTGCGCTACACCGACAGGTTCGACGACCCCAATCTGCCGGGCGAGATCCAGGTGACCGTCACCCTGAAAAAAGTATCTGTCGGCACCGAGATCGACATCACCCAGGCCGGCATTCCCGACGTCATCCCGGTCGAGGCCTGCTATCTCGGCTGGCAGGAGTCGCTGCGGAACCTGGCAAAGCTCGTCGAGCCCGAGATAAATCAATAGGCCAGACGGTGGCGGTTTCAGCCATTTGCCGCTAGTTATCCTTCCGACGCGCCCGGTCGATCGGGCGCGTCGTGAGCGATACAGCGGAGGCCAAAATCATGACTCTCACCAACCGGGACATCGTCGAGCTGACCGAATGGCGGCGCAAGTTGCACCAGCAGCCGGAAATCTCGAACGAGGAGGAAAAGACGGCAAAAGCCGTCGTCGACTTCCTCGCCGATACCAATCCCGACAAGGTGCTGACCGGATTGGGCGGACATGGTGTCGCGGCCGTCTACGACAGCGGCAAAAACGGACCAACCGTCCTGTTTCGTTCGGAACTCGACGCGCTGCCCATCGAGGAACTGTCCGGCGTGCCGCATGCCTCCCGCGTGCCGGGCAAGTCGCATATGTGCGGCCATGACGGACACACCGCGATCCTGGCGGCGCTCGGACGCCAGCTCGGGCGCGAGCGGCCTGCAAGCGGTCGCGTCGTGCTGATGTTCCAGCCGGCGGAAGAAACCGGCAATGGCGCCGCCGGTGTCGTCGCCGACCCCCGTTTCGGCGAGATCGCGCCCGATTTCGCCTTTTCGCTGCACAATCTGCCCGGCGTGCCGTTCGGCGAGGTGCGGCTCAAGCCCGGCGTGGTCAACTGTGCCTCGCGCGGCATGCGCATCGTGCTGGAGGGCAAGACCGCGCATTCCTCCATGCCCGAGACCGGAATTTCGCCGATGCCGGCGATCAGCGCGTTGATGCCTGCCCTGCCCGCGCTCGGGCACGGAACTTTCGCCGACGACGATTTCGGCATGGTCACCGTGACCCACGCCGAGATGGGCGAAGCCGCGTTCGGCATCGCGCCCGCCCACGCCGAGGTCTGGGCGACGCTGCGCACCAGGCGCGACGAGCGCATGGCGGATCTGTGCGCCGCCGCGGAAGCGCTGGTCACGAAGATCGCGGGCCAGCATCGCCTGTCCGCAAGCTGGGACTACCACGAGATCTTCGTCGCCAGCGTCAACGCGCCGGACGCGGTGGAGCATCTGCAACGCGCCCTCGACGAAGAGGGCGTCGCGCACACGCAAGAAGCCCTGCCGATGCGCGCCTCGGAGGATTTCGGCTTGTTCGGCCACAGCGCGACGTCGGCCATGTTCTTCCTCGGCGCCGGCGAGCGCCACCCTGCCCTGCACAATCCCGACTATGATTTCCCCGACGACTTGATCCCGATCGGGTCGAAGATCTTCATGCGCACGGCGCGCAACTTGCTGGGGTGAAATAGGCCGGATGGCCGATCGGGGCGAGCCGGCACGCCACGCCCGGGCTGTGGTGGCATGGCTCGCTAAACGTCGAGAACGACCGTCATTCCACGGACCTCGGCCATCTCGAGCAGCAGGTCCTGCAGGCTGTCCTCGGTCACCGTCTCGCCGGTTCGCTCCAGCAATTCCTCGATGCTTTCCTTCATTGAAAGGGCGGCAACCCCGGTTTTTTCGGAGAGCAGCCGCCCTATGGCAGCGCGGATCAGGGCATTCTGGTCAGGCATGATCCCCCTTTCATGCTGGGGCGGCGGCATGAGTTTTCTTCAATGCATGCTTCTGCCGCAACTTCTGCGAGCTTCAGCTTAAGCTTGCAAGTCGCCTTGAGGGACGGATATTCACTATTTGGCGAATAGTTGCCCAAGGACGACACCAGAGGCGCAACTCCTCGTTGCCGGATCCGGACCTCGCCATTCCAGAGGGCACCTGACGCGCCGTCTCTATTAGAGGTTGCATCGGTCAGCCGCTTTTTGCCAACCGGGATATGCAACCGCGGCACCGCGCCCGACCCGCCAGGACCACCGTCAATCGCGATTGGCCCTTGCCGAAGCCGGCGGCCTCGCTCATCCATGCCTGGAAACGATCGCCAGGGGCCAGAAGATGATCGATGCCAGCTTTCACATCGTCGAAGCGACGATCGAACAGTTGCGGCGCGCACTCAACGACGGCACGGTGAGCAGCGTCGAACTTGTCGGTGCTTATCTCAGGCGCATCGCGCATTTCGACCGGCACGGCATCAGCCTCAATGCGGTGCCGGTTCTCAATCCTGATATGTTCGAGGAAGCCGCGGCTTCGGACCGGCGCCGCAGTCTGGACAAGACGCTCGGCCCGCTCGATGGCATTCCCTACACCGCCAAGGACAGCTACAAGGTGTCCGGCTTGACTGTTGCCGCCGGCTCGCCGGCCTTCGAGCATCTCATCGCCAACGAGGACGCCTTCACCGTCGCCCGGCTGCGCGCCGGCGGCGCGGTGCTGATCGGCCTCACCAACATGCCGCCCATGGCCAATGGCGGCATGCAGCGCGGAGTCTATGGCCGCGCCGAAAGCCCCTACAATGCCGATTACCTGACCGCCGCCTTCGCGTCCGGCTCCTCGAATGGCTCGGGCACCGCGACAGCGGCGAGCTTCTGCGCTTTCGGGCTTGGCGAAGAAACCTGGTCGTCCGGCCGTGCGCCGGCCACCAACAACGCGCTGGTAGCCTACACGCCGTCGCGCGGTGTCATTTCGGTGCGCGGCAACTGGCCCCTGGTGCCGACCATGGATGTCGTCGTGCCGCACACGCGTAGCGTGCCCGACATGCTCGAATTGCTGGATGTGATCGTCGCCGACGATCCCGAGACGCGGGGCGATTTCTGGCGCGCGCAGCCCTGGATCGCGCTGCCGAAGAGTTCCGAAATCCGGCCGCCGTGCTATACCGATCTGGCGCTAGCGGGGTCGCTGAAAGGCATGCGGCTTGGCGTACCCAGAATGTATATCGGCCGCGACAGCGGCGCCGACCGGCGGATCGAAACCCGCGCCTCCGTGCTTGATCTCTGGGAGCAAGCGGCGGCGGACCTGAGACGGCTTGGAGCCGAGGTGATGGAGGTCGATTTTCCTGTCGTCTCCAACTACGAGCGCGATCGCCCCGGCGCGCGCACCATGGTCGACCGCGCTCTGGTGCCGCCGGACTTCGCCGATCGCGAGATCTGGGACCTCTGCATCTCAGCCTGGGATGATTTTTTGCGCGCGAACGCCGATCTGAACATCCCCGATCTCGTTTCGGTCGACGGCCCGAAAATCTTTCCGCAGCCACCGGGCACGCTGCCCGACCGTTATGAAGGCGGTTTCGACTTGGCACAGTATGTCGAGCGCGCGAAATCAGGCGTCACGCCGTTCCGGGCCATTCCGACGATGGAGGACGGGCTGAAAGGGCTGGAAGCGACGCGGCGGCTCGATTTCGAGGACTGGCTGGACGCGAACAGGCTTGATGCCGTCGTGCTGCCTGCCGTCGCCGATGTCGGGCCCGCCGATGCCGACATCACTGAGGCCTCCGCCGCGCTTGCCTGGCGCAACGGCACCTGGGTCGCCAACGGCAATCTGGTGTGGCGGCATTTCGGCATCCCGACCGTTACCGTGCCGATGGGCACCATGGCCGACATCGGCATGCCGGTCGGCCTGACCTTCGCCGGCAAGGCCTATGACGATGAAAGGCTGTTGCGCATGGCCGGCGACTTCGAACGCTCCACGCAGCGCCGCACCCAGCCGCCGCGCACGCCGGAACTGGCAGACGATGTGTTTTCGCGCCGGGCCAATCAAGCCGGCAATGGCAAGGCGCCTACGCTCGCGATCAAGCTTGCGGCCGAGACGCGCGACAGCGGCGATCAGGACGAGATCGTCATCACGCTCGACCTCCCCGTCGACGCAACCGAGACGGAGCACGCCAGCATCAAGGTGCACGTCAACGGAGATGCCGTCGCGATGCGCCGAGCCGGCGCGCGTCTGACCGGCCGGGCGTTTGTCCCGGCCGCGGAGCATCAACGGATCCACAGCGTCTGGCGCGGCCCCTACGGCTCGATCGTCACGGCGGTGATGCGGCTGCGGGATGGACGCAGCGCGGGCGCCTATGTGGTCACCGGCGGGATTGAATGACGATGAGCCCACGCGGGCCAATTTCGCGCCGGGCTATGTGAACCTGCGAAATTATGAGGAGCCAGCCATGATCAAGGTCAAACAACTCGCCCATGTCTGCATCTTCGCCAATGATCTGGACGAGACACGGCGCTTCTACGAGGATGTCCTGGGCATTGATATCCAGTTCAAATTTCCTGCGCGACGGAAAGATTTTCGGTTTCTACCTTAATTGCGGCGGCCGCAGCCATATCGAGGTTTTTCACAAAGAGGGTGCGCGGTTCGGTGAGACGAACCAGATCAACCATTTCTGCCTGGAGGTGGAGGATATCGACGCCGCAATCGCACATATTGCGTCCAGGGGCGTGGAGGTCACCGCGAAAAAACTCGCCTGCGACGACACCTATCAGGCTTGGCTGCGCGACCCCGACGGCGTGAAGATCGAACTGTTCGAATACACCGGCAAGAGCGCGCAATTCACAGGCGGCGATCGCGTCGCCGATTGGTAGGCTGTCGCGGTTTCAGTGGGCAGCTACCCCCGCGCGGCCCAGAGCAAACCACGCTCGACGATGACAGCCATTTCCGGCATCGCGAACTCATCCGCCGTGTGTCCGAGCGAACTGTAGAAGACCTTGCCTGCGCCATATCTTCGCTTCCAGACAACCGGCATGTCGACGCCGCCGATGCCCGGGAAATGCTCGTCGGTGAAGGTGGTCGTCGCCAGCACCTCGTTGCTCGGGTCGACATGCATGTAGTACTGCTCCGACCGGTAGGCGAAGTCGCTGATGCCTCTCGTGATCGGATCGTCCGGTTTGGTGATGACCACGCGATAGTCGATGATGTCGCCGGGATGCGCGACCCATTGGCCGCCGGTCATGAACTGATAGTCCGGCTCGTTGCGGAAACTGTCGCCCATCGTGCCGTGGGAAACCGCCGAGTCCCGTTCCCTGTCGAACCGCGCGCGTCAGATTCTGCAGCTCGGACTTTTCGATCTTCGACATGGTGATGACGGGCACGATGAGATCGAATGAGTTCAACTCCGGATCGGCAAACATTCCCGTGCCCTCGCCGAGCGTGACCGTGTATCCACATTGCGCTCCAGCATGTCGCGCACCACAGTGGCGCTGCGCTGGGGCGTATGGCCTTCCCACCCACCCCAGGCAATCAAGGCCTTCTTTGCCATGCAGTGAACCTCCTGAACTGTCCGCAGCAGCGATGGTTACACGGCTCGGCTGTCAGCGCCAACCCAGCGCCGGCGCGACATGGGTCAGGATCGCCTCGATGGCATGGGCGTTGTAGTCGACGCCGAGTTGGTTGGGCACGGTGAGCAGCAGCGTGTCGGCCTCGGCGATCGCCTCGTCCTCGGCCAACTCCTTGATCAGCACGTCCGGCTCGGCGGCGTAGCTGCGCCCGAAGATCGCCCGCGTGTTTTCCTCGATGAAGCCGATCTGGTCGCGGCCCTCATTGCCGCGCCCGAAATAGGCGCGGTCCCGGTCGTCGACCAGCGCGAAAATGCTGCGGCTGACCGAGACGCGCGGTTCGCGTTCATGGCCGGCCGCCTTCCAGGCCTCGCGATAGATCCGGATCTGCTCGGCCTGCTGGATATGGAAGGGCTTGCCGCTTTCGTCGAATTTGAGGGTCGAGCTCTGCAAATTCATGCCCAGCTTCGCCGCCCACTCCGAAGTGGCGTTGGTGGCGGCACCCCACCAGATGCGCTCGCGCAGGCCTTCAGAATGCGGCTCCAGGCGCAGCAAGCCGGGCGGGTTGGGAAACATCGGCCGCGGATTGGGCTGGGCGAAGCCCTCGCCGCGCAGCGTGTCGAGGAAGACCTCGGCGTGATGCCGCGCCATGTCGGCGTCGCTTTTGCCTTCCTGCGGCGCGTAGCCGAAATAGCGCCAGCCATCGATCACCTGTTCGGGCGAGCCCCGGCTGATGCCGAGCTGCAGGCGCCCGCCTGCGATGATGTCGGCGGCACCCGCGTCCTCCGCCATGTAGAGCGGATTCTCGTAGCGCATGTCGATGACCGCCGTGCCGATCTCGATGTGGCTGGTCTTGGCGCCGACCGCCGCCAGCAGCGGAAATGGCGAGGCGAGCTGTCGGGCAAAATGGTGGACGCGGAAATACGCGCCGTCAGCGCCGAGTTGCTCGGCCGCGACGGCGAGATCAATGGATTGCAACAGCGCGTCCGACGCCGAGCGCACCTGCGATTGCGACGAGGGCGTCCAGTGCCCGAATGACAGGAAACCGATTTTTTTCATGGCCCTGACGTATATACCGGCGACACGTGCTTCAATGCCAAAAGAGCAGGGTTACACACCGTCGCCCCTGCGTGACACCAAAAGTGTGCCTTACCGAAAGTTTGAATGCCGTGGAGGGTGGAATGCTCAGGGGAATCCGCATCGTCGAGATCGAGGCGTTGGGGCCGGCGCCCTTTGCCGGCATGCTGCTCGCCGATCTCGGCGCCGACGTGATCGTCGTCCACCGCAAGCATGCATCCGTGCCGGGCCTTCCCGAGCGCTCGCTGCTCGATCGCGGCAAGCGCTCTATCGCGCTCGACCTCAGGGATGCCGGGGACGTTGCCGTGCTGATGCGCTTGATCGCCACCGCGGACGGCCTGATCGAGGGCTTCCGGCCGGGCGTGATGGAGCGTCTCGGGCTTGGTCCAGATGTGTGTCTGGCCGCCAACCCTCGCCTGGCCTATGGCCGCACGACCGGCTGGGGGCAGGAAGGCCCGCTCGCCCGCACCGCCGGCCACGACATGAACTATACCGGCGTGTCGGGCGCACTCTGGTATGCTTCCCTGCCGGGCGAGCCGCCAATGGCGCCGCCGACGCTGGTCGGCGACATAGGCGGCGGCGCGCTCTATCTGGTGATCGGCATGCTGGCCGCCATCATGAACGCCCGCGCCTGTGGCGAAGGCACGGTCGTCGACGCGGCGATCGTCGACGGCTCGGCCCACATGATGAATCTTTTGATGTCCCTCGCACAATCCGGCGTGCTTGCCGCCGAGCGTGGCCGGAGTCTTCTGGACGGACCGCATTGGTGCCGCGTGTACCGCACGGCAGATGGCGGCTTCATCAGCGTCCAGTGCGTCGAGCCGAAATTCTATGCGCTGTTCCTCGACAGGCTTGGCCTGGGCGGCGATCCGCAGTTCGCCGCTCAGTTCGACCGCGGCCTCTGGCCTGAGCTCGGCAGCCGGCTGGAAGCGATCTTTGCCGAAAAATCCCGAGACGAGTGGATGAAATTGTTCGAGGGAACGGATGCCTGCGTCGGGCCTGTGCTCAGCCCGCATGAGGCGGCGCTGCATCCGCACATGGCCGCACGCGGCTCCTGGTTGGTCGAGAATGGCGCCCTCCAAGCTGCCTCCGCCCCCCGTTTTTCCAAACGGACGGCAAAGGCACCGGCGAAAAGCCCGGCACGCGACGAACATGGTGCGGAGATTCGTGCCGAACTTGCGGATCCAACCGTAAGTCGTTGAATAGGCAGTTTTCGGCTACCCGCCTTTGGCTGAGGAAATCGCCGACTGGCCTGCGCCCGACTCGGACCGAAGACGATATCGTGGCGGCACTCGCTCGGCAGCCGCGGGCGGGATACTTGAAAGACAGCTCGTATGCCAGTATACGAGCTGTCTTTCATTAGGAGGCTGCGCTCCATGTCCTTCAACTCGACTCGCGTCCAGACACCAATGGATGCCGTGGTCATCGGCGGCGGCATCGCCGGCTGCACGCTCGCCTATGAACTGGCCCGCCACGGTCTCAAGACGACGATCCTCGAGCAGAGCATGATCGCCGCCGAGTCCTCAGGACGAAACACCGGCACCTAGCTCAGCGGCCCGCAGAAAGAGGTCGTCGAACTGTGGACGCCAGCGTCGCGATCTATGCCGAGCTTGCCGACGGACCCGTTCCCTTCGAATTCGCCGCCATCGCACATCTGCTGATTTCCGAAGACGAGGCGAGTTTCGAGGCGGCTGCCGCCGTGGCCGACCGCTACAGGGAAGCCGGCGTGGCAATGGAAAAGATCACGGGCAAGGAACTGGCGCGCGACCACCCGCGTGTCGGCTTCAACGTGGCAGGCGCCTATTCCGTCGGCCGTGCATGGATGCTGGAACCCATGGGCGCGACACATGCCTTCGCCCACGCCGCCCGTGAGGCCGGCGCGACGATCCGTACTGGCCTGCGCGTCGCCCAGATCTTCTCCAGGGGCGGCAAGGTCCAGGGTATCTTGACCGACCAGGGGATCGTTCCCGCCGATCTCGTCTTCATCGCCAACGGATTGTGGATGTCGGACCTTCTGCGCCGCACCGTCGGCGACGGACCGCTGCCCGGCCTGCCCTTCACCGCCGGCCGCGGCTGGTTGATCCAGTTGGGAAAACTCGACTTCGAGCTGCCCTGGATCGTCGAGGAATTGACCTGGCCGGATCAGGAAGAGCTCGGCCGGCGCATGAGGCTCGACGGCCTTGCCGATGTCGCCGCGCAGCGCGACGACCAGCCGGCGGTGGAAGCCATCTGCCTCAACCCGATGGGCGGCGGCGATGCCAGGCTTGGCGCCTCCGTCCAGCCGGCCTTCCGCGATCTCGTCCGCAACACCGACATGGCGAGCCGCATCGCCAGCCGCACGCTGCGCATGCTGCCGGGCCTCGGCGCGCCGCAGGTCAGGAACGTCTATCCCGGCAACCGCCCGATGCTGTCCGATGGCTTGCCGGTCGCTGGCAGGACGGCCGTCGAGGGCCTGTTCGTGCATGGCGGCATGGGTTCCATCGGCATGCATGCCGCCCCCGCACCGCGCGCTGGCTGGTTGACGCCGTGTTTTCCGGCAATGGCAGCCCAGCCCAGACATGGCTGCGGCCGGACCGCTTTCCCGGATGGGAAGCGTCATGAGCCTGCTTGCGGAGCGGTCGGCCCGCTATTTTCCGCAATGGTGATCGTTGATCTTGTTCAGCGCATTCGCATCCGGCCCCACCCGGTGGTAGGAACAGGCGCCGGCGGCCGTCGTGACAAGCTGCCGGTCATAGTAGCGCGGGCCGCCGAACAGTATGTCGATAATATCGCCGTCAGCAGGAACATAGCGTTCGGGTTCGCCCTGGTGGTGGCGGTGCCTGGCCCCGGCGGACGCCGAAGAGACGATGCCGCAGCCCATCACAAGGGCGAGAGCGCAGATCGCGAAGCGTTTCGTCGTCATCGACAATACCTTCCTGGCCAACCGGATTTCATCTTATATCCAAAAATCGCCGGATAAAGAAAAGTTCCTGAGAACGGGCGCCGGTTGATTTGCAGCCGGCGTGCATGAGCGGCAGCCTGGGAACCGGCGGCGCAGGCCGGCTCGCCTGACAACCGACAAAAGCCTTAGTCGGTCTGGATCCATACCGACTTGGTCTCCAGATACTCGTGCAGATGTTCGATGCCGCCCTCGCGGCCGTAGCCCGACATTTTCATGCCGCCGAACGGCACGGCGGGGTCGATGGCGTGGTACATGTTGACCCAGACGGAACCCGCCTTGACCCGGCGAGCGAGCTTGTGCGCCGTGCCGAGATGGGTGGTGAAGATGCCGGCGGCCAGCCCATAGGGCGTCGTATTGGCGCGGGCGACGGCTTCGTCAAGCGTATCGAAGGGCATTGCCGAGATAACCGGCCCGAAGATCTCTTCGCGCGCTATGGTCATCGTGTCGGACACCGCGCCGAAGACGGTTGGGGCGATGAAATTGCCGCCGTCATAGAGACCGCCGGTCAGGCGCGATCCGCCGGCGACCAGTTCCGCGCCCTCCTCGCTGCCGGCCTTGATGTAGCCCTCCACCTTGCCGGCCTGCCTGGCATTGATAAGCGGCCCTATTTCGGTTTCGGCCTCGATGCCGTGGCCGATGCGCAGCCTGCCGGCGAAATCGGCGAGCCGGCGCACGAACTCGTCATGGATTTCGCGTGCCACGAACAGTCGCGAACCGGCGATGCAGACCTGGCCCGAATGCACGAAGACGGCCATCGCCGCGATCGGAACGGCCTTGTCGATATCGGCGTCGCGGCACACGATGAACGGCGACTTGCCGCCGAGCTCCAACGAAACGCGCTTGAGATTGGCCACACCCGCCCGGGCGATGACCTGGCCGGTGAGCGTCGAGCCGGTGAAGACGATCTTGTTGACGTCGGGATGTTCGGCCAGCCGCGCGCCGGCTTCGGCCCCGGTTCCGGTGACGATGTTGACGACCCCGTCGGGAACGCCCGCTTCCTGCATCAGCCGCGCGATCAAGAGCGGCGTCAGCGACGCATCTTCCGAGGGCTTCAGCACGATGGTGCAGCCGGTGGCGAGGGCCGGCGCGATCTTCCAGATCGAGGCGGCGGTCGGCGCGTTCCAGGGAATGATGGCGCCGACCACGCCCACCGGTTCGCGCCTTGTGAAGGTGACGATCTCGCCCGGGATCGAATTGTCGATTGATTCGCCATGCAGCACGGTCGCCATCCCGGCATAGAAGCGCAGCATGCCGATGACGCGGCGCCGGTTGGCGAGCGTGCGCGTGATCGGCAGGCCCATGTCGAGCGTGTCGGAGACGCAGAGCTCCTCCCAGTTCTTCTCGAAGAGATCGGCAATCCTGAGCAGTACGCACTGCCGCTCGTAAGGAGAAAATCCCGACCACGGGCCTTCGAAAGCGGTGCGCGCAGCCGCCACCGCCGCGTCGATGTCGGCGACGCCTCCGCGAGGTACCGTCGCCAACACCTGCCCTGTCGCCGGGTTCAGCGCCTGCATCTCCTGTCCGGACTGCGCCGCGACCCACTTGCCGCCGATGAACATCGGCCGGAATTCGCCATGGTAGAGCGTCGCGGCCTTCGCCCTCGGGTCGAAGTTCAGCGTCATCTTCTCCTCCTCGCCATTCCGCCGCGACTATTACTCCGGCGCCGGCACACCTCAAGCAGGAAGCCGACAAGTCGTCGGAACGATCGGACGCAGACCCCGTTTGCACGCTCCCGGATATCGTCCGCCTCAACCGCTGGAGGCGAAGCGGTAGCCCTCCAGCGCCTGCTGAACCGCGGCCACCAACACCGCCTCCGGATCGAGCGGCTGCCCGGCAAAGCGGTCGAGCGCGGGCAGATGCTGATGGAACAGCGTCACCGGCACGGCCTTGCCGGACAAAGCGGCCATCAATCGCTGGACAGCTTCCATCGCCTCCTGATGGTTCCAGTAGTAACGTATGCGGTCCGACAGCGAATAGTGCCGCTGCACGCGCTGTTGCGCCGCAGAGCCGTGGTAGTGGCTGTGCCAGTCCTTGGCATCGGCCGTCATCAGCGTTTCCATGGTCTGATAAAGCGGGCGCGCGCCGTAGTCGGGCAACAGATCGGAGGCGATCAGGTCCAGCCCATAGAGCGCTTCGCGCAGGACGAAGGTCAGCTGCGGCCCCACCTTGAGGATGGCAAAGCCGTCCTCGACCAGTTCGCGCAGGGCCGCTTGCGTCTGATAGTCGGTGGAATGGGCTTCGTAGACCAGGCCCGCTTCCTGGTCGAGCAATTCGCGCAGATGCAGCGCCTTGGCGCGATCGTAGAAGACCACGTTCTCGTTGCCGAACTCCACGCCCGGCTGCACCACCACGGCGATGACCCGCGAGAAGGCGTCTGCGAGGCCGTTCTCGTGGAATATCTGCCGATGCACCGCCAGTGTGTGCTGGACCGCGGACAGGCTTGTGGGGCTGATTTCGCCGATGAGATGATCCGCTCCGCCCGGCGGCGGAACCTCGGTGCCGATCACGTAGAGTGGCCGGTCGGTCCCGCTGGCGGCGTCCTCGGCCTTGCGCGCCAGGCGGGCGGCGCGCCTGGCAATCGTAGCGTCATCCAGCGCCGCCGGCTCGCCCGCACATCCCATGGAGGCATCGAGATGGATCTTGCGGAAACCGGCCCGGACATAGGCGGACACCATGTCCTCGGCCTTCGCCATCGCCGCGCCGGCATCTTCCTTTCGCCATGGATTGGGACCGAGATGATCCCCGCCGAAGATGACCCGCTCGGGGGCAAGGCCTTCGGAGCCTGCAATAGCGGTCACCGCCGCGACGAAGTCAGCGGGCTGCATGCCGGTATAGCCGCCGAACTGGTTGACCTGGTTGCAGGTCGCCTCGATCAGCAGCGGCCGCGAGAACAGCGCGGCGTCGCGCACTGCGGCCCGGATCACGACCGGATGGGACGAGCAGACGGAGGTGATGCCTTCCGCCGCGCCCCGCCGCCGGGAATTTGCAAGTTTCAGCAATGGATCGGTCACGGGCGTCGCCTCGGCGTGTTGGCAATGAACAGATCGAGTTCGGCGCGCGTACCGGCTCCTTCCATCGGGCCTTGCCGCGTGACGTTGCGCGCGCCTGCCGCATTCGCGTAATCGAGCGCGGTCACGGCAGGCATGCCGAGCCTGCGGCAGGCGATGTAGGCACCGCCAAAACAGTCGCCCGCGCCGGTCGGATCGATCTCCTCGACCAGGAAGCCGGGCGACTCGACGCGGCTGCCGTCGGCGCCGAACAGGGACGCGCCCAACGCGCCGCGCTTGACGACGACCTCGCCGGCGCCGCGGGCAAACAGCGAGGCGAGCGCGTCGGCTTCATTGTCGTTGCCCGAAGCGGTGTGGAGTTCCTCCCCCGACGGCAGGATCAGATCCGCAATGTCGAGAAGCCGCGCGAAGCGCTCGCGCGTCTGGCCATGGCCGAGCAGTTCCTTGCGAAGATTGGGATCGAGCGAGATGCTTCCGCCACGCGCCTTGACCACATCGATGGCATGGTCGAGCACCTGCCAAATGGCGGGAATGCTGAGTGCGGTGCCCATGACGTGCAGGTGGCCTGAACGCGCCAGCAGCGCCCTGGCCTCAGGGGTCAAGCCGACCAGCGCCGCGGCCGATTTGCCGATATTGTAGACGAAGTCGCGCGAACCGTCCTCGCGGTAGCGCACGAAGGCGCTGCCCGTCGGATAGTCGGGGCTGACGGCGATGGCCGTGACATCCGCACCGTCCCGGCGCAGGCGCTCGACATTGATCCTGCCGAAATCATCGTCGCCGACGCAGGCGATGATGCCGGCCCGCCCGCCAAGCCTGGCGCATTGGTCGATGAAGATCGCCGGCGCCCCGCTCGGATAAGGTCCGGTCAGCTCGATGGGCTCGAGAAAGCCATTGCCACGGCTTGTGGCCATGATCTCCACCAGGATCTCGCCGACGGTGACGGTCGGCCCGAGTCCATCGGGCGCCAGTGTCTTCAATGGGGATTTGCTTGGCATGGCGAAGGCCCGGTGTGAAAGGCAAGGGAAATCCGGATTCCAAAAAATGGATAGAGCGGTTCCGCGATTCTATCAAACGTTGGACGGCCCTGGCTCCGGCCTTCCAAACGCTCCGGGCGTCGGCGTCGTCACGATGACGGCGTCGCCGGCCTGAAGCACCGTCTGGTCGCAGGCTTTCAGCACCTCGACCTTGCCATCCTTGCGGCGCACCTTGGTCGAGCCGGCCTCGCCATCGCCACCGCCGTCAAGCCCTTGCGGCGGCCGGTTGCGATGCGAGGACAGGATGGCGCATTCCATCTTCTCCAGGAAACGGATGGTGCGCTTCGTGCCGTCGCCGGCATTCCACCTGCCCTTGCCGCCGGAGCCTTCGCGGATGTGGAAATCCTCCAGCATCACCGGAAACCGCAGCTCCAGTATTTCCGGATCGGTAAGGCGCGAATTGGTCATATGGGTGTGAACGCCCGACGTGCCGGCAAAGCCGCGGCCGGAATTCATCTCGCCGGCGGGCGAACCGGAACAGATCGTCTCGTAATACTGGTACTTGCTGTTGCCGAAGGTCAAATTGTTCATGGTGCCTTGCGCATTGGCCATGGCGCCCATGGCGCCGAACAGCGCGTTGGTGACGTGCTGCGAGGTCTCGACGTTGCCCGCGACGACGGCGGCGGGATAGGCGGGTTTCAGCATCGAGCCGTCCGGGATGATGATGTTGATCGGCCTCAGGCAACCGGCATTCATCGGGATCATGTCCTCGACCATGACGCGGAAGGCATAGAGCACCGCGGCCCGGGCGACAGGCTCTGGCGCGTTGAAATTGTTCTTCATCACCGGCGACGTGCCGGTGAAATTGACCGTCGCCTCGCGCTTTTGCCGGTCGACCGATATCTTCACCTTGATCACCTGGCCGGTGTCGGTGGGATATTCATAGGCCGATGTATCCGGCAGCCGCTCGATCACGCGCCGCACGCTCTCGGCCGCATTGTCCTGCACATGGCCCATATAGGCCTCCACGACATCGAGCCCGAAATGCGCCACCATCTTGCGCAGCTCCGCCACGCCCTTTTCGTTGGCAGCGAGTTGCGCCTTGAGATCGGCGATATTCTGGTGCGGATTGCGGGCCGGATAGCGGTGATCGGTGAGCAGCGTCTGCAGCTCATTCTCGCGGAACTTTCCGCGATCGACGATACGGAAATTGTCGAACAGCACGCCTTCCTCGTCGACCGTGGTGGCAAGTGGCGTCATCGAGCCCGGCGCGGTGCCGCCGATGTCTGCGTGGTGGCCGCGCGAGGCCACCCAGAAGAGGATCTTGGGCGATTGGCTAATCTCCCCTCTTGTGGGGGAAATCGGCCGCTCTTCCTCGAAAACCGGCGTTACCACCGTGATATCGGGCAGATGCGTGCCGCCATTATAGGGGGCATTGAGGGCAAAGACGTCGCCGGGATGAATGTCGCCGGAATTCAGCCGGATGATGGTCTCGACCGAGCGGTCCATCGAGCCCAGATGCACCGGCATATGCGGCGCGTTGGCGACCAGCGCGCCGTTCCGGTCGAAAACGGCGCAGGAGAAATCCAGCCTTTCCTTGATGTTGACGGAATAGGCGGTGTTCTGCAGCGTCACGCCCATCTGCTCGGCGATCGACATGAACAAATTGTTGAACACTTCCAGCATCACCGGATCGGCCTCGGTGCCAAGTGCCGCCTGCCGGCCTTTCTTGCTGGTGCGCCGCATCAGCACGTGGTTCCTGGCCGTGATCTCGGCCTGCCAGCCCGGCTCGACGACGATCGTCTGGTTGGGCTCGATGATCAGTGCGGGGCCAGCGACCCGATCGGACGGCCGCAACGCCTCGCGCCGACAGACGTCGGCTTCGTGCCATTTTCCTTCCGTATAGATCCGCCGGACCTCCTCGGCTCTGGCTTTTGATGGCTGCCCCGCCTGCGCATAGGCTTCGGTATTCTGCTCGCCGCCCGCCTCCGTCCCCTCGACGCTCACAGCTTCGACGATCATCGGCTTGTCCTCATAGACGAAACCGAATTGCGCCTTGTGGGCAGCCTCGAAATCGGCCCTCGCCCGCAACATCGAGCCATGGTCGAAATGCACCGGAAGTGCGGTGTCGGTGCCGTCATAGCGGATCTGCAGCGCCGGTCTGGCGGCCACCGCGTCCTCGGCGATGCCTTGCGCGGCGAGTTCCGCGACGACGGCGGTTTGCAAGGCCGCGATCAGGCCTTCGATCGCCGGCCTGGATTCTTCCGCGAGCGGTGCAAGCAAGGCCTGCTGGCGTGAGGCAAAGACCGAAGACAGGCCGATGCCGTAGGCCGACAGCAAGCCGGAAAACGGATGGATCAGCACCGCCTCCATGCCGAGTGCGTCGGCGACCAGGCAGGCGTGCTGGCCGCCTGCGCCGCCAAAACAGTTCAGAAGATATTCGGTGACGTCGTAGCCGCGCTGCACCGAGATCTTCTTGATGGCGTTGGCCATGTTTTCCACCGCGATTGTGACGAACCCTTCGGCCACCGCTTCGGCCGAGCGGCCGTCGCCGATTTTAGCGGCGAGCGCGGTGAATTTCTGGCGCACGATCTCCGCGTCGAGCGGCTCGTTCTGGTCGGGGCCGAAGATGGCAGGGAAAAAATCCGGCAGCAGCTTGCCGAGCATGACGTTGGCGTCGGTGACGGCGAGCGGGCCGCCGCGCCTGTAGGCGGCGGGGCCTGGATTGGCGCCGGCGGAGTCCGGGCCGGTGCGAAAGCGGCCTGCTTCGTAGTGCAGGACCGAGCCGCCGCCGGCCGCGACGGTGTGGATGCGCATCATCGGCGCGCGCACGCGCACGCCTGCGACCTCGGTATCGAAGGCGCGCTCATATTCGCCGTCATAATGGGCGACATCGGTGGAGGTGCCGCCCATGTCGAAACCGATCACCTTTTCGAAGCCGGCGAGCCTGGCCGTCTCGACCATGCCGACGACCCCGCCGGCCGGGCCAGACAGCAGCGCATCCTTGCCCTGGAACAGGTCCGCGGCGGTCAGCCCGCCAGAAGACATCATGAACATCAGGCGGGGATTTTCCCTTCCCCTCGAGGGGAGAGTGGCGGCGAAGCTGCCGGGTCGGGTCGGGTCGACGGGGTTCGACGTCTTGGTGGTGCCTTCTGCGGCGATCCCCTCTGCCGGCTTCGCCGACATCTCCCCCTCGAGGGGGGAGAGAACACCGAGTTCCTGGCCTACCCTTTGCACATATCTCGACAGGATCGGAGACAGATAGGCGTCGACCACGGTGGTGTCCCCGCGGCCGACCAGCTTGATCAGCGGCGACACCTCGTGGCTGACCGAAACCTGGCCGAAACCGAGCTTGCGGCAGACCTTTGCGACGGCCTTTTCGTGATCGGGATATTTCCAGGCGTGCATGAAGACAATGGCGACCGCATCAATGCCGTCCGCCTTTGCCTGTTCGATCGCCGGGCGACAGGCAGCGATGTCGAGCAGCCGTTCGACGCAGCCGTCGGCAAGCACGCGCTCGTTGACCTCGATGACGCGCTCGTAGAGCTGTTCGGGGAGGACGATCTCCTTGGCGAAGATGTCGGGCCGCGCCTGATAGGCGATCCTCAGCGCATCGCGAAATCCCTTGGTGATGAGCAAAAGCACGCGGTCGCCCTTGCGCTCCAGCAGCGCATTGGTGGCGACCGTTGTGCCCATCTTTACGTCGCCTATCAGCCCGGCGGGTATAGGCTCGCCGGGGCGCAGGCCGAGAAGGTCGCGAATGCCCTGGATGGCCG
This sequence comes from Mesorhizobium sp. B264B1B, assembly GCF_020165765.1. NCBI lineage: Bacteria > Pseudomonadati > Pseudomonadota > Alphaproteobacteria > Hyphomicrobiales > Phyllobacteriaceae > Mesorhizobium > Mesorhizobium sp. B264B1B. The sequence continues at coordinate 123,984 of NZ_JAIUIS010000004.1, forward strand.
CGTCGGCATAGGCCTCGGGATTTTCGGACAGAAGCTTGCGCGGATGCAGGCCGCCCTCGGGATCACGGCCGATGACATCGGTGAACGTGCCGCCGCGGTCGATCCAGAAATCCCATTTTTGTTGCATTCCGACACCCTCTTTATCGCGAGTATGGCAGCAAAGTCATACTCTTTGATACCCGAGTTCGCGCCGGAACAAGTCGTCGCGCCGGCGCCTCTTCGATGACGGTGGCTTTGGATGTCTGAGGCGATGGCAAGGCACGTGCCGCCGCGACGCGCCGGCCGGAGCCGTGAGCGCGGCCGGGCTGGCTCGCCGGCCGCTATCTGGATCCAGGGTGGAAGAATGCGAGATAGGTCCAATCCTGCCCGCCGTGCAGGCCGACCCTTCCGTTAGTCGACCAATGCGGCAACCACCGAGACGCAGTCCCCGGCCTTGACCAGGCCGGGGAAATGCCGCGCCGCCAACATGCCCGACATTTTTGCCCGGATCTCCTGGGGGGCGATGCCGGTTCGGCCGGTGGAATGGATGCGCGCCAGCACCGCGCCCTTCTCGACAGGCTCGCCGAGATCGACCATCGTCTCGACCATGCCGTCTTCCTCCGCGAAGGCAAAGCAATCGCCGGACGGCATGTCGAGCCATTGGGTTGGCGTCTTTTCGACCGCACCGGCAACGATGCCGGCATGCCTCAGCACGTTGAGCATGCCGCGCCGGGCGATCCGCACCGTCTCGGCTCTCGACGTGCCTCCACCGCCGAGCTCGGTGGTGACGAACACCTTGCCCATGTCCTCGGCGGCGGTATCGTACATGCCGACGGCATCGATTTCGATCATGCGCATCGAGAACGGCGCCGCGAAGGCTTCGACCGCCGCGAAGGCCCTCTGCTCCAGGGCCTTGTTCGGCAGCGTATGGGCGGCGCAGAACGGCACGAAGTCCAGCGTCTTGCCGCCGGAATGGAAGTCGAACACGATATCCGCGCGGGGAAGCAGCTCCCGCTGGAAATAATCGGCGATCTTTTCCGTCACCGTACCGTCTGGCCGGCCTGGAAAGCTGCGGTTCATGTTGCCCTTGTCGATCGGCGAGGTGCGCGTGCCGGCGCGGAAGGCCGGATAGTTCATCGCCGGCACGATGATAACCGTGCCGCTGACTTGGGCGGGATCGAGCGTGCGCGCCAGATCATAGAGCGCCAGCGGCCCTTCATATTCGTCGCCATGATTGCCGCCGGTCAGCAGGGCCGTCGGCCCCTTGCCGTTGCGCAGGACGCAGATCGGGATCATCACCGAGCCCCACGCCGAATCGTCGCGGCTGTAGGGCAGGCGCAGGAAACCGTGCTGTGCGCCGTCGCGATCGAAATCGACCGAGGGCGAGACCGGCGACGGACGAAGGTCGGACATCGGTTTCAATTCTTCACCACCAGCTTGCGCGGCACATTGGCCAGGCACTCGACGCCCGTCTCGGTGATCAGGATGGATTCGGTGATTTCCAGCCCCATCGTCTCCAGCCACAGGCCGGTCATGAAATGGAAGGTCATGCCGGGCTTCAGCTCGGTGCGATCTCCGGGGCGCAGGCTCATCGTGCGTTCGCCCCAGTCCGGCGGATAGGAAAGGCCGATCGGGTAGCCGGTGCGGTTGTCCTTGACGATGCCATATTTCTTCAACACCGCGAAGAAGGCGTTGGCGATGTCTTCGCACGTGTTGCCGGGCTTGGCTGCCGCGAGCCCCGCGTCCATGCCTTCGAGCGTCGCCTTCTCCGCATCGAGGAATTCCTGTGTTGGCTTGCCGAGGAACACTGTTCGCGACAGCGGGCAATGATACCTGTTGTAGCACCCGGCGATTTCGAAGAACGTGCCCTCGCCCGACTTCATCGGCTTGTCGTCCCAGGTCAGGTGCGGCGCCGAGGCGTCGGCGCCCGACGGCAGCAGCGGCACGATCGCTGGATAGTCGCCGCCGATGCCGTCGACGCCACGCGTGCCGGCATCATAGATCTCGGCGACGAGATCGCATTTGCGCATGCCGACCTCTATCTTGTCGACGATGCGCTGGTGCATCGCCTCGACGATGCGGGCGGCCTTGCGCATATAGTCGATCTCGGTCGGGCTCTTCACAGCGCGCTGCCAGTTGACCAGCGCGGTGGCGTCGACGAAACGGGCATTGGGCAGGTGCTTCTGCAAAGAGGCGAAGGCGGCGGCCGAGAACCAGTAATTGTCCATCTCGACGCCGACGGTCAGCTTGCCCCAGCCGCGATCGGCAAGCACGCTCGACAGGAAATCCATCGGATGGCGCTCGGTCGACTGCACATAGTGATCGGCATAGCCGACGATGTTGTCATGCGCGAGATAGGCGGTGCGCTTGGCGCCGTTGGCGTCCTGACCGCGGCCATACCAGACCGGCTCGCCCGACGGCGGCACGATGACGGCCTGATGCACGTAGAAGGACCAGCCGTCATAGCCGGTGAGCCAGGCCATGTTGGAGGGGTCGCTGACAATAAGCAGATCGACGCCTTTCGCCGCCATGGCTTTCCGCGTTTTGGCGAGGCGATCCGCATACTCGCTTCGCGAGAATTTCAAATTCGGTTGCATTTTGTTGGTCCTCGTTTGTTGGGCCCTGGAACCCGCTTCAACTTCCGTGAATCTGGCTCCAGGTAATTTTTTGTTTGAGCATGATCTCCTCGGAAAACCGGTTCCCACTTTTCCGGATCATGCTCTTGCGGCCAGCATCAACTTTCAAAAATGGTTCCGGCTTTCGCGACCCGGGCCCGGTCACGGGCTAGCGTGGCGATCGCGGTGTCCTGCACGCCGGTGCCGGTCAGGTCGGCGATGGTGATGTCGTCCGCCGCACGCCGGCCATGCCGTTCGCCGGCGATGATCTGACCGAGTTCGGCCACCTCCGTGTCCGCCGCCATCACGCCGGCGGAGATGGCATGGTGCAATTCACCGAGCCGGCGCGTCTGCCTTGCGCTGTCGGCGACATAGAGATCGGCCATGCGCAGGATTGCCGGTGCGATCTCGTTCTTGTGCTCGGCGTCCGAGCCCATGGCGGTGATGTGCTGGCCGGCCGAGACGAAGCCGGCCTTGATCAATGGTTCTGTCGAGGGCGTGGTGGTGACGATGATGTCGGCGCCGGCGACCGCCTTGGCCGCATCCGGTTCTGCGCGCACCACGATGCCCAGTTTTTCGCTCAAGGCGCCGGCCGCGGCTTGCGCCTTGGCCGCGTCGCGCGCCCAGATGCGGGCTTCTTCGATCGGCCGCACCAGGCGCAGCGCCTCAAGCTGCAATCCGGCCTGCACGCCGGCGCCGAAGATGGCGGCAATGGATGAGTCCGGCCGCGACAGGTGTTTTGCGGCGACCGCCCCGGCGGCTGCGGTGCGGACGTCGGTGAGATAGCCATTGTCGAGCAGCAACGCCTCGACCAGACCGGTTTTTGCCGACAGCAGCACCATCATGCCGTTGACGCTGGGCAGGCCGAGCTTGGGATTGTCGAAGAAGCCGGGGCTGATCTTGATGGCGAAGCCATCGATGCCAGGCACATAGGCGGTCTTCACGTCGACCTCGCCGCGATGCTCGGGGATGTCGAGCCGCAGGATCGGCGGCATCGCCACCGGCAGGGTAGCGAGCGCCCGGAAGGCGTTTTCGACGCAAGCGACGGCGTCGAGATCGAGAGCTACGATCTCGCGTAGTTCTTTCTCGGTAAGGATGGTCATCCGGTTCATCAGGCGCGCTCCGCAACTACTTCGCCGCAAACGATCTTTCTGTGCAGGCTCATATCGATATTACGACCGGAAAGCAGAACGACCACCGGTCCGTTTGGCTTCACCTTGCCGGCAAGCAGCGCAGCGATACCGACCGCGCCGGCGCCCTCGACGATCTCGCGCTCCTGTTCATAGGCATGGCGGATGCCGGCGGCGATCTCGTCTTCGGAAAGCAGCACGACGTCGTCGAGCAGGTCTCGGCACATGGAAAAGGTCAGCCGGTTGTCGAGGCCAATGCCGCCGCCGAGCGAATCCGCCAGCGTCGGCAGCTCCTCCACCTGCACCGGGCGCCCCGCATCGAGGCTGGCTTTCATCGCCGCGCCGCGCGCCATCGAGATGCCGACGACCTTTGTGCTCGGCCTGACGCCCTTGACCGCTGCGGCAATCCCGGAGGCCAACCCGCCGCCGGAGAGCTGCACCAGCACCAGAGCGGCGTCAGGAACCTGCTCCATGATCTCCAGCCCGAGCGTGCCCTGCCCGGCGATGATGTCGGGATGGTCGAAGGGTGGCAGCATCACGAGACCCTCTTGCGCCACCAGCCGCTCGACCTCCTGCTGCGCGTCGTCCTGGCTGTCGCCGACAATGCGGATTTCCGCGCCGAGGCAGCGGATGGCATCGAGCTTGTTCCGAGGCACCAGCCGCGACATGCAGACAACCGCGCGCATGCCTTCGAGCCTGGCGGCATGGGCGAGTGCGCGGCCGTGATTGCCGGTCGAAGCCGCGACAACACCGCGTGCCCGCTGCTCGGCATTGAGCGAAGCAATGGCGTTCGAGGCGCCACGCAGCTTAAAGCTGCCCGTGATCTGGCGGTGCTCCAGCTTGAGGTGAACGGGAAGGCCGAGCCGCTCCGACAGGCTCTCGGATGGCACGACCGGTGTCGGCTCGACCTTGCTGGTGATGCGTTGGCGCGCGGCGCGGATGTCTGAAAGGGCGACGGCGTGCGTCATGGGTCGCTCGTGCATGCAGGACATGACCTTACTGTCCAAGCGGCAAGGTCGTCAGCCGCCCGAACTCCGGACGCGGCACATCATCGCCACACAGTCGCAGGCAATTCCACGCGCTCGCCTGGTTGCTGGTGACGACCGGGCGGCCGATAGCCTGTTCCATCGCGGCAACCGCCAGCGCCGAGCGCAGCGCCGTGCAGGACACGAACAACGCCTCGGCCTGCGGGTCAGTCGCCTCGCACGCCAGATCGACGAGGGCTGCCGGCGCAATGCGCGCCATCTCGCGGTCATCCTCGAAGCCGAGACAGGTGAAGCTGGCGATCTCGAAGCCGCGTTCGGCGAAATAGGCCGCCATCGGCCGGCTCGTCTCGACGGTGTAGGGGGTGAGAATACTGATCCTCTTCGCGCCCAGAGCCCTCAGTCCGCGCACGCCCGCCATCGGCGGCGTGACCACGGGCACGCCAGGCTTGGCCGCCTGGATCGCCGCCTCGATCTCGGCATCGCCGATCACCACGGAGGCCGACGTGCAGGAGTAGCAGATGGCATCGAGCGGTTCGTCCGGCAGGATCAGCGCCGCGCCAGCCGTCAGTTCGGGCTGCATCTTGCGCAGATTCTGAGGTGTGGTCGGATTCTTATAGGGGATGCGGGCGACATAGATGCCGATCCTCTCACTCGCCACCATGCGACGGAAGTCCGGCTCGCTGGTGTGGTCGGTGGCCAGGATGATCAGGCCGACGCGCTTTTCCAACGGGCGCACCTCGAGTGCGGGCCTTGTCGGCATCAGCCTGATTTCGGGAAGCGGCTTCATGGGAACTACCTTTCGATCTTGCCGTAGCGATGTTCCAGCCAGCGCAGCAGCATAACCGAGAAAAGGCTGATGATCAGGAAGAAGGCGCCGACCAGCGTCATCGGCTCGACATAGCGGTAATAGGTGTTGGCGACGCTCTTGGCCTGGTTCATCAGCTCCAGCACGGTGATCGCCGACAGCAGCGGCGTCTCCTTGAACATGGCGATGAAATAATTGGCCAGCGCCGGGATCATCGGCGGGATTGCCTGCGGTATGACGATGTGGGTCCAGGTCTGGCGAGCGCTGAGATTGCAGGCTTTGGCCGCCTCCCACTGGCCGCGCGGCACGTTCTCGATGCCGGCGCGATAGACCTCCGCCGTATAGGTGCCGTAGTGCAGCCCAAGACCGATGACGCCGGCCACCAGCGGCGGCAGCAGGATGCCGAAATCGGGCAGCACGTAGAAAATGAAGTAGAGCTGCACCAGCAGCGGCGTGCCGCGGATGAATTCGGCCGCCCAGCCGACCGTGCGCGACATCATCTTGTTCGGCGAGCGGCGGGCCAGTGCGATGCCCAGCCCGACGATTGCCGCCAGCACCGAGCCGAGCACCGTCGCCAGGATGGTGATCTTCACCCCCTCGATCAGCGTCGGCAGGATCTGCCGGACGAAATCCCAGTCCCAATCCATTACAGGGCCCAATCCATCAGACGCGCACTCCGTCGAGGCCGCGCGCCATGCGCCGCTCCAGCGACCGCACGCCCCAGGAGATGACGAGCGCGAGCGCGAAATAGATCACCAGGATGGTGGTGAACGGCATCAGCGTGCTGCCGGTCTGCGAGCGCACCACCTGCGCCTGGAAGGTGAGATCGGCGAGCGAAATCAGCGAGACGACGGATGTCGCCTTGAGCAGTTCGATGGCGTTGTTGCCGAAGGTCGGCAGCATCACAAGAAGCGCCTGCGGCAGGATGACATGGCGCATGCCCTGCCAGCGGCCGAGATTGAGAGCCGTGCAGGCCTCGTACTGCTCGGCGCCGACCGACTGGATGGCACCGCGTACCACTTCCGCCGCATAGGCGCCGACATTGAGGCCCAGCGCCAGCACGCCGGCTTGCAGCGGAGTGAGTTCGACGCCCGCCAGGGGCAACACGAAATAGGCCCAGAACAGCTGTACGAAAATCGATGTGCCGCGGAAGAACTCGATATAAGCGGTGGCGAGCGCCCGCAACGCGAAGAAGCGCGACAGCCGCCCCATGCCGGCCAGGAAGGCCATCACGAGGGCCAGCACCGACCCCATCAGCGTCAGCTCGATGGTGACAAGCGCTCCCTGCAATATCAGGCCGAGATAGCCGGACCATTGGGTCATGTATCAGAGGCTTCCAACGTTTGGTTTTAGCAACTTCTCCTCTCTCACGGGGAGAAGTTGCCGGTTCACCCTCCTTAGCTGCAGCGCAGCTGCCGCGAAGGACGGGCAGGCGGATGAGGCGCGGCTCCAAGCTCGCAAAAACGCGCGCTGCCCCTCATCCGGCCCTTCAGCCACCTTCTCTCCGTGGACGGGGAGAAGGGAAAAGCGCTTATTTCGCCGCGCAGAGCTTGTCGCGCGTCGTCGACATCGCCGCCGCCGCCGAGAAGCCGTAGGGCTCGATGATCTTGGCGAACTCGCCCGACTTCTTCATCTTGGCGAGCTCGACGTCGAAGGCGTCGCGCAGCGCCTCGTCACCCTTCTTGAAAGCGGCGCCGTCGCAATAGACGGGCGCGCCCTGCACGGGTGCTATGACTTCGAGGCTCGGGTCATTGGCCTTCTTCATCAGATCGTTGATCGACAGGACGGGGAGCGAATAGGCGTCGATGCGGCCGTCCTGCACCATCTTCAGCCCGCTCTGGCCGTCGGGCACGACGATGACGCGGTCACGCGGCACGCCGGCGTTGAGCGCGAGCTTCTCCTCAGTGCCGCCGCCGGGCGCGCCGATGGTAGCGGAGGTGTCCTTGGCGACATCCTCATAGCTCTTGAAGCCCTTCGGATTGCCCTTCTTCACCAGCATCGCCTCGGCGTCGCACAGCACCGGCTCGGAATAGGCAACCGCCGCACAACGCTCCGGCTTCATGAACAGGCCGGCGGTGACGACGTCGAAGCGGCCGGCCTGCAGGCCGGGGATCATGGCACCATATTCCGAGATCGAGGCGGCGACGTCGGCGACGCCCAGCCGCTTGAAGATTTCCCGCGCCACGTCGGGCGCGGCGCCCGAAACCTTGCCGTCGGCGGCGACCGCCGTGTAGGGCGGCTCGTTGGCGATGGCGAGGCGGGCGAAGCCTTGCGCCTTCAGCTGCTCGAGCTTGCTGTCGTCGGCCGATCCGATGTTCGAGGCCGCGAGCACCGCGGTCAGCGCAAGACCGGCGACGCCGGCCAGAATGCCAAGTTTTTTCATTGTTCCCAACTCCATGTTTGTGTTCTTGGTTGCAGTCATTTCAGGACGGCAATGCCGCCCTTGCGGACGGTGTCGCCGCCTCTGGCATGGCGGTCAGACGCGATGTCCGGCCGCGATGATCTTCTTCAGGAAACCTTGCGTGCGCTCCTGTTTGGGATGGCGGAAAATCTCATCGGGTTTGCCCTCCTCGACGATGCGGCCGCGGTCGAAGAACAGCACCCGGTCGGCGAAGTCGTGGGCAAAGCCCATTTCATGGGTGACGAGCAGCATCGTCATGTCGGTTTCGGCCGCGAGCTTGCGCATCACGTTGAGCACCTCCTCGACCAGTTCGGGATCGAGCGCCGAGGTGACCTCGTCGAACAGCATGATCCGGGGCGACAGTGCCAGCGCGCGGGCAATCGCGACGCGCTGCTTCTGGCCGCCCGAAAGCTGTGCCGGCATGGCCTTGGCCTTGTCGGCCATGCCGACCATGTCGAGCAATTCCATCGCCCGCTTCTCGGCGGCAGCGCGCGGCGTGCCCTTGGTCAGCATCGGCGCCAGCGTGACATTGTCGATGACGCATTTGTGCGGGAACAGATTGAACAGCTGGAAGACCATGCCGATCTTCTGGCGCATCCTGGCCAGATGCCGCTCGTCGGCAGCCAGCAGCTGGCCGTTTCGCTCCATGTGATAAAGATGCTCGCCGTCGATCTGGATGTGGCCGCCATCGATGCGCTCCAGCGTCATCAGGATGCGCAGGATCGTCGTCTTGCCCGAGCCGGACGGGCCAATGAGCGCCAGCTTCTCGCCGGGCATGACCTGCATGGACAGGCCGTCCAGCACCTTGAAAGTGCCGAAGCTTTTCGAAATGCCATCGACCTTGATGATAGGCGCGGATGCGGACAAACGAATTTCCCGTGCTGGAGAAGCCTATGCCCTTAACGATGCGGAACCCGCCAAATCATGTCAATTGGGAAAATAATATCATGACAATTATTCTGATCCCGCACAATTCTTGGACATTCAGTGCCTAGCAATGTGCCGAGATCGAAATCAAGTCGAACCGAAAATGACAGCACCGGGGACGCCTTTGGCGGTCGGCATCGTCTGGATAGCGGCACATCTCGCTAGATTGCGAGCAGCAGATGCTCGGGGTCGCCTAGCAGCAGCTTGGTGACAACGCCGAGGCCGGCGCGCAGTTCCCCCTCGGTGGTCGAGCCCAGCGAGATGCGCACCGCCGGTTGCCAGGGCGCTTGCGAGATGCGGAAGGAGGCGCCGGGCGCGATCGCCACGCCTTGCAGGCGCGCCTGGGCGACGAAGCTCTCCTCGGCACGGTCGGCGGGCAGCTGCAACCAGACATGCAGTCCGTCGCGCCGGGTGCGATAGTCGACGCCGGCCAGCACCTCGGCGACGATGTCCTGGCGTCGCCGCAATGCTGTGCGCTGCCAGCGCACCAGTTCCATCGCGGTGCCGTCGGTCACCCATTTGGTGGCGATCTCCGCCACCAGCGGCGTCGCCATCCAGTTGGAAACCAGATGCCGGTTGGCGACCGCGGCGACATAGCGGTCGGGGGCGGCGAGATAGCCGATGCGCAGGCCCGGCACCACGATCTTGGTGAAGGACGTGACGTAGAGCGTGCGTTCAGGCGCGAAGGCGGCGACCGGCGGCGGCCGGTCCTCGACCAGCGGCCCCAACACATCGTTCTCGATGATGGCTATGTCGTGCCTGCGCGCAACCGCCGCAATCTGCTCGCGCCGCGCCGCATCCATCAGCGTCGCCGTCGGGTTGATCACCGAAGGCTGCACGAACACGGCGCGGATGTCGGAGATCCGGCAGGCCTCGTCCAGCGCTTCCGGGATAAGGCCATTGCCGTCTATCGGCAGGCCTTCGAGGTTGAAGCCGAGATAGCGGGCGAGCGGCACCAGCGTATGGTGGCCGATCGCCTCGGTGGCGACGGTCGAGCCGGGCGGCGCCACGCTCATCAGCGCCACCGTCATGCCGGCGGTAGCGCCATTGGTCAGGCTGATATTCTGCGGCGAGGCATCGAGACCGCACAGCTTCAGCCACTCGACCGCCACGGCGCGGTGACGGGGAAACACCATGTTGGGCCGGAACGACAGCGCCGAACTCGACGGCAGGTTGTCGGCCAGCCAGCCCAGCGCCTGCTTCAGCCGCTCCAGATGCATCGGCTCGCAGACCGGCTTCAGGATCGAGAGATCGATCACTTCGCCCAGCCGCTCCGGCAGATAGGGCGGCTCAGGCTCGCGCCGCTGCGTCTGGACGAAGCTGCCGCGGCCGATCTCGCCCGAGATCAGGCCGCGGCGAATCAGTTCCTCATAGGCGCGACTGACCGTCTGCACCGATAGTTTCAACTCGTCGGCCAGCCGGCGATGCGTCGGCAGCCGCGCGCCGTTGGCGAGCCGCCCATCATGAATGGCGCGTGCGAACTGGTCGGCCAGCGACTGGTAGGCGGGCCGCCGGATGAGCGCGGGATCAGGTTGCCATAATGTCATGACTTATTAGAGATCGAAATCAGTGCAATTGACAATCGAAATAATGCGCCGTCATGGTACGGCGGGACCAAAAAGTGGATACAGATGGCCGCCGCGAAACTCGACCCGATCGACCTCAGAATCCTCGACGCGATCCAGCGTGACGGGCGCATCACCAAGCTGGCGCTGGCCGACAAGGTCGGCCTGTCACCGACGCCGTGCTGGATGCGGCTGCGCAAGCTGGAAAAGGCCGGCATCGTCTCCGGCTATCATGCCTCGATTGCCATGCGCGTCGTCGCACCCGTCGCCACCGTGCTGATGGAGGTGACGCTGGCCAGCCATCGCCAGGCCGATTTCGACCGCTTCGAGCGTGTCATCCGCGACATACCTGAGATTGTAGCCTGCTGGTCGGTGGGCGGCGGCGTCGACTACGTTCTGAAGGTGATGGCGCGCGATATCGATACCTATCAGCGGCTGGTCGATGCCTTGCTCGAACGCGAAATCGGCATCGATCGCTACTTCACCTACATCGTCATCAAGACGGTGAAGGACGAGACCGTGCTACCGCTTGCCGATCTGTTGCCGGTGCAGTCCTGAGATCGAAACCAGCGTTCATCTGGCACCGTACGCTCGGAGAACGCGCGAAAGCACCCGCCCCACCCCTGCGGCTAGACAGATCGTCCTGCTCTCCGGCCGAATAGAGAGAATCTCTCTATATAGCTGCACCTAAACAGCCTCATCCTTCGCGCCGACGCCCCTAGTCTTGCGGCGTCACCCCAATCGGGAGCAATCGATGATGTCCGCGCACTTTGCCCGTTCGCACCGCCATGAGGCGCTCGACCGCCTCGCCGACCGCCGGCTGCTGCGCGAGCTTGCCTATGTCGACGGGCACTGGACGGCAAGCGAGGCGGCGGAGAGCTTCGAGGTCACCGATCCCGCGACCGGCGCCACGGTGGCCTTCGTCGCCGCGCTCGATGGCCGCCAGACGGCAAGTGCGATCGACGCGGCGGCGCGCGCTTTCCCTGCCTGGCGGGCTCTGTTGCCGCAGGAGCGCTCGAAAATCCTGCGCAAATGGTTCGACCTCATCATCGCCGCGAAGGATGACCTCGCTCTGCTGATGACGCTGGAACAGGGCAAGCCCTTGAAGGAATCGCTCGGCGAGATCGATTATGCCGCCTCCTTCGTCGAATGGTATGCCGAGGAAGCAAAGCGCCTCAACGCCGAAAGCGTAACCAGCCATCTGGCGAACGCGGAAATGACGGTGCGGCGCGAGCCGCTCGGCGTCGTCGGCGTCGTGACGCCGTGGAACTTCCCGTCCGCCATGCTGACCCGCAAGGCGGCTGCGGCCCTTGCCGCCGGTTGCACCATCGTCGCCCACCCTTCTTCGGAAACGCCGCTCTCGGCGCTGGCGCTGGCCGAACTCGGCGAGCGCGCCGGCCTGCCCGCCGGCGTCTTCAATGTCGTCACAGGCAAGGCGTCGATCATTGTCGGGCGAATGTGCGAGGACCCGCGCGTGCGCGCCATGAGCTTCACCGGTTCGACCGAGATCGGCAGGCTGATCGCGGCCCAGAGCGCGCCGACGATGAAGCGGCTGGTTATGGAACTTGGCGGCCACGCGCCGCTGATCGTCTTTGCCGACGCCGATCTCGACAAGGCCGTGCACATCGCCGTCGACGCCAAATTCGCCACGTCCGGCCAGGACTGCCTCGCGGCCAACCGCATCTATGTCCAGCGGCCGATCTATGATCGTTTCTGTGCCGCCTTCGCCAAGCGCATCGAGGCGCTGCGGACCGGCAATGGCCTTGCCGACGAAAGCGACATCGGCCCGCTGATGCATGAGCGCGCCGTCACGAAGGTCGAGGAGCAGGTCACCGACGCGCTCGCCCATGGCGCCCGCTGCCTCGTTGGCGGCATAAGGCACCAGGCCGGCCCGTTGTTTTACCAGCCGACGCTGCTGGCTGACGTATCTGACGAGGCACTGATCATGCGCGAAGAAACGTTTGGTCCGGTCGCAGCCGTGACGCCGTTCGACAGCGAGGACGAGGTGACCGCGCGCGCCAACGCCACTGAATATGGTCTGGTCGCCTATGTCGTCACCGAGAACGGCGCCCGCCAGCAGCGCCTGGGCAGGGCGCTGGACTACGGCATGGTCGCCATCAACCGCGTCAAGATCACCGGTGCGCCGATCCCGTTCGGCGGCGTCAAGCAGTCCGGCATTGGCCGCGAGGGTTCGCGTCAGGGGCTCGAAGCTTTCACCGATCTCAAATATCTTTGCCTGGACGTCGCTTAAGCCGCGTCCACGTTCCTCAAGGAGTCAAAAGAATGCTCGACCAGTCCAACGAACTCGCCGCCTGGGATCGTGATCACTTCTTCCATCCCTCGACGCATATGGGCACCCACGCGCGCGGTGAATCGCCGACGCGCATCATGGCCGGCGGTGAAGGCGTCACCGTCTGGGACAGCAACGGCAGAAAAAGTATCGATGCCTTCGCCGGCCTCTACTGCGTCAATGTCGGCTATGGCCGCCAGAAGATCGCTGACGCCATCGCCGCCCAGGCCACGAACCTCGCCTATTACCACGCCTATGTCGGCCACGGCACCGAGGCCTCGATCACGCTGTCGAAGATGATCATCGACCGTGCGCCGAAGGGCATGTCGAGGGTCTATTTCGGCCTCTCCGGTTCGGATGCCAACGAAACCAACATCAAGCTGATCTGGTACTACAACAACGTGCTTGGCCGCCCGGAGAAGAAGAAGATCATCTCGCGCTGGCGCGGCTATCACGGCTCCGGCATCATGACGGGGTCGCTGACCGGGCTCGATCTCTTCCACAATGCCTTCGACCTGCCGCGCGCGCCGATCCTGCACACCGAGGCGCCCTACTATTTCCGCCGCGCCGACCGTTCGATGAGCGAGGAGCAATTTTCGCAGCATTGCGCCGACAAGCTCGAGGAGATGATCCTGGCCGAGGGCCCCGAGACCGTCGCCGCCTTTATCGGCGAGCCGATCCTCGGCACTGGCGGCATCGTGCCGCCGCCCGCCGGCTACTGGGAGAAAATCCAGGCGGTGCTGAAGAAGTACGACGTGCTCCTGGTCGCCGACGAAGTGGTGACGGGCTTCGGCCGGCTGGGCACCATGTTCGGCTCCGACCATTACGGCATCAAGCCGGACCTGATCACCATCGCCAAGGGCCTGACCTCCGCCTACGCGCCGCTGTCGGGCGTCATCGTCGCCGACAAGATGTGGCAGGTTCTGGTGCAGGGCTCCGACAAGCTCGGCTCGCTGGGGCACGGCTGGACCTATTCGGCGCATCCGATCTGCGTCGCCGCGGGTGTGGCCAACCTCGAACTGATCGATGAGATGGATCTGGTGAGGAATGCCGGCGAGACCGGCGCCTATTTCCGCGCCGAATTGACCAAGGCCGTCGGCGGCCACAAAAACGTCGGCGAGGTGCGCGGCGACGGCATGCTGGCGGCGGTCGAGTTCGTCGCCGACAAGGACGACCGTGTGCTCTTCGATCCGGCGCAGAAGATCGGACCGCAGATCGCCACGACCCTCGCCGCAAGCGGGGTCATCGGCCGCGCCATGCCGCAGGGCGACATTTTGGGCTTCGCCCCGCCGCTTTGCCTGACGCGCGAGGAGGCTGACACCGTGGTGGCCAAGACCGCCGATGCCGTGAAGAGCGTGTTCGCCAATCTCTAATTGCCGAGATCGGCGCTGCCCCTCATCCGCCTGCCGGCACCTTCTCGTCGTTCACGGAGAGAGGGTAAAGGTGAGGGGCAGCGCCACCTACAAGTATTCGGAAGTGAACGCGATGACCTCTCATCCCACCCTCCCCGCCACCATGGCGGCCGTGCAGCTTACCGGCCACGGCGGCCCGGAAAAGCTCGTCTACCGCACCGACGTGAAAGTGCCTGTGCCCGCCGCCGGCGAAGTGCTGGTCAAGGTCAGCGCCTGCGGCATGAACAACACCGACGTCTGGGTTCGCCAGGGCGCCTATGGCACGGAGGAGGACGCAGGGGCCGTGTCGACATGGCGGCGCCAGGGCAACACCCTGACCTTTCCGCGTATCCAGGGCACCGACACGGTCGGCACCGTCGCTGCCGTTGGCGCAGGGGTCTCGCCGGAACGCATCGGCGAACGAGTGATGGTCGATTTCTCGATCTACAATCGCGACGACGATTCGCTCGCCGACATTGACTATATGGGTCACGGCCGCGACGGCGGTTACGCCGAATACCAGGCTGTACCGGCCGAGAACGCCCATGTCGTCGACACTGACTTGAGCGATGTCGAACTCGCCACCTTCTGCTGCGCCTATCTCACCGGCGAGCAGATGCTGGAACGTGCAGGGCTCAAGGCCGGCGAACGCGTGCTGGTCACCGGCGCCTCGGGCGGCGTCGGCTCCGGCATCGTGCAATTGGCGCGGGCGCGCGGAGCCATTCCCTATGCCGTCGTCGGCAAGGGCAAGGAGCAGGCAGTGCTCGACATCGGCGCCGAAGCCGTGATCACCCGTGGCGTGGCCGACCTGCCGCAAGCCGTGATCAAGGCGACCGGCGGCCAGCCCATCGACGTCGTGGCCGACCTTGTCGGCGGCGCGATCTTCAACGATCTGTTGCGCATCCTGAGGCCCGAGGGCCGCTACACCACCGCAGGCGCGATCGCCGGCCCGGTCGTCCAGCTCGATCTCAGGACCATGTATCTCAAGCAGCTTCAGCTCCACGGCTCGAGCCAGGGCACACGCGCGGATTTCCGCCGTATCGTGCGCTATATCGAGGAAGACAAGATCCGGCCGCTGGTCGGCGGCGTCTACAGACTTTCCGATTTCCACCGCGCCCAAGCCGATTTCATCGCCAAGGATTTCGTCGGCAAGCTGGTGGTGGTGCCTGATGCCGTGGCTGAACGGCGGCACCCTAAATAAGAGGACGGAGCAGCAGCGCTTCTCGGCGCCGGGATGACAAGCTGCGTCACCGTGCCAAAGGACGACCGTCAGGTCTTGCCGTCAAATTCATCATGTCGGCCGGCATGGCGCACCATGCGCCGAAAGCTCATCGAGATATGGGCTCGCCTGATGTGCCCGATCGATTCCCAATCCCCGATTTCCGCCGCGGCCAGCACTTCCTCCATTTCGCGCCGGAAGGCCGTGAACTCCTCCACAAGGCCGAGTTGCGGCATCATCTTGAGGACTACGCGCGCAACCTGAAAATACAGTCTTTCGCTTATTTCGCGCAGGGGCTGGTTCCCGGTCATGCCGGACAGTTCAGTGAAGAAGTCCATGTTCAGCTGCAGAAAGGCACGCTGATCCGGGTTGAGCATATCGGAATCGCAGCGCGCGATGAGCGCTCGGATGCGATCGAGGTCGACCGCCGTTCGGGGAATTGGCGAAAGCTTGCCGACAAGCAGCGCGAGTTCCAGTCGCAGATGATAGACCTGCTGCAACTCCTCGATGTCGACGTCGGTAACGATCGTACCGACGCCGTGGATCGATTGCACAAGCCCTTCGGCCTCGAGCCGCGCCAGCACGCGTCGGACCGGTGTGCGGCTGATCTCGAATTCCTGGGCGAGTTCTTCCTCGGAGAGCCGGCTCCCCGGCGGATAATCGAGAAGGCAGATACGGTCGCGCAGGATCAGGTAGATGCGTTCGAACCGTTCGCGCGCCGAAAGCGGACGCGAAGGCGGCACGGTCTTGGCCGAGGCATCCGTATCAAGCGTCATCCAGCCTCCAGGACAGCGTGCAGGAACTGTCGCGTCCGCTCATTCTTGGGTGCGCCGAAAAGCTCTGCCGGCGGCCCCTGCTCGCAAATTTTGCCCTGATAGAAGAAGCAGACGCGATCGGAAAATTCCTTGGCGAAGCCCATCTGGTGGGTGACCATGAGCATCGTCAGATCATGCTCGCGGCCGATTTGCCTTATCACTTGCAGCACTTCGCCGACAAGTTCCGGATCGAGCGCGGACGTCACCTCGTCGAACAGCATTATCTTGGGCCGCATCGCCAGCGCCCTTGCAATGGCGACGCGCTGTTGCTGGCCGCCGGAAAGCTGTGAAGGATAATGATCCTTCTTCTGCGACAGCCCGACCATGTCGAGAAGCTCGGCCGCCCGTGCCTCGGCATCGGCCCGCTTCATGCCAAGCACGGTCATCGGCGCCTCGATGCAATTGGCCATCGCCGTCATGTGTGGAAACAGGTTGAAAGACTGGAACACCATGCCGATCTTCGCCCGGATGCGGCGGATGTGGGCGAGATTGGCGGGCACCAGCTTTCCGCCTTGCTTCATATGGGTCAGTGGCTCGCCTTCGACCCAGATGACGCCGTCGTTGATCGTCTCCAGCGTCATCAGCATGCGCAGGACCGTGGTCTTGCCGGAACCGGACGGTCCGATGACGGAAACCTTCTCGCCGCGCGCGATTTCGAGGTTCAGCCCGTCGAGCACGGTGAGCGCGCCGTAACGCTTCGAGACATTGTCGAAACGGACCATCGGTTGTTCGGTCATCGCGCGGTCCTTCGGTTGAGCAGGCGTTCGAGGGCACGGATGAGCGCGGCCGAAACCAGGCTCATGGCCAGGAAGAACAGGCCGACCAGCGTGATCGGTTCGGTGTAGCGGAAGGTTTCGGAGCCGATGATCTTGGCCGTCTGCATGAGTTCCAGCACGGCGATGGCCGACAGCAGCGGCGTCTCCTTGAACAGCGCGACGAGATAGTTGCCGAGCGCCGGCACGATGGGCGGTATCGCCTGCGGGATGATGATGTCGCGAAAGGTCGTCCAGGAGGAGAGGTTGAGTGCGATCGAGGCTTCCCACTGGCCGCGATGGATGTTGTCGAAGCCCGCGCGGTAGACCTCCGAGCAATAGGCGGCGTAGTGGATGCCGATGGCCAGAACACCGGCCGTGAATGCGTCGAGCACGACGCCGAATTTCGGAAAGACGAAATAGAGAAAGAAGATCTGGATGAGCAGCGGCGTCGAGCGGATCAGTTCGACCAGCACCGAGATCGTCCAGCCGGTCCAGGGCACCGCGATACGGATTACCGCAAGTACCAGGCCGAGCAAAGCCGCGATGACGAAGCCGAGCAGCGTCGCCTCGATCGAGACGACGGCGGCGCGTGCCAGCACCGGCAGGATCTCCGCGGCAAAACTCCAATCCCAGATCATGCCGCCCTCCCCCGCGCCAGGCCGAGCGAGGCCCGCCTTTCGAGAAGCCGCATGCCGATGGAAACGGTGAGCGACATGGCGAGGTACATCAGCAGCACCAGCGTGAAGATGGGAATGGTCTTGAAGGTGTTCTGGTTCATCTGCTGCGCCTTGAAGGCGAGGTCCGTGAGCGTGATCAGCGAAACCAGCGCCGTCGATTTCAAAAGCTCGATGAAAAGATTGCCCCAGGGCGGGATCATGGCGACGAAGGCCTGCGGCAGGATGATCCGGCGCAGCATTTGCGCGCGGCTCATGTTGAGCGCCGTTCCCGCCTCCCATTGGCCGCGCGCGACCGACTGGATTGCACCGCGCACGCATTCGGATCCATAGGCGCCGACATTCAGACCAAGCGCCAGCACCGCGACGGGAAACGCGTCGAGCGTGACACCGAATTGCGGCAGCACGAAAAACAGCCAGAACAATTGCACGAGCGCCGAGGTGCCGCGAAAGACTTCGACATAGACAGTCGCCAGCCATCTGAGCGGCGCTGGACCATACATGCGCGCTAGCGCGGCGAGCACGCCCATGACGACCGCCAGCAGGCTGCCGAGAACAGCGATCTCGATCGTCAGGACGGCGCCCTGCAATAGTCCCGGTAGGAACAGCCTGTACGTCTCCTGCGTCGCAAGCGCCGCGATCACGGCCAGCGAAACGACCAGCATGGCAACGAGCGTGCGGATCCCCATCTGCTTCTCCGAGGAAAAAAGAGGGCGGCGTTTTCACGCCGCCCAGCAGTTGGGAATTTATTCGCCCTTGCAGAGCTCTGCAGTCGTCTTGTTCGGCAGATAGTCCTTGCCGAAGCCGAGCGGCTCGACCAGCGCGATATGCTCCGGCGTACCGAGGAACTTCTTCAGTTCGGCGTTGAACGCTTCCTGCAGATCGGTGTCCTCCTTGCGGAAGCCGAAGCCGCCATGGCCCTTCACCGACTTGCCGGCAACTTCACCGAAGGGCTTGGTCGATTCGACGCCATCGGCCTTCTTGGCCATGTCGGCGATCGAGAGCGCGGTTAGCGCGGCAGCATCGGCACGGCCAGACTGGACCGCCGCGACCAGGCTGGATTGGTCGGGCAAGGAAACGACTTGTCCTTGGGCAACGCCGGCGTCCTTCGCATATCCCCCCTCGACGGCGCCCGCCATCACGGCGAGCTTGAGATCGGGATTGTCCTTGATGCTCGAATAGTCCTTCACGCCTTTCGGATTGCCCTTCGCGACCAGCATGGCCTGGCCGATGCCATAGGACGGTTCGGAAAAATTGATCTCGGCGCAGCGCTTGGGATTGATGAACATGCCGGCGGCGATGATGTCGAAGCGGCCGGCCTTGAGACCCGGAATGAGCGAGCCGAATTCGGTCAGCACGCCGTCGACCTGCGCAATGCCCATCTTGGCGAGCACCGCCTTGGCGACTTCCGGCGCTTCGCCGGTCAATTTGCCGTCAGGCGTGGCGAAACCGAACGGCGCCTCATTGGCGAAGCCGACGCGGATATAGCCGTCCTTCTTGGCGCGTTCGAGCGTCGTTTCGGCATGGGCCGGCAGTGACGTGAATGCGGTCGCGGCGAGCGCAAGACAGGCGGCGGCCTTCACGAGCGCGCGGCGGGATATCTGTGACGTGAACATGCTTTCCCCTTTTCTTCTTCGATAATTATCGGGCTCGAACGATGTTTCTCCACCATCGCGTCAAGCGCACTAAGACGTATACAACTCATCTGGACATATCGCAAGACGCACTGTACGAATCTGGAAAAATCGCCATTGGGGTTGATTGTGCGGCTTTGTGATGCGCAAGTTGTGCACAATTAAGGTGTGCTTTCTCGATGCGGATACGAACCGCCTTTGGATGAGGGCAGGAAGGAAAACGGCTTTGGACGCGTCGGGCGGGCCCACCAAGGCGGAATACGCGCGGCGCCTGGCCGACGTGAAGCAACGCATGGCAAAGGCCGGCTTCGATCTCATCATCTGCCAGGATCCCAGCGCCAGCGAAGGCGGCGGCGAGCGGCTCTGCGACGTGACCCGCGATCCCATCTTCATCGACTGACCATCAGCCCAGGACCGGCAACTCAAGGACACCTCAATGGACCGCAATCCCTTTTCCGAAGCCGAGATCGCCGGCCGCTTGTCGAAAGTTCGCACGGCATTGGCAGAGCGCAAGCTCGACGCCGCCGTCTTCGCCTCGCCGGAGACTGTTTTCTACCTCACCGGCCTCGACCATTGGGGTTATTTCGCGCCGCACCTCCTGATCGTCACGCTCGACCGGCGCCCTATCCTGGTCACCCGGTCGATGGAGAAGGTGACGATCGAGAATCAGGTGAAGGCAGCAGAATTCCGCGGTCACTCTGACAGCGAGACGGCGGCCGACCTCGCCGCGCGCGTCATTTCCGAACTCGGCCTGGCCGGCAAACGGATCGGCATCGAAAACTGGACCTCCGGCCTCAGCCACGGCCTCGCCCTGAAGCTTGAGGCGCAGGCCGACGCCAAGTGGAGCGACGTCTCGGGACTGGTCGACAAGATGCGGTTGGTGAAGAGCGCCGAGGAACAGGTGCTGATGCGCCGCGCCGCCAAGGTCACGGATGCTGCGGCAGGTGCCGCCATCGCTGCCATCTCCGACGGCGCCGCCGAGCAGGAGGTTGCCGCCCAATGCGTGGCGGCGATGGTGCGCGCCGGCGGCCACGCGCCGGGCTTCGGCCCGTTCATCCGGCCCGCCGCCCGGCTCGGCGAGGAGCACACGACCTGGGGCGACGGCATCTATCGCAGCGGCGAGCCGGTCTTCGTCGAACTGTCGGGCTGTGTCTCGCGCTATCACGCGCCGCTTGGCCGGCTGATCCGCATCGGCAACATCAAGGACGAAGACGCCGCCATGGCCGAGGTCACGGCCAAGGCATTCGAGGCCGTCGTCAGGGCGCTCGAGCCCGGCGCCAGGGCGCGCGATGTCTACGCCGCCTGGCAAGGCGTCGCCGACGAGGCCGGCCTGTCGCATTATCGCCGCCATCATTGCGGCTATCTCGTTGGCATCGGCCAGCCGCCCTCATGGACCGGCGGCAATTCGGTGACGGGCCTCAGGCACGATTCCGATCTCGAAATCGAGACCGGGATGAGCTTCCACATCCTGTCCTGGCTGATGGGCACCGGCCGCGGCGACCATTTCATCTCCAACACCGTGCTGCTGACCGATGCGGGGGCCGAAGTGCTGACCCGCACCCCAGCCGGCCCGATCGTCCGCTAGACCATGAACATGGCTCGCTATTCGGCGTTTTCGATTTTCCGCAATGCCCTTTCCGGCCAGAAGAACTGGCGGCGCGCCTGGCGCGCGGCCGAGCCGAAGCCCGCCTATGACGTGATCGTCGTCGGTGGCGGCGGGCATGGCCTTGCGACGGCTTTCTACCTCGCCGAGAACCACGGCATCCGCAATGTCGCCGTTCTGGAAAAGGGCTATGTCGGCGGCGGCAATGTCGGCCGCAACACCACCGTCATCCGCTCCAACTACCTGCTCGACGGCAACACCCAGTTCTACGAATTCTCGGTCAAGCTGTGGGAAGGCTTGTCGCGGGCGCTGAACTTCAACGTGATGTTTTCGCAGCGCGGCCAGATCGTCACTGCCCATTCGGCCGATCAACTCGACACATTCAGCCATCGCGCCAACATCATGCGTCTGAACGGCATCGACGCCGACATACTCGACCGCGACGCTGTGCGCCGGCTGGTACCCTATCTCGATTTCTCCGAAACCGCGCGATTTCCGATCCATGGTGCGATCTTGCAAGGCCGCGCAGGCACGGCGCGTCATGACGCCGTCGCCTGGGGCTATGCGCGCGCTGCCGACGGCCACGGGGTCGACATCATCCAGAATTGCGAGGTGACCGGCTTTGTCCGCAACGGCGAAAGGATCGTCGGCGTCGAGACCAGCAAGGGCCGCATCGGCGCCGGCAAGGTCGGCCTCGCCGTCGCAGGCCATACTTCGCTCCTTGCCGCCAAGGCCGGCCTGGAACTGCCGATCGAAAGCCACGTGCTCCAGGCTTTCGTCACCGAGCCGCTCAAGCCGCTGGTAGATCACGTCGTCGCTTATGGCGCAGACCATTTCTATGTCAGCCAGTCCGACAAGGGCGGGCTGGTCTTCGGCGGCAATCTCGACGGCGACAATTCCTACGCCCAGCGCGGCAATCTCGGCGTCGTGCGCGAAGTGGCGGAGGCGGCGATAGCCCTGATGCCCTGCATCTCGCGTGTCAGGCTGCTGCGCCATTGGGGCGGCGTCATGGACATGACGCCGGACGCCAGTCCGATCATCTGCCCGACCCCGATAGAAGGGCTCTATCTCAATGGCGGCTGGTGCTATGGCGGCTTCAAGGCGACGCCGGCCTCCGGCTGGTGCTTTGCCCATATGCTGGCCACCGGCAAGCCGCATCCGCTGACCGCCGCCTACGCGCTCGACCGTTTCCGGACCGGCCACACGCTCGACGAAGCCGGCGCCGGCCCCTCGGCTTGGCTGCAATAGAGAACGAGAGAAATGCTTCGCATCGACTGCCCATGCTGCGGCCCGCGCGACCATGACGAGTTCCGCTATGGCGGCGACGCTTCCGCGGTGCGTCCGGCGCATGACGATCCCGATCCGGAGGCGTGGTACCGCTATGTCTATGTGCGCAAGAACCCGGCGGGGCTGCACCGGGAATTCTGGCAGCATGTGACCGGCTGCCGGCAATGGCTGGTCATCGAGCGCGACACGAGGAACCACGCTATCGCATCGGTCGGCTTCACCAGGAACATGCCAGCATGAAAATGATTGGAAATCGTCTGGCCGCCGGCGGCCGCATCGACCGCACGCAGCCGCTCCGCTTCACATTCGACGGCCGCGAGCTGGGCGGCTATCGAGGCGATACGCTTGCTTCCGCGCTGCTTGCCAATCGGCTCATGCTGACAGGCCGCAGCTTCAAATACCATCGGCCGCGCGGCATCTTCTCGGCCGGCCCGGAAGAACCCAACGCGCTGGTTACGCTCGGAAGCGGTGGACGGCGCGAACCGAACCTTCCGGCCACGACACTGGAACTGGCTGAAGGTATGACTGCCGAAAGCCAGAATCGCTGGCCGTCCCTTGCCTTCGACGTGCAGAGCGTCAACGGCCTGTTTGCGCCCCTTCTTTCCGCCGGCTTCTACTACAAGACCTTCATGGGTCCGACCCGCCGCGCCTGGATGTTCTACGAGCATTTCATCCGTAAAGCCGCGGGATTGGGCCGGGCCGGCACCGAACCCGATCCCGACCGTTACGAGACCCGGCATGCATTTGCCGATGTTGCAGTCGTCGGCGGCGGCCCTGCCGGCCTGTCGGCGGCGCGCGCCGCGGCAGCCAGCGGCGCCAGGGTCGTCCTCGTCGAACAGGACTTTCTGCTCGGTGGCCAGCTTCTTGCCGAGCGCACCGATGGCAAGGCGGCAGCCTGGCTGACAAAGATCGAGGCGGAGCTTGCAGGCCAGCCCAACGTCACCCTGATGCGCAAGACGATGGCCTTCGGCACCTATGACGGCAACACGCTGGGGCTGATCGAGCGGCATGACGGCCAGGTCGCGCAAGGCGCTGCGCGGCAGGTTTTCACCGTGCTTCGCGCCGGCTCGATCATCTTTGCCGCCGGTGCTATCGAACGGCCGCTGGTGTTCTCCAACAACGACCGGCCAGGCATCATGCTGGCGTCCGCCGCCCGGACCTATCTCAACCGCTTCGCCGTGCTGCCGGGGAAGAATATCCTCGTGGCCACGATGAACGACGGTGCCTATCGCGCTGCTTTCGACCTCGCCGCCGCCGGCGCGCAGGTGACGGTCGCGGATCAGCGCGGCGCTCCGCCCGCCGGTCTGGCGGCGGAAGCCGGACGCCTGAACGTAGAGATCCGCTCCGGAACCCGGATCGCCGATCTGCGCGGCAGCCATGCGGTGAAGGCCGTACGGCTTGCCGGCCCGAGCGCCAAATCGGAAATCGCCTGCGATTTCGTCTGCGTCTCCGACGGCTGGTCGCCGACGGTGCATCTCACCTCGCATCTTGGCGTCAGGCCCGTCTATCGCGACGACATCGACGGCTTCGTTCCGGGCGGCTTTCCGGCAGGCCAGTTCGGCGCCGGCGCGGTAATGGGGCGCTTCTCGACCGCCGACGCGATCGAGGACGGCCACCGCGCCGGCGTCGAAGCGGCATGCTTCTGTGGAAAACCGGCGGCCATGCCGGCGCCGGATGAACTCGATCTCGAAGGGGCCCCGGCCGCTCCCTTTCGTGCGATCTCTTCCGCTGGGCGCGGCAAGGCCTTCGTCGATCTACAGATGGATGTAACCACCAAGGACATCGAGCTCGCCCATCGCGAGGGCTATGAATCGGTCGAACACCTGAAGCGCTACACCACGCTCGGCATGGGGACCGACCAGGGCAAAACCAGCAATTTCGCAGCACTTTCGGCCATGGCGGCGCTGCGCCGGGCAACGATTGCGCAAACCGGAACCACGACCTTTCGCCCGCCCTACGCGGCGGTCGCGATCGGCGCGCTGGCCGGTCGCGCCGTCGGTCATCACTTTAAGCCGGTCCGTCGCACGCCGATGCACGACTGGCACCTGGCAAACGGTGCCGAGATGCTCGAGGTCGGTCTCTGGATGCGTCCGTATTTCTATCGCGATGCCGGACGCGACGTGAATGAAGCCTATGTCGCGGAGATGCGGATCGTGCGCGGCGGCGCCGGGCTGATGGACATTTCCACCCTCGGCAAGATCGACGTGCAGGGGCCGGACGCGGCCATATTCCTCGACCGTGTCTACGCCAACGGTTTCGCCAAGCTTCCCGTTGGCCGCGCGCGCTACGGCGTCATGCTGCGCGACGACGGCGTCGTCTTCGACGACGGCACCACCACGCGCTTGTCGCAAAATCGCTTCTTCATGACCACCTCTACCGCCAGGGCCGCCGATGTCCTGTCGCGGCTGGAATTCCTGCTCGACACCGCCTGGCCGGATTTGCGTGTCGCGGTCTCTTCGGTAAGCGACGAGTGGGCGGCGATGTCGATCGCCGGGCCACGAAGCCGCGATGTCCTTGCCGCCGCCTTTCCCACGCTCGATGTCTCCAACGAGACGCTGCCGCATATGGGCGTCATCGAAGCCGGGTTCGACGGACGGGCCCTGCGCGTTATCCGCCTCAGCTATTCCGGCGAGCGCGCCTACGAGATCTATGTCGGCGCCAGCGCCGGCGAACAGGCCTGGAGCCGTCTCATCGAAGCAGGCGCGCCGTTCGGCCTCAAACCTTATGGCGTCGAGGCGCTTGGTGCGCTGCGCGTCGAAAAGGGCCACGTCGCCGGGCCCGAGATCGATGGCCGCACCACGCTCGACGATCTCGGCCTCGGGCGCATGGCCGGCAAACGCGGCGGATTCGTCGGCGACGTCCTGCGTCGTCGTCCGGCCTTTCAGGCACCCGACCGCCAGCGCCTCATCGGGCTGGAATGCATCGAGGACGGCAAGCGGCTGCGCGGAGGCGCCATAGTGTTCCTGCCTGGCGATGCCGTCACCGGCCACGGGCGCGGTCGGATCACCTCGGTTACCTTCAGCCCGGAACTCGGCCACTATGTCGGACTGGCGCTGTTCGCGGGCAATGCCGCGGCCGAAGGAGACGAGGTCATCGCGGTCTACCCGATGCGGACAGAGACGGTTCGCGCCCGCGTCGTGCCTTCTGTCTTCCTAGACCCCAAGGGAGAGCGCATGCATGGTTGAACCTGTGCTGTCGAAGGACTTCAACCTGTGGGCCTCCGATTGCCCGATCATTCAGATCGAGGGCTGGGACGGAACACTGGCAAGATTCGAAACGAGCGTCTCGCAGGCCTTGGGCGCGAGGCTTCCTGCCAGCGTCGGCGAGACGGTTCGGCACGCTGGCGCCCTCATCGTCAGGATCGCGCCCCGCCGTCTTTGGCTGATCGTCGAGACAGGCGCGGAACCGCCCGCCATTGCGATCGATCCGGAATTGGGCTGCTCGGTTCTGCTTGGTGAAGGCCGGGTGCGGTTCAGGATGGAGGGTGCGCGTCTTCAGGACATTCTCTCTGCCTGCATGCCGGTCGACTGGTCGTCCGCCGCTTCGGCCCCCGGCCGTGCCGTACAGACGTCCATCCATCACGTGCCGGCGCTCTATCTGCGAACGGGCGAGAGCAGCTGCGACCTGATCGTGCCGCGAAGCTTCGCCATCAGCCTTGCCGACTGGATTGCCGCCGCGCGTTAAAGCAATCCCGGGAAAAGTGCGTAACGTTTTCCGCTCGCGATTGCGTAAGGAAAAAGCTGGACCTGTCCGGCGCAGCGGCCGCTAACGGGCAGGACGCACCGCGCGCATACCTTTTGCACGACGGTCGATACAGTCGTCCGCATCGGCGAAGGCCTCGGTATCACTGTGGAGGCCGACACGCCACGGCAGCGCGCCGGCCTCCACCTGGTTCGTGGCTCAGTTGTGGCGGATTTCCGTGCCGAGCACCTTCAGGCACTCGCGGATAAAGGCGGCCAGCGCCGTCCATCCCTTGGCCGACACCATCGTGCCATCGACATAGGCTTCCGTCGGCGAGAGGTCGATATAAGTTCCGCCCGCGAGAGTGACTTCCGGCTCGCAAGCGCCCAGCGCACCAACCTTCTTGCCGCGCACGACACCGTCGACCGCGATCAGGATCTGCACGCCATGGCAGATCGTGAAGATCGGCTTCTTGGTCTCGTGAAAGTGTCGAACGATCGTCTGCACCCGCTTGTCGGTGCGGATGTATTCCGGTCCGCGTCCGCCCGCGCAGTAGACCGCGTGGTACTGGTCGAGCTGCTTTTCCGCATCCGAGAACGTCTTGTTGATCAGCGCGTAGTGCCCGAGCTTTTCGGTGTAGGTCTGGTCCCCTTCGAAATCGTGCAGCGAGGTCTTGATCAGGTCGCCCGCATTCTTGTCGGGGCAGACGACATGGACCGTGTGACCAACGGCTTCCATCGCTTGCTGGTAAACGAAAATCTCGTATTCCTCGGTGAACTCACCGGTCAGCATCAATATCTTCTTGCCTGGCATAGCTCTTCCTCTCTGTTGTTGGCATGCAAGGCGCATCACGCGCCTTGCCTCATTCGGATGCGGGCCTCAGAATGGGGAGTCGGGGAAGTAATATTCCTTGGCGTTGGCCTGGGTTATGAGCGGGGCGTCGAGTTTGACGGCACCGCGAACCGGAGCCTGACCGATCAAGTTGGCCACGGTCATGTAGATAGCGGTCTTGATCATCGCCGGCGGATACGGCGTCTCGACCGGTGTCATCGCATCCCCGTCTATCACCTTCTTCACGATGTCCTTCATGCCGTTGCCGCCGAGCGCTAGCTTGATATCGGTTCGGCCGGACTGCTTGACGGCCTCGAGCACACCGAGAAGCATGTCGTCGTCATTGGCCCAGACCGCATCGATGTGCGGGTGCTTGGCCAGGTAATCCTGCATGAGCTTGAAGGCCTCGTCGCTGTTCCAGTGGGCATACTGCATGTCGAGCACCTTCAGGCCGGTGCCCTTGATGGTATCCTCGAAGCCCTTGATGCGCTCGTCGTCGATGACGGTGGGAATGCCGCGCAGCACGACGACGTCACCTTTGCCGCCCAGTTTGTCGATCATGAACTTCGCCGTATTGGTGCCAACCGCGATGTTGTCGCCGGCAAGATACAGGTCCTGAATGGAAGGGTCGGTCAATCCCCTGTCGACGACGGTGATGAACGTACCCATCTCCTTGATGGCTTTCACCGGCTGGGTCAGTTCCTCGGAGGTGTAGGGCAGTATCACCAGCGCATCCAGCTTGCGGCTGGCCGACAGATCCTCCAGCGCGCTTACCTGGTCGGCCGCCGAGGGCGACGTCTTCACGACGACTTCGACATCCGGGAAGGCCGCGTTGATTTCCTTTGCGGCGGCCTGCGCGTGATAGACGATGCCGGCCGTCCAGCCATGATCCGCCGCCGGGATCGACACCGCGACCACCTTCTTGTCGGCTGCAAGCGCCTGGCCGGCCACCATCAGTGCGCCGACTGCCGCAACGGCAACCCATTTCCTGCTAAACATAAATACCTCCCAGAGATATGGACCACACAACAGGCGCCCGTCCGGTCCGAAGACGAGCTATTTCGAAAATCTTTGCACGAGCATGGCGATGATGATGATGACGCCCTGCACCGCGGCGACGAGGTATTCGGAAACGAAATCCGACAACACCATCAGGTTGGCGATCAGTTCCAGGATCACCGCACCGGCGATGGTGCCCCAGATGCGGCCCTTGCCGCCCCGCAGCGCCGTTCCGCCAATGACAACGGCCGTTATCACCTGCAGCTCCCAAAGCTGTCCGGTGGTCGGGGTGGCGGCTCCCAGACGAGGCACGTAACAGATGGCGGCGACCGCCACGCATGCACCCTGGATGACATAGGCAATGGTGCGCGTCTTGACGACCGAGATGCCCGAATAGCGGGCGACGTCCTCGTTCGCGCCCACCGCCGCGCATTTGCGGCCATATTTGGTCTTGTAGAGGACAAATGCGCCGACCACCGCAACGAGCGCCGACAGAAGGATCGGCACCGGAATGCCCGCGACGGCGCCGAAATAGACCGGCCGGTACGCGTCCCGCAGCGAGCGATCGATCGGGATCGTGCCGCCATCGGTCATATAGGTGATCAGTGCGCGGAAGATACCCATTGTGCCGAGCGTGGCGATGAACGGCTCGATCCTTCCGACCGTGACGATGAGACCGTTCGCGAGGCCGCATAGAAGCCCCGCGACGACTGCTATCACCATGCCTGCCGGGATGGCCCAAAGGCCGAGGCTGGGGGCCATCATGTTCATGAACATGATCGTGACGCCGGCGATGAAGGCGACCATCGAGCCGACCGAAAGGTCGAGCCCGCCTGATGAGATCACGAATGTGGCGCCGACGGCTATGATGGCGACATAAGCGCTGCGCGTGATCACGTTGCCTAGGTTTGTCGCGGAAAGAAAATCCGGATTGATGAGGAATCCCGCCACCAGCAGTGCGAACAATGCGAGGAAAGGGCCGGCATCCGTCCACGAGAAATGGTGCTGCCTGTCGCTTCGGGCAGACATGGAATGGGTAAGCGCCGTCACTGTCTTCCTCCTTGGGCCGTGCCATGGCCTTTGTCACTGGTCGCCAGCAGCGCGATGTTGCTTTCGATCATCGTTTCGCCCGAGACCTCGCCGCTGATCCTGCCTTCGCGCATGACCAGGACGCGGTCGCAGATGCCGACCAGTTCCTGCATCTCCGACGAGATGACGATGCAGGCTTTGCCTTGGCCCACGAGTTCCTGGATGAAGGCGTAGATCTGCGCCTTGTTGGCGATGTCGATCCCGCGCGTCGGCTCATCGATGATCACGACCGAAGGATTGGTCAGGAGCACCTTGGCCAGCAGAAGTTTCTGCTGGTTTCCGCCCGAAAGCTGCCCTGCCCTGGCGTTGCGGCTCTTCACCCGGATGTCGTAGCTGGAGACGGCCCGCGCGAGCGCCTCGGATTCGCGGCCGCGCAGAACCAGAAGTCCCGGATGCAGAAGGCCAAGCGACGAGAGGGTCAGGTTCGGCGCCAGCCGCTCCTGCAAAAGCAGGCCCTTGCCCTTGCGATCTTCCGTCAGATAGCCGATGCCCGCCTCTATGGCCTCGCGCTGTGAATGTATCTGTATCGGCGAACCGTTGAGCTCGATCGTAGCCGTCGCCGGCCTAAGCCCCACAATGCCTTCGAACAACTCGGTTCGCCCCGCCCCGATCATTCCGGCGAAGCCAAGAATCTCGCCTTTGTGAACGGTAAAGGACACGTCCCGTGCATAACCCGGAACAGTCGCGTTTCTGACGGTCAGCATGGGCCGGCTCGTCTGGACCTCGCGCTTGTGAGGATAAAGCGCGGCGAGTTCGCGCCCGACCATAAGCTGCGCCATGTCGGCCTGGCTCAACGCATGGCCGGGATAGGTGCCGATCATCTTGCCGTCGCGCAGGACCGTGACCTTGTCCGCCAGCCGCTGCACCTCGTCGAGGCGATGGCTGATGTAGAGAACCGCGATGCCCCGCGCCCTGAGCCCGAAGATGATGGCGAGCAAACGCTCGACCTCCCCACCGGTCAGCACCGCTGTTGGCTCGTCGAAGATGACGACCCTGTGGTCGTCGAGCAACGCGCGGGCGATTTGCACGAGCTGGCGATCCGCCAGCGAAATGTCCCGGACCAGCGCGGTCGGCGACACCTCGCAACCGATCTCGGCCAGTTTCGCGGCCGCTATGCGGCGCATGGCGCCATCATCGACGATTCCGCGCCTGGAGAGCTCGCGGCCGAGAAAGAGATTGTCAGTCACCGTGAGCGCTTCGGCCAGGAGGATTTCCTGATGCACCAGCGCGATGCCGGCCGCCTGCGCCTGGTGAGGTGTCCTGAAACTCACGCGGTCACCGGCCATGGACAGGCTGCCGGCGGTTGGCTCGATGTAACCGGAAAGCAAGCGCATGAACGTCGACTTGCCGGCGCCATTCTCGCCGATGACGGCATGGATCTCGCCAGGAAAAATATCCAGCGTGATGTCCGACAACACGGTCACCGGGCCGTATTGTTTGCAAAGCCCTTCCGCGCGTAGCACCGGAGCCACAGCCGGTGTGGGCTCCGGCGGCAAAGCGGTGACGCTTCCGTCGATGCGAGTGGCAACTGGCATCGCGGCCTACTCGAATGCAGGCAGGAGCCTGTCCCGCGAATTCTCTATGTGCACGCGCATGGCCTTTTCGGCGGCAACCGGATCGCTGGCCGCGAAAGCGGCGAGGATGGCTTCGTGCTCGTCGAGCGCCTCCTCGGTGACCCGCGAGTGATACATCAGGCGGAAAATGTGGAAGTGGGTGTGCTGGTGGTTCAGCGTTTCGCGGATGAGCTCGTTCTGCGCGAACTCCATGACCTTGTCGTGGAAGATGGCATCCTGGCGGGCGAAGTTCGAATAACGCAGGCGTTCGTCCTTGCCCACCCGCCTGGCCATCACGCCAGCCGCCTCCTGCAAAATCATCAGCCGGGCTTCATCGAGCGCAGCGGCTGCCTTGGCGGCGGCTGCGGGTTCGAGCAGCAGGCGCAGTTCATAGAGTTCGTCGAAACGGCGCCGTGTGATCTGGGGCGCGGCCCGGTACCCGATAAGATGGGTTTTCACCACCAGGCCCTCGCCTTCCAGCCGCCCAAGAGCTTCGCGGATGGGCGTATGCGAGACGTTGAACTCCTTGACGAGGTTATCGACGGTGATCCGCGATCCCGGAGCTATCTTCAGCGACATCAGCTGCTGGAAGATCGCCTCGTAGACGTCGCCCGACAGGCTGTTGGCGCGCTGAATGCGGCCTGTCAACCGAGCGTCATTGTCGACGGTAAGGTCTGGATTCTGCATGTTTTGCCTCTTGACAGGGGCGACCTCTAACACGATGCTCCGCGCAATTCAATCCTATATCCTATACGATTTTATAGAGGATATTTCGTGAGGCAGGAAAACTCGACGACGACTCTGGCCCGTGCCTTGCCCGAACCACGCCACGCACGCTGGGCAAGCGGTGATCTCCGATCCCCCGCTCCCCAATCCATATTCGAAGGACACACTTCATGACGCTATTTGCAGCAGCCCGGTTGCCGCATGAGATTCTTTTCGGCAAAGGCCAGCGCCACGCGCTGCCTGATATTGCCGCCAGATATGGCCGGCGCGCATTCATCTGCACGGATGAGCGTTTCGCCGGGACGCCAATGTTCGCGCAGATCAGCGCGGCACTGAGAGCAGGCTCGATCGAAACGCTCGTGTACGATCGCATCCTCCCGGATGTCCCTCGTGACAGCGTTGCCGTCTGTGCCGCCCATGCGAAGGACTTCAAGCCGGACATGGTGATCGGGATCGGTGGCGGCAGTTGCCTGGACATGGCCAAAAGCGCCGCGCTGCTGATCAGTCACGGCGGGTCGCTTCAGGACTACTACGGGGAGTTCAAGGTGCCCGGCCCCACGCTTCCGGTAATCGCGGTCCCGACCACCGCCGGCACCGGTTCGGAAGTGACGCCGGTGGCGGTGATCTCCGATCCGGAGCGGACGCTTAAGGTCGGCATTTCCAGTCCCCATCTCATTGCCGCGGTCGCGCTCTGCGATCCGGAACTCACCTCGACATGCCCGCCCTCCCTCACGGCAATTGCCGGAGCCGACGCGCTCACCCACGCGATCGAAGCCTTTACGTCCGCCAAACGCGGCGCCGATCCGCACTTGCCGCAGCGGCATGTCTTCGTCGGCAAGAGCGCCCTGACCGATCATTTCGCGCTGCTGGCCATCCAGCTCCTGGGCCGCAGTCTCGAAAAGGCGTACAGGGACGGCTCGGACGAAGACGCACGCGCCGATGTCATGATGGGAGCGCTGGCGGCCGGCTGCGCTTTCGGCACGGCCGGAACGGCGGCTGCCCACGCCGTGCAATATCCCGTCGGCGCGCTTACCCACACGCCGCACGGATTGGGCGTGGCGACGATGCTTCCCTACGTGATGAGCTACAATCTGCCCGCCGCGACCGACGAAATAGCGGCGGTCGGCGCCGCTCTGGGGGTGACGGAGACAAAGAGCGCCGAGGCGACCGCGCGCGCCACCATCGATGAGGTGGCCCGGCTGTTCGCGGCGATCGGCATCACCCGCACGCTGGCCGATCTGGGTCTTCCACACGACAAGATCGACTGGACCGCCGAGCAGGCGCTCGGCATCGATCGGCTGATCAAGAACAACCCTCGTCCTTTCGACATCGCCGCGATGCGGCGGCTGGTGAGGGCCGCCTATGACGGCGACATGGCCGCAAGCTCAGTCTGACCAGAGATGATGAGATGAACGTACCCCAAGGGCAACTCAACGAAGATCCGGACATGTTCGACTACACCACATTCTCGCACGGCCTCTATATCGACGGACACTGGCGACCGTCTTCCGACGGTCGTCTCATTGAGGTGATCGATCCTTCCACGGAGGCCGTGATTGCGGCTGTCCCGGACGCCACGATTGCCGATGCCGCCGCTGCCGTCGAGGCGGCTGCGAAGGCGGCGGCAGGCTGGCGCGCAACCGCGCCGCGCAAGCGTTCGGAAATACTGCGGCGTTGTTTCGAATTGATGGTCGAACGGTCCGATACGCTGGCGGCGCTGATCTCGCTGGAGAACGGCAAGGCGCTGCGGGACGCGCGCGGCGAGGTCGCCTATGCGGCTGAATTCTTCCGCTGGAATGCCGAGGAAGCGGTGCGCATCAGCGGCGAGTTCGGCCTGGCGCCGTCAGGCGCCAACCGGATCGTCGTTGATTATCATCCGATCGGCATCTGCGTGCTCATAACGCCCTGGAATTTCCCCGCCGCCATGGCGACACGCAAGATCGCGCCGGCGCTGGCCGCCGGCTGCACCGTCATTCTGAAGCCCGCCAGCGAGACGCCCCTGACCGCCTACGCGCTCGCCGCGCTGTACGAGGAGGCGGGTGTGCCTCCCGGCGTCGTCAATGTGCTCACCACTTCGAACCCCGGACCAGTGACCTCCGCCATGCTCGCCGACCCGCGCGTCCGGAAGCTATCCTTCACCGGTTCGACCGGCGTGGGTCGTGTTCTGCTGGCCGAAGCCGCCAAGCACGTCATCTCATGCTCGATGGAACTCGGCGGCAACGCCCCGTTCATCGTCTTCGATGACGCCGATCTGGACGCGGCCCTCGACGGCGCGATGGTCGCCAAGATGCGAAACGCCGGCGAGGCCTGCACGGCAGCCAACCGCATCTACGCGCAGGCCGGCATCCATGACGCGTTTGCCGAAGGTCTGCGCCAACGCATGGCCGCGCTCAAGCTCGGTTCAGGCACCGACCCGGACACCGAATGCGGTCCGTTGATTACCAGGAAGGCCGTCGACAAGATCGATCGGCTGGTCAAGGACGCGGTCGCCCGTGGGGCCAGGATCCTGTGCGGCGGCGCGGTCGCCGACGACAAGGGCTATTTCTATCCGCCGACCGTCCTTCGGGACGTGCCCGCCAATGCCGAGATGGCGCAGGAGGAGATATTCGGTCCGGTGGCCCCGATCAGCCGCTTCGAGAACGAGGACGAAGTCATCGCGCGCGCCAACGACACGGAATACGGCCTTGCCGCCTACATCTACACGCGTGATCTGGCCAGGGGCATGCACGTGGCATCGAAGATCGAAACGGGCATGGTCGCGCTCAATCGCGGCCTGATGTCGGATCCGGCGGCACCTTTCGGCGGCGTCAAGCAGAGCGGCCTTGGCCGCGAAGGCGGACAGAAGCACGGCATTGCCGAGTTCATGGAGGCGAAGTACATCGCCGTGACCATGTGAACGGGCACCCCATGCAGAATGATCCTTTCCGCATCCGCGATCACGTCGCCGAGTTCGACGACATCGTCGCCGAGATCGTTCGTCGCAGCACGGAGGTGCGGGCAACCATGCCGATGGTTGCCGATATCGCCTATGGAGCGGATGCCACCGAGACCATCGACCTGTTCTTTCCGGAGGGCAAGCGCGACCGCCTGCCGGTCCATATGTTCATCCATGGCGGCTACTGGCGCATGTTCTCCAAGCGCGACTATTCCTATGTCGCCGAGACGGTGACGCGCGCCGGCGCAATCGCGGTCATCGTCGATTATGCGCTGATGCCGGCTGTGAGGATGGCCACGATCGTCGACCAGGTGCGGCGCGCCAAAAGCTGGGTGCTCGACCATATCGGCGATCACGGCGGCGATACCGAGCGCCTGACCGTGAGCGGACATTCAGCCGGCGCCCAACTTGCGACGATGCTTTTCAATGACGACGGCCGGACATCGACAATCAAAGGCGCGTTGCTGCTTGGCGGGCTCTACGACCTGAAGCCGCTTCAGACCTCCTTCCTTGCCGCCGAGATCGCGATCACGGACGAGGATGCAGCCAGGTTCTCGCCGCTCACCCGCCGTTTCGATCCGTCAGTGTCGGTCGAGATCGCTGTCGGCGCCGACGAAACGCCGCCATTCCACAGGCAGGCCGAGGTGTTTGCGCGGCATCTGAAGGAGCAGGGACTACAGGTCTCGCAGACCACCCTTCCTGCAACCAATCACATGAGCAGCGTTCGCGACCTGGGCTTGGCCGGCACCGAGGCGGCAACCATGCTGACAAACCTGGTTTCCGGCTGAGGCCATTGGCGTCGGCGACTTTAGCCAGGGATATTCAGCCGCCGCGCGTTGCGCAGCTCCCGCCCTCCGATCCCATGCAGATTACATTCCGCCCTCGGGCGGGCATTTTGTTGTCGTCGACTTGCTCGATCTTGAAGCCGGATGCTCGGCGCCGCCTCGGTTGCGAGACAAACATCCGCAGCAGGCTTTCTGCGAAAACTCAGCCGGATACGGCCGTGATCTGGGCGGCCTTGTCGGCGCGCAGCAGCATGCCGAAGAGGTCGCGTGGCTCATCCGGGTCCGCCAGCAGATCGAGCTCCTCGTAGAGGCCGGTGCGCTGAAGCTGGTCGCGGACGTAGCGCAGCGCGGAAAAGTCCTCGATCGCAAAGCCGACGGAATCGAACAAGGTGATCTGGCTGGCATCCCGGCGGCCGGCGGCCTTGCCGGTCATCACTTGCCACAACTCCGTCACGGGATGGTCCGGCTCGAGTTGCTGGACTTCACCCTCGATGCGCGACTGCGGCGGGTATTCGACGAATATGTCGGAGCGCAGCAGAATATCGCGATGCAATTCCGTCTTGCCGGGGCAATCGCCGCCGACGGCATTTATGTGCACGCCCGATCCGACCATGTTGTCCGTCAGGATGGTCGCGGAGCGTTTGTCGGCGGTGACCGTCGTGATGATGTGAGCCCCTTCCACCGCCTCCTGCGCCGAAGCGCAGATCGCGATGTCGAAATCGAACCCCGCAAGGTTTTTCGCGCACTTCAAGGATGCCGACCGATCGATGTCATAGAGGCGAAGCCTGTCGATGCCGAGCAGGGCCTTGAAGGCGATGGCCTGGAATTCCGACTGGGCGCCATTGCCGATGATTGCCATGCAGTCCGCCGCATTGGGAGCAAGGTATTTGGCCGCGACGGCCGACGTCGCCGCCGTGCGCAACGCGGTCAGGATGGTCATTTCCGAAAGCAGCATCGGATAGCCATTGCCGACATCGGCCATCACGCCGAACGCCGTCACGGTCTGGCGCCCGTCGCGCGTGTTTTTTGGATGACCGTTGACATACTTGAAGCCGTAGAGCTGTCCGTCGCTCGTAGGCATCAGTTCGATGACGCCGTCGATGCTGTGCGATGCGATGCGCGGGGTCTTGTCGAACAATTCCCAGCGTCGGAAATCCTCTTCGATATAGGCAGCGAGATCGATGAGAAAGCGATCGATGCCGACGGCAAGAACCAGCTTCATCATGTGATCGACGCTGACGAAGGGCACGATGTTCAGATGGGGGGTCACAGTTCAATAACTCCGTGTGGGACGGTCCATGATCCGCCGGCCCATCAGGCTCGCGGTCAGGTCCACGAGAAGGGTTGCGGTGCGGTTGCGTTCGTCGAGTGCGGGATTGAGCTCGACCAGGTCGAGGCTGGTGACGAGATGGCTGTCGTGCAACATCTCCATCACCAGATGAGCCTCGCGGAAGGTGGCGCCGCCCGGCACGGTGGTGCCCACGGCAGGCGCGATCGAAGGGTCGAGAAAATCGACATCGAGGCTGACATGCAGCATGCCGTTTTCGGCACTGACCCGCTCGAGAAAGGCGCGAAGCAGCGGGGCCATGCCGTATTCGTCAATCATCCGCATGTCGTGCACGGTGACGCCCGCCTTGCGTAGCGCTTCGCGCTCCGCCGGATCGACGCTGCGGATGCCCAACGTGCAGATACGGGCCGGATCCACGCAAGTCGCCAGGCTGGGGAAGTAGCCTTCGAAGCCGGGTTGCCCGCTGGCATAAGCCAGCGGCACGCCATGCAAATTCCCGCTGGTCGTGGTGTCGAGCGTGTGAAAATCAGGATGTGCGTCGAGCCACAGCACGAAGAGCGGGCGGCCGGCTTCCGCCGCCCGGCGGGCGATACCGGCCAGCGTGCCCGCGGAAATGCTGTGGTCGCCACCAAGGAAGATCGGCATGGCGCCGGCGCTGGCTGCATAGGCCGCCTCGGTAATCGCCGCCGTCCATGCGACGATTTCCGGCAGCGCCTTCAAGGCGGCATTGCCGTGGCTGATCGGGCGCAGGTCGGCGGAGGCGACGGTGCCAAGATCGGCCAACGTATGCCCGAGTTCAGTGAGCGCGGCCGCCAGGCCTGCGGTACGCAGCGCACTAGGCCCCATCTCGCAACCCATCCGGCCCGAGCCGACCTGGATCGGTGCCCCGACGATCGTACAATGCATCCGTATTTCCCCGCGCGTTTTCTAGGCATCATTGGAGCGCGGACAGCTGGCAGAATGAACATATCAAATTGGCATATTTATCGAAATGGGCTATCAAAATGGAATGATTTGGTTGCATTCTGAGCCATGGATCAGCTTGACGAACAGCTCATCACGCTTTTGCGGCATGACGCGCGGCGCAGCATCTCGGACCTTGCCATGGATGTCGGCGTCTCGCGGGCAACGGTCAGGTCCCGTATGGAGCGTCT
This sequence comes from Mesorhizobium sp. B264B1B, assembly GCF_020165765.1. Taxonomy (NCBI): domain Bacteria; kingdom Pseudomonadati; phylum Pseudomonadota; class Alphaproteobacteria; order Hyphomicrobiales; family Phyllobacteriaceae; genus Mesorhizobium; species Mesorhizobium sp. B264B1B. Next base: position 161,101 of record NZ_JAIUIS010000004.1, read on the forward strand.
TGAAAAAGCCGGTGCGATCATCGGTTATACCGTCATCCTGCGAGCCGATGCCGTCGACCAGCGTGTACGCGGCATCATGATGGTGGAAATCGAAGGGCATGCCGCCGATCGTGTGATCCGCGCTCTTGGCGGCTTCTCGGAGGTTTCGACGATCCATACCACCAACGGCCGCTGGGACCTGGTGATAGAACTGGGGACACAGACACTGACCGAATTCGACGCCGTGCTGCGGCGCATCCGCCTGATCCCCGGCATCACCGGCAGCGAGACCAGCCTGTTGTTGGCGACACCCCGGAGCACCAAGGCGCGGCTTTGATCGCTGTCTGCGAATAGCCTAGCTGGCCAAACCGGCAGTGCTGCTCCTGCACCGTTGTGCGGCGCAACCCTAAATGAGCTCGGACTTGGCCAACCTGTGGCAACCTCCAGCGGGGGCGGACCTTGCTGAGAAGAACAGAGCTGCGTGAGCGGCGAGATCTGTCATCGACCCGCGTCACGCGACACCGATTGAGCGAACGCGTCAAGTCGCGCAAGTCTGCCCCGTCCTAGTGTTGGTGGCCTTCCGGCTCAACCATCTTGAACGGCAGGACCTGTTGCTTGCCCTTAGAGGTCAGGATCAGCCTCGCCTCGAACTCGTGCGGCTCGGCGGGGGCGACGCTGCTTTCACGGCGGTGGTGATTGCCGGCGACAGGCCCGAGCGAAAGCGTCTCGGGACCTTCGGACCGGTCGATGATCACGGTCGCCCCCAGATCGTCGGCATGGCTGTCGATGGTGAGACGCAAGCGCTCGCCAGCGGGCGTATCGACGATTTCGAGCGTTCCCGTTGCCAGGTCGCTGACGACCTTGAAAGGCTCCGGCGCATGATCGGCGTGGGCCGAACCGCCCGCCACGGATCCGCCTTCGCCTTCCAGACGGATGTTCGCCTCCGAGAGCGCCGGCAGGTGGTCGAACAGCTCCCCTCTCAAAGCCTCCGCGATGCCGACCACATCCTTTGCGCTCGCTGTCTCGGCCACCTTGATGGCGATATCCGCATGCAGCCTGTGGCCGATCCAGCGCGCCCGCACCTGGGCGACCCGTTGGATGCCCCTCACATGTTCAGCCGCATGATGGATTTCCTCGACGATGCCCGGCTCGACGCCATCCAGCATGCGTGTCAGCACCGCCTTTGAGGACTGCCAGACGATGGCGAGGATAGCCACAGTGATCAAAAGGCCGATGATCGGGTCCGCGAGCGGGAAGCCTAGCCAGACGCCGGCCGCGCCAAGCACCACCGCAAGGCTGGTGAAGCCATCGGTGCGGGCGTGATAGCCGTCGGCGATCAGGGCCGCGCTGTTTATCTCGCGGCCGACGCGGATGCGGAATACCGCGACAGCCTCATTGCCCAGGAAACCGACGAGGCCGGCGGCGGCAACCCAGCCGAGGAAGCTGATGGCTTGGGGATGGATCAACCTGTCGATCGCCTCATAGCCGGCGACGATGGCACTGAAGAGGATAATCAGGACGATGATGATGCCGGCCAGGTCCTCGACCCGGCCAAGGCCGTAGGTGAAGGTCTTGCTGGGCTTGCGCCGCGCCAGCATGAAGGCGATCCACAGCGGGATGGCGGTGACCGCGTCGCCGACATTGTGGATGGTGTCGGCAAGCAGCGCCACGCTGCCCGAGAGGAATACGATGACCAGTTGCAGCACCGCTGTGAGGGCTAGCAGCACGAACGACCATTTGATCGCCCAGATGCCGCGTGTGGTCGTCGCGATTGTGGGATCGACCACGCCATGCGTGTGGCCGTGTCCGCCCTCGCCATGGTCATGGCCATGCCCGCCGAAGCCTTGAGCTGCCGGGCCGAAGCCGAACCAGCCGCGAATGCCGTCCATCATGGAGCGTGTCTCACAAGTATTTGGTGATGTCCTTGAATTCATCGATCGAGCGGCGCTGCTCACGCGGCAGCGGCCCCACGACATCTTCCAGGCAGTGGTTTAGGTGATCCTGGATGAGCGTCTTCTTGGCCTGGGAAACAGCCCTTTCGACGGCATGAAGCTGCTGGGCAATGTCAAGGCAAGGCCGGCCTGCTTCGATCATCTCAATAACGCCCCTCAGATGACCGTCGGCCCGCTTCAGCCGTTTGACGATGTCGGGATGGGTCTCGTGAATGTGGGGACGCTCTTTCATTCTGAAGTGCTATCCCCCCGGAGGGGATATTGTCAATTCAGGATGCTCGATTCCCCGCGGCGTCCCGAACGCTACTTTCGACGGTTGCATGGCTGGTTCTGGCGATCGCGGCGCCAGCGACATCGCCCTGACGCTGCGCACCACTGTTAAAATGCACCGACGCGATGACGTAGCGCGGCGCCCCTAAATGTGATCATGCCGTATCGGCTGCGGGCGCACTCAAAACCCCGTGCGGCAAAGGTTTTCAAGATCCGCCTTTGCTATTCCCTCGAGGCCGAGCGCGGGAAGAATATCGTTATCTCCCTTGAGATCGCGACCGTAAGCCGCCGATAATATCGAAACTCCAGACTCGTGGAGCGTCGCCGGTTTCTCGGTGATCTTACCCAACAATACGGTCGGCAGCAGTCCAAACGGAACATCCTCGAGAATGTAGCGGCTTTCGATTGTTGTCGGACCAAAGCCGCCACGGCCTTGACGATCCATCTCCTGGTTCATCTCCGAAACGGTTCCCTTCGGAACATGAAACGACAATGAAAAATGCTCCTGGACGGTGCGAACCGCGATACCAAAATGGGCCGCGATGGCTAGCCGTTCGGCATCCAGAGCCTCGATAAGGCGGCCAGCGGCAGGGGTGACGTTTCCCCCCTGGCTCCATTGCTCGGCTTTTTCCATGCGTGTCAAGTTGAGGAGGGCAATTCCCAAGTGGTTTTGCGGATTGAGGTTGCTGAGCGCGATCGCGAGCATGCCGTCGCGCTTGACAAAACGATCACCAAATAGGCTCGTGCAAAATCCGTATCCTTCATCCTGAGCTTTGAAAGGCAGCGTCGCGACATCAAGCTTCTGGCGAATGGTGGTGACATGGACCTCGGTTGGCCCGAGTTGCCGCCCGGTCAACAGTGTTGTGCCCCACAGGACGATCGGCAAGCTGACCTTGCGCTCCGCCAACCGCCTGGAGAGATACAGTGCCCCGAACGAACAATGCGAACTGATGATGACCGGGATTCCATCGATCAGATGGGGGGCGGCAGCATCCATCACCATCCTGTGGCCGTAAGCCGGAAGTGCAATCACCACCACGTCCGCGTTGGCGATGGCATCCTTGCAATCCTTGGCGATGCGCACCGGTACCGTCGCCGCGATGTCCCCCGTCGCTTTCAACAATTCGCCGGTAGCCAACCCCTTGGTGCGCTGCCCCGACGGTGACCAAAGCATTGGCGAATGCCCCGATCCTGCCAAATAGGCGGCAAGGCCATAAGCAATTGCTCCGGCGCCCAGAATACTCACGCGCATAATATTCCTCCTGTCGCAGGCTTTGTGGTTCGAGAATCCTTGCCGCCGTCACCTGAATTCTTTTCTTCAGGAGGCTTCGCAAGCTGGAGCCGCGTCTGACGTCCCTGTCCGCCTCCGACCCGGATTCTGGCGCTGAGGCCGGCATATGCACAAAGCCCGTAACGAACATTCGTTTCCGCTTGACATATATCAAAAACGAATGAGACGATGTCAATCATACGGATTACGCATGTAGGAGAAACATGGAAACCCGGGACCTTCAGACCTTCCTTGCGGTTGCTGCCAGCGGCAGTATCACCAGGGCGGCTGACATGCTCGGGCGTTCCCAGCCTGCGGTGACGCGCACCATTCAGGAGCTCGAGGCCGAACTTGGCTTCGAATTGCTGCATCGGATCGGTCGACGGGTGCAGTTGTCTGAAGAAGGAGTCGCGTTCGAGGAGGAAGCACGACGCCTGCTGATGTCCTTCACCGAACTCGCAGCGCGGGCCAAGATGATCGCCGCCGGCAGAGGGCGAATCCTGCAGATCGTCACCACCTCCGCGATCGGCACCGGCTTGATCCCCACGGCCTTGGCTGAACTCCAAGGTGCCGAGCTTCCGCACGAGACGCATCTCGGGCAGTTCCTTCCCTCGACCGTCGCTCAGGAAGTGCGCAGCGGACGTGCCGAGGTCGGGTTTTCAAGCCTGCCGCTCGATACGCCCGGTCTGGATGTCCTGCGGCTCTATTCGGCGCCTGATGTTGCTGCCGTGCGGGAGGATGATCCGCTGGCCGAACTAGATGTCATACCGCTTTCCGCTTTTGCCGGCCGCCGCGTCGCCACGTTGCTCAACCCGCTGCGTTTCCAGTTGCATGTCTCCAAGGCACTGGCGGCCAGGGGCATCGACACCGGGCCAGTAATCCGCACGAATACCGCCTATGGCGCGTTGCAGATCGTACGCCGGACCGGTGTTGCGGCTGTCATCGATCCCCTCACCGCCTATGGCGTGGGCTTGCCTGGGGTCGTCATTCGCCCGATCGATGTAACCGTCCTCTTTTATTGGGGTGTTGTGGCTGGCGAAAAACGCCCCCTTCGTCCAGTCGCGCAGGCGTTGGTGGATGCGGTCGAGGCGGTGGCTGAACGGTCGATCGTCGGCTTCAAGAAACTCGATCCGACCCTGGCCGGGCAATTGGTGGCCGACCCCGCCTCCGGCACAAATCACGGAACGGGAATATGAAGCACACCCCCAGTTCGCTCCCCCCGAGAGGTCTTGCCGCGCTCGAAGCACAACTTGCTCAGGATCTCGATGTCCTCGAACTACCCGCCAAGCCATGGGTCCCCGCGCGCTCGCGCGATGGGGTGCCGGTCCGTGACGTCGTGGTGATCGGCGCCGGCATGTGCGGACTTGCTGCCACCGCAAAGCTGGTGCTGACGGGGATAACCAATGTCGTCGCCTATGACGCGGCTCCGGCCGGCTTCGAAGGGCCATGGATAACGTTTGCCCGCATGCAAACGCTCCGGTCGCCGAAAACGCTGCACGGTCCGTCGCTCGGTCTGCCGCAACTGACATTCCGCGCCTGGTTCACGGCACAATGGGGCGTCGAGGCATGGCGGTCGCTGGACAAAATCCCCAAGGGCCAGTGGATGGACTACCTGGTCTGGTACCGGAACGTGCTTGGTCTGCCAGTGCGCAACAGCGTGCGCATGACAGGCGTTGCAGCCGTTGGCGATCTGATTGCGATCGATGTCGAGGGCGCGGAAACCGGCCGGGTTCTCACCCGTCGCCTCGTTCTAGCCACCGGTCGGTCCGGTCTCGGCGGTTTTGCCGTGCCCGATTTCCTCAGGGGCATCGATCGCTCCTATTGGGCCCATTCTGCCGACGATATCGATTTCGATGCACTGAAGGGCAAGCGTGTGGCGGTTATCGGCGCCGGTGCCTCTTCGATGGACAATGCCGCGACGGCGCTCGAGGCGGGCGCCGGTTCAGTCGACATGTTGATCCGGCGCAAGGAAATGCCGCGCATCAACAAGCTGACCGGGATCGGCAGCCAGGGTGTCATCCTCGGCATGTATCATTTGCCTGACGCCTGGAAGTGGAGATTCTTCGACTACACCGCCTCGACCCAGACGCCGCCGCCGCGTTCATCGACGCTTCGCGTGTCTCGTCATGCGAATGCCCGCTTCTTTCTCGACTGCGGCGTGGTCGCGGTAAAGGAAGATGCCGGAGGCCTTCTGGTCGAAACCACGCAAGGACCGATGCGCTACGATTTCATGATCGCTGCGACCGGCTTTTCAAATGACTTCAGTGGTCGCCCGGAATTCGCTGCCCTCGCCCCACACATTCGCACCTGGTCGGATGGTCGATATACGCCGGACATGGGGCCGCCGCGCGCAGGCATGTTGGAGGCACCGGATCTCGGCCCCGCCTTCGAATTCCGCGAGCGCGTCCCCGGTTCCTGCCCGATGCTGGCGCATGTCCACTGCTTCAACGACGCCGCCATGCTGACCCATGGTAAGGTCTCCGGCGATATCCCGGCCGTCAGCGCCGGTGCCGACCGTCTGGTCCGCGGCATTGCCGCGTCGCTGTTCGCCGAAGACGTCGAAACCCACTTCGCCAATCTGATCGCCTATGACACCCCGGAGCTTCTGGGCGACGAATGGGTCGATTCAACACCCTTGTTGCATAAGGAGGCCGCACTGTGATCGACGCAATGGACAAGGCTGCGGGTCTTTCACCGGACGATGCCCTTTTCGCTGCACGGCGGTTTCGGCCCGAATTCGTGCGAGGGGCTGAGGAATGTCGCCTCTCCGTCCTGCAGCCGGCAAACGATCAGGGGCTGGCGCCGAATTTGCGGGTCGCTCTGGCCCGTCGCATGGCAGCTCTGAACGCCGATCCTGTCCTGATGGCCGAATATGACGTGCAACTGGCTCAGCTTGGTCCCACGGAGCAGCTTCTGTCCTTGGCCTGGGGGGAAACGGGTTTGAATGAACCCCTGGCGACCATCGCCCGACATGTTGACCTGATCACCCTGACGCCGAAAAAGGCGGAGGCGAGCCACATTGCTCTGCTCGCCCAAGCCGGATTGAACAATCCCCAGATCGTTGCGCTCTCCGAATTGATTGCCTTCATCAACTTCCAGACTCGGGTCGCAACCGGCTTGCGATTGATGAGGCGGGCATGATTTCCTCGGTGCGCCTGAAGCCGCTGAATTGGCATCCCTATATCGCACCGGTCGAGCTATCGGAGGCAACGCCGGAACAGCTCGAAGCGATGAAGGTTACGCCGTCGGCCAAGAAAGTTTCGGAATATGTGCGCACCCTTGTGCATGATCCCGAGAGCTATCTTGCCCGCACGGTGTTGTTCAACGCGATCATGTACGTCGAGGGCGGGCTTGCCCGTCCCGACCGCGAGCTTGGCGCATTGGGTGCCTCGATCGTCAATGGCTGCAAATTCTGTGCCGTTGTTCACGCCCGCCGGCATGCAGAGCTGACCAAGAGCGATGAAGTGGTCACCGCGCTGTATCTCGACAAACCTGAAAAGCTCGGGTCGCGCGATGCGGCAATCTACAACTTTGCCCGCCGCCTGTCGGCGGCGCCGTCGGAAGCGACGGCAGACGACGTCGCCTCGCTGCGATCAGTCGGCATGAATGATGCCGAGATCATCGACCTCGTCCACGCCATAGCGATCTTCGGCTGGGCAAACCGGCTGATGCATGTCCTGGGCCATGCGGAGAGCGGGTGATGACGTTGCATCCGGTCAAGCCAGTCCGTCCCACACTTTCCGAAGGGCCAACCAGCAATGCTTGAACTCAAAGATATAAAGCTGTCTTACGGAAGCACGCAGGTCCTGAACGGCGTCAATCTCTCGGTAAAGCGGGGCGACGTGGTGTCGATCATCGGCCCCAGCGGCACCGGCAAGACCACGCTGCTGAAATGCATCAACTATCTGGCCAAGCCGTCGTCAGGAACCATCGCGTTCGATCAGATTCGGATGGATTACCAGCGTGCCGACAAGGCCGCTGTCCAGGCGATCCGGTTGAGGACCGCGATGGTCTTTCAGCAGTTCAACGTCTTCAAGAACATGACGGTCCTCCAGAACGTGATGGATCCGCTCGTTGTGGTGCAGCGCAAATCCAGGGAAGAGGCGCAGGAAATCACGCTCAGAGAGCTCGATCGGGTCGGTCTCTCGTCGAAGCGAGACAGCTATCCATCCCAGCTCTCGGGCGGCCAGCTCCAGCGCACCGGCATCGCACGCGCGCTGGCGGTGCGGCCTGACGTCATCCTCTTCGATGAGCCTACGTCATCGCTGGACCCTGAACTTGTCGGTGAAGTTTTGAAGGTGATCAAGGATGTCACGTCGTCAGGGATCACGTCGCTGCTTGTGACCCACGAGATGCAATTCGCAAAGAACATCTCGAACCGGATCGTCTTTATGGACCGTGGCGTGGTTGCCGCCGACGGCAGTCCGGCTGAAATCTTCGACGCGCCTTCCAGTCCACGACTGGCTCAATTCCTGCAGTCAGAACTCGCTTTTCAATAGCTCAACAAGTAGGGAACCCAAGAAATGTCTGCAATCACATCCGGTTTTTCCCGCCGCTATGTCCTGGCCGTCGCTGGTGGCATCGCAATTACCCTCGCAACCGCTGGGATCAGCTATGGTCAGGCCGTCCGGACGGTCAAGATCGCGACGTCTGCCGAGTCCAAGCCGCTGGCCTGGGGCGCGATCGGCGTCGAACCGCAAGGCTATGAGCCCGATCTTCTGAGGGCGATCAATGCGAAGCTGCCGCAGTACAAGTTCGAAATGGAAGGTGTCTCTGACATCGCCCAGGAAACCGGCCTTGCCACCGGGAAGTACGACATCGCCGTAGGTGGCTACTACAAGTCGCCCGAGCGAGAGAAGCAATTCATCATTCCAGAGAACCCGATGGGCGCCAGTCTGATGAAAATCTACAGCAAGAAAGACAGCGGCATAAAGGAAATGAAGGACCTGGTCGGCAAGAGGATCGTTCCGACCACGGCAGGTGGCGGAACCTACAAGTTCATCATGAACTGGCAGAAAGAGAATCCGCAATATAAGCTCGACGTCACGGCATCGAGCGCCGGGATCCCCTACCCGAACCGCCTGGATGAAGTTCAGAACGGCAAGTTCGACGCATTGGTTCTACCGTCTAACCTCGGTGAGCAGGCGGTCATCGACAACAAGAAGCTCGATATCGTCGCATCCGATCCGGTCTACAGCAACAACACGTACATGCTGATTCACCGGTCAGCGGAAAACAAGATCCTGGCCGAGGACGTCAACAAGGTGCTCAAGGAACTGAAGGACGACGGCACGATCGACAAGCTCTCGCAGAAGTGGTTCGGCGAGGACATCGTGAAATACATGAAGTAACAAGGCGTCCTCAGCTGCATCTGGATAGCCGGCGTTGAGGCAGAACTGCAAGAAGGAGTGTTCCAAGTGGACGTTTCTGCTATGATTCCCGAGTTGCTCTCGGCGTTGCCGCTGACGCTGGCCATCACTTTTACGGCCCTCATTGCTGGGTTCTGCCTAGCTCTCCTTGCGACAACACTCCGGGTCCGCAGGGTGCCAGTGATCAGTCACCTGGCGGATCTCTACGTATCCTATGCCCGGAGTGTTCCCGTCGTCCTCCAATTGTTCGTTGCGTTTTACGGGCTTCCCTTGCTGGTAATCCTGTTCGGCTCCGAAGATTTTTTCTCGCCGACGATCGCTGCGATGGTGGCATTGAGCTTTTATCACGGCGGCTACCTGTCAGAAGTCCTGCGACCTGCATATCTGGCCGTCGATCGCGGCCAGCATGATGCGGCAGACAGTCTTGGATATACCTTTCGCCAGAAAATCACGCGCGTCATCGGGCCACAAGCAGTGCACTTCGCATTGCCGGGCTACGGGAACTCCGTCATCTACCTGATCCATAACGTTGCGCTGGTGATGTACATCGGGGCGGCGGATGTCATGGCGACCGCGCATTTGATCATGGAGCGCGACTATAATCAGTACCAGTTCGAAACCTATCTCGTGCTGGCGGTCATCTATTCGGTGATGTGCTTGATCGCATGGCTCATCGTCCGCTTCTTCGAGCTTCGTTCCCCGATGCAGGCACCGGAGGCTACGACATCTGCTCAGATCAAGAACACACTGATCGCGAGCGTGTGACCTAACAAGGGTATTTGACCATGTTTGAGACCGATATCCTGCTCCAGGACTCGCGGGAAATTCTGGGCGCCGTACCCGTAACGCTTGCAATGGCCCTCACGATCTTCGTGCTCTCGACGATGGTCGGCAGCCTGTTTGCGCTTGTGGAATATAGACGGATTCCCGCACTGCGAGAGCTCGTCATGGCCTACAAGGTCGTCTTCAAGGGCGTTCCGATGGTGATCGTGATCTTCCTCGCCTATTTCGGTCTTCCCCCCGCGCTTCAGTTTCTGTTTTCATTGGTTGGCATAGACTTCAACGCCCACCAAACGCCCAATTGGGTTATCCTTGTCATTGCGGTGACCGGCTGTGTCGCCGCGTTCCAGGCCGAGATTATCAAGGGAGCCCTCAACGCCTTTGACACCGGTCAGGCAGACGCAGCCTATTCGCTTGGCTATACAAGGGGGCAACTGTTTCGACGGGTGCTATTTCCCCAGGTCGCCCTGACAGCAATTCCCGATCTGACAACCTCGATGATGGTTATCATGAAGGCGCTTTCACTCGGATTCGCCATCGAAGTTGTCGATATCTTCGCGCAGTCACAGCTGACCGCCGCGTTGAATTTCTACTATCTCGAAGCCTTCGTAATTGCCGTCGTGATCTACATGGTGATTGCCTATCTCGTCACACAGATCGCCGACAGGCTGGAGCAAGCGCTTAGGGTACGGACGTGAGGATGTAGAATAGAATCTTCTAGCAAGATCGGCTTGTCTTCCGCGGAAGCATCCTGGTAGTCGGCGCCGCAATCGATGCGCGCCTCGAGCCGTGCGGCGTCAAGTTCCGCGAACCGTCACGGCGACCGACCTTATCTGGTGCGGAATCGAGGGATAGAGCCGAGACAATTTGAGGCCTCTCGTTAAGAATGCGATAACCAATTGGTAACGGTGCCTGCCTAGCTTCGTGATCCGATGGCCGGATCGCCCGGCCACATTTTACACGGAGCGGCGACGGGCGGGCGAATGTATCTGGTATTGGAGAAGCTTGTCGCCTTGCCGGCGTCATTGTTGAAATTCGCCTTGAGGATCTCGGTCGTCATCGTGTTTTGCGCCGCCTCTGCTTCCGCCGTGCAGGCCAATTCCAGATTTTCAGCCATTGTCATCGATGCCAAGACCGGCAAGACCCTCTACAGAGATCATGCGGACGTTCCGCGCTATCCAGCATCTCTCACCAAGATGATGACGCTCTACCTCATCTTCGACGCCCTCGAGAGCGGCAGGATCTCGAAAGGCACGGCAATACCGGTATCGGCCAATGCTGCCAACGAGGCGCCCTCCAAGCTCGGACTGAAGCAGGGTCAAACGATCACCGTCGAACAGGTCATATTGGCGCTGGTCACGAAGTCCGCCAACGATGCCGCGACGGCCATTGGCGAGTTCCTCGGCGGGTCGGAGGTCGGCTTTGCACGTCTCATGACGCAAAAAGCACGACAGTTGGGAATGACCTCCACCACGTTCAGGAACGCTAACGGACTGCCCGACACAGCCCAGAAGACCACGGCGCGCGACATGGCACGCCTTGGCCTGGCGCTCAGGGATCATCACCCTGGCTATTATTCCTACTTCAACACCCGATCCTTCAAATACAAAGGTCGGCGCTTCGGCAATCACAACCATCTGCTCGGCCGGGTGAAGGGCGTGGATGGGATCAAAACGGGATACACGAATGCCTCGGGCTTCAACCTGGTTTCTTCCGTCGAGGCGCAGGGCCGCAGCATCGTCGCGGTGGTGATGGGCGGACATACGGTCAGGAGCCGAGATGCACGCATGAAGCGTCTCATCAGCCGCTATCTGGCTAAGGCTTCCAACGGTCCGGACCGGTTCAGGATCGATCGTGGCGGAGAAAGCGCATTGGTCGCCTCCGCGGCTTCGAACGCATCGGTGCCCACTCCGACGTGGAAGCCGGCCCAGGTGGCCGATTCCCGAGCCGCTTTCGCCGCTGAGGCGATGGGCGATGTGTCCAGGGAGCAGGCCTTGTCTGCCGATGCCATCGATCCGATCAGCACCGCTTCCACCCAAGAAGGTCAATGGATCATCCAGATTGGATCGATGCCAAGCAAGGCCGCAGCTCGTGAAATCCTTTCACTCGCGGCTCGCAAAGCGCCAAAACTGCTTTCGAACACTTCTGCTTTTACCGAGGCCTTCGAAAAAGATGGCGATGTGTACTACCGCGCCCGATATGGCGGCTTCGATAACAAGTCGGAAGCGTGGCGCGCTTGCGGGCGACTGGCGCTCAAAAAAATCGATTGCTACGCGCTCACTCGGTAGGTGGGATCGAACGCCCATGCGAACGCTGCAACTCGCCTCTCCCGACGTTGTCTCACCAGGACCACGCGGCAATATCGAAAGATGTCCTCGAGCCCTCTTCAATCCTTCGCATGGGGCTTCGCTGTGAGACGCCGCGGTTGTGCGCCTCGGAGCAACGTCGTCTCGTCGACTTATCAAGACGCCGGTTGCGGCTTTTTCGTCACGGGTAGCGTCCTTCGTTGTTGCCTCATCGCTGCACTATGTGTTGCAACTGTCACAAAGGCTGGCCCTCAAGCTGCCGCCAATGGGATTGCCTTGCCCCGCTTCGCGTCGTTGAAGAGTTCTCCTGTGAATATGCGGGTCGGACCGGGCACCCAATATGACGTCGAATGGGTTTATGTCCGGCCCAGGATTCCGCTTGAAATCTACCAGGAATATGGAAACTGGCGGCGCGTGCGAGACTGGCAGGGAACATCCGGCTGGGTCTTCGGTCCGCTTCTTTCGGGGCGAAGGACCGCTGTAACCGCCCCATGGAGCAAGGACAAGATCGCGCTGCGCGGGAAGCCTTCGGTTTCCAGCCTCGTTACCGCATGGCTGGCGCCGGAAGTAATTGTCGAACTGGTGCGCTGCGACGGCCAATGGTGCAGGGTCGCGGTCAATTCGCTGGCAGGCTTCGTCAGGCAAACCCGCCTTTGGGGCATCTATCCTAACGATATACTCTAACAGCAGCACTCGTCGGAAGGCTGCTGCTGGTCGGCCGGTGATCGCATCTCGCGTCGCCTTCAGCCAAATCAAACCTCGCGAGAAAAACGCCGAGTTGAAGGCGTTCCGCACAACTATGGCTGACATCTGGCCGCCGACAGAGCCCCTCCCACCTGTCGCGAGCCTTCGCGACGGCCTGCCCGACTATTCCGGCGGCCGTCGGACAATGGACTTCCTCAAGTCAGCCATCGCCCAACACCACCTCCGCGGGCAGTTTCCAAACGTCATTCGGCAGCTTCGACCGATCTCGATGCCGGCACGATCCGCGCGGCACAATATTTGAACTCGGGGATCTTGCCGTAAGGATCGAGCATAGGATTGGTAAGCATGTTGGCCGGGCTCTCATTAAAGCAGAACGGCATGAACACCATGCCATCGGCGACCTCTCGATCGGCCCGCAGAATGGCTTCGACAATGCCGCGCCGCGTCTCCACGTTGATCACGTCTCCCTGCGCCAGGCCGCGGCGCTTGATCTCGTAGGGATTCATTGCAGCAATGCCGTAGGGCTCGATCGCGTTGAGCACCCCGGCGCGGCGTGTCATGGCGCCCGTGTGCCAGTGCTCCAGCAGGCGCCCGGTGGTTAGCACCAGAGGATATTCGTCGTCGGGCACCTCGTCGGGAGGCAGGAGGTCGGCGGGCACGATGCGCCCGCGGCCATCCGCGGTCGGAAACCCGGTGGTGAAGACGATCTCGTTGCCAGGAACATCAGGACCATCGGCAGGATAGACGACGGACTCCTCGCGTTCGATGCGCTCCCAGGAAATGTGCTTCAGCGACGGCATTACTTGCGCCATTTCGCCGAAGACGTCCGAAACGTGCCCGTAGTTCCAGTCCAGCCCCATGCGTCTGGCAAGCTCGATGATGAGATCGAGATCCTGCCGCGCCTCGCCCGGCAGGTTGACGGCCGGCCGGCCGATCTGCACCTGCCGATTGGTATTGGTGTAAGTGCCGAGCTTCTCAGCATGCGCGGAGGCAGGGAGCACCACGTCGGCATGCCACGCTGTTTCGGTCAGGAAGATGTCCTGAACAACCAGATGCTCTAGCTTGGCGAGTGCGGCGCGCGCATGGCTCTGGTCCGGATCGGACATGGCCGGGTTCTCGCCCATGATGTACATGCCCCGGATCTCGCCGTCATGGATCGCGTCGACGATCTCGACGACGGTCAAGCCGCGTTTGGGGTCGAGCGTCTGGCCCCAGAAATTCTCGTACTGGCCGCGGATATCGGCATTCTCCACCGATTTGTAGTCGGGGAAATACATCGGGATGAGGCCCGCGTCCGAGGCGCCCTGGACATTGTTCTGGCCGCGCAGCGGATGCAGGCCTGTGCCGGCGCGCCCGACATGCCCCGTGATCAGCGCCAGCGCGATCAGGCAGCGCGAATTGTCCGTGCCGTGGGTGTGCTGCGAAATGCCCATGCCCCAAAAAATCATTGAGCGCTCCGCCTTGGCATAGGTGCGCGCCACCTCGCGCAGCACACCGGCCTCGATGCCGCAGACGGGAGCCATCGCCTCGGGCGAAAAATCCTTCACCTTGGCCTTCAATGCCTCGAAGCCGGAGACATTGGCCTGGATGTACTGCTCATCATAGAGCCTCTCTTCTATGATGACGTGCAGCAGCGCGTTGAGCATCGCCACGTCGCTGCCCGGTTTGAAGCGCAGCGCATAGCTGGCGTGGCGCATCAGTTCCTGGCCGCGCGGATCCATCACGATCAGCTTGGTACCGCGCTTTGCCGCTTGCTTGAAATAGGTGGCGGCCACTGGATGGTTTGTCGCCGGCCGCGCCCCGATAATGATCACGCATTCGGCCTTCATGGCGTCCATGAAAGGCGCCGAGACCGCGCCAGAGCCAACGCCCTCCATCAGAGCGGCCACGGAAGAGGCGTGGCAGAGCCGGGTGCAGTGGTCGATATTGTTGGTGCCGAAACCCTGCCGGACGAATTTCTGGAAGAGATAGGCCTCCTCATTCGACCCCTTTGCCGAGCCGAAGCCAGCCAGCGCCTTGCCACCATGCTGGTCGCGGATGCGTTTCAGCCCGCTGGCAGCGCGCTCCAGCGCCTCTTCCCAGCTGGCCTCGCGGAACACTGTCAGCGGGTCGACATTGCGCAGATCAATGTCGCCGGCCTTCGGCGCGTCGTCGCGACGGATCAGCGGCTTCGTCAGCCGTTCGGGCGACATCACATAGTCGAAGCCAAAGCGCCCCTTGACGCAGAGCCGGTTCTCGTTCGCCGGACCGTTACGGCCGTCAACCTGGACGATTTTATTGTCCTTGACGGCGACCTGCGTCTGGCAGCCAACGCCGCAAAACGGGCAAACCGTATCGACGACCTTGTCGAACGCCTGGACGACACGCGTCTTGCCGGTCTCGTCCATCAGCGATTTCTCGTAGAGCGCACCAGTCGGGCAAGCCTGGACGCATTCGCCACAGGTGACGCAGGTCGACAGGCCCATCGGATCGTGCATATCGAAGACAGGAATCGAGTGATTGCCGCGCTCGGCCATGCCGATCACGTCGTTGACCTGCACCTCGCGGCAGGCGCGCACGCAAGCGCCGCAGGTGATGCACGCGTCGAGGTTGACGGCAATGGCCGGATTGGTGATGTCGAATTCTGGCGCTAGCCCCTCCTCGGTGAACTTGGAACGGTATCGGCTGCCCGAAATCCCCATCGAACCGGCCCATTGCCAGAATGCCGACTGGTTGTCTGGACCGTCGCTCGCCGGTCGCATGTTGCTTGCGAGGAGCTCGAATACCATCTCGCGCGATTTGCGGGCGCGTTCGGTATCGGTTTTCACGACCATGCCGGCGGAAGGCTGGCGAACGCAGGAGGCAGCCAGCACGCGCTCGCCTTCGATGTCGACCATGCAGGCGCGGCAATTGCCGTCGGGACGATAGCCCGGCATGTCGACATGGCACAGGTGCGGAATCTTTGTTCCCTGGCGCTTGGCGACATCCCAGATAGTCTCGCCAGGGGCGGCGCTCACGGTTTGCCCATTGAGGGTGAATACCACGCTCTCGGCCATCAGAGGTCACTCCGGAAATGCGTCAGCAGATGGTTGATCGGATTGGGCGCCGCCTGGCCCAGGCCGCAGATCGACGAATCGCGCATCACGGCTTCGAGGTCGCGAATCTTATCTTCCGGCATCGGGCCCTGCTCCTGCAAGATAGCCACCAACTTTTCGGTTCCCTCGCGACAAGGCGTGCACTTCCCGCAGCTCTCATGTTTGAAGAATTTCATGAGGTTGAGCGTGACCTGCTTTATATTGTCGGCCCGCGAGAACACGACTATAGCATGGGAGCCGACGAAGGCGCCCTGCTTGGCCAGATCGCCGCCGAAATCGAGCGGAATGTCCCCCAGTGCTGCTGGCAGGATGCCGCCTGAGGCGCCACCCGGCAAATAGGCCTTGAACTCATGACCGTCCGCCATGCCGCCGCAATAGTCGTCGATCAATTCGCGTACCGTGACGCCGGCCGGCGCCAGCTTGACGCCGGGATTTTTCACCCGGCCGGATACGGACCATGAGCGGATGCCGGGGTGGCCGGGCCTGCCCTGCGCAGCGAACCATTGCGCGCCCTTTTCGACGATGTCGCGGATCCACCAGAGCGTCTCGACATTATGGTTGAGGGTCGGTCGTCCGAACAGGCCGACCTCGGCGATGTAGGGGGGGCGGTGGGGCGGCATGCCGCGCTTGCCCTCGATGCTTTCCAGCATCGCACTCTCCTCGCCGCAGATATACGCGCCAGCGCCGCGGCGGAGCTCGATGAAGCCCGGCTTGACGATGCCGGTGGCCTCGAGCGCGGCGATCTCCTGACGAAGAATGGCGAGCACCGCAGGGTATTCGTCACGCATGTAAAGATAGATCCGTTCCGCCTCGACGGCGTGCGCCGCGATCAATGCACCCTCAAAGGCACGGTGCGGATCTCGCTCGAGATAGATGCGGTCCTTGAAGGTGCCGGGCTCACCCTCGTCGCCATTGATCGACATCAGACGCGGGCCCGGATAGGAGCGCACGAACTGCCACTTCTTGCCAGCGGGAAAACCCGCACCGCCCAGACCCCTCAAGCCCGCATCGCCCACGGTGGCGATGAGCTCGTCCGTGGTCAGCGCCCCAATCCGTACCCGCTGCAAAAGCTGGTAGCCGCCCGCCTGCCGATACGCCTCCAGCCCGACATAATCGGGCACGTTCACACCGGTCTCCGCTGCCGCGGCCATGCGCCTCAGGCCCTCGGCGGTTGCCTGGTCGACCTCGCGATCACCGATACGCGCGGCAGGCGCGCCAGCGCAACGGCCCATGCAGGGCGCGCGCATGACCCTGATCGCCGCTGGATCGGCGCCCGCTTGCAATTCAGCCAGGAGCGTGTCGGCGCCCGCCAGCATGCAACTCACTGAATCGCACACGCGGATTGTCAACGGCGCAGGCGGCATCTCGCCTTCCTTCACAACGTCGAAATGGTCGTAGAAGGTCGCCACCTCGTAGACCTCGGCCTGCGACAAGCGCATATCTTGCGCCAGCGCCCGCAAATGCCGCGCCGACAGGCAGCCATATCGGTCCTGGATCAGATGAAGGAATTCGATCAGCAAGTCGCGCCGTCGCTGGCGCGCGCCCAGGAGCGCCTGAACCTCGGCGAGCGCAGCGTCATCCAGCGGCCTGCCCTTTGGTCCGCGATCACGCGGCCGTCGTTCCTGGATCGTCATGTGCTCACCTCCCCGAGTGAAACGCCCTTACCTCTTAACGATACCCCGCGGACCAGGATGTCGACTATGAGGCACGACATGTCCCCTGCACGACTAGCGCAAGCATTGCGTCCCAAATCTTGGGGCCGCCGCCGACGGGGTGCAACTCGTCACATCGTCGCGGGCTGCGTCTTTTCGATCATGAACACGACGCGATCGCCGTCGCGCTCCGTCGCTTCAAGTCGCTCGCCCATCTCGTTGAGCAGATTGGGGATATCGATGACCGCCAGCGGGTCCGTGCAGTGAACCTCGAGCCGCTCGCCTGGCCTCAAGGCTTTCAACGCCTTGCGGGTCTTGAGCGCGGGCAAAGGGCACTTAAGCCCGGTCAGATCCAGCTTCGTCGTGGTTATCATGGTCGGCATGATGCCCGACGGGACCTGGCCGCGTCAATCGAGCCTGGGTTCCGGCTCTCGTTTCGAGGACGCGATCCGACGGCGCTCACATAAGACTGGAATAGGGTAGGAACTGGACCGTGTGACCTGGCTCGACACGGACTATCTCCTCTCCCAACTCGACGAGACCGTCGGTCGCGACCAGGGATGACAACAGTCCTGCGCCTTCCCTGGGAAACTTCGTCGCTTCGTAGCATCCATCCGCGGCCGCGCGTACGCTTGCTCGCACATACTCCCGCCGTCCCTGCTTTTTGCTATAGGAAAAGGCGGCCCGCATAGCGATCGGGGTCGGCGGTGGCTGGAGGGCTCCCGCAAGGGCGAGGATTGCCGGGCGGGCAATATGCGCGAAGGTGACGAAGCTCGCCACCGGATTGCCAGGAAGTCCGATCAGCGGGGTTCCATCGATCACCCCCATGGCGACCGGCCGGCCCGGCTTGATCGCGACGCGCCAGAACACCAGGGTTCCGGCACTCTCGACGGCGGCCTTCACGCAATCTGCCTCGCCCGTCGACACACCGCCCGAAGTCAGGATCAGGTCATGGCTCAATGCCGCTTCGCTCAGCTTTTCAGCGATCAGACTACTATCGTCCACGAGGATACCGAGATCGGTGATGTCGCAGCAGAGTCGAGCGAGCATCGCCGTCAGCATGAAACGGTTGGAGTCGAAAAGCTGCGCCGGTCCGCGCATGTCTCCCGGCGCGACGATTTCGTCCCCGGTCGAGAACACTGCGACGCGTATCCTGCGCCTAACCTGGAGTTCCGTGAACCCCAATGCGGCGGCGAGCGCGATATCTTGCGGCCGCATCCGATGGCCCGCCGGGAGGACGGCCTCGCCCAATGCGACATCTTCACCCGCAGGGCGCACATTGGCACCCTTTTTCAGGCCGGGCGGGAGAAGGATCCTGCCGGAGCCGTCGATGCTCACGTCTTCCTGCATGAACACCGTGTCGACCCCGTCGGGCATTGGAGCGCCAGTGAAGATGCGTACCGTCTGGCCCGGCCGCACAGGTTCATTCGCCGCCATGCCGGCCTGAACCCTCCCGGCAACGGCGAATGCCGTCTCGACGGTCTGCGGCAGATCTGCCCCTCGCACGGCGTAGCCGTCGACCGCGGAATTCGTGAAGGGCGGCAGCGGCAGCGATGCCACCATCTTTTTTGCCAGGACGCGCCCATCCGCCAGCAAGAGCGGGACCGTCTCGACCTCCTGTACGGCGCTGAGTTTCGAGGCGATCAGCGCGGCAGTCTCGTCGATGGGCCGCATCTGTCCGCCGAAAGCGAAGCAGTCATCCGAGATTTGCGCCATTTATATTCCCACTCTACGAGCGTGTCGGCTTCTTCGTAATCGCATCAATCCGGCTTTTTTTAATCAGCTTCGGTTGAACAGCCTGTAAGATACGGCAAGCTAGCGCAGGCGCGAGCCAGAATACGACGTCAGGAGACTGCCATGCCTTTGATGCTACGCCAACCGGAACACGCTATCATCACACCCGATCCGCAAGACCAACGGCTGACGGAGCTGGTTGCGGGCGTCGACCATACAGGCGCGGCGGTAGAGGTCCGCGTACCGATCGAACGTGCCCTGACGCTCTATCTCAACGCTCAGGAGATCGTCACGATGATGACGGTCAACGACTATCCGGAATATCTTGCGCTCGGCTATCTGCTGAACCAGAACATGCTTCTGCCCACCGATGTGGTGACGGACGTCGAGTATGACGAGGACCTCCAGGTCGTGGTCGTTCGCACCGAGCGCAACACCGACTACGAGCAGAAGCTCAGAAAGCGAACGCAGACTTCGGGTTGCGCCCAAGGCACTGCCTTCGGCGACGTGCTGGAGGCGATCGAGGACATCACGCTCCCGCCCGCTGAGCTTCGCACCTCCTGGCTCTACGAGCTGACGCACAAAATCAACACCACGCCGTCGCTCTATCTGGAGGCAGGCGCGATCCATGGCTGCGTCCTTTGCAGGAAGGGCACGCCAATCTGCTATATGGAAGACGTCGGCCGCCATAACGCTGTCGACAAGATCGCCGGCTGGATGTACCGCCACGCCATCGATCCGGGGGACAAGATCATGTACACGACCGGGCGGCTGACCTCCGAGATGACGATCAAGACGGTTCGGATGGGCATTCCCATCCTGGTTTCGCGTTCCGGCTTCACCGCCTGGGGTGTGGCGCTGGCCCGCCAAGTGGGGCTGACGCTGGTCGGCCGGGCGCGCGGCAAGCGCTTCACCGCACTTTCGGGCCAGGAGCGGATCGTCTTCGACCAGGATATCGCTTCGGTCGATGAGGAAGCGCCGCGCCACCGCCGCAAGGGTGCCGAGCATGACGACTGAGCGGCCCATGACGCTGGGCGTCGTGCTCGCCGGCGGTCTGGGTCGGCGCATGGGCGGCGGGGACAAGCCGACGCGCGTGATCGGCGGACGCACGATGCTCGAGCATGTCATCGAACGGCTGGGACCTCAATGCGACGGGCTCGTGCTTAATGCCAATGGCGACCCCGTTCGCTTTGCCCGTTTTGGCCTGCCAGTCGTTGCCGACACGATCGAGGATTATCCTGGGCCGCTCGCCGGCATGCTCGCCGCGCTCGATTGGACGGCGGACAACAGGCCCGACGTCGAGTGGGTGGTCAGCGCCGCCGGTGATTGTCCTTTCCTGCCGCGCGACCTCGTTGCACGCCTCCAGCGGGCGCGCATGACCGAGGGGGCGGATTTGGCGGTGGCGGCGTCCGGCGGTCAGGCGCATCCGGTCATCGGGCTCTGGAAAGTCGCCCTGCGGGACGAATTGCGGCATGCGTTGACCAACGAGGGCCTGCGCAAGATCGACCGGTGGACCAGTCGCTACGGCCTTGCCACCGTATCCTGGCCGGTAGAGCCGGTGGACCCGTTCTTCAACGCCAACACAGTCGATGACCTCGCCGAAGCCGAGCGGCTGGCCGCGTTGCTTGCCGCTAACCCGGCCGGCTGAACCCCGCGCGCTCCAGCGCCGAATGCACCTCGTCGGCCTGGAGGACTTCGAGGAACGCGTGCACCGCGGGCCGATCCTTTCGCGCGCAAACCAGCGCGAAGTCGTAGTGCTCTTCGGTCAACGGGATAAGACCGAGCCCGGCCGCACGCGCGACCGGCGCGATGGTGACGCCCCAGTCGGCGCGCTTCTGCGCCACCGCCGCGGCCACGGCATTGTGTGTGCGCGGCTGGTTCCAGTAGCCGTCCGGGCGTTCCGCGCCGAGGAGTTGGTCGATCAGGATACGCGTTCCCGAGCCTTGGTTGCGGTTGACCATCATGCAATCGGGATCGGCGAGCGCGGCACGGACCGCGTCCTCCGCGCCGAGGCCCTCGAAGCGCTCGTCCCCTCGGCGGAACACCAAACCTTGCATGCGGCGCCAGCCTGGCACGAGTTCGAGACCGTCACCGAGGAAGGGCGCGTTGTAGTTCCGCGTCTTCGGGTCGAAGAGATGGATGGGAGCGAGATCGCACTCGCCGCGCTTGGCCGCCGCAAGACCGCCCAGGCTTCCCACAGAAAGCGAGCGCACCGAAATCCCGCGACGCGAAAGTTCGCCAACGACCAGATCGAGGCCGACGCAATGACTGCCGATGACGACGAGGTCAGGAACGCGGACCCGCGGCGTGAACAGCGTCACCGCTACGTCGGCACCGGCAGGCACGTGATCGGCCAGGGCCTCGATGCGCATGAAGCCATCCGCCTGCGTAAAGGATGTTATCGCTCCCGAGCCCTTACCAGTCGGATAGGCCGTCAATCCTCCCTGCCCTTGCACAAGGGAGACCATCGCGAATTCGGTCCGTCCGAGTTCTGAAGGAACCCGCAACGGAAGGCTTGCGGTGACCTGAGCATCGACGCGCGGCGGCAGCCCCGCCATGCGCCGCAGGGCGGGTACCACCATGTCATGGAAGGTGAACATGGCCGAGGTCGGAAATCCCGGCAGGACGATGACCGGCTTGCCCCCGCACACCGCCAGGCAAAGCGGCTTTCCGGGCTTCAGCGCCACGCCGTGGGCGATGATGCCGGGTTTGCCCAGTCGGCCGATAATGCGATGCGTGATATCCCCTGCTCCTTTGGACGTGCCGCCCGACAGGATCATTACGTCGTGGGCGGCGAGCGCCTCGCGCATAGCCGTCTCAAGTGTTGCCTCGTCGTCCGGGAAGGCGCCGATAAAATGCGCTTCGCCGCCATTTTCAGTGACAGCCGCAGCGATGATCGGCCCGTTGGCGTCATAGATGCCGGCCGCCCGCAGCGGCTCGCCTGGCTGAACGAGTTCATCGCCAGTGGAGAGCACAGCCACGCTTGGCCTGCGCGCCACGGCCACTTGTGCGATTCCGCACGCGGCGAGCATGCCGATTTCGCGCGAGCCGATTTGCGTTCCGGTGCGCAGCACGACCTCTCCTCGCGCCATGTCGGATCCTGCATTGGAGACAAACTGGCCGGGCGAGATGCCGCGCCCCACCTCGATGGCACTCAATCCCACCGGATGCGTATGCTCCACCATGATGATGGCGTCCGCGCCACGCGGCAGCGGCCCGCCGGTTGCGATGGGCGTGGCGGTTCCGGTCAGAACGGGGAGTTGCGGAACCGTGCCGCAGGCAATCGCTTCCGCATTCAGCTCAAGCCGAACGGGACGGGTTTCAGAGGCGGCAGCCAGATCGGCCGCACGTACCGCGAAGCCATCGACATTGGAGCGGTCGAAGGGCGGCACGTCGACCGGCGCCGCCACGTCCTCGGCAAGAACCAGCCCGAGCGCGTCGGCCAGCGTCCGCGTCTCGGTCGGCAACGGGCGGGGAAACAGCGCTGCCTCGAAGCGAGCCAGCGCAGCTTCGCGCGACAATATCGTCAGGAACTGCTCCTGCCCGCTGTTCTGCCGGGCCGATGATGGAGAATTCGTCATAGCGGCTCACTCGATCAAAAGTTGCGGAGCGGAAAGGCGGAGACGGGCGTACCGGCGGCATACCCTTCGCTATCGCCCGGGACCGCAAGCCAGGCGTCGGCAAGCCGCATGGCGTCCAGCGAAAAGTCGCCGACGGCGAGCGGCGTCCACATATCCCGTTCCTTCCCGAGCAGAACGAGCTCGTAAAGTCCGACCGCGGATGAGATTTTCCGCGAGAGCGGCAAGATGATGCCTGACCGTTCAGATCTGCCCGACAGGCGGTCCAGGACTGGCTGGACAAGCGCAAGGAACCCAGCGAAGGCTTGGTGCGGCGATCCGGCCAATGCGACCACCGGTGTCTTGCCGAGCCGGCCTATTGCCGTTGTCCCTCCGGGCCGTAAGGCAATGCCGTGCCCAATCAACACCCCGCGCCGCACAAGAGCCTCGGCGGTCACGTCGGCGTGGCCGTCACCAGTACCGCCGATCAGGAGCAGAAAATCGCAGGCCTCGCCATCAAGAGCGGCAATGATCGATGCCGCGTCGCGCTCTACGGTCTCTATACCGACGATCGAAACGCCCGAGGCACTCAGGCTCTCGACCACGAGCCGCATGGAGAATGTCTCGTGGCTGTCGGCAGCGACATCGATCACGCGCACGCGCGGGCTCCGTATGGCAAGCTGGCTCAGTCCCACTTTGCGGGCGACCAGCAGGTCGGCGACGCCGATCGCCTTTCCCTCAAGCATTGGCGGGCGGGCCGCCGCCATATCCTCGCCCGCCCGGCGCACACCCTGACCGGGCACGGCTTCAGCTGCTGCTTGGATCATCGGTCCACTGCAATCGACGAGGCCGGCCTGCAGCACACAGTCGCGATCTTCAGGCATGGCCTCACCCGTCTCGACCCAGATCGGCGCGACCGGCAAAACTAAGGGCGAATAGGCTGATGCCCCCACGAGGTCGAGGGCGCGACACGCCCAGCCGTCAATGGCAGCGATATCTCGCGCAGGCTGAGCCGGCACGACAGGCGGCATCCCGGCAGCGACATAGCGCAAGGCTTGTTCAAGCGGCACCCAGCGGGGGGTGACGGGCATTACACCATCGAGCAGCGCGTCGAGCGCCGCTTCCAGGGGAGTCAGCGGGCCCGTCGAAGAAAACGTTCTCGTCATGGCGCGATATTGAAGCAGACGCGAGCCTGTTTGCAACCAGCTTCAGGAACGCCCGCGCTGCGCATTCGGGAAGAAGAGCTGCTGGCCGTCGATCTTGTACTCTCCGATCGCCTTCTGGCCTTCCGGAGAAATCAGCCAATCGATGAAGCGCTGGCCGGCCTCCACTTTGACGCTTGGATGCTTGTGAGGATTCACCAGCATCACGCCATACTGATTGAACAGCCGCTTGTCACCCTCGACGGCGATGTCCAACTCGCCACGATTCTTGAACGACAGCCAGGTGCCACGATCGGAAAGCGTATAGGCGTTCATGGCTGCCGCGGCGTTGAGCGCCGCCCCCATGCCCTGCCCGATCTCCTTGTACCACGGGCCCCTGGCCGCCTCGATGTCGATGCCGGCCGTCTTCCACAGACCCAATTCGGCCGAATGGGTGCCGGACCTGTCACCACGCGACACGAAGGCCGCCTTCTTGGCTTTGATGGCGATCAGCGCGGCTGCGATGTCCTTGGTCCCGCTGACGCCCGCCGGGTCGCTCTTGGGGCCAACGAGGACGAAGTCGTTGTACATCACGTCGAAGCGCTTCACCCCGAAGCCTTCCTCGATGAACTTCTCCTCCTGCGCCTTGGCATGGACGAAGACCACGTCGGCATCGCCGCGCCGACCGGTGTCGAGCGCCTGACCGGTGCCCTGAGCGACAATCTTCACGCCGATGCCGGTTTTCTTCTCGAACAGCGGCAGGATGTGATCGAACAGGCCGGAATCCTGGGTCGAGGTCGTCGACGCCACGACGATCGACTGGTCCTGGGCAGGCGCGCCGCCTGCTAGCATCAGAAGCACCACAAGCGCAGAGAATATTCGGCGGGTCAGCATCTCAATCTCGGTCCAGTTGATCAAAGCACGAGCTCGCCGCGCACGAAGGCAGCGGCTTGCGGGGTCGCGGGGCGGTCAAGGAAGTCGTCGGCGTCGGCATGCTCGCAAACGCGCCCTCGGAGCAGAAAGACGACGTCTCCCGCGATCCTGCGTACCTGGCCGAGGTGGTGCGACGCCATGATGATCTTCGTGCCCGATTGGGCAGCCGTGATGATGATCTGCTCGACAAAACGCGTCGCCGCCGGATCGAGGCTGGCTGTCGGCTCGTCGAGCAGCAGGATTTCCGGCTGGCGCGACAGGGCGCGGGCGAGGGCCAGCCGCTGCTGCTCGCCACCGGAGAGATGCCGTGCCGGACGTGCAGCGAGATCGAGAAGACCGACGCGCTCGAGCAGTTCCTCCACGCGCGGGGCCCGGAGCCGGCGCGGACAGCCCGCTTGAGCCAGTGCATAGGCGACATTCGCGGCCGCCGAGCGACGCAGCATCACCGGCTTCTGGAACAGGATTGCACGCCGTGTCGGCGGGGAAAGCGTTCGTCCCCCCCAAGTCAGGGTTCCAGCAGAAGGTGCAACAAGCCCCATGCAGAGCCGCAGCAGGGAGGTTTTGCCCGACCCGTTCGGGCCGACGACCAGAGTCGGGGCGCGCGGCCCGATCGTCAGGTTCACCCGGTCCAGGATGGTCGTCGCACCGGCGACCAGCGACACGTCATCGAAGACAAGTGGAAGATCGCTCTGAGCAGCCCGCATCCCTAGCCAGCCCGTTGCTCGGACCAAACTCGCACGCCCCAGGCGGCGGCGTTGATCAGCAAGATGAGGAAAATCAGCATCAGGCCGAGCCCCATGGCGAGCGGCAGGTTTCCCTTCGAGGTCTCAAGTGCGATTGCCGTCGTCATGGTGCGGGTGAAGCCATCTATGTTGCCGCCGACGATCATCACGGTGCCGACCTCGGCCGCCGCCCTGCCGAAGCCCGCGAGCAGAGCCGTGACGAGGCTGAAGCGGCCGTCCCACAAAAGCGTGGCGACCAGGCCCGCCGGCCCGACCTGCATCGCAGTCAGTTCCTCACGATACTCGCGCCACAGATCCTCGACCGTCTGGCGAGTCAGCGCGGCAATGATGGGCAGCACCAGTAGCGCCTGCGCGATGACCATCGCGGCGGGTGTGAACAAGAGGCCGAATTCACCCAGCGGCCCGGATCGCGATAGCAGCAGATAGACCGTCAGCCCGACCACCACCGGCGGCAGGCCCATGAAACCGTTCAGCAGCACGACGATCGCCGAACGACCGGGAAAACGTGCCAGCGCGATAATTGCGCCCAGCGGCAGGCCTGCGACCATGGCGATCGCGACAGCCGAAAGGCTCACGGCGAGCGACAGGCGCACGATGGCAAACAGCGTGGCGTCGCCGCTCGCGATCAGTTGCCATGTGCCCAGCCCTTCCGACATTGCTCCTCGCAGTCCTGTCCCGTGTCAATGTCCTGCAACTCCTCCGTCACTGTCAAATTCTTGAACCTGCACAGGAATATGCATATCAATGCAGGATGGATTTGCTGACGACGTCCGAAGCCGCCGACTATCTGCGCATTGGCGAGCGCAAGCTTTATGAGCTAATCGCGGAGGAGCGTATCCCGTGCAGCAAGGTGGCGGGCAAGTGGCTGTTTCCGCGGCATGAACTCGACCGTTGGGTCATGTCGGGGTTGGTCCGGCCTGCAGGAATGACCCAATCCGAGCCGCCGCCGATCGTCGGTGGCAGCCAGGACGACCTGCTCGAATGGGCTCTCCGCCAATCAGGTTCCGGCCTGGCCTTTCTGACGGAAGGCACGGAAGCCGGCGTGACACGCCTGCTGCGCGGCGAGGTGTCTGTCGCCGCGATTCATTTCCACAGCCCCGACCCGGACCCGAATGTCACCGCGATTGCGACCAGACCGCGGCTTTACGATGCGGTGCTGGTCGGATTCGCCCGCCGCGAGCAAGGCCTGCTGCTCGCGCCAGGCAATCCAAAATCGCTCAACAACCTGACCGACGTACTTGCGACCGGCGCACGCATCGCGGTTCGTCAACGCGGCGCAGGCGCGGACATGCTGCTCACGCAATTGCTGGCGGACTCCGGCGCGAAACAGGACGACGTCAACCGATTGGAGCCGCCCTGCCTGACCGGACCCGATCTCGCGGCTGCCGTGCGCATTGGTAGGGCCGATTGCGGAATTGCCACGCGCGCGGCCGCCCGCGCCGCTGGCCTCGATTTCGTTCCATTGGCCTGGGAAAGCTTCGATCTCCTGATGCGGCAGCGGACCTACTTCCAGCAACCGATCCAGGCGCTCCTGCGTTTGCTAGGGCAGGAAATCTTCGCCAGCCGCGCCGCCGAGCTTGGCGGATACGATCCATCGCCGGCCGGGCAGATACGGTTCTTCAAATAGCAGCCGACCCCGATCAAGCCGCAGCTCTCATCCAAGATCGATCTCGCCCTCGACGACATGGCGCAAGCCTGCCGGCTCCGAGGTGATGACGGCCCTCACGGTCAGTCGGCCCTGTCCTTTCAGGCCCTTCTCCGCCACGGCTTTCTCGATTGCCTGCTGCGAAGTCACGCCGACCTGCTTCAGGAACTTGCGCATGGAGACGTTGAAGGGATCGGTTTCCATATTCTGGGTCATATGATTGCCTCGAACGGTGTGGACGATATGGCCGGCCCGGCAAGCTTGGTGCCCGCAACGGCGGCGCTGCGCTAACGGAGCACGGAATGGCCCGGGGTGCAACGAGGACGACGCCCGCACTATGTCTGACGCGGTCCGTTCCTCTGTGGCGTAACAACGCGTGGTGCCGAGATCCCTGGTCATGCCGGAGCGCCGCGGGCGATTGCCGTGACGGCCGATGGGTAAACGGCGATCACCGGTGGTTTCGCAGCAAGTGGCAACTGATGAAGGGCATGATGGGATAGGCCGTTTTTCGCCCGTCAGCGCGCCCTAAGCAATCCTGGTGCCACTACGAGCATCGAACAGATGCACCTTGGATACCATGATCTCCAACCCAACCTCTTGATCAAGTTTGAAGGGCGGCTGATCCCGTACCTCGGCCACGAGGTCGACTCCACCTGCACTTAATGTAAGCTCCTGGGCCTCACCGGTCGGCTCGACCACTTGCACCCTCGCCTGAGAGTGGTCGCCACCAACCGAAATGTGCTGCGGACGAATCCCATAAACTACCCCATCCTTGTCGCCCATCCGAGCATCCGCCGGCAAGGGTAAGCGCAAGCCCTGATCGGCGACGAATGCGCCGTTGTCGATGCGGCCCTCGATCAGGTTCATTTCCGGCGAGCCGATAAAGCTTGCGACGAACAGATTGACTGGGTTCTCGTAGAGCTCGGAGGGGCGGCCGATCTGTTCGATCCGGCCTTTGTTCAACACCACGATGCGGTCGGCGAGCGTCATCGCCTCGGTCTGGTCATGCGTGACATAGATGCTTGTTCGGCCGAGCCGTTGGTGAAGCTTCTTGATTTCGGCGCGCATCTTGACACGCAACTTGGCATCGAGGTTGCTGAGCGGCTCATCAAACAGGAAAGCGGCTGGATCGCGTACGATGGCGCGGCCCATGGCGACACGTTGGCGCTGGCCGCCGGACAATTGCCGCGGCATGCGGCCAAGCAGATCCTGCAGGCCAAGGATTTCGGCCGCCGCCTTGACCCTCGAGACAATCTCTTCCCTAGGGACCTTCGCCAGTCGAAGCGCGAAGCAACGACAATGGTGGCCCCGGAGGGTCAACGTTTTCTAGAGGAAGTCAACAAATTAGCGGACGGTTCGGCAACCCGTTTCTTTCATATTCTCTGGTACGGTCTGGAGAACCTAGGGACCGGGAGGAGCACTAGTTTTTAATGCGCGTGGTATCTCTGTCTTATCCCGCAATGGGCTCGATGCATGTTGACCCAGGGCATGAGCCCGACTGGTTAGGAGGCCAATAGCGGACGCGCGACTCCGAAGATATAAAAACCATAGGCCAACGTTATCCTGCGGTCCAACTCGAGGCGTAACACCCAAGTGACAACCACTCGTTTCCTTAGTATCTGGCGATCGCTCTCCGGTGTCGGCATGGCCCTCGGCATGCTGTTCTTCGCGGCCGCCCTGACGCCGACGCTCGTTCCCCGCACCGACCTGACGCAAGGCGTACTGGCGGGCGCGTGCTTCGCCATCGGCTACAGCCTTGGCGTCGCCTTGCGGTGGCTGTGGAAATACCTCGAGATTCCGGAACTGCCGCCACGGCCGCGTTTGCTGTCCAAGGCGATTATCCTGGTCCCGTGCCTCGGCCTTGCCGTTGTGGCACTGTGGCGATCCGGCGCGTGGCAGAACTCCATCCGCGCGGTGATGGGCATGCCGGCTGTCGATGGCGCTCATCCCCTCAATGTCTGCGCCCTGGCCATTTGCACCTTCATCGTCGTGCTCGCGCTGGCGCGCCTTGTCGCTTGGCTGGTGCGCGCCATCGCCGGGGCACTGAGACGCTACATACCCCGGCGCCTGGCGAATGTCGCCGGCGCCGCTGTCGCCGTGCTGCTCATCTGGTTGCTGGTGAGCGACGTTGCGATCCGCGCGATCTTCGGCGCGCTCGATTCCTCGTTCGCCAAGTTCGACGCACTCATGGAACCGGAGCGCCAGCAGCCGAGCGAACCCTCCAGGACCGGAAGCCCCGCCTCGCTGGTCAGGTGGGACGAGCTCGGCCGCGCCGGCCGCGAGTTCATCGCGGACGGTCCCGCCGCCGCCGAGATAGGGACCTTCACCGGCCGGCCGGCGCAACAGCCGGTCCGGGTCTATGTCGGGCTGGGAGCGGCGGACAGTGCGCAGGCCCGCGCGAAACTCGCGCTGGAGGAGCTGAAGCGGGCGGGCGGCTTCAGCAAATCCACGCTTGTGGTCATCACGCCGACCGGCACCGGATGGATCGATCCGGCCTCGATGGATGCGCTCGAATATCTGTGCCGCGGCGATGTCGCCAGCGTCGCCGCGCAATATTCCTATCTGAGCAGTCCGCTGTCGCTGCTGGCGCAGCCGGAATACGGCGCCGAGACGGCCCGGGCGCTGTTCCTCGAAATCTACGGCTACTGGACCACCCTGCCGAAGCAGTGGCGGCCGAGGCTTTACCTGCACGGGCTCAGCCTTGGCGCCATGAACTCCGAAAGATCGGCCGGGCTGTTCGAGATATTCAGCGATCCGATCAGCGGCGCACTCTGGAGCGGCCCGCCCTTCGAAAGCCGCATCTGGCGCTCGGTGAGCGATACGCGCAACAACGGCTCGCCGCAGTGGCTGCCGATCTTCCGCAATAGCAGCCTGGTCCGGTTCATGAACCAAAGCGGCCCGGCGGTGGCGCCCGACACGCCCTGGGGCCCGCTGAGGATCGTCTACCTGCAATATGCCAGCGACCCGATCGTATTCTTCGATTATCGCGACGCCTACCGGCAGCCGGATTGGATGAAGGCGCCGCGCGGGCCGGACGTCTCGCCGCAACTGAGCTGGTACCCGGTGGTGACCATGCTGCAGCTCGGTCTCGATATGGCCGTGGCGACAACCACGCCGATCGGCTACGGCCATGTCTACGCGCCGCAGGACTATGTGGAAGCCTGGAGTGCGGTGTTGGGCGTGAAGGACTGGTCGCGACAGGACCTCGCCGCCCTCAAAACCCATCTTGCCAGCAAGGTTGCAGCACAGGCCGACAGAGGCGGCTAGCTGGGGCTTCAGGGCACGGCCGAAATCAGCAGGAACATGGCGAATATGCCGAGATGGACCACTCCCTGGAGTCTCGTCGTGCGGCCCGTGCCGAGCGTGGGCGTGCTGACGAACATGGTGAGCAGAAGAAACACCGCGAGCCCCGACATCCGTTCAGGCTCATGATGCAGTCGATTTGCCACTGACGTAAATGGCGGAAAACGGCCGCGGGCGTAGGGAGCCCGCTGCCGCCAGGAGCGAGGCACGACGACGGACTGACGTGCTCGGCTCCTTGTTCCCGCAGCGGCTTGGCGGCAGACATCGCCGCGGGAAATTGCTGGATGTTCGCGGCTATCGCGGCGGCAGCATTTGGGGCGGGCGCCCTGAAACCAACAGGCTCCAGGCCGCCTTCTGTCAGGCCTTGCCCACGGGCAGCGCGACGAACCGGCTCGAGTCGTCGCGGGTGATCTGCATCAGTACGGCCTTGCGGCCAGCCTTGGCTGCATCGGCCATGGCCTTGGAGACGTCATCAGTGGTGTTCACCTTGGCCGAACTGACGGCGGTGATGACATCGCCCGGCTGGATGCCACGATCGGCCGCATCGCTGTTGGGATCCACATCGGTGACGACCAGTCCTTTGCCATCGTCTGATTTGGCGATGGTCAGGCCAAGATCGGCCAATGCGTCGGCCTTGGCAGGCGCGACCTGCTTGCCGTCATCGCCGGAGGCCTGTTTGTCGCTGGACGGCAGTGTGCCGAGATCGACCTTGATCGTCTGGCTTTTGCCATTACGCAATACGGTAAGATCGACCGACTTGCCCGGCGCATAGGCGCCGATCGTGCGGGCGAGGTCTTTGGGCGAATCGACATCCTTGCCGTCGACCTGGGTGATGACGTCACCGGCGGCAATGCCTGCCTTGTTGCTGGGACCAGCGTCCTGGGCGTTCGAGACCAGTGTGCCCTTGTCGGATTTCAGACCAAGGG
Organism: Mesorhizobium sp. B264B1B; assembly: GCF_020165765.1. Taxonomy (NCBI): domain Bacteria; kingdom Pseudomonadati; phylum Pseudomonadota; class Alphaproteobacteria; order Hyphomicrobiales; family Phyllobacteriaceae; genus Mesorhizobium; species Mesorhizobium sp. B264B1B. The sequence goes on from NZ_JAIUIS010000004.1 coordinate 192,441, forward strand.
ATTCAGCAATTTCAGCGGTGACCGGCTGGATCTGGACGCCGAGCCAACCTCGCTTGATGGAGCCTTCCTTCATCAGGTCTTCCACGACCTGCTTGGCGGTCGAGGCCGGGATGTCGAAACCAATGCCGACACTGCCGCCCGACGGCGAGAAGATGGCTGTGTTGATACCGATCACCTGGCCATTGAGATTGAAAGTCGGGCCCCCCGAATTGCCATGATTGACCGGAGCATCGATCTGGATGAAGTCGTCATAGGGGCCGGCGCCGATATCGCGGCCCCGAGCGGATACAATGCCGGAAGTGACGGTGCCGCCGAGGCCGAACGGGTTGCCGACTGCCACCACCCAATCACCGATGCGGATCTTGGAGTCGTCGGCGAAGTCGACATAGGTGAACTTGCCGCCGCCATCGACCTTCAGCACAGCCAGGTCCGTCCGCGGATCGGTGCCGACCAGCTTGGCGTCGAGTTCCTTACCGTCACTGGTGACGATGGTGAAGGACGAGCCTTCCGAGACGACGTGATTGTTGGTGACGAGATATCCGTCCTCCGAGATGAAGAAGCCTGAACCCTGTGCCACCGGGCGCGGCTTGCCGTCACCATGTTTGAAGCCGCCCTGCTGCCGGTTGTCGGGCAGGTTCTCGAAACCATCCTGATCGTCGGAACCGTCGTCGGCGACCGGCTGGACCGTGGACTTGACCTTGACGCTGACGACCGCCGGCGAAACCTGCTCGACGACATCGGCGAAGCTCGGCATCTGCGGCGCCTGGACATGCACCGCGTCGGCCAGCACGGGGGCAGTGCCGGAAACAACAGCTCCGACGCCTACAGCGCCTACAGCGCTCAGCGACACTACAGCCGCCGCCAGGCGCCGACGAGTTCCGGAATACGAATTGGGGACAATATTCATGGGGTTCCATCCTTTTGAGTGAGATGCACTGAGCATCCTTGGCCAGGATGGTTAGAAGAACCTACATTACGGCATCATTGCCATATCATGAAAGTTTTGTCATTTTCATTCCATAGTATTTATAAAGACGATATGTATAGTTATTTTCACTAATATTGCAAATTTGTAACTTGCACGTTCGATTATTATTCAATTCTGTGACATCGAATTCGGTGGATTTGCGATGTCACGACAATCTAAATCGACACTAGAAAAAGTGAATGTGCCTTCCGATTTATTCGGAGTTTACGCGACATTGGGCCGGGGCTTGCCGGGCGGCGATTTCAGATCGAATTTCATCGCGAGTTCTCTATGTGTTGATTGCATGGCAGGCCATTTGAAGGTAGCGCGCATGGCATTGGGCGCGCCTTTGTCGCCGGGACGCCAAGAGGCCGCTCCGGGCGGTGATTTTCAGCAGGGTGAGAGCCTCCCCAGGAGGTGATTATCGTCCAAGCGAGGCGTCGAGAGGGTCTGTCGCTAGCTCGCTAAAGACCGGCGCACCGCTACCATACCACTGGCCCTCCGTCCCGCATCGCCACCGGCATTCGAGCAACACTGGTGGCGCCTGTCGCGACGGGCGTCATTGGCGGAAAGACATGCTGTTCGACTAGCCTCATTCATACCGCAAGCAAGAAATAAACGCTCGATCCACGTTTGGGATTCACCGCATATTCCAAGAAAACCAGGTACTGCCTTAAATTACTTGGCTTTGATGCCATCCGCAGCAGCAGGTCGCACGGCGGGATGAAGTCCACGGAGAAGCATATGAGGCGCATCATCGTCGCTGCGATCATCGCAAGCATGGCAGCCCCCACCTGGGCAATGCCCGTCGGAGCGCTAAGGCCGTCGGCTTCCGATACGGTCACGAACATCGACCTAAGGAGGCCTTCCCGCCATCGATCGGGACATGGAGTACGGCCACCGCACCACAGGCCACCCCACTATCGGCCCTCGCGTCCGCCACGCCATCACCGGCATTCGAGGAACAATAGCGGCGCCGTCGCCGCGGGCCTCATTGGCGGAATGCTGCTCGGCGGGATGGCGATCTCGGCTGCCCGCCAGCACAATCACAGCGCTTGGAACAACCATGTGAACTGGTGCTCGCAGCGGTACCGCTCCTACCGGGTCTCGGACAATAGCTGGCAGCCCTACAATGGCCCACGCCGGCAGTGCATCTCGCCCTTCTGAGTGCGCTCTGGGCTCGCTGGTGCTAGGAAGCCTACTGGGATTTGTTGAAACGGCTGAATGCAAGCTTGGACGGGAGCAAAAGCGAGCCTGGCAAAGGCCGGCGGGGCCATTGGCGTGAGCCAGCGGAAGTATCCCGCCTGTTCAAAGAGCATCTCCGCGAAGGCGTTTGCCGATCAATTGATACATGTCCGGCGTTCTGGTCGATGCGACGAATCTCGGTCCGAAAGTCGCAGGTCCGCAGGGAAGACATGGTTCTCTGTTTTCATCCACGTCGATGCGCCAGTTGGGAGGACTATTGTGCTAAAAAATCTATCGATCGCGGCAATCAGCGCCATCATGATTGTAAGCTTCAAGCATTCCGCGTTTGGCACGTCGATCGGCGTGGGCAATCCCTACCCAGTCAGTCACTACGAGTGCCAGGACGGCACGCGTCTGGCAGTGCGTCTCCTCGGGGATCGCGCTTCTGTATCCGTCAACGACGCGGCCGAGGTCGATCTGCCCTCCAAGGGACCGGAAGGAACGACGTATTCGAACGGTCAGTGGACGCTGACCATCATACAGGGACGCCTGTCCTGGGGTGTTGGCCGAGCTGTGCCATCTCTATGCGCCGGCGGTTGAGCCTCCCACCTCAGGAAAACTGATGAAGACTATCCAGTTCGGTCGCGCACTTCATCGCAGCTTTCGAGATCCAGATACGCGTCGGCTCCTCGTGCATTGCAGTGTTTCTGGACGCCTGGTGCCTCGGCGCGGCCGGCGGCAGGAACAATGGCACCCATGACAATCTCCATTCGTCAAACCAGCGGTTAATGCATGTCGCCCAGAAGTGCGCAGCGGTTCTGGGACGACGATATGCATCAAAACAAAGACTTAAAGCGAGTCGCCTGAATCTGTTTCGACGCGACACGCTTTAATCCCAAGAGATGCGCTTCGACAATAATACCGAAAACGCACGCGCTCTGACGGCAGTGCATAAAATGCAAAGAATCCAGAAACTAGGCATTGTGTCTCCAAATATCCGAGCCACCATGCAGAATTATTGACAACGTGTTCGCATGCGCGTGATGTCGGCTTAATTCACCAAAGAGGACGAAAGATATGCGGAGATATGCACTAGCTGCCCTGTTAAGTGCCGCACTCGGCTTTGGTATTCCTCTTGCCGCTGTGTCCCCAGCGGGAGCTGTGACCGTAAATATAAATATCGGATCAAACCTTAACAACGGCCGCGCGATTACTTGCGCTCAAGGCCAGCGATTGATTCAGAGCAGAGGCTTCAGGGACGTGCGTCGCGTGGACTGCCGGGGACGCAATTTTGTTTATCACGCGCGTCGCATTGGCGGCAGCACTTTCGAAATAGTGCTGAATGCCCGTACTGGCCGCGTGGTGGATTTCCACCGCATTCGTAGATGACTCAGGGAGGCAAGGGAATGACGCAGTTGTCCGAGACCCAGCAACCCAGACGATCTGCGTGGACGAACTCGGCGATCGGAATCGTCTTTATCCTGGCAGGGATCTTCGTGTTGGGCGATCTGGCGCTGGCCACGACCATCAGCGCGCTTGTCCTGGGAATTGCGATCGTATGCGCCGGCTTTGTCGAGATCGCCCTCGCCATCTGGGCCGGCGGGTGGCGTGGTTTTCTCTGGCAGACGATGCTCGGCATCCTGTACGTCGTTTTTGGCTGCCTGCTCATCAGCTTGCCGGTGCTGGGATCTATCATCCTCACATGGGTGCTCGGTGTCGTGCTCGTGATATCTGGGCTCGGAAGAATGTCTTTGAGCCTGCGCTACCTGTCCACCGACCGATGGATGATGCTTGTTTCCGGCCTGTTCGGTCTCGCGGCTGGCTTCTTGATACTCATCGGATGGCCATCGACCGGGGTTTGGGTGATTGGGGCGTTCATGGGTATCGACCTAGTTCTTCACGGCCTGGGCTGGCTCGTTACAGGCTTTCGGCCAACGGATACGACCCGATGATCCAACCATTTTCACCGTGACCGTTACCCGCTTTGCGGCATTGGCTCCTGTCCTGCCGCGACGGTTCCCAAGCGCGGCAAGCTTTTTGCGTAGGGTTTCATTTTGTCCTGGACGTCGCGAACGGCCCGTCGATGCGCACGATGCCGCATGATCGGGATCAGCCACCCCTCGAGACCAGCAGCGCGCCTCTGATCACATAGGAGAAGTTCGGGCGGCTCCGGACGAGAATTCGTCGCGACAAAGCCGAGCGCAACGGACGAAGCGGCCGACAACCAATGTCGAGACCGCAGGCTTGCCAGTCGGACAGGCAAGCAAAATGAGACGTGCTGCACACTATTCGGATTTCCGGCTCAATCTTTCACCTTCTAGGATGTGTATTACGTGCCTTGGAAAGTCTTAGCCTAGGAGGGTCCCATGTCCGATCTGATCGTCATCGTCTATCCAAACGAGGCCAAGGCTGAAGAGGTACGTCAACGGCTCATAGGACTTCAAAAGGAATACGTTATTAAACTTGGCGACGCGGTTATTGCCACCAAGACCGAGGCGGGTGCGATAAAGCTCAATCAACTTGTGAATACGACGGCGGCAGGCGCTGTATCCGGTAGCTTCTGGGGCTTGCTTATCGGTGTTCTCTTCCTGAATCCGCTGATCGGGCTTGCGGTCGGCGCCACCTCCGGAGCCCTTGGCGGCGCTTTGACGGACGTGGGCATCAACGATGCGTTCATGCGCGATCTGTCAGCCAGCATCCAGCCTGGGGACGCTGCCCTATTCGTGCTCGCGCACGAGATGACAGCGGACAAGGTGCTCAAGGAGATCCAGGCCTTTGGCGGCGTGGTGCTTAAGACGTCGCTGGATGAGACGAAGGAGCAGGTTCTGCGCGATGCGCTTCAACGCGCTTCGGCGATGGCCGGCCAAGGCGCGACCGCGACCGCCTGACGCGGTCACGGAACATCCCGGAATCGGAACTCTGCTGGTCGGCAAGGGCGATGGATGGCCGGATAGCAAGTGGGCGATGCAAGCATGTCCGGCCTTGAGACAGCGGCCCTGCTTTTGATTGAAGCCATCTGCGGCGCGGGCGGAGCTTTCGCTACGACTTGGTTTTGGCGCATGGCTGCGCTGGGTTGGAAATCTGTCGCGGCGGCTGGCGTCGTGGGAGGACTGGCCCTGACAGGGCTGGCCGGTCGGATTCCCGCCTTGGCAAACTTCCTCGGCAACGTCGAAAATGCTGTCGATGCCACCGCTCGTGGTGTCGGCACCCTCACGCCCGGCGTGCTGATTGGCGTCGGCATTGCCGGCCTTCTTGGCGGCATCCTGTCGGTTTGTATCATCGGCCTCGTCCGGGGCGCGGGATCCGGACGTCGCTAGGGGCCCGGCCAATCGAATTTCCTGGCGGCAATCACGCGTTCCGCCGATCGGCGGACCCAAGCAACTGAGCGATCCAAAGGGTCGCCGGCGATTGCGAGCAAAAAGTAACCAGCGCGATGGTGATGGGCACACCTATGAACGCGCCGAACACACCCCAAAGAAACGACCAGAAGAAGACCGAAAACAGCACCACAAAAGGCGACATCGCCAACACGTAACCGGCAACCCGCGGTTCTATGTAGCTGCCGATGACGAACTGAATGATGTTGAGGCCGGCAAAAATCGAGACGGCGGCCTGTGGCGATCCGAACTGCGCGAGCGCGTAAAGCGTCGGCAAGAATGTCGCGACGAACGGCCCGATAAACGGAATATAGTTCAAGGTGAAGGCGATAACGCCCCACTCGGCGGCAAACCGCAGTCCGAAAGCCGCCGAAAGCGCGCACACCATCGAACCGGTCGCAAGGCTCATCAATGTCCGAACCAGCATGTAACGTCGCCATTTCGATGCTGTCTGACTGCTGCCATTGATCAGTGCGGCCGCCGCCTGGGCGCTCAGCGCTACACGAGCATTGCGAGCCGCCGCTTCAGCGTCGAGAAGACCCAGAAGCACGTAAACGACGACAACGATCCAGAACGAGATCACGGTATTCAGCCTTGCGGTCACGCCTTGAGCTATCCGCACGAACCAGCCGACATTGAAATGCTCGGCCCAGGCGCCGGCCATCACGACACCGTGCCCTTCCAACCACTCGGCGAGTTGACTGTAGAGTCCTTGAAAGCGGGCGCTGTCCGCGAGGACCGATCGGCCAATGCGGCCAAAACCCCAACTGGCGATCGATGCAAAGGCGAAGAATGCCAGGACGACGACACAGACGACTATCGCCAGTGCGATCAGCTTTGGAAGAAGCCGCTGCAGGTTGCGCTGCAATGGCCACACCAGCGCGATGAGGAAAAGAGCGCACACGACTGGCGCGAAAATTGAGGCAGCGGCCTGCAGCGCCCATATGACGGCGATAACCGCCAGAATATACGTAGGCGCAAAGAGCGTTCGCTTCGCCATGGTATAGTCTGTTCCCGGCCGGCTGGATGGCGTTACAGACAACTCCGAAATTGGTCCGGAAGCTTGCTCAGCGCCCAGACCAATGTTCATCGATATCGCTTTACCAGCTCGATTCGTGCTGAATAAAGCTGATCTTACGCATCGCGCCTAGCACCGTTTTGTGATGGGTCGACCCTGACGATCGCGAACCGTGTGACCCCAGCGATCACGAACCCAGCATTCGCGATGATGCGCGCGCGGTGCCATCGCAGCGCCGACCACAGCCCCTGTGCCGCCACCGACCGCCGCGCCTACAAGGGCACCTCGACTGCCGTTTGCAAGGCCGCCGATGACCGCACCCGTTCCGGCTCCTGCCAACGCCGTGCCTGCTGTTCGCTGTTCCGTGGCAGTACAACCCGCGGCCATCAGAGCCAAAGCAGAAACGAATATAATACTTCTCATGGTTTCATCTCCTGGGTACATTTACATCCGCTCGCCAACAACGAGCATTCCGTCCAAACAATGTGCCGATTGTTCCTAAACGATTGGGAGCGACTCCAACGCTCTATGAGCAATTCTGGGGTAGACGGTCTTTATGTGCTGGAGGCCGTCCGACAGGCATGGCCTTCAGACTATTTGGGGGCCGACCGGCCGCCTGTACCGAGCCTGGCCGGATTGCTATCAATAGTCGACCGCATCACGAATGATGGGACATGTCATGCAATGACCCCCGCCTCGGCCACGGCCGAGCTCCGCGCCTGAGATAGTGATGACTTCTATGCCTTCCTTGCGCAGCAGCGTATTTGTGTACGTGTTGCGATCGTAGGCAAAGACGACACCAGGCGAGGCGCAAACCAAGTTGGCGCCGCTGTCCCACTGGGTGCGCTCGCGCATGTAGTCGTTGCCGCCGGTTTCAACGACGCGCATCTTCTTGAGACCAAGCGAGTCACGCACCGTCTCAATGAAACTGCCTTTGTCCTTGTGGAGTTCGACGCCCCCCTTGCCGTCAGGGCGATAGGAGAATGCGTCAATGCCGTTGACGATGTCCGGATACATCAGCACGCAGTCGCGATCGGCAAACGTGAATACCGTGTCGAGATGCATCGCCGCGCGCAGCTTAGGCATTGCGGCGACGATCACACGTTCGGCAACTCCTTTCTCAAACAGGGCCGCCGCCACTTGGCTGATAGCCTGGCGCGAAGTGCGCTCGCTCATGCCGATAAGCACATTGCCCTTGCCGATAGGCATCACGTCCCCACCCTCGAATGTGGCAAGCCCCCAATCCCTGGTCGGGTCACCCCACCAGACATTGACCTTGCCGGCGAAGTCCGGGTGGAACTTGTATATCGACGTGGTGAGGATGGTCTCCTCGTGGCGCGCAGGCCAATAAAGGGCGTTCAGCGTCACGCCGCCATAGATCCAGCAGGTGGTGTCCCGGGTGTAGAGCGTGTTGGGCAAAGGCGGCAGCAGATATTCGTTGACGCCGGCCGCGTCACGGATCAGCGCCAGTTGTTCGCCGCCGATGCTTTCCGGGAATTCGAAGGTCGACAGCCCGCCGATCAGTGTTTCAGCGAGGTCGCGATTAGAGAGGCCGTCGAGATAGGAGCGGACCTCGTCGATGAGGCCGAGGCCGACCTGGTTCGGTACGATCTGCTGGTCGAGGATCCACTTCTTGGCTTCCGGAATGGCGACCGTCTCGGCGAGCAGATTGTGCATCTCGACCACCTCGACGCCCCTGTCGCGCATCTTGGTCATGAAGTCGAAATGATCGCGCTTGGCATTGTCTACCCAGAGCACGTCGTCGAAGAGGAGTGCGTCACAATTGCTGGGTGTCAGCCGCTGGTGGGCGCGGCCGGGAGCGCACACCATGACCTTGCGCAACTGACCAACCTCTGAATGAACGCCGAATGAAGTATTGTTTGTCATGACCTTCCTTCTTTCTGTTCAAGGTGCGATGGCGCCCGTCAGCAGCCCGTAGGCTCCGATCAGGCCAGCGATGAGCGTGGCGGCGAACACGAAGAGTTCGGCGAGCGTGAACAGCTGCAATTTCTGCTCGCGCCGCGCCCAGACGTAGAGGATAGTTCCGGGCGCGAAGAGGACGGCAACAAGCAGCACGTATTTGAGCCCGGCGGCGACGAACATGAAGACCGTGTAAATCACCGCGATCCAGGCGAAGATCTGGTCGCGGCCGCGCTGATCCGGCGTCTTTTCATAGCCAACGCCGCTACGAGCGAGCAGGATGCCGTAGCCAGCCACGAGCAGGTAGGGCAGCAACGCGGTGACGCTCGTCATGTCGAGCATGAAGTTGAACGCGTCCCGCGACCAGTAGGTGGAGATCACGAAGAGCGACACGACGATGTTGGTGAGCCAGAGTGCGTTAGCGGGAACCTTGTTGCCATTCTGCGCTGCGAAGAGCCTTGGCATGTCCTCCGACTTCGCCGCCGCGAACAGCACCTCGGCGCAGATTAGGGACCAGGCGAGATAGGCGCCGAGCACCGAGATCAGAACGCCGATCGAGATGAAGACCGCACCCCAGTGACCGACGACCGCTTCGAGAACGCCGGCCATCGACGGCTGCTGGACACCGGCGACAGCCGATTGCGGCAGAGCCGCGTAGGGCAGCAGCGTGACCGCTACCATCAGGCCTGTGACGCCGACGAAACCGAGAATCGTCGCCGTACCGACGTCGGAACGCACCTTGGCAAAGCGGGAATAGACGCTGGCGCCCTCGATGCCGAGGAAGACGAAGACCGTGATCAGCATTGTGTCGCGCACCTGGGCGATCAGGGACTTCGGCGGCATGTCCAAGCCGCCGAAGAAATTCTCGCGGAACTGCCCGAAATGAAAGAAGAAGATCAGGAGCAGGATGAAGACCAGGATCGGCACGATCTTGGCAATCGTCACGACAGTATTGATGAAGGTCGCCTGCTCGACGCCGCGCAGGATCATGAAGTGGAAAGCCCAGATGCCGATCAACGAGACGATGATGGCGATGGCGCTGCTGCCGTCCCCAAAGATCCCGGGAAAGAACCGCCCCAGCGTCGAGCCGATGAGCACCCAATAGAAGACGTTGCCCAGGCAACTACCGAGCCAGTAGCCGAAGGCGGACAGGAAGCCCATGTAGTTGCCGAAGCCGGCCTTGGCATAGGCGAAGACGCCTGAGTCGATGTCTGGCCTCTTCTCGGCCAACGCCTGGAACACCCGCGCCAGCATGTACATGCCGGTTCCCGCAATTGCCCAGGCAATGATTGCGCCGAACGGACCTGTCGCAGTCGCGAACCGGCCAGGCAGATTGAAGATGCCCGCGCCGACCATCGATCCCACAACCATGCTGGTCAGCGCAAACAGCGAAAGCTTCTGATTTTCGTTTGAAGTCATAAACCGCTCTCCTGGCTGCGCGAACCAGAGTTCGCGATCAGACGCCTCGCCGACACGTCTCGGTCCAGCAAGGTTATGTCTGATCAGAAGCAGTAAATGCGAATATCGGCAACCGGTTAAACGAGCCAAGGCAAAGGTTTTGGACGTCAGGTATACTAGTGGGATTTTATGCCAATCACGTGGGCGCCAGATTCGAGATAGGTTGCAGGCGTAACAATGAGGCCGCTGGACCGCCGTCCGCCAAGGAATTGTTGATCCAAATTCAATGAACTCGACCGTTCAGCAAAAATTCTCGATATGGACCCTGACGGCTATGGTCGTCGGTTCGATGGTCGGCGCGGGCATCTTCTCTTTGCCGCAGGCTTTTGGTCGCGAGACCGGTCCGTTCGGGGCCATGATCGCTTGGGCCATCGCTGGCGTCGGAATGCTGATGTTGGCCTTCGTCTTCCAGACCTTGTCGGTTCGCAAGCCGGACCTCGATGCGGGCGTGTATGCCTATGCCAAGGCCGGCTTTGGCAACTATCTCGGCTTCCTCTCGGCCCTCGGTTACTGGTCTGCCGCCGTTCTCGGCAACGTTTCCTATTTCGTGCTGATAAAGTCGACGCTGGGGCTTTTCTTTCCTGTGTTCGGCGATGGCAATACCATCACGGCGATCGTCATTTCCTCGATGCTTCTGTGGATCGTACATTCGCTGATCCTGCGGGGCGTCAAGGAAGCGGCGGCGATCAACACCATTGTCACTTACGCCAAGATCATTCCGATCTTTCTCTTTATCATCTTCGTTATCTACGGCTTCAGCGCCGATGTCTTCACGGCCAATTTCTGGGGCGGGGAAGAAGTCAGCGTTGGCAGCATCGCGAGCCAGGTTCGCGGGACCATGTTGGTGACCGTATTCGTCTTTGTCGGAATCGAAGGCGCGAGCGTCTATTCGCGTTACGCACGCAACCGCGGGGATGTCGGGGTCGCGACGCTCCTTGGTTTTCTCGGCGTGCTCTGTCTGCTTGTGCTGGTCACCATTCCCTCCTACGGGATCATGCTTCGTCCTGAACTGACAGCGCTGCGCAATCCCTCCATGGCCGGCGTATTGGAAGCGGTGGTCGGGCCATGGGGCGCCAAGTTCGTCAGCTTCGGCCTGCTGATCTCCGTTGCCGGTGCCTATCTGTCCTGGGTGCTGCTGGCCGCTGAAATCCTGTTCACCGCATCACATCACCAGACCATGCCGCGTTTTCTTGCGTATAGAAACAAGCATGGCGTGCCGTCGCGGGCGCTCTGGCTGACCAATACGGTCGTGCAGGTTTTTCTGGTCCTGACGCTCTTTGCTCAACAGGCCTTCAGGCTCGCTCTCGAGCTGACCAGTTCCATGATCCTCATCCCATATCTTCTTGTCGCCGCTTACGGGGTCAAGCTCGCATGGGGCGGCGAGAGCTACGAGAACGACCCCGTAGCGCGGCGTGTCGACTTCGCAAGGGCGGCGATAGCATTGATCTATACGGCCGGTCTCATCTACGCCGCCAGCGCCAAGCACCTGCTGCTCTCGGCCGTCATCTACGGACCGGGCACGATCCTCTTCGTCATGGCTCGGAAGGAGCGGGGGCAGAGGGTGTTTACTCCCGCCGAGATGGGGATGTTCGTCGTCGCCGCACTTGGCGCGGTCGCGGCAATCTACGGCATCCTTGCCGGCGCCATCGCAGTCTAGGGCCCAAAGCTGTTTCGCAGCAGAAGACCACTCAGCGTGTGCGCCCTGCTGTCAGGCTGGCTGATCTGCTGCGAGCTCGTGGCCTGGGCGCCTTGCCAGCCTTCCACGCGTGCCTCCTTTGGCGTAATGCCGAATTCCTTCCTGAACATCCGGCTATACGCCGATGGATCCGTGAAGCCCCAATCCCCGGCAATGGCGGAGATCGGGCGCCCATCCAAGCTGTCGGAAAGTATATCGCGTGTCTTGAGCAGGCGTTTGTGGCGAATATAATTCGAAACACCTCCGGCCGGTTCGAATATCCGGTAGAGGCGAGAGCGGGACACACCGAGTTCGCGGCAAAGCCTGTCGGATGCCAAGGACTGATCATTCAAACTTTGTGCAATGATTTTGGCAGCGCGCTCGGCGATCACGGCGTCGATCACACGCTTCGCCTCGGTGATGCGGTCATGTGATGGCGACACGCACGCAGCCAGCAGATTGGTGGTGGCAGTGGCAATGTGCGACACATCCACGGCCCTCAGATCGGAAAAGGAACGGTGCAGCAGAAGCATGTAGTCTGCCAGGAGTCTTTTCGACTCCTCACGTATTTCAATCCTGGACGATTGGATGAAAGGCAGGTCGCGTGGCAGGAAAACGGCAAGGAGGGCGTCGTTCTCCATCACGCATTCGTAGGGCTCTGCAAAAGATTGCAGGGTCGTTCTCACGACCTGCCAACTTCCAGGAAGCCTGCCCTTGGACAAGGGCAGGCTCAAATACCAATTGTCCACCGAAGGGTTTTTCAAATGCCGCCAGCGACAGCGGTAGCCACTGCCAGGCAATTCGAGGAACATGACAGCCAACGTTCCCAGATCCCACACTGTTTCATGTGCTGGAAATGAATGGCTCCGTTCTTGCATAAGTTCAGTGTCGGCAACGCCTTGATACCAGGTTCGAAACAGGTCGAATTGCTTAGCAGGTGGTGCCGTGGAGGTATCGATGTCGACGGCGCATTGCAGGGACTTCTCGGCACCTGCTCCTCCAGATAGCCCGGCGGCATGAACCATAGCATCCATAGCAACTATCCGTCTTTGTTGGTGCAACACGGGTTATTGCAAGAACATTAGTTCATTCTAATATATACAACTCCGGCAAGCAATGTTGAAGGTGGATGTAATACCCTGTCTACTACCAGCATAGAAGCATGTTAATCAATCGTTAACATGCCATCCGGCCCATTTGAGGTATCCACCAGGAATTCGCGAACTGGGCTTAATTGTACCCGACGGAAGTTGTGGAGGTGGCTGCGTGATATCCGAGGCTTATCACACCGGTTGTGGTGGCTCTCAACTCAGTATGCAAGGCATCCCAATCATAGACCACCAGTCCATTTTTCTTGTTGGAGGCTGTACTCCCTGAAATGTCTTGTGGGACTAATGCCCGGATACCACGCGCACAACGGGAATCGGTAAGGACGATCTAGCCGCCCTCGCAGGCGTCACCGCGAGATCTGCAGCATGATCCTCATCGGCAGGGACCACACAGCCATGGCGCATGAAACCAGCGAGGGCCTCGGACGTCGCGACTTCATGATCGCATCGGTCGCTACCATCGGCGCTGCCGCTGCGCTCATGGCCGGGCCGGCGCAGGCGCAAACGGGCTCGGCACCTGCAAACGCGTCTCCCGCAGGGACGTCGGGGACCGTCTATACCGGCGATGCCATCGACGGAAAGAAGGTCATCAGTTCGCTTGACATCTCGGATCTGGAACCAGGCAAGCACAGCTTTTATTTCCAGGGCGTACAGATGCCGACGGGCCAGCACTGGTACGTCTCGGTGATGGTCGCCAAGGGGGCAGCCCCAGGCAAACGACTGGGGCTGATGAGCGGCGTGCATGGCGATGAAATGAGCCCCATTCAAACCGTGCAATCCGTAATGCGTGAGCTCGATCCGGCCGCGATGTCGGGATCGGTGATGGCGGTACTCGACATTTCGCGCCCCGCAATGGAAGGCATGGAACGGAGATGGCCGAATTCGGGGCGCGGGATCGACCTGATCGACATCAATCGGTTGTTCCCTGGCAACGAGGACGCTCCCGACGCGCCGACGCGCCACGCCGGCCTGATATTCAACCGGCTTCTGCGGTCAAACCTCGACTACGGGATCGATTTTCATACAGCCGCCACGGGCATGGACGCGACGGCGTTCCACCTTGCACGCATGGATCTCCCCGAAGTGCGGGCGATGGCGGAACTCTATCCGGTCGATCAGATTTTCGACAACTTTGGCGAGCGAGGTCTTCTCGCCAATGCCCTCATCGATGCCGGCATTCCCGCCTTCACGCCCGAGATCGGCAAGCCGCGGATCTTCGATCACGACATGATCGCCCTGTTCGTCGAAGGAACGATGAACGTCATCAAGCACCACGGAATAATTTCAGGCCCTATCGGCAGAACCAGCAAGGATTCGAGCGTTTTCGTCGCGGACGGCATGTTTCCCGTCACCGCGACGCATGGCGGTTTCATCGAATTGTTGGTCGAACTCAATGAGACCGTTCGGCCCGGACAGAAAGTTGCAGTCCAAAGGAACACCTTCGGGGAAATCGTCGCGGAATACTCCGTGCCTCTCGGCGGCGAAGTCGGCGCCAGGCGGACCGATGCAACAGCGGAATCGGGGACTCCGATCGTATTCCTCATCTTTGACAGCGCCAATCCTGTCGGCGGCGATGTGTTGGTCGAGTAACGGGACCTGAAATGACAAGAACCGCGACACGAAGCGCCGTCCGGCAGGTGTCAGTGTCGCTCAACCGAAAGCAAAAGACATGCTGCGGCTAGGCTCGAAGTACGGTCACCTCGTTCACAGTTCTGGTTGCGGTTGTCTCAATCCCGATCTTCAACGAGTCTCTCGTCGTCTGGAGGCCTTTTCCAGGCGTAGTTTTCTCTCCGGTTTCGGGGCTGCCGCCATCGCCGGGGTGCTGACAAAGCCGTCCTTCGCGCAGACGGCCGCGCCCCCTTCCAAGATCCTGTTTCGCGAAGTCCGGCTATTCGACGGCAAGTCGGGTACGGTGAAGGACGGAGCGCAAATCCTGGTGGAGGGCGGCAAGATTTCCGGAATCGATATGACGAACGCCCCTCCCCCGGAGGACGCCACCGTCATCAAATGCCGCAATGGCGTCCTCATGCCAGGGCTCATCGACGCGCATTGGCATGCGATCTTCGCGGCGGTCCCGGTCAACATCCTGCTTAACGGCGACCCGGGGATTATCTTCGCAGCGTCCACCGCCGAGGCGGATCGCACGCTCAGTCGCGGCTTCACCACCATACGCGATCTGGGAGGTCCCTCCTTCTCCTTCAAGCAGGCTATCGACACCGGGCTGATCCCTGGCCCGCGCATCTATCCCTCCGGCGCGATGATCACGACCTCCGGGGGCCACGCCGATCTTCGCCTGCCAAGCGAGATTCCGCGCGACGGCGGCAAGCTCAGCAAAGGTGAACTCCTGGGGGGAGCGGCCATCGTCGACGATATCGGCGACCTGAAGATGCGGATCCGGGAGCAGCTTCTCCAAGGCGCGTCACAGATAAAGTTGGTGGGCGGCGGTGGCGTATCATCGCCCCGCAGTCCGCTGGACATCGTCACCTTCAGCGAAGAAGAGCTGCGGGCAGGCGTCGAGGTGGCACAGGATTGGAGCACCTACGTTACCGTGCACGCCTATACGTCTCGCGCGATACGACGCGCGCTGGCAGCTGGGGTGCAGTCGATCGAGCACGCGCATCTGATGGACGAGGACACGGCGGCGATGATCGCCGAGAAGGGCACATGGCTAAGCACCCAGCCCTTCCTGACGGCGGAGGACACCGGCCCGCTGACGGGACCTAGCGCCGACCGCGCCCAGGAGCTTTTCTCAGGGACGCCGAGGATATATGCCTTTGCTCGCAAACATGGCATCAAGACGGCCTGGGGTTCCGACGTGCTGTTCTCGCCTGCGTTGGGTCCGCGCCAGAGCATGATGCTCACGCATTTGGCCAACTGGTACAAGAACGCCGAAGTCCTGCAGATGGCCACCTCCGGCAATGCCGAACTGCTCGCACTCTCCAATCTGCGCAACCCTTATCCGGGCAAGCTCGGCGTCATCGAAGAAGGAGCTTTCGCGGACCTCTTAGTCGTGGACGGCAACCCGCTCGACGACATCCGGCTGATCGAGGATCCAAATAAGAACTTCGTCGTCATCATGAAGGACGGCCGGCTTCACAAGAGCACCCTTTGAGAGTCAGCGGAAAACCGTATGCCGCCTTCACTTCCCAGCAATCAGTTAATCCGACACGGCCTCATGGTCCTGACGAAGCAAGGCCGCGAGAAAATCTCGACTAGGCAGTCGTCGTCATCGGGAAATCTCGCCGCGAGGCAACCAGACAGGCTCCTGACGCTCCGTCCGGCAGACTTCTTCCTGATACTTTCCATTGAGCGCTCTCGGCTCTCTTCTCTGCCCGCAGGGTGCGAGATCGATATTTAGAACCTGCATGGAACGGGGACATGCCAGAAAAATCGGATCACCCACCTGCAACGCCATATGAACGGGCCGAAATCGAGCAGGGCAAGTGGCGCAGGTTTCTGCTCTTTGGGCTCCTCCTGCTTGCGGGCGGCGTGTTTTCAGTCGCAGTTCCCAGCGTTTCCAATTTCGCATCCAACGTCGTGTTCGCCGTGGCCCTGATGGCAGTCGGCGTCATCAAGGTCATCCAATCGCTCTGGATCAAAAGTTGGGTGGGCTTCGTGTGGCAGGAACTGACCGGCTTCTTCGAGCTCATCGGCGGCATCATGATTTACTTCAATCCTATCAAAGCATCGGCCGCAATATCACTGTTCATAGCGTTTGTACTATTTGTCCACGGTGTTCTTCAATTAATCATCGCCGCTGAAGTCAGGAAAGTCGGCGGCTGGTATTGGTTCGCCGTTTCCGGAATCGTGGCCATATTCGCTGCTTTCTCCATACTGCTGAAGTGGCCGATCGTCAGAGAGATGCCGACTGGCTTGGTGGCCGGATTTTCCATGATGATTGCTGGACTGGCGTATCTCGTCATTGCGCTGAGCGTGCGCAGGACGAAGATTTTGTCTTGAGAGCAGGATCCGACGATGATGAAAAGCAATTTTGACTTTCGAGCCAGGGTCGTGGCGGCCGCATTGCTAGTCGGCGTGGCCGGCTTCGCGGGAGCGGCACGTGCGCAGACCGCGGCGACGGTGCCAGTGGTCGTGCAGAAGGTCCAGTCCGGTCCGGCAAACGCGCCGCTGACATACAACGCGCAGGTCGAGGCGATCGATGCGGCCGACATTCAGGCGCGCGCGTCCGGCCTGCTCAAGGAGATCAGGTTCTCGGAAGGCCAGCACGTGAAGGAGGGCGATCTGCTTTTCGAAATCGAGCCGGATCAACTGTCGGCGGCGGTGATGTCCGCACAGGCGCAAGTGGCCAGGACCGAAGCCACCCGCAACGCCGCGCGACAAAGCCTCTCACGCGCCAGGGACCTGCTCAGCCGCAGGACTATTGCTCAGGCCACGTTGGATGACGCGCAGGCTGCGTTCGATGTCGCCGCGGCGGATGTTCAAAGCGCCAATGCAGCCCTCAATACGGCCGAACTCAATCTTTCCTATGCTCAGATCAAGTCTCCCATCAATGGGACCATCGGCCGCTCCCTGGCGACGCGCGGTAATCTCGTGGGGCCCGGCTCCGGATCATTGGCGCGCATCGTCCAGCTCGATCCTATCCGCGTCGCATTCTCGATCGCTGACAGCACTTTGGTCGACATCAGGCAGAAA
Organism: Mesorhizobium sp. B264B1B; assembly: GCF_020165765.1. Classification (NCBI taxonomy): domain Bacteria; kingdom Pseudomonadati; phylum Pseudomonadota; class Alphaproteobacteria; order Hyphomicrobiales; family Phyllobacteriaceae; genus Mesorhizobium; species Mesorhizobium sp. B264B1B. Next base: position 209,803 of record NZ_JAIUIS010000004.1, read on the forward strand.
CTCGCCGGGGGCCAGAAGATCGATGCGAACAAATTCCACCTGAGTCTGTCTCTCGCCAACGGCACACAATTTGCTTCACCGGGGCGGGTGCAGTTCATCGACAACGAGGTCAATCAGCAGACCGGTACCGTCGCCGTCCGCGCGCTGTTCCCCAACCCGGACCACATATTGGCGCCTGGCCAGTTCGTCCGGCTAACAATCGTCGACGAAGAAGCCAGGAAATTGCCGATGGTGCCGATGGCGTCCGTTCTTCAAGACCGCCAGGGCAAGTTCGTCTTCGTGCTCAACGACAACAATACCGTGACCAGGCAGGCGATCACGACCGGTGCGCGCATCGACAATCGCTGGGCGGCGACGAGCGGATTGGAAGGCGGCGAAACGATCGTCGTCGAGGGCCTGCAACGCGTTTCCGATGGTCAGCAGGTCACCCCCCGCGAAGCGGAGGGTACGCAATGATCTCGGACCTCTTCATCAGCCGCACCCGGCTCGCGATCGTCGTCTCGATCATCATTTCGATCGCCGGCGGGATCGCGGTGTTTTCCCTTCCCATACAGCAGTATCCGCAGATCACCCCTCCAACGGTGACGGTGTCGGCCTCCTATCCGGGAGCAAGCGCGGAAGTCATCGCCGACGTGGTGGGCGGCCCGCTGGAGACGGCCATCAATGGCGTGGACCACATGATGTACATGTCGTCCACCAGCTCCAATGCCGGCCAATACACGCTATCGGTGACCTTCGAGGTCGGAACCGATCCCGAGACAGCACAGATCAACGTGCAGAACCGCGCCCAGCTGGCGATCTCGCGCCTGCCGGCGGCGGTCGCGCAGCAAGGTGTCTCCGTGCGTGCCCGCTCGCCGGATTTTATCCTCGGCATCGCTTTCTATTCGCCGGACGACAGCCTCGATGCGCTGGCGATCACGAATTTCATCACCACGACCGTCGCCGACACGATATCGCGCGTGCGGGGCGTCGGCGAGGCCTCGGTCGCCGGGGCTTCGGAATACTCGATGAGGGTGTGGCTCAACCCGCAGCGCATGGACGCGCTTGGCCTGACGCCCGACGATGTCTCGGCCGCCATCCAGCGGCAAAACATCCAGGCGACGCTCGGACAGGCCGGCGCCCCCCCGCAGGCGCAGGGCTCGGAGCTGCAATACACTCTGGTCGCGCGGGGGCGGCTGAGAAGCGTCGAGGAATTCGGGGAAATCGTCGTGCGCACGGGCTCGGCGGGGGCCAAGGTCTACCTGCGCGACATCGCGCGGCTCGAGCTTGGCGCACTAAGCTATGCTTCGAGCGCCAGCTTTGCCGGACACGCCTCGGCGATGATGCAGATCAACCAGTCGCCCGGCGCCAACGCCATCCAGACCGCGGCGTCGGTCCGCGCCGAACTGGAGCGCCTCTCGTCACGTTTTCCCAAAGGCATGCAGTATCACATCGTCTACGATGCGACCCGCTTCGTGAATGCCAGCATCTCGCTGACGGCCAGAACCCTGCTTGAAGCGTTCCTGATCGTTCTCGCAGTCACCTACGTCTTCCTGCAGGATTGGCGCGCCACGTTCATCTCGGCGCTTGCCATCCCGGTTTCCATGCTCGGCGCCTTGGCGGTGCTGTTTGCCGCCGGCTATTCGCTGAACATGATTTCTCTTTTGGCGCTGGTGCTGGCGATCGGCCTGGTGGTGGACGATGCCATCCTTGTCGTCGAGAACGTCAAGCATGTGCTGGAGGATACCCCTGACATCGCGGTCGCCGACGCCACGCGCAAGGCGATGCACCAGATCACCGGGCCGATCATTTCCACGACCTTGGTGCTGCTTGCCGTGGTGACGCCGACTGCGTTTCTCGGCGGCATAGGCGGCCAGCTCTACCGGCAGTTCGCCGTGACGCTGTCTTCGGCGCTGGTGATTTCCTCCTTTGTCGGATTGACCCTGAGCCCGGCGCTGGCCGCACTGCTTTTGCGGCGCGATGTGGGCCATTTCAAGCGTGGCCCGCTGGCCTGGTTCACGGCATTCATGAACAAGACGCGCGACGGCTATGGACGCCTCGTCGGGTTTCTGGTGCGGCATTGGTACGTGCAGGTGGCGGGATTGCTTGCCTGTTTTGCCGCCGCCTATCTGATCTTCACCGGGCTACCGTCGACTTTCCTGCCCGACGAGGACCAAGGCGCGCTGTTCGTCGACATCCAGTTGCCCAATGCCGCTTCGCTCGACCGCACGAAAGCCATCGTGGAGGACGTGCGCAAGATTCTGACCGACACCGGAGGCGTGCAAGACGTCATCACGGTTGCGGGGTTCAGCATCCTTCAGTCGACGAGTTCGCCGAGCGGCGCAATGGCGGTCGCGGCGCTGAAGCCCTGGGACGAGCGCAGGTCCAGCGAACTGCAGCTCGCCGGCATCCTGCAGGCGCTGCGGGTGAAGTTCTCCCAAATTCCGGGCGCGAACGTCGCCGTGTTCGCGCCGCCGGCGATTGCCGGCATCGGCTCGGTCGGTGGCCTGGACTTCCGCCTGCAAGCGCTTGAAGGACAGCCGCCACAAGAGATCGCGCAGGTCGTCGGCGCCCTGCTTGGCGCCTTCAATCATCTGCCGGAGCTCGGCGGGGCCGCCACCACCTTCAGCGCCAATGTCCCGCAGGTCTATGTCGACGTCGACAGAACGCGCGCCGAAGCGCTTGGGGTAAGCGTGTCGGACGTCTATTCCACCATCGGCGCGGCCTTCGGATCGCGCTACGTAAATGATTTCACGCTCAATGGCCGCGTGTTCCAAGTCAATCTGCAGGCCGATGCCGATTTCCGTGCCCATGCGGAAGACATCTTGAACCTGCATGTGCGTAGCCGGAACGGCACCATGGTGCCCTTGAACAATCTGGCGTCGTTGACGACGATCCTGTCGCCATTCGCCATCCAGCGTTACAATCTCTCGGTCGCCGCTCCCATAAACGCCATTACCGCACCTGGAAGCAGCAGCGGCGGCGCCATGGACGCGATGGAGAAGACAGTGGCCCAACTGTTGCCGACTGGCTATGGCTTCGAGTGGTCAGGCCTGTCGTTTCAAGAGCGCCGCGGCAGTGGCCAGGAGGGGCTGGTCTTTGCGCTGGCGTTCCTCTTTGCCTATCTCTTCCTTGTCGCCCAATACGAGAGCTGGTCGCTTCCGTTGATCGTCATCCTTTCGCTCGGAGCGGCTCTCTTCGGCGCCATAGCGGCATTGAAGGTCTTCGGGATGCAGAACAGCCTCTACGTGCAGATCGCCATCGTGCTGCTGATCGGACTGGCGGCGAAGAATGCCATCCTGATCGTGGAATTCGCCAAGGAGCGGCGCGATGAGGGACTAAGCGTAATGGAGGCGGCGCGGATCGGGGCCGAGCAGCGCTTCCGGGCCGTCATGATGACCGCGGTTTCCTTCATCCTCGGGATCATTCCTCTTGTCGTGTCGACTGGCGCCGGCGCGGGCGCGCGGCGGGCTGTTGGCGTCACAATTTTCGGGGGCATGGCCGCGGCTACGACGATTGGCCTGTTGATCATCCCCTCCGTCTATTTTGTCGTCCAGAAAGCAACCGAGTATCTGTCGTCCCGGCGTCCGGGAGATCGTACGGAACGCCTCGACACGATCGAACCATCACATTGAGGTTCGTTCTCGCCAAAGGGCGGTCGAGATGGCCCGCGGCAACCATTTATGTTCTTGGAATCTCAATTCTTGGCTTTGCGTCCATTTCTTCGCCGAATGGACTCGTTCTCCGAACCGCGGCGATGGACTGACGGCCGGATGCAAGTACATTCGGCGCAATATTTGGCGAAGTTGCCCCCAGAGGCCGGTTTCCGGGCGGCCTTCGAGTTCAGTGACGCATCGTCTGGAGGCTGCAACCGTGAGTCCAGAGTCCTGCTCATCCTTGCCGTTGGCCGCTTCGCTCGCGGTGTTGTCGCTGTACGCCACCGCAACGAGCAATGCGGAGGCTGCCTCGTTGGCTGCACGCGGCAACGAACCCGGTTGGCAAATCAGCATCTCGGACACCGCGCTCAGCTTTAACGCCTTAGGGGGCGAGACCTTCACAGTTCAGCCGGCTCCGCGTCCCACAAGGCAAGGCGACGCCGACACCTATCTGGCGACGGTAGACGGCCGGCAACTCGCGCTGACCATCGCTGCCAAAATATGCGTCGATACCATGAGCGGAATGCCATACCCCCAAACCGCGACCGTCATCCTTGGCGACCGGAAATTTGGGGGCTGCGCCGGAGAGCCGGGCGACCTCCTTCACGGAGATTGGCTCGTGGACGAAATTCGAGAAGAAACCACGGTCTCCGATTCGAAACCCACCCTTGCCTTCGAGCCAGATGGACGCATCCATGGGAATGGCTCGTGCAATCGGTTCTTTGGCGGCTTCGCCTTGACCGGAGAAGCGCTGACGATCTCGGAAACCGGCTCGTCCAGGATGATCTGCGATCAGCCCCTCATGGATCAAGAGCGCAGTCTTCTGAAGGCACTCGGGTCCGTCCATCGTTTTGAAGCCCCACAGACAGGACGAGTGCAACTGTTGGACAAGGATGGCCAAACGCTGGTGAGTTTACGAAGATAAGCCGGCGCGGCCAGCAGCATGCAGAACCCCGCAGGACGATTTGTGTTGGTTATCTCGCTGGCGTTGCTGGTGCAAAGCTGCGCCGGTCCAAGAGCCGTGACGGGCCTTGCCTCGCCTGTACAAATTAGCAACAAAATGTCGGCTATTTCCTTCCTGATTGCCACCACGCGCACAAGGTTCCCCACCTCCGAACCGCCCTATTCGCGGGATCGTTCCCCGACGTTGAGTTTTTCGCAGTTGACTGTCGTCGTGCCGGCCACACACCGGCCGGGCGTCGTCGAGACGTCATCGACATCACCCGATCCGAAGCGCCATTTTTCCGCTCGTGATCTTGTCCGCTTCGAGAACAGAGCATCCTTCGCAGGTCGGTTGAACGGGATGCTGGCGAAGCGTCCGCCTTCGGAGCGCGAGGTGTTTATCTTCGTGCACGGCTACAACAACAATTTTGCCGAAGGCCTGTTTCGTAATGCCCAAGTCGTCCACGACTACCGCATCTCCTCGGTTCCGGTTCATTTCTCCTGGGCGTCGGCGGGATCTATCGGCGCCTATCTTTTCGATCGCGATAGCGCTCTCCAGGCGCGGGACGGCTTGGCCGAAACGATCGAAATCGCAGCTCGATCGAACGCTAGCGGTGTTTTCATCGTCGGCCATTCCATGGGCGCGTATGTCGTAATGGAGGCGCTTCGCACCCTTGTATTGCAAGGTAAGGCGGCGGTTACCTCAAGAATCCGCGGCGTCTTGCTTGCCGCGCCCGATATCGATCCAGATGTCTTCAGCAGCCAAGTCAGGGACATACCCCAACTGCCGCACCCCTTCACGATCGTTGTCTCTCGGCGAGATCGCGCCTTGAGCCTGTCGCGGCGCATTGCAGGTGGCCAGCCACGAGTCGGCAGTGGCTTCGATATCCCGCTCCTCCAGAAAAAGGACATTCAGGTTATCGACATTTCCGACGTGGACGGCGGCGGCCACAGCGGCTTTGCAACGTCGGAAACACTGATGAAGCTGTTGAGGTCCGGGCCCCTGCTGCGCCGTCTCATCGTGAACGAAGATATGCCGGTCGAAGACAAAGCCGAAGAGACCCGGCAGATCATCTTCGATAACGCCTCCCTCGTTCTCCATCTGCCGCTCACAATCCTGAAGCGGTCGGCATCCCGGCAATCCGTGTCCCAGCAGCCGGCGTCCGAGATCGGCGCCATGTGATGAAAGCCCCTGCATTTTGAATCAGACGGAATGAACATTTGGAAGCTGAAGTCGCGATAACTCAATCAATCCTGCTGAAGCTTGTGCTTGCGTTGCTGCTCGGCGCGCTGATCGGTGCGGAACGCCAGTACCGGCAACAATATACAGGACTTGTGACGCACGCGCTGGTCGCACTGGGCGCGGCGGCATGCTCCTCGCTGCCGGGCGCTCTTGGCTCAGGTCTCGATCTTAGAATGGGGGCTCAGGTCGTAACCGGCATTGGCTTCCTTGGCGCCGGCCTGATCATCAGGGACGGTTCCAACATAAGAGGGTTGAGTACGTCCGCGACGATCTGGAGCACTGGCTCTGTCGGGGTCTTCGTAGGCTTTGGCTTTCTGCTGCTGGCCGCGGAAACCGCAATGCTCATTATTATACTCAATTCGCTTCTTCCTAATTTCTCAAGATTCTTTCGAAGGCACTCTCAGGAACAACCTGCCGTCGAATACACGTACACTATAGAGATCGTATGCTCACGAGATAATGTTTATTTGCTCAGATCGATTCTGCTTCAGACCATCAATACAAACCTCCTCCGCCTACGCTCCCTTAACAGCCATCCCATCAATGAGGGCGACGCCATGAGAATAGAAGCAACGTTGTTCAGCAACCGTGATGATGCGCAATCAGTCGAACGCGTCGTCGCTCACCTCGCGCTCGACTCGAATGTTCAGTCGGCTTCCTGGGAGCCGGAAGAAAAGACCGAATAGAGCGAAAGCCAGAAAGACCCTCGACACCACCTCGAAACGTCAAATTTTAAGGAGCTGCTACAATGGAAGGAAACACCAAGGCCTTGTTGGCAAACAAATTGATAGCTATCGGCCTCTTGCTCATAGGCTTTCTCATTTTTGCATCGGGCTATCGCTATGGCTCTCCATCGAGCATCATGGTTGGCTGTCTTCTCTTTGCTATCGGAATCATTCTTCTGATTATAAAGATCGCCCGCAGAAACAAGCCGGACTCGGTTGCTTGACTTATCGAGTTGGACGAAAGCGATCGCGTCCAACTCCAGTCCGGACAAAAGACTTGGAGAGGCCCTCGTTGTTGGAGGCTCCTAACTGGTACGCCCGCCAGTATAATTCCGTGGTCGCGCGCACCCGCGAGTCCGATCCCGACGCGGAATTCCATATCCAGCAGATTGGCGAGCAGCGCCATGCATCGAGCCTTGCAACGATAGACTATGGCGACGCGTTCGTCCTCGATTTGCGGGACAAGGGTGGCATCGCCATGTCCGGGGCGATCAATGACGATGCGTTGACGGCGGTGTTCCTCTGGGGCGAAGGCACGACCTTCAACGGACAACGGAGTGAAGTACCGCAGTTGCGGATCATCGGCCCGGGAACAGAATTCAAGCTGGAGATGCCAGGAAGCTATCGCCTCATGCGGATCGGTCTGCGTGGGTCCGCGCTCGAGTCTCTGCGCACGGCATCAGCCTCCCACCTGGGCCAGAGGACCGCGCTGATGCCAGGGATACATGAGCAACGCCTCACGGCAGGAGCCGAGCTGGAGCTTCAGCAGAGGCTGCTGCGAACCGTCGGGTTCGCGGAAGCTGCAGCACAGCGTGGCTATGACCTAAGTGCCGGCCTGGCCGTTGCGGCGAGCGAAGCGGGCGCCGCGCTCGCGCGGGTGCTTTCCCTCACGGAGCAACCATCCCCCCGCGCCCTCGGTTCCAGCGATCGGCGCGATATCGTTGATGCCACCCTGGCCATTCTGGAGGCAAGGCCTCATAGCCCTGTTTCCGTCAGTGCAGTCTGCGAGGTACTGGGCATTGGCGAGCGAATGTTGGAGCGCGCCTTTCAGGAACGTCTGGGAGTCAGCCCTCGAGCTTACGAGCGGGAGCGGCGGCTTCGGGCCGCGCACGGCCTTATCCTGACGCAGGGCGATCGCCTCTCGATCACCGACATCGCCATGAGCTTTGGTTTCTGGCACCTGGGCCGTTTCGCTGGAGCCTATACGTCAATCTTCGGATGCTCCCCCAGTGAGGCGCGTCGGCGCTTCTGGAGACACGCAGCACCAGACTGATGGGATGCTCAAACCTGCCGATCCGAGGCTGGTTAACGCGGTGCCCAGGCATTTTGATCAGGATGGGAAGACGATGAAGCCGTCGGCTCCTGTGGACGGAGGCAGTCGGCAGAAATGCCGGATCCCCCGCGGTCGGCGAATCCTAAAGCCAACGACACACCTACGCGTAGGGCCTCATCACAGCTATGTGCAGCCCGCATTCGGCCTAGTTGCCTGCTGAACCACCCCAATCCGAGAGCTTTCGGGCACTCCGTCGGAAAGTGGATAGAAATTGGTTGGCCGTCAGGAGATTCTGATGGCGCGACCTCAGTGGGGCCGCAACAAACCTTCCGACCGGTTGGTCGCAAGCAAGAGAAACGCAAGGTCACTCCACATGGCGCGCTCGGCGCCGATGAGAATGGCCATAGTCGCAAGGATAAATACGATGCGAAAACGCTGTCCCAGCTTCCACGAGAAATAAACGCATTGTCTACGTTTGGGATTCCTAGCCCACTCTAGGGGAGCATCTCCGGCTTAAGATTGCCTCAAAATCAATCTCATCCGCGGCGGCAGGTTGAGGGTGTGTTTTATTGTCGGTTTCCTTGCGGGAAACGGCCTGCCGACCTCTTGAGCTGCCTATACTTCGGCGTCTCATGTACGACAGGAGTTTGTTATGGACGCGAGAGTAACCGCTGCCGGCATTCCCACCGACCCTTTTGCGGATGAGCCTCTAAGATGCGCCATCGACGTAAATAGCTTGTCGGCACCCCCAGCCGAACAGTTTGATTTCTATCGATCATGGTTTGCTGGGGTTGCCGAAATACAGCTTCTTCGGGCCGAGCACGCCGTGTTCCCGGCTCGTCATCAGGTATGGCAGTTGGGCGATCTGGCGTTGAGTTCCATCGAAATCCCAGGCTCCGGCTACGAGATACAATGGGAACATCGCAGACGGTCCCTGTTGGATCACTGGATGCTGTCCGTGCCGTTCTCGCAGTCTGCTGCCGGCGAGATGATATCTCGTCGGCCCCGCATGAGGTGTCTGGCCTTGCCCGATGTTGGAGTGAGCAACGATGATCTGTTCATCACACTGTTTCTGCCCCGCACATGGCCGGCAACCAGATCATCGAAAATCGAAGCCAGCGACGAGGCACTGGATTTTCTTGCGCACTACGCCGTTCTGCTGCACCGCTCACTTCCTCATTTGAGAGAAGCGGATCTGCCCCATATCGTCACCGCGACTGCCAACATTTCCGCGGCTGCTCTTATGCCGACAAAAGATCATCTGGCAGAGGCGCAAGGGCCTGTGAACGCGGTGTCTGCCGCTCGGATTGCCAAGCGTATCGCAGAGAGGTTGAGCGATCCCGACTTGACGCCCAACAAACTCTGCCGTGCGGTCGGTGTCTCACGCTCCCGTCTCTACCGGATTTTCGAGCCGGTGGGCGGTGTGTCCAACTATGTGCGGCGCAAGCGGCTGCTGAAAACGCGCGACGCTCTAGCGGACAGTTCGGACAGGCGAACGATCTCCAGCATTGCCGAAGTATGGGGCTTCCAAGATCCGTCTACCTACAGCCGGATGTTCAAAACAGAGTTCGGCATCTCTCCAAGGGAAGCGCGCGAACTCGGGTGGCAGGGCGTCAAGCATTCGACCTGGCTGACTGTGGATGAGCCCCTCGCGGATGCTGGCATCCTGAGCAACCTTCTGATCAACAATTCATTGGGATTGTCCCTTTCTTCAAGACAGTGACGGATTCCTGGCAGAGGTCGGGGCGCCTGGAGATCATCCCACAAGCTACAAGAAATATACGTCAAACCCATATTATGGATTCCTCGCATATTTTTCAAAAATCGATGACCGTTTAAGCTCGGCCGTGTCCTCGTCATTAGCATCACGATTTTCGATAACTCCACTCTGGATTTTTAATTGTCAGGACCGTCTCCTTGCGAAAAGCACATCGTTCATTGTTGATCTGCTAGCTCGATAGGAGCTTGTGATGGAGGTAACAGTACGAAGCGATACTCTTGGCGAGCCGATCGCTGGAGCAGTTGCCATACACGCTGCCGACATCCGCACATCATCGATTCTGCTGGCTGGGCGAGATGTTCTTGTCGACTGGTTCTATACCACCCAAGCAGGTGCGGGTGTCAGGATTTCAAGTCCCATAACCTCGATCTCGCCGCGGCTACATCCGCCGGGGATGAGCCCGATACGTCTGGTCTCTTGATCGAGAATTCCATGGGGTTGCCGTCACCCTCTTTCAAGCAATGAGTTTGCCTCAATGCAAGACAAGCCATCAATTGTCAGCGAAAGCGAAACGATCGGGACCCCAGAACCTCTAAGATGCGTCGTAGACGTTGATACCTCGCAGGCGCCACCGCCCGAGCAATTCGACCTTTTCCGGAGTTGGCACTCAAATATAGCCGACGTCGAATTGCTGCGAGACGAGTTCGGCTCGTTCTCTGCGCGCGAGCGGGCGTGGCGGTTGGAGAGCCTCGTGCTGGCTTTCATCGAATATCCCGGGATGGGGTACCGTCGGCGGTGGCGCAGCAGAAAGAGTCCGGTGTTCGACCACTGGGCTCTTTCGGTGCCCCAGACAATCCCCGCGGGCGGCGGCACGCCAAGAATGGGACAGCTGCGCTGGCAATGCCTGGGTGCACCCCATGAAGACCAGGGTGAGGATGACGGTGTCCTTGCGCTATTCCTTCCGCGGGATTTCGCCTTCTCGCAACCCTTCACGCTCGATATCCGGCCCGAGATGGCCGCATTCGTCGCCGACTATGTTCTGCTGCTCTATCATTCCTTCCCCCATCGCACGGAAAGCGACGTCCCGTATGTCGCATCGGCCACCACCAGCCTGCTTGCCGCGTGCATTTCCCCGTCCCGGGATCACTTTTTCGAAGCACAGGAGCCGATCGACGCGGTCATCATGGCCCGCGCGAACAAGATCATAGTAGCCAATCTGGCCGACCGGAATCTGACACCGGGAAAGCTCTCGCAAGACCTCGGCATTTCACGCTCTCGACTTTATCGGATTTTCGAACCAGCCGGAGGAATCTCGCACTATATCCGGCGACAGCGGCTGCTGAAAACGAGGGACGCGCTCGGAAACATCGCGGATGGACGCCCGATTTCGAGCATTGCGGAGGAGTGGGGCTTCATGGATCCCTCGACATATAGCCGGACATTCAGGCGCGAGTTCGGAATCTCGCCCAAAGAGGCGCGGGAGGCGGGCTGGCTGGGCCTCAAGCACCCTCCGTTGGCGGAGCGGTCGAACAACGGCAAACCTTCTCTGAACAGCCTCCTGGCCAACAATTGCCTTCTCAGCCATCAGCTTTCGACTACGTGATTGGAGTCTTCGGCTGAGGTAATCTTGTCGAAGACAAGAGTGAACCCATTCCTTGGCGAAGCTGGAGATTGGGCGCCGGTTCGAACTGCCCGCCGGGAACACCACGCAGTCTGACGAGGCGCTCGTATGACATAAGAGATTGCACCCTCAGCGGAGAGGCCGATGTCAGAAGTGTTGGTCCCGATAGCGCAGGCTCATCGAAGCTCATAAAATACCAGCCAAGAAGTCATTAAATTTCGGAGGTTCATTTGGTGAATTCTTTGAGCAGACGATCCGTGATCGTTGGGGGAATATCATTTCTGGCGCTGTCCGGGCATGCGGAAGCTTCCCAAAAGAGTTGGTATATCGGGAGAATTCCAGATAAGCCTTTTGACATCCCTCTCGTAGACAAGACGCGCATCCCCCGGCAATTCCGTCGGCAAACAGTGCCTTACTTGGGTAGGGAAACCGCCGGAACAATCCTAATCAACAAGCAGGAGCGCTTCCTGTACTATGTCGAAGACGCAGGCAGGGCGATCCGCTTCGGCATCGCTGTCGGTCGGGATGGACAGCGATGGGGTGGAGAAGCCATCGTTGAACGAAGAGCCCAATGGCCGACCTGGACCCGCACCGCCAACATGCGACGCCGTAATCCGAGCTTGCCGCAGCGCGTTCCGGGAGGCCCAAACAATCCTCTCGGCGCCCGGGCGCTGTATCTGTATCGCAATGGCCAGGACACGCTGTATCGCATTCATGGGACCAATGAGCCGTGGACCATTGGAAAAGCTGCATCATCCGGCTGCATCAGGATGTTGAACGAGCATATTTTGAACTCTTCGGAACGGTGCGCAACGGCGCGCGCGTTATCGTTGTCTAGCCTGCGGCAATCATGAATGCCATTGCGCGGCACCTCTAAATGCCGAGGCCGACGCGTGGAGACATCCTCGTCACAGGACACCGTCTCTCCGGAAGCTTGAGCGCAGAGGAAGCCGGCGCTTCTCCGGTTTCGTTTGGCTACCGCACGACCAATACAGGCACACTTCCATCCGCGAGAACCTCCGACGTCTGGCTTCCCAGCAAAAGCTTTCTGATGCCACGACGGCCATGGGAAGCCATCACAATCAGGTCGCAGCCTCGTGACTTGGCGGTGTCGATAATCGCCTTGGCCGGGTAGGTATCCGGGACATGTAGAAATTCTGCGGAAACCCCCATCCGGTCGGCTGCCTCCCTGACTTGATCGAGGACTTGCCCTGCGAATTCCTTGCTCGCGGCCTCAAAACTATCAACCTCCTCCTGCGAAGGAATAGACCCGGAGGTAAATCCGGTTCCATAGTCAATCAGCATTGGCTCCGTGACCGTGACAACTGTCGCCTTGGCAGCCAAGGCTTTCGCCAGGGCTATCCCCTGCTCAACGCCCTTCCTGGCGACGTCGGAGCCATCCGTGCTCACGAGGATATGAGTGTACATCTGAGTTCTCCCTGCCTGGTCGACCACGGTTCCGGCAACACCAACACTCGTCGAGATATGCACGTTGGTGCACTGCAAGCCCTCTCTTGGACATCCAACTCACGCCGCTTGTATCGCGACGCTGGGCACATTCGGGAGCGGACGCACCATCTCCAAACCGCGGAGGAATAACGCTAGCCCGGCCCGACGATCACCAATTGCCTTTTCGTGTACCAGCTATGGTTAAATCACAGACAAGACGACAGATATTCGCAATGCCTTTGTTGCCCCTCAACCTACAATTCATCGAGTCATTGCGTTATGTGCAATTTATCCCAATGAATTGCATCTCGTCCAATTCTCCTTATTGCGACGTGCATATGTTGGCGATTCCCCTTTCGACCCCAAAATCGAACAATATGATTTGATCAATGTATCTTTCGGTGAGTATCTCCATGTGAAAAGAAGCACATTATTGACTGGAGGGGCGGCAGCCGTCACCGCCTGTCTGCAAAGCCCGCCTTTTCGCAGTCGATGGGACGTGCATCTTGGGGTTAAAGGCGACGCGCCCCTGCACCGCGCGAATGACTCGGGCGGAAGCCCCGAGCCCGAGCGACCAATCGATCTTTTCTGATCCCGGCACAGGATCGTTTTCGGTCATAATTCGAAGAAAGCAGACAGCCAAATCCGCGACTATGCCGATTTGCGTCCGGCTTTGGCTTTGGGGCGGTCCTTGATGCCTTCCTTGGCGAGACTCTTGCGGAGAACCGACGCCAGATCGATAACGTTCTCCTTGGGCGGGGGCACCGGTTTGGGCGGCTGCTTGCCCTTGCGTTTTGCGTCGATCAACGCGATGAGCGCATCCTCGTAGGTGTCTTCAAATTTCGACGGATCAAACTTGGTCACTTTTTTGTCGATCAGCAGGCCTGCGATTTCGAGCAGTTCCTGGTCATATTCATGGCTTTCCAGGTCTTTGAATACGGTCTCTTCCGAGATCATCTCGTCATGGGTCCGCAACTCGGTAAGCAGCATTCCCTTGCCATATGGCTGTATCACGACTTCGCGCCCGCGTTGGTACAGCACCACGCAGGACCGCGCCGCCACGCCCTTCTTGGCCATCGCTTCGCGCAGCACGGAGAAGGCCTCGGTGGAAGCGCCGTCGGCAGGGATCAGGTAATAAGGCTTTTCCAGGTAGCGCGTGTCGATATCCTTGATGGCGACAAACTCGTCGACCTCAAGCGTGTGCTCAGACGTCATCTTCAGCTTTTTGATCTCGTCCGGTTCGACCTTGATGAAATCGCCCGCGTCTGCCTCGTAGCCTTTGACTTGGTTTTCGCTAACGACGACATCGCCCGTCTCTTCGTCAACATAGGCAGCCTTGACGGGTAATCCATCTTTCCGATTCAAAATCTTGAAGTGGATTTTCGATGCCTCGCTGGTTGCACCCACAAGCTTCACTCCGCACGACACGGACCCGACTTTCAGAAACCCTTTCCAAACTGCTCGTGGGGCCGCCATGCAGTCCTCCTGTCGCGCCGATCCTTGGCACAAACGTCAGCCGGATCGTTCCGTTCCGCCCGCCTGATCAGCATCGACGCACGCGATCGCATCACGGATGGTGCGGCTTTCCATGCCAACGGTGCCCCCGCGCGGCGTCAATCCTGCTTTCGCCGCGACAAATGCGAGAGCAGCGCGGTGATCAGGCTGCTTACCACAATCCATGCGGCGATCTCGCCGTCATGCACCTCAGGCCGGCGCGGCGTGTCTATCTTGTCGCCGCTCAACGCCACTACCGGCGCAAGGTCTGGCCGGCTTCCGCGCCTGACCGAGTAAGCGCGCGTAATTTCTGCACCGAACAGGAATATCTGCGCTGAATAATAGACCCAAAGCAGCACCACCATAAGCGCGCCTGCCGCTCCGTAGGAAGTCGCTATCGCGCTGGTGCCGATATACCAGCCGATCAGCGACTTGCCGATGGTGAACAGCAACGCAGTAACCACCGAACCGACGGCAACATCGCGCCATTTGAGCGTGCGATCCGGCAGGACCTTGTAGATCGCTGCGAAGAGCAGCCCAATTAGCAAGAAAGAGACAACCGTGTTGACCGTGCTGAGCACCAGTTCGCCGAACGGCAGGTGGTGATTGATGACATCGCTCAGCGCGGTGATCGCTGCGCTTGCCGCCAGCGATACCAGCAGCATGAAGCCCAACGCGGCAACCAGGCCGAGGCTTGCCGCGCGCGCCCGCACCAGGCGCGAAAGCGACAGGCCGTCGGCTTTTACCTTCCAGATCTCGTTCAACGACTGTTGCATCTCACCGAAAACACCGGAGGCAGTGAAGAAAAGCGTCACCAATCCGATGAGCGTGGCAAGCGTCCCGGACCATCGGTGCGAAGCCGTCTCGATCGTCGCCTTGAGCAGATCGGCACTCTGCGCGCCCATCGCGCCGGATATCTCCGCTGACAGGGCGAGCTGGGCCGCATCCTTGCCCACCGCCAGACCAGCGACCGCCACGACGATCAGAAGGATCGGCGCCAGCGATGTCGTGGCGTAGAAAGCCACCGCTGCCCCGTGGCTCAACGCATTGTCGTTGATGAAGCCGGTGACGGCATCCTTCAAAAGAATCCAGGCACCGCGAACCCAGTGTGGCATCTCCCTCATCCGTCACGCCATATCGGACGCGGAGCGTCGTGGCCTGTCCCGATTGATGTCACGATCGGTGGAAACTGCCCTGCACGCCGTTTTTTGGCCGCTTCCGCCAGTGCCAACACCGCGTTGCGGACCCCCGGTCTGGATTGCACGGTTGGCGTCAAGCCCTTCATGGCTCGTCGCATAGGGCTTCCAGTAGCCGATATAACGCGCGAGTTCGGCCACCTCGCCGATGAGGTCAAGCTTCATCGAGCGCAGCCCGTCGGTAAGGCTGGCGCGGTGAGATGGCGTGGATAATCCCATCCCGCGAGCTCGGCCTCGTTGGCGAGCTTTACGTCGCAGGGTGATGTGTCAGCCATTTCGGGCCGCGCAATTCTTCTTGAGCCTTATGATCGCCGACTTGTGGACGGTAACCACACCGCCACAGTCAATCCGTACGCTCAGCTTGTTGGTTGCGGGATCGACCCGAGTGACGTCCCCAACAAGAACGACTTTGTCTCCGACGTGAGTTCTGGGGGGCGCATCGATCGCATAAGGACGATCATAGGAGGGGATGCTCACCCTGGCGCGTCCACTGGGAAGCATGTCCATGACCGTACTCGTCAGGGCAACTTCATCACCGATTGCAACTTCTCGAGGCAGGTTGAATTGCAGCATGGCATTTCTCCCGAGACTATCCCAAATCAATGCTGGCAGCTCGAGTTGGTTGCCTGAAATCGCACCTACATAGCAGGCAATCGGAGACCTGCCGACGCGGATCGCGAACCGCGAGCTCAACGGCTCGCCGGGAAGGAGCACACAGGGCGGAACCTTTAAGAGCCAAGCCAACCGATATTGCGTGATCGCGAAACATCCCAGCGTGCAACGGCGTCACGCCCGAGGTCGGGTTGCATCTTGTAGGGCTCGCGTTCGCCGTAGCACCCGCGGTACCCCCGAGTTGGACATTTGCTGTCCGTTTCCGCAGGAAGAGCATCCAGCCTGCAGCACGTTAGCTTGCCGTAACGCTGACGTAGAACAAGTTGAGATCGGAGCGTGGGGCGCGCGAGACGCTCCGTCATCTCGATGCAGCGCCCTTCGCCGTTGGAGACAAAAGCGCATCTTTGCGGAACAAGCAGCCCGCGCCTCAGTTATGCAGTTACTCATCCCCGGGACGGCGGTTGGCTATGATGTTTTCCAGTGTTACACCGTTGTAGTCGAGGCCTATCGCTTCTCTGGATTTTCGCAGCGGTAACCCTGTCGGGTTGCGCGGGAGGCGTGCTCGACCCGCAGGGACCGGTCGGCGCGGGGAACCGCACGATCCTCCTGAACTCACTGGCCGTCATGCTGGTCATCGTCATTCCGACGCTGGTCGCGCTGCTTGCCTTCGCCTGGATATTCCGTGCCTCGAACCGCAGGGCTCGGTATGATCCAGAGTTCACCTATTCCGGCCGGATCGAGCTCATCGTCTGGTCGATTCCGACGCTGACCATCCTCTTCCTCGGTGGCTTGATCTATTATGGATCGTACCATCTCGATC
Source organism: Mesorhizobium sp. B264B1B (assembly GCF_020165765.1). Taxonomy (NCBI): domain Bacteria; kingdom Pseudomonadati; phylum Pseudomonadota; class Alphaproteobacteria; order Hyphomicrobiales; family Phyllobacteriaceae; genus Mesorhizobium; species Mesorhizobium sp. B264B1B. The sequence goes on from NZ_JAIUIS010000004.1 coordinate 226,533, forward strand.
CTCGCAAGCCGATCGACTCCAGCCGGCCGCCACTCGAAATCCAGGTGGTGGCGCTCGACTGGAAGTGGCTGTTCCTCTATCCCGATCAAGGTGTCGGAACGGTCAACCAGCTGGTTATTCCAACCGGCATGCCGGTGCGTTTCAGATTGACCTCGGCCAGCGTCATGAACACCTTCTTTGTGCCCCAGCTCGGCAGCATGGTCTATGCCATGAACGGCATGCAGACCGAGGTCAACCTGCAGGCTGATCGCGAGGGCGAGTACTTCGGCCTGTCGGCGCATTTCAGTGGCGATGGCTTTTCGGACATGAATTTCCGTGTCAGGGCAATCTCGGCTGACGCCTTCGCCAGTTGGGCCTCCTCCTTGCATGGCGGAGGCGGCGTGCTCAACGCCAGCGCCTATCGCCAGCTTGCCAGGCAAAGCATCAACACGCCGGCATCCTCGTTCGGCCATGTGCAGCCGGGCTTGTTCGATGCGGTCGTGCACCAGACGCTACGTCCGGGGCCGGGACCTGCTGGAACCGCCGCCGGAGAGCCGCAGGTGAGCCCGAAAGCTGAGCCCAAGGCGGGAGCGCCGCCCATGGCTCACCAGCACGATGAAGGAGGATGACGATGCTCGGCAAGCTCGACTGGTCGGCCGTTCCCTTTGACCAGCCTATTCCGCTCGGCGCGGCCCTGATCGTCTTCCTGGCCGCCGCCGCCGTTCTGATCTGGGTAACGATCAAAGGCTACTGGCCCTACCTTTGGCATGAGTGGATAACCTCCGTCGACCACAAGCGGATCGGCGTCATGTATATCGTGCTGGCGGCGCTGATGCTTCTGCGCGGCTTCGTTGACGCCGTCATGATGCGCACCCAGCAGGTGCTCGCCATCCACGGGCCGGGATACCTGCCGCCGGAGCACTACGACCAGGTCTTTTCGGCCCACGGCACGATCATGATCTTCTTCGCCGCGATGCCCTTTGTCATTGGACTGATGAATTTCGTCATCCCGCTGCAGCTCGGCATCCGCGACGTCGCCTTCCCGACGCTGAACTCAGTGAGCTTCTGGCTGACCGCGACCGGCGCGCTGCTCGTCAACATTTCGCTCGTCGTCGGCGAGTTCGCGCGCACCGGGTGGCTGCCTTATGCACCGCTGTCGGAGACGACCTACTCGCCAGGCGTCGGCGTCGATTATTATTTGTGGTCGATCCAGATCTCCGGCGTCGGCACCCTGCTCACGGGCGTCAACCTGGCGACCACCATCCTCAAGATGCGCGCGCCAGGCATGGGCTATCTGCGCATGCCGATGTTCTGCTGGACCTCGCTTGCCTCCAACATGCTCATCGTCGCCGCATTCCCTATCCTTACCGCAACCCTCGCCATGCTAACCCTCGACCGTTATCTCGGCTTCCATTTTTTCACCAACGAAGCCGGCGGTAACCAGATGATGTTCGTCAATCTCATCTGGGCCTGGGGTCACCCCGAGGTCTACATCCTCGTGCTTCCCGCCTTCGGGATCTATTCGGAGATCTTCTCGACCTTCTCGTCGAAACCGCTGTTCGGCTATCGTTCGATGGTTGCGGCGACGATGTTCATCTGCATCGTCTCCTTCATGGTCTGGCTGCACCACTTCTTCACCATGGGCGCCGGCGCTGATGTCAATGCGGCTTTCGGCATCGCCACCTCGGTTATCGCCGTCGGCACCGGGGTCAAGATCTACAACTGGCTCTTCACCATGTATGGCGGGCGCGTGCGCTTCGAAACGCCAATGCTGTGGGCGCTAGGCTTTGTCACCACTTTCATCATCGGCGGCATGACCGGCGTGCTGCTCGCCGTTCCGCCGGCCGATTTCATGCTGCACAATTCGCTCTTTCTCGTGGCGCATTTTCACAACGTCATCATCTCGGGCGTGCTGTTCGCGGCCTTTGCCGGCTTCACCTACTGGTTCCCGAAAGCCTTCGGGTTCCGGCTGCATGAGGGTTGGGGCAAGGCGGCGTTCTGGGTCACGCTTGCCGGCTACATTCTGGTGTTCGTGCCGCTCTATATCGTCGGCCTTCTCGGCATGACCCGCCGCCTTCAGCATATCGACATGGATATGTGGGCGCCGTGGCTTGTCGTGGCGGCCTTCGGAATCGTGGTGATGATCGTCGGCGCCGCATGCCAGATCACGCAGCTCGTCGTCTCGATCAGGCATCGCGACGAGTTGCGCGACGAGACCGGCGACCCTTGGGACGGGCGCTCGCTGGAATGGTCGACATCCTCGCCGCCGCCCGTCTTCAACTACGCGCGGCTGCCGCATGTCGAAAACGAGGAGCCCTACTGGACCATCAAGCAAAGGGCAATGGACGAGCAGAGTCAGGAGACCGAAGAGGACTACGAGGCGATCGAGATGCCGCGCAATAGCCCCACAGGCTTCGTCACCGCCTTCTTCAGCACTCTGATTGGCTTCGCGCTCATCTGGCACATCTGGTGGTTGGCGGTTGTCGGCTTCATCGGGGCCTATGCCACCTTCGTTGTATTCGCCTGGCGCGAGCATGGCGATTACGAGATCCCTGCCGACGAGGTCGGCCGCATCGATCTTGACCGCAAGGCAGCCCAGCTTGCCTGGATGCGTAGACGCGAGCGTGTGGCATGAGCGACATCCCCGCCGGCACCGCAACGCGCGATCCCTACCGGCTGGGCCGCACCGCAGGGCATGGCCATCACGTGTTCTCGGCGACCGGCCACGGCGAGGGAGGCCCGGCCTCGAAGTTCGTCACGGTTGCCTACGGCTTTTGGATCTTCCTGTTGTCGGACATCATAATGTTCTCGGCTTTCTTCGCCGCGTATGCCGTCCTGTCCAATTCGGCGGCGGGCGGGCCAACAGGCAAGGAGCTGTTTGAGTTGACGCGCGTCGCGGCACAGACGGCGCTGCTGCTCACCTCGAGCTTCACCGGCGGCCTTGCGATGCTCGCGACCCACCGCCGATCAATGGCCGCCACCCAGTTCTGGTTGCTGGTGACCGGCCTGCTTGGTGCAGCCTTCCTGTTCCTGGAGGTGCAGGAATTCGCGGCCATGGTGAATGAGCAGGCGGGCCCATCACGCAGCGCCTTCCTGTCCGCGTTCTTCGCCCTTGTGGGCTGCCACGGAACTCATGTTGGACTTGGCCTGCTTTGGCTCGGCACCATGATGGCGCAGCTCTGGATAAAAGGCTTTCTTCCCGACATATTGCGCCGGCTTCACTGCTTCAGCCTGTTCTGGCACGCGCTCGACATCATCTGGATCGCCATCTTCACCCTGGTCTATCTGCTGGGAGCGTCATCATGAGCGAAATGGACAGCCGGAACGAGGACATGCTTGACCGCCGCGATTCCGCACCAGGCGAAGAACGCAGCGAGGAACACGAGGTGGCGGGAGGCCTTTCCGGCTATCTGCTGGGCTTTGGCCTGGCAATCCTGTTGTCAGTGGCGTCCTTCATTGCGGCACAAACCGATCTAATTTACCAGCCGGCCGTGATCTCGGCCCTGACGGTGCTTGCCATCGCACAAATGGGCGTCCATCTCGTCTTCTTCCTGCACCTGACGACAGGACCTGACAACACCAACAACGTGCTCGCGCTCGCTTTCGGTGTGCTGATCGTGACCTTGGTCGTTTTGGGCTCGGTGTGGATCATGAATCATCTCAGCCAGAACATGGGAGCGATGGATGCGCAACAGGCTCACATGATGCCATAACGCGGTTCCAGGTCTGTGGCCTGGGCGCAAAACCGCCTGTCCGTCGGTTCGGTTACCTTGCGCATAGCGTCTGCACTTTCAGGCGTCGAAAATCCATAGGTGCGGAGAGCGGTGAGGAGCTGGTCGAGCTGTTTGGCCCGGCAATGTCTATATCGGCCCGCTCACGGTCGGCGGCAGAATGAGCTGCTGCCCATGGTCGCAACGTCTGTGCCTTCCATCATAATTTCAGGAACTAGGAACATAGGGGCCTCGTCCGAGTTCCATTGAAAGTGTGGGAACATAGCTCAGTTTGCCAAGGGATCGGGCGAGGATTCCTTGCTCTGTGAGCGCTCCCACTTTCCACATTGTGTTCAACGAATGCTCCGGATCATGGGTCGCCCACAGCTTTCCTCCCTGGCTTTCAGCCTCCTGGTACTCGTTAATTGTGCATTGCTGCAAAGCAGGGCCTGGGCACAGCTACCCTGCCCCGCCGACCACGCCAAGCTCCTGGCTGCCCTCAAGGCAAACGTCAAAGCAAGCGGAGGCCCCGCCAATGGCGGCTTCGAGACCAATGAATGGGCGGCGATCGTTACGCGTGACGGGACAGTTTGCGCCGTTGCTTTCAGCGGCCCCACCAGCGATGCGCAGTGGCCCGGCAGCCGGCTGATCGCAGCCGAAAAGGCCAGCACGGCCAACGGGCTCAGCGTTGCCCAGATGGCTCTCTCGACGGCGAATCTATATGCTTCTGTTCAGCCGGGTGGCCCCTTGTTCGGCTTGCAGCTTACCAATCCTGTCAACCAGGCAGCCGCTTATGCCGGCGACAGCAAGAACTTTGGGAGTGCGAGCGATCCGCTGATTGGCAAGCCGATCGGCGGCGTCGTGGCATTTGGCGGCGGCCTTGCTCTCTACGACGGCAAAACGATTGTCGGCGGGCTTGGCATCAGCGGCGACTCCTCCTGCGCCGATCACAATGTCGCTTGGCGCCTGCGTGCGGCCCTGGGCCTGGACAAGGTTCCGGCGGGCGTCAACCCCAACGCCAAGGACGCCATCGTCTACGATCTCGATCCTGGCGGAAAGAGCGCCTCCGGCTGGGGTCATCCGTTGTGCGCGGGAACCGAGGCAGACGTCGCGGCCGAACTCGGCGCCGGAGTGGGAGGTTCGATCCGCAAATGAGGGGATCTCTGAAAGTGGCGGGGAAATACGCATCTGCGACACCAGACGGCCGAGGAGCGGAAAGGGGCCGCGGTTTCGACTTTAGGCCGTTGAAGTGGCTAGTGCTGGCCGCAGGCTGCTCATTGCTGAACGCCGCGGCCGCGCAGTCCGCGGTGACACCCGCCATCACACCGCCCGCCGCGGCCGCGCCACCTGATGACGGCCAATGGACAATGCCGGCTAAGAATTATGCCTCGACGCGCTACAGCGAACTGGCGGACATTAACGAGGACAATGTCAAGAACCTTCAAGTTGCCTTCACTTTTTCGACCGGAGTGAACAAGGGTCAGGAAGCGGCGCCACTCGTCGTCGGCAACACGATGTATATCGTGACACCTTTTCCAAACATCGTCTACGCGCTCGATCTTTCCAAACCGGGCGCGCCGATGAAATGGAAGTACGAGCCAAATCCTGAGCCTGCCGCGCAGGGCGTTGCCTGCTGCGACGTGGTCAACCGCGGTGCGGTCTTCGCCGACGGGCGCCTCTTCTTCAACACGCTGGATGGTCACACGATCGCGCTGGATGCCGCCACTGGCCAACCGGTGTGGAACGCCCATGTCGGCAACATCAATATCGGCGAGACCATAACCATGGCGCCGCTTGTGGTGAAGGGCAAAGTGCTGGTCGGCAATTCCGGCGGCGAGATGGGTGTGCGCGGCTGGGTCAAGGCGCTGGATGCGGGCGACGGACATGTCGTCTGGACGGCTTACGGCACCGGACCGGACAAGGACGTGCTGATCGGGCCGGATTTCAAGCCGCACTACGAAATGGACAATGGCAAAGACCTTGGCGTGACCACATGGCCGCCGGAAGCCTGGAAGATCGGCGGCGGCAACATGTGGGGCTGGATCTCTTACGATCCGGACCTCAACTTGATCTATCACGGGACCGGCAATCCAGGGCCGTGGAATCCGGACCTTCGGCCCGGCGACAACAAATGGACCTCCGGGATTTTCGCGCGCGATCCCGATACCGGAGCCGCGAAATGGTTCTACCAATGGAGCCCGCACGACCTGCACGACTACGACGGCATCAACGAGCAGATCCTGCTCGATATGAATTGGCAGGGTAAGCCGCGCAAAGTGCTCGTCCGCCCGGAGCGCAACGGCTATCTCTACATTCTGGATCGGACCACCGGGGAAGTCCTGTCAGCGACACCCTATGGGGCCGTCAATTCCAGCAAGGGCGTCGATCTGAAAACCGGGCGCCTGATCGAAAACCCGGACAAGAAAACCGGCACCGGCAGGGTGATCCGGGATATCTGCCCGACAGCATCCGGGCTCAAGGATTGGCAGCCATCTGCGTTCTCGCCGAAGACAGGACTGCTCTACATCCCACACAACAATCTGTGCATGGACGAAGAAGGCCTCGAGGTGAACTACATCGCCGGCACCCCCTATGTCGGCATGAATGTGCGCATGATCCCGGGCCCGGGTGGCAACCGCGGTGCCTTCACCGCCTGGGACATCGCGGCCGCAAAGCCGGCTTGGAACCTTAAAGAGAATTTTCCGGTGTGGAGTGGCGCGGTCGCCACCGCCGGCAACGTCGTGTTCTACGGCACAATGGAGGGCTGGTTCAAAGCTGTGAGCGCGAGGACAGGGGAATTGCTTTGGCAGTTCAAGACCTCGTCCGGGATCATCGGCCAGCCGGTCACCTATCGCGGCCCCGACGGGCACCAATATGTCGCGATCCTGTCGGGCGTCGGCGGTTGGGCCGGCGCGATCGTATCGGGCGACCTCGACCCGCGCGACGCTACCGCCGCGCTCGGCTTCGTCAATGCGATGAAAGACCTGAAGAACGCGACCACGGCGGGAGGCACGCTCTATGTGTTCCGGCTCCCCTGATGCTTTCGAGTTGAAGGCAGTTCGAAGACGCGAGGCGAACGGGCGTCTTGTGGCCGCGGTGGTAGCGTTTGCCTCGCTGCTCTTCGCGGTTGCCGCCGACGCACGTGAACTCAAGGTATGTGCCGACCCTAACAACATGCCGTTTTCCAACGCCGCTGGACAGGGCTTCGAAAACAAGATTGCCCAGATCATCGCCAAAGAGCTGGATGCAAGACTTTCCTATACCTGGTGGGCCCAACGCCGCGGTTTCGTTCGCAACACGCTCAAGGCAGGCCTGTGCGATCTCATACCTGGCACTCCCGCCAATCTCGAAATTCTCCGCGCCACCGCTCCCTATTACCGCTCGACCTATGTCTTCGTGACGCGGCGGGACAGTCCCGAGATCACGTCTTTCAACGATCCACGCCTGCGCACTCTACGCATCGGCGTGCAGCTCATCGGCGATGACGGGGCCAACTCCCCACCGGCCCAGGCACTCGGCCGCCGCGGCATTGTCGGTCATCTCGTCGGCTATCCAGTCTATGGCGACTATTCGGCTCCCAACCCGCCCGCGCGCATTGTCGAGGCGGTGGCCAGCGGCGAGATCGATGTTGCCGTCGTCTGGGGCCCGCTCGCTGGTTATTTCGCCGCCAAGCAGAAGACACCGCTGCGCATCACGCCCGTGACACCTCGAATCGACGGGCCTCAATTGCCAATGGTCTACGACATCTCCATGGGCGTCCGACGCGGGGACGACGGGCTGCGCGACGAAGTGGATGCAGCCCTTGCCAAGCACAAGGCTGAGATCGACGCGACCCTGGCCCGATACGGTGTGCCGCGCCTTGATACCGGCGGGAGCGCGGACCGATGAGGCGGAACCTCACCGTGCTCTTGTCGGCGATGCTGGCCCTTGCCGCTTGCCAGCGGGAAGAGCGCGACACACGTCCGCAATCGGCCCTTGGGTCCGGCCAACAGCCAACGCCGGTGACTGCGCTGGAGCCAGGCGGCCAAAGGCCGCTCCCGAGCGACAACAAGGCGGCCAGCTTCGAGGCCAACGCCTTTCATCTTAGCGAGGGCAAGCGCCTGTTCAGCTGGTTCAATTGCTCGGGGTGCCATGCCAATGGCGGCGGCGGCATGGGACCGGCGCTGATGGATGAGAAGTGGGTTTACGGCAGCTCGATCGAGAGTATCCACGCAACTATCCGGGACGGGCGGCCTAACGGCATGCCTAGCTTCCGAAACAAGATACCCGATGATCAGATTTGGGAGCTTGCAGCCTTCGTACGTTCGCTGAGCGGCAACGCCCCCTCCTCCGCCGCACCACAGCGTAACGACGACATGATGGTCCATCCGTCGGAAAATCGCCTCCCCGATGCCGCGACGCTGGGGAAATCGCCGTGAAACGATTTTTTCCCAAAGCGAGTTGCGCAGCCGCTCTCCTGGCGCTTTCAGGTTGCAGCGGCTGGCAGTCCGCTCTCGATCCGAAAGGCCCGGCCGCGGGCGAGCTCGCCTGGCTGATCTGGTTTTTCACTGCCCTGTGCGCGGCCGTGTGGATGCTGGTGATGGTCGTGCTGGTCGCCACCCTGTTCCAGCGAGTTCGAACAGGAAAAGATCCGCTCGTGCTCGACCTCGCTTCCGAACATCGCAAAATGCGCGTGGTCTTGACCGCGGTTGGGGTGACTGCGGCGATCCTAATTGGGCTGACCCTGTTGAGCTTTTTCGCCAACAGGACGCTTGCCGGGATCGGCTCGGATGAGGCGCTGACGGTCCGCGTGACCGGCCACCAATGGTGGTGGGAAGTGCGCTACGAGAATGCCCAGCCAAGCCGCATCCTGACGACGGCGAACGAAATCCACATTCCGGCCGGCGAGCCGGTTCGGCTTCTTTTGACTTCAACAGACGTAATCCACTCCTTCTGGGTGCCGAGCCTTGCCGGCAAGCTCGACCTCATCCCCGGACATATGAATGTGCTGGACATCAGGGCTGACAAGCCAGGCGTCTATCGTGGTCAATGTGCTGAGTTCTGCGGCGCGCAGCACGCCAACATGGGCACCTTCATCATTGCCGAGCCGCGGCCGCAGTTCGATGCGTGGCTGGACGACCAGTTGCGGCCTGCCGCCGCTCCGACCAATGCCGAAGCCAAGGCCGGCGCGGATCTTTTCCTCCAGCGGCCCTGCGTGATGTGCCACAGGATCGGCGGCACACCCGCAGGTGGCACGGTAGCGCCCGATCTTACCCATATAGCCAGCCGGCAAACTCTCGCAGCCGGAACGCTGACGATGAGCCGCGGCAATCTCGCCGCTTGGATCGCCGACCCGCAAGGCATCAAGCCCGGCTCCCACATGCCTGTAACGGCTCTCAATGGCGACGAGCTCAATGCCATCATTGCCTACCTCGAGGGGCTGAAATGACCAGCGCCGACCTGACGAGCGGACGCGACCTGCGGGCGGAAGCCCAAGCAAAGGGAGATCTCGCTCCCGAGCATGACGGACCGCGCGATACCGGCATGGAGGAAGCCGACCTCCAGCGGCGGCTGGAGCGCACCTGGCGTACGCCCCCCGGCATCGTCGGCGCGCTTTCGAGCGTCGACCACAAGGTGATCGCCAGGCGCTATCTGATCACTGCCTTTATCTTTCTGTGTCTGGGCGGGCTCAACGCAGTGGCTATGCGTGTTCAGCTCTCGGGACCACAGCGTGGGCTGATCGGGCCGGACCTCTACAACCAGCTGTTTACCATGCACGGCGTCACGATGATGTTCCTGTTCGCGGTACCGATCGTGCAGGCGACCGGCATTTATCTCGTGCCGCTGATGGTCGGCACCCGCAACATTGCGTTTCCGCGGCTGAATGCGTTCAGTTACTGGGTCTATGTTTCGGGCGGCCTGTTCGCCTGGGTGTCTTTCGCTCTCAACATGGCGCCGGACGTCGGCTGGTTCGCCTATGTGCCGCTGTCCGGTCCCGAATTCGCCCCTGGCAAGCGCGCCGACGTCTGGGCGCAGATGATTACCTATACCGAGGTGTCTTCACTGGCTGTGGCAGTGGCGACGATCGTCACGATCTTGAAGCAGCGTGCTCCCGGCATGTCGCTGGACAAGATCCCGCTATACGTCTGGGCGATGCTGGTCACCTCCTTTGTCGTCGTCTTCGCAATGCCGGCGGTGATGATCACCTCGACATTCCTGATCCTCGACAGGCTGGTCGGCACACACATCTTCAACCCGGCCGAAGGCGGTGATGCCTTGCTGTTCCAGCATCTGTTCTGGTTCTTCGGTCACCCCGAGGTCTACATCATCTTCCTGCCGGCGACCGGCATGGTCTCCTCGATCATCCCGGCTTTCGCCCGCCGACCGGTGTTCGGCCATCTCGGCATGGTTCTGTCGTTGATCGCGGTCGGCTTCCTGTCCTTTGGCCTGTGGGTCCACCATATGTTCGCGACAGGCCTGCCCAAGCTCGGCGCCAGCTTCTTCACCGCTTCCAGCATGATGATCGCTATTCCCAACGGCGTACAGATCTTCTGCTGGCTGGCAACGATGTGGGACGGCAGACCGGTGATCCGCGCGCCAATGTTGTTCGTGTTCGGCTTCTTCTTCATCTTCGTCATCGGCGGTCTCACCGGCGTCATGCTGGCCTCCGTGCCGCTGGATCTGCAGGTGCACGACACCTACTTCGTCGTCGCGCATTTCCACTATGTGCTGATCGGCGGATCGGTATTCCCGCTGCTGGGTGCGGCCTATTTCTGGTTTCCTAAAATCACCGGCCGCATGATGAGCGAGCGCCTGGGCCGCTTGCATTTCTGGCTGGCCTTCATTGGCTTCAACGCCGCCTTTTTCCCGATGCACATCGTGGGGCTGTGGGGCATGCCGCGAAGGGTCTACACCTATCCGGCCGAGCTTGGCTGGGGGAACATCAACCTGTTCATAACAGCAGGCGCGGTGGTCTTCTTCCTGAGTTTCGTCCTGTTCACCTTCAATCTTGTGCATGGCGCGTTGAAAGGCGCAGCGGCAGGCAACAATCCCTGGGAGGCCGGCACCCTGGAATGGGCAACGCCCTCGCCGCCGCCGAGCTATAATTTCGCGCGCATTCCGGTCGTCACCAACGCGGAGCCACTCTGGGCCGAGCGCGACGCTCTTCCCGTAGCGACCGGGCTTCGCGTCGACGCGCGCGAGCTGCTGGTCTCGACAGTCGCTGAAGCGCATCCCGACATTCGCGAGAAATCGGCGACACCGTCGATCTGGCCGCTCTTTGCAGCGTTCGCCGTAGGCGGCACGTTTCTCTATTCGATCTTCACCCCCTGGGCCATCGTGTGGGGCGCCCTGCCAATCGCCGTCACCTTGATCGGCTGGTTCTGGCCAAAAGGTGATCTGGAGGACGAGGAATGAACGAGCGTCCCGTCACAGATGTTTCCGGTCTCCCCACCTTTGGGCATGGTCCGCGCAGCCCGACCTGGTGGGGCACGCTCGCTTTCATGGCTCTGGAGGGCACCGGCTTTGCGCTCGCCGCAGCCGCCTATCTCTACCTGGCGGTCTCTTGGCCTGAATGGCCGTTGAGTGCACCGCAGCCGAACCATTGGCCAGGAACGATCGTCACGCTGCTGCTGATCGCCAGCCTGGTGCCGAACCACATCCTCGATCGCTATGCCAAGCAATGCGCCATCGTGCCGGTGCGGATCGGACTGGTTGTCATGTCGCTGCTCGGCCTCGCCCCGCTCCTTGTGCGCTGGTTCGAGTTTCCGGCCTTGAACGTTTACTGGGATACGAACGCCTACGGCTCGATGCTTTGGGTGCTGCTCGGGCTCCACACCACGCATCTGATAACAGATGTCGGCGATACGATCGTGCTGACGGTGCTGATGTTCACGCGCCATGGCTATAGCGGGCGACGCTTCGGCGACGTCGGCGACAATGTTTTCTATTGGGATTTCGTGGTCGCAACCTGGCTTCCGATCTATCTGCTGATCTACTGGGTACCGAGGCTCGGCTGACATGCGCGCGGTCCGGTTGGGAACTTCTTGGGGTGGGCTTTTGTCGGGCCCGTTGGCTTGGGCGGTCTCGACGCAACTGAACTACTCGCTGGTTCCCTGGCAATGCAATCACCAGGTGCCGGTCGTGCTTCCCTTAGCGTTGCTGCTCGCCTTGTTCTCGCTTCTGGGCGGTGCTCTGTCCTGGCAGGCAAAGCGGCAAGGCGGCGCTGCTTTCAAAGCAGAACGCACGCGCGGTACCGAGCATTTTGTCGCCGATCTCGGCATGCTGGCGGCTCTCCTGTTTGCACTGGTCATCATCATGCAGGGAAGCGCCGCACTCATCCTGGACGAGTGTCTGCGATGAACCTGGCCACGCTCTTCTCTACCTCGATCTGCTATGGCTCCGGCGCGCCCGAGGCCGGATGGACACTTGCGCTTCCCATCACGGTCCCGCTGACGGCGGTCGCGCTCATCTACATGGCCGGTGCGATGCGGCTGTGGCGCCGCAGCACTCGCGGCCGTCCGCTGCGGATGCGTCAGGCGCTGCTGTTTGCCGCCGGCTGGAGCGTACTGACGGCAGCGTTGGTCAGTCCGATCCATGCTCTCGGCGAGCGGCTGTTTGTCGCGCACATGATCGAACACGAGTTGCTGATGGCGGTGGCGGCGCCGTTGCTGGTCATCGCCTGCCCCGCCCCTGCTCTGCTGTGGGCATTTCCCGTAACGTTCCGGCGCGCCCTGGGCACGGTCGGGCATGGCAAATCGCTGCGAGCGCTCTGGACCGTTGCGAGCCGGCCTGTCACCGCAACGATTGTTCACGGGATCGCGATATGGGTGTGGCACATTCCGGTCCTGTTTGAGGCAGCGCTCGAGCATGGCGTGCTGCATTATGCCCAACATGCGAGCTTCCTCGGCACAGGCCTGCTCTTCTGGTGGGCGTTGCTGCCGCGCCAAGGCCAACAGCAGGCCTATGGAAGTGCCGTGATGCATCTTTTCTTCACCTCCCTGCACACCGGCCTGCTCGGCGTCCTGCTTCTTCTATCGCCGAAGCTCTGGTACCCGGAGAATGCTGCCGGGGCGGCAGTGTGGAATTTAAGCCCGATCGAGGACCAGCAGCTTGCCGGGCTCGTTATGTGGGTCCCGGCCGGCCTTATCTATGGCGGGGCAGCGCTATTGCTGGCCGGCCTCTGGATAACAACGAGCGGAACCAGGAAGGTCGCGCATGCGCCCTGGCCCATCTAAATTGATCATCGCCGTGTGCATTCTGCTGGTCGTCGCGGGCGGCGCGCTCGCATTGTGGGCCGACCGAGCCCGTCGGGTGCAGCAAGAGGCGGATGCCGCTACCGGCGGCGTCGGTGCACGTGCGATACCGATCATGCTGGCGAATGGCTGCGCCGGCTGCCACACCATCACCGGTGTACCCGGTGCGGTAGGCCACGTCGGCCCACGCCTGGACGCCAGTCTATCTGACAGGATCTATGTTGGCGGTGTGCTGGCTAACAATCCGGAGAACATGATCCGCTGGATACGGTCAGCAAGGGACATTAATCCGCACACCGCCATGCCCTCCACCGGCATCACCGAGCAGCAAGCGCGTGACATCGCCGCCTATCTCTATGCTTTGAGATAGACCGCCGCCTCGGCGGGATCACGGGCTGTGCCCAGGACCATAGCCGACAGGGGAACAAAGCTGCCCGATTACGGTTTGAACAGCAGCCGGCGCAGTACAAATTCAAGTCCGCCGTGCTGCTGGGTCATAAGCCCCAGCCAAGAGCCCGCTTCCCCCTCCCTCAAGAGCGGGCTCTTTCCTTGTGGATCGATGCGGAGCGATCAGGGGCGTGGACTGAGGCGACATGAAGCAACTTCTGTCAGATCTCGCCGCAATGGCCGAACCCGGCTTCTGGATCGCCTTGGGGCTTTTAGCCCTGCCTTACTCCGTGGGAGTAATCTTCCTGATCAAGACATGCCACTGCCTCTGATCGCCCAGCCGTCCGGTCGTACGGGCTTTATTACCTGCCAGCGCAAGATGTGAGTGACCATCACGGATCGTCGCCGAGCGAGAGCGTGCAGGCCATCCGCGCCGCTCGAACACCCATAAGGTTGCCGACCACGCGTTGGAGGAGTTGCTGGGGGAGCATGCATTGCCGCGGAGGAGCCTTCCGCACTTGTATGTCGCCTTCGGTGGGCCCTGAACGATGCGCGGAAGCGCGCGTTCACAGCATCGAACTGGCCGGTTGAGCATACCGCGACGTTGGTCGAAGAATCCGGATTGCGGCGAGCACATTTCTCCCCTTTTTCGGTCACATTTTATCGGGGCGGATCCCACTCACACCGATGCGGCAACCATCGAGTCCGAGGAAACACTGGACAAGTCGTTCTGTTGCTGGCGGCGAAACCAGTCCAGGGTGAGGCGCACACCCTCTTCAAGAGGTATTTGACAGGCCCAGCCGGGGATGATCCTCCGCGCTAGAGTTAAGTCCGGGCAGCGGTTCGTCGGATCTTGGGGGATCGGATCAACATGCACGATTTTGGTGCCTGGCACCAAGCCTGCGACGTAACGGGCAACATCGATAACGGAAATCTCACGATCGTTTCCGATGTTCAGGGGACCAATATAACCATGCTCCTCCCCCCAGAAGAATTGTTCTAGGCCGTCCACGATATCGCTGACGTATCCCCAACTCCGCGACTGCAAGCCGTCGCCAAAAACGATTATAGGTTTGCCGAACAGCGCATTCGTGATGAAATTTGATACTGCACGTCCATCGTCAGGTCGTGTCCTAGGTCCGTAGACGTTGAACAATCTTGCAACTCGAATGTCGAGCCCGCTCAATCGGTTACTCTCAAAAAGCAGGGCCTCGGCGCAACGCTTACCTTCATCATACGATGAACGCGGCCCCGTGCAATCAACGGAGCCCCTGTAAGTTTCCGGTTGCGGCGTTACCAGCGGATCGCCGTAAACCTCAGACGTGGACGTGAAACAGAAACGGCCCCCGGCGCGAAGAAGGGTCAGAAGCCGCATAGTTCCTATTACGTTGGCCGAGATGGTTCGTACCGGATCTTGCATATACCAGGGAGGCGAAGCAGGCGAGGCGAGATGATAGATCTCGTCAAAAAGGCTCCCCTGCTGAAAATCTTCAACAGCCACATCTACCACGACCAAGCGAGGGTCGGCGATATGATCCAGATTGGCACGAGTACCAGTCCAGAAATTGTCAACAGCAACAATTCGATTGATTTCTTGCCTTAACAACAGTCGATCAACCAGGTGGGATCCGATGAACCCGGCTGCTCCCGCGACAAGAACACTTTTCATTTCCGACCCAAAGCTTTGCAGCTTGCTCAGGAGCTATGAACGCTGACTCGTCAAGCCGTCTGAATTGCCAATGAGATGTCACTCCCTCCACGCAATGATGGTTCGCGCAACGCGCATCGCCCGAACAACCCAAATCCGCGCAAATAGTACCACCCCATTGGACAATGGCACATCTTAAGGACCCTGTCACCAGCGGTGCAGTGCATACACTACACTGTAAAAACGAAAGATTTCTGTAGCCTGACTATCTTCGATGGGCATAACATCACCACAAGTTCAATAGGGAAATGTATCCTCGACAACCCAGCACAGGTGGGAGAATAGCGGTAGAAACTCAGACGGCCCGGGCAGGTGTTCGTTCGCATCCGGATCGAACGTAAAGTCCGTGTGCGAGAAATGCCCTCCGTCCGGTTGGACTTATCGAACAACGGGGATATGCGGCGCGATCTCGCGCCTCCGGAGGATCTGGTCGAGCATTGAGGGCGGCTGCTATGCGCTCTCGAATGGTGAGGCTCGTGAACGGCAGGCACCATCAAAAATGCTGATTGCGCTGCGCGGAAATGTAAGCCTCAATGGGGCTGTCAAGGGAGGCGGACGCCATCATCGTGTCGGACCAGACAGGCGCGCAATCAGCTGTCGTGACAATCATCGATCCGTCCCGCAAGCGAGGACTGTTCGAACCTTCCGAGCTTTGGCGATATCGGGAAGTTGTGTTCTTCCTGGCCTGGCGTGATTTCAAGGTCAAATACCGGCAGACTTATCTGGGCATCCTTTGGGCAATGCTGCAGCCGCTCGTTGCTATGTCGGTCTTCAGCATCTTCTTCGGCAAGCTCGCAGGCATTTCGTCCAACGGCGCGCCATACCCGCTATTTGTTCTGTGTGGGCTTGTGCCATGGAGTTTTTTTTCGCGAGCCGTCGCCAGCATGACGGGCAGCCTCGTCAGAAACCAGGAACTGGTGAAACGCGTCTATTTCCCGCGTCTGATCATTCCCATCTCCACGATGGCCTCATGCCTGACCGATATGCTCGTCGGCTTCGCTCTTTTGTTCGCCGCCATGCTGGCATTCGGAAGCTGGCCGGCACCACAAGCAGTCTTCTTGCCGCTGTTCGTGCTCGTAATGGCTGCGTCAGCGACTGGAGTGGGCGTGGCATTGTCGGCGATCAACGTTCGCTTTCGCGATGTGGGCTATCTGTTGCCGTTCAGCCTTCAGATACTTCTGTTCATGACCCCGATCGTGTATCCAGCCAATCTCGTCCCTCAATTGTGGCGGCCGCTTTATAGTCTGAACCCAATGGTTGGGACAGTCGAGGCCATCCGCTGGAGCGTGCTGGGCACGCCTGCGGACTGGCTCATGATCTCGATATCAACGCTCTCCTCGCTAGCCCTTCTCGTTGCCGGACTGACTATCTTCTCAAAATCCGAACGCGCGTTTCCGGACCTGATCTGAGTGATGACCGACATCGTGATCCAGGCTGCCAATCTCTCCAAGGCGTATAGACTTGGTGTGGCGAACAACAGCTTCCCCACGCTGCGAGACGCGCTCGCCAGCAAAAGGCGGGGTCTTCGCGGGGAGGCCGATACAAGCCACCGCAAAGGTGCGGACGAGCCGTTCTGGGCGTTGAAAAACGTCTCCTTCGAGGTGCACGCAGGCGAAGTCCTTGCCGTGATCGGTCCCAACGGTGCAGGAAAGAGCACCATTCTCAAGATACTGGCGAAGATCGTGGAGCCGACTTCCGGCCGCGCGACGATACATGGACGGCTGGGAGCTTTGCTGGAGGTCGGCACGGGGTTCCATGCCGAACTGACCGGCCGTGAGAACATTTATCTCAACGGGGCCATACTCGGCATGCGGCGCATCGAGATCAATTCCAAGCTTGACGAGATCGTGGATTTCTCCGGGGTCGAGCCGTTTCTCGATACGCCTGTCAAACGATACTCAAGCGGCATGTACTTGCGTCTGGCCTTCGCGATTGCCGCCCACGTCAATCCCGACATTCTGGTGGTCGATGAGGTCTTGGCCGTCGGCGATGCCACGTTCCAGAAGAAATGCATCGCCAAGGCAGCGAGCATCGCCGGGACAGGCCGCACCGTGCTGATCGTCAGTCACCAGATGCCGGTTCTGCAGCGACTTTGCACCCGCGCAATCCTTATCGACGGCGGGATGATCCAGGCGGACGGTCCGACTCAGGACGTGGTCCGGGATTATCTCCAGACGCTTGAGGCCCGCGCAGGAACCGATCTGAGTGTGCGATCCACGCGCACCGGGCGCGGCCGCCTCCGTGTGGTCGGCATCGAAGTTTTCAATGAAATGGGTCCCGTCGCGTCCGGGCAGCCGGCAACTTTTCGGCTTCAGGTTGATGGGCCGCGCGAAACATTGCAGTGCCTTGTGACTATCATTGATGATCTCGGGGATCCTGTGACCTCATTTGATAGCCGGGAGCATTCCCTGCATGACCGTCACGGCGAAGTCTACACGGTACATGTGGACAGCCTTATGCTGAGACCAGGGCGCTACAGGATTGACGTAGCGCTGGTGGCGGACGACAGGGTGGTCGAAGACCATGTCGAGACGGCCGCTGTGTTCGATGTCATGCCCGGTTTGCTCGACGATCGACCGGTCAGCGCCCAGCCTGGCTTTGGCAATGTCAGCTTCCCGCATCGATGGGTGGTCAGGAAGTGACGCCTGTTTTCACCTAGCCACGTGCGCAAGCTGTCGCCGAATCCTGCGCCGCTGCTTTGCTGTCCACATCATGATCTTCAGGGCAAGCCGTTCGGCTTTGCTTCCGATCGTTGCAGGCGTGACATAGGGCGCGCGTGCCAGCCGCAGCGCCAATTGGAGGCGGAAATCCCGCGTTCCACTTTCCATCATATGCTCCGCGATCCAGTCCAGAAAAGCGGCGCGGGCGGGGTGTTTCCCCATCCGATCATAGAGCCCTCGCTGAGTGGCAATCGCCGAGGCCGAACTGGAATGCTGCCGGTAGCGTGCGAGAGTTACAGGAGTGATAAAGGCTGGGAATCGCAGGAACAGCTTCGCCCACAGAGCCTGGTCTTCATAGAGCTCAAAGTGCTCCTCAAAGCCACCAACCGTGCTAACCGCGCTTCTCCGCAAGAGCACGGAACAGGTACACGGAACGTGGCCGTCCTGCATCAGCAGCAGCCGACCCAAAAGCCGGGCGGGCTGATGTAAGCGTGCGGCAAGTCCATCCGTCGGCTCGACCCAGTCGGAGCGCGCTCCATCCGGGTACCACCATTTGGTCGGCCCGAAAATCATTGCGGCATCCGGGTTGGCATCGGCTGCCGCCAGGACCGTCTGCAGCATATGCGGCTCGTACAAATCATCTGCATCCAGGAAGGCAAGCAAATCGCCGCAGCTGGCTGCTATTCCGGCGTTTCTCGCTGCCGCGGCGCCACGCTTGGATCCGGGAGGCCTGCGCAGCACCTTAATTCGAGGATCGATTGCCGCGGCATCATTGGCGATCCTGATACTGTCGTCCGTCGAATTGTCGTCAACCAGCAAGAGCTCCCAATCTGCAATCGTCTGGGCCCGGACGCTGGCGATCGCTTCACCCAGATTTGACGCCGCATTGAGGAAGGGGGTTATGATCGTCACCCGCGGCACGGAAGTCATCGCTGCAGCCGTCTTACGATGCTTCGCTTGCTCGTCTTCCAGGTTTCGCGCGCGAGCACTTTCCAGATTGCGGAACGAATGCGGAAGGAGGCGCCCTGATCCGCCATCACCCCATTCAGCCATCTGAGAAACGTGATACGCGCGGCTTCGTCAGCGCCTGCCCTGGCAGAAGCGGCAGAGCAGCTTTCGACGTGCTGGCGGTATCTCGCCCAGGTCTGGCCGGACACGTAGACGGGCGCGAATGCGAGCGCCTTCGCAAAGAAGGTCTGGTCTTCGAACATCAGGCGGAAGCTGTTCTCGAATCCCCCGAGCGTTGCCAACAAACTTGAACGCATCAGGGCGTTGCAAGTTGTCGGCGTCTGGGCTTGGTTCTGCAGCAGCAGTTCCAGCAGCACGGGCGGATCGTATCGGGCGTTCGGTTCGACTCCGAGCGGGTAATAGTAGTCCGCACGACCAGCAAGCTTTGCCCAGCTATGCCAGATCAACGTCCGGCCGTAGATTAGACCGAGCGCCGGATCGTTTTCCATGATGGAGACTTGTTCGGACAGCTTTTCGGGCAGCCATGTATCGTCTGCATCGAGAAACGCGACATAGGCGCCCCGCGCCTCGGCCAGCCCGCGGTTGCGCGACGCGCTGATACCATGATTGCCCTTGTCGGGATGGGAGAGTAGTCGCACCTTGCCTGGCAAGCGCTGCGCATAGTCGCGCACGATGACAGATGAACGGTCCGTCGAGCCATCGTCGACGACGAGGAGTTCCCAGTCGGTGAAGCTTTGACCTACAACGCTGTCAATAGCTTCCCGGAGATATCTCTCGCCGTTGAACACGACGATGATTCCCGTGACGCGCGGTTCTCGGCATGCATGGTCAGCCATGGCAAAGGACCGCGCGCCGGAACTCTATCTCACCCCAATCAGCGACCGTGACCCGCGGCAGTCGGAAAGGGTCGACCCTGAGCCCAGCTTCACGCGGCAGGGTGGTTACTGCATAGTCCATGCCAGCAGATCTTACCGCTTCGGCGGTGCTGTCGTCGAAGTCTCCGAAGGGGTATGCGAATCCCGCCACCCTCCGCCCTGTAATCTCTTCGCATTGTTGGCGGCTAGCGGAGATCTCGCGTTCAAGACTGTCCCGTTTCAGCAACGGCAGGGATGGATGCGTGCAGGTGTGGGCACCGATCGAAACGCCATCGGTGTCGGCGAGATGCCGCAGCTCCGAATGAGTCATGGCGCGGTCACGCCTTCGGGGGCTGGCGTCGGTTCCTGCCCATCTTGCCAGCTGCTGCAGCGCCCTCCTCCGTTCGTGTACTCTCAACGGCTTCAGCAGTGCGTGCAAGCCGAAATGGAGCGCCGTGCGGCTGATGACGAGATTCGATTTCGCGCGCGTGGCGTCCTCCGTCACCAGCCAATCATAGTTTCGGCCTGCGATCTGGATCGCGAGCCTCTCCGGGAGAGCAGGCGTTTCCAAAGTGATGCGCGACAGAATATCCCACCAGAACACTGAGGGGTCGCTGAGCGCGTGGGTAGTGACGAAGACGGTCACAGGAGCGTTCATGCGTAGCATGACCGGCACGGCATTTTGCACGACATCCGCATAACCGTCGTCAAAGGTAACTGCCACGGCATTTCTCGCTGGCTTTCCGTCCCGAAGCCGTTGTGCCAGCCATTGCAAGGGAACAATATCGCGCGCCTTTGTCAGGATTTCGATTTGGCGTGCGAAATTTTGTGGCGAGACCGAGAGTTCCCAAGGATCGACGCGTGGTTCTCCGACGCGATGATACATCAGCACGAGCGGCCGGTTGTAACCGGCAAGCAATCGGCCCCGTCGCAGGAGCTTGCTAAGAGCTTGACGCACTGTCACGCCGCTCGTCGCCTGAAAGCGCGCGCGGCGACAATCACCGGGCAACATGGGTCATGCACATCGAGCATTGCCGAATTCAGCTCATGCTCCGCCAAGCCATAGAGAAACCCGGTAGCCGAATAGGCGTTTCCATAGTGGCGGACTTCGACATTCTCCACCCCGAACCTGTCTGAGAGAAGCCGGCCCAGTGCCGCCGGGGTTATCGACCAGAACCAGCTCTCGCCCCATTCTCCTCGGTCAATCGGGCTTACCCAAGGGACCGTGACCAGAAGCACGCCTCCCGGTTTCAGCATCCGCCATAGGGTTGCAACCGCGACAGGCATGTTGAAAAGGAGGTGCAGTGTCTGGGTGAGCACGATGCAGTCAAATGTCTCGGGCGGCAGGTCGTCGCCGTTGGCCAGATCGCCCACGAAGGTTGTCAGCGGGTGACCTTCATATCGGTTTAGAACGTCGCTCCTGGCAACTCGACTGCCTCCGAAGCGGGTCGTATAGGCGTTGTCCCCGATCTCCAGAACCCTGCCGGATATGTTCAGCGAACATGATGCGAGGAAAGTCTCGACATAGCGGCGGTCCACTGGCTTGCCGCGATCAAAACCGAAATTTGTACTGAAGGGCAGCGGGCGGCTGAGGTCACCGAACCGGACGCCTGAGCGGCGCCGACTTGACCAACCCTTGAAACGCTGCCGCAGCATCATGGTGGTCTGCAATGGTGCTGCGAGCGAAACGGCAATGGTGTTCAGGAACTGACCGCCGAGCGAAGAACGGGATCGAACCGCTGTACTAAGCTGTCCCAGTTGCATGTGCGCATAATAGCGTTTCCAATTTTCGACGCCCTGATGGTAGGCGGCCGTCCAGTCTGGATTGGTCCGCGCACGATTCCTCTGCCGGCCAAGGACTTTTAGCGCCGCGCGCAACATCATCGGATTGCTGTTGGACATATTCGTTGCGTGCCTGCGGTAATCTGCGAGACACTCCGGGGTGCATGCGGCCTTGTTTGCCCGAGACAGGCGAAGGTAGACGTCGTAGTCCTCGCAAGCCCGCAGGGATCGGTCAAATCCGCCAGCGGCATCCAATGTGCTACGCCGATAGAGCACTGTCGCATGCATTCCAATCAGGTTGCCGGTCAAGAATCCGGCATACGGGTCCTCTCCCACCGGCCTCAGCGGAACTGAATTCCTGACTGCGCCGGCCTCATCGATGTAGCAATAGGCTCCATAGACCAAGGCGCAATCCGGACTGTCATGGAACAAAGCAAGATTGGTAGCGAGCGCCGTCGGGCGCAGCCTGTCATCGGCATCCAGGAACGCGATGAATTCGCCACGTGCTGCCTTCATTCCCGTATTGCGGGCAGCGGCTAAACCCTGGTTTTCTTGGCGGATGTAGTGGACGTCGACATACCGGCGAACAACATTTTCGGGATTGTCGAACGAACCATCGTCCACAACGATGATCTCATCGGGCCGCACGCTCTGGTTCCGGACACTGTCGATCGCTTCCGCGAGAAATCGAGCATGGTTATAGGTCGTAATGACAACCGAGACACAGGCTGGGGCGGGTCTGGCGGTCATCTTTCGCCCACTTGGCTCTGCGCAGTCGGGTAGCCGGCAAAGGTTAGCCATGCGACTGAGCGCCGACATGCCTCCTCGAAGCCGACCACCGGCTGGTATCCGAGCTCGCGCTCGGCCTTGGCCGACGGGAGTTTCACCCGACACCGGTGCAACAGCGCACGTTCTTCAGATACCTTGATCTTTGGAGCCATAGGTGGCCTCTGATCGAGCCCTGATTTCCGCCACTCGGCATAGCCTACCTTTAGTCCGCTACGAACGGGTCTCGGGAGGCTTCGGACAAGCCGCCGGTAAAGGTCGCCATCTCTCAGCCATTGTGTCCAGTTCGGCGCGAATGACAATGGCGCGGAAACCGAAATCGCAGCCAGGTCGAAGCCCAATGCCTCGGCGATCGGGCGGCAAAGATCTGCCCAACTTATCCTTTCGCGGTCCCCGACCAGATAGGTTCGCCCAGCCGCCTCGGGCACTTCGATGGCAAGCTTGATCGCATGAACGACATTGTCGACATAAGCGCTGTTGCAGATGCCATGGCCGCCATCCACCAGATAGGCAGAGCCGTCGAGGAGATCGTTGGCGAAGCCCCCCGTCCAGCTGGAGCGCGGGCCAAAGACAATTCCGGGCCGCAGCACCACCACCTGGACTGCACCGTCCCGTGACAATTCCCCGAGACGACGTTCAGCACGAACCTTGGCATTGTTGTACTCGACCGTCTGGCCGTCGTGCAGCGCGCTCGTTTCGTCCGTTCCGGGCGGCGGCGATTGGCCATGAACGGATGCGCTACTGAGGTAGACCAGGCGAACGACGCCCGCAGCGGCGGCGGCACGATAGACAGGCTCGACGGCATCGACGATCGTGCGACTATCACCGGCAACTGCATGAACAACGGACTGACAGCCAAGAAGGGCCGCAGTAAGAGCCGGAACGTCATGCGCGTCCGCCACCCTTCCATCGATCGCAAAGCGGGACAGGCTGGCGAAAGCACTCGGCCTGCGAACGATCGGCCTCACCTCAGCCCAGCCGGAAAGATGCAGCAACTCCACTGTCCGGCAACCTATGAAGCCGTTGGCGCCAAGCACGGCAACAGTGCCGGTCATTGTCTGGTCTCGGCGGAAGCAATGACGTGGCGAAAGTCTTCTGCTCCGAGCCAAGGCATGTCCAGCCGTTTCCGTCTGGCATAGCATTCCTCGATTCGCTTGAGCACGTTGCGTCCCGCTGTGGCTGACCCGGAAAGGAGGGTTCCATTTCGGACCGTGTCGACCAAGTCCGAAATCTGATCGCAGAACGCGTCGACGAAATCGCGCGACCGGTCGTCGGTGTTGGTGAAGGAGGCGGTGGCTGCCGTGCGGCATCCTTTCAAGGCGATCTCTACAAGCTCCGTCTCATTGACTGCCCAAGAAATCGAGCCACGTTCGCCCTCAAGACGGTAAAGGTTCGGACGAGCCCAATCACGGCTCAGCCGGACCGTTGCCTCGAAGCCGCCAAAACCTAACCGGACAAGGCAGTTCGCCTCGACGCCGCCCATTGCGTCATCGGCGTAGTGGATTTCATGGGGCTCTCCGAACCACCAGGTCAGGAGGTCAAGGCAATGCGTGCCTATGTCCTGAAGCACGCCACCGCCGGATTCCGCGCGGCTGAAATAGCTCGTCGAAGCGACAGGCCACTGGAAAGGGCCACCCTCAAAACAACAGACACCTTGAATTTTTCCGATCAATCCGCCCTCGACCATGGCCTTTATCGATCGGGTGGCAGGGAACTGCCTTCTGACGAGGCCTGTTGCCACATGCAGATTGTTGGCTGCCGCTACCGCCAGGATAAGGTCTGCGTCGGAGCTGCTCGTGGCCATCGGCTTCTCGCACAGAACATGCATGCCGGCCCGCAACGCCTGCATCGACTGATCAAGATGGTATCGAGGCGGGGAAGCGATGATCGCCACATCGGCGCCCACAGCCAGAAGGCCGTCGAAACTGGCTGCAACCTTCGCTCCGGGCAGCCGCGCCTGTACGACCGCGGCGGATTTCGCTTCGGGATCAAAGATGGCTGCGACTGCGATCTGGCCTCTGCCTTGAAGGCGCGACAGCGCTTCCGCATAGTAGAGCTTCGTGACGGCGCCACATCCGGCCAAAACGAGACGGACAGGCTCACCTTGCCGCAGCCGTGCCGGCTGCCGTTGCACAGTTTCAATTTGGGCGGACAATCTCGCCTCCCTGCTTCGCAACGAGCCACAGCATACGTCCAATTGTCTTGAGCGACGGATCGAGGTGGAAGGCTTCACTCATTTGCGCGAGGCATCCAGCCCAATCACCAGAGCCAAGCAGCCGCCGTCCGGTTTCGAGAGCGCTTTGCGAATAAGTCCGCCGAGCCGATGCGGCGACATCGTCCGCGAGTTCGCTTGGAAGATAGCTCTTGAAAATATCAATCGCCATTCGCGTGTAGGCCATGTCCGCGGCATTCCGGATATGGCGCCCTGTGTTCGATTGCGGGTGCATCCGATAAAGCGCAAGGGCTTGCGGTTCGTACCAGACAGGAAAACGAGAAGCGATGCGTATCCACATCTCCCAGTCTTCGCTGCATTTCAGCCGCCGGTCGAAGCCGCCGAGTTCTTCGTAGACCGCGCGTCGGACCGCGATGGACGGCGTCATGATGCGCTGTTCGAGCGCCAATCGGACCACCGCATTCTCAAGCCTTCCGGAGATTGACTGCATTGCAGGTTCGATTGACAACTCCTGTCCGTGGGCGTCCATGAAGACCGTCCGGCAGAACGCCGCTCCTACTCTCGGATCCGCATCGAAACCCCGACCGAGCAATTCGTAAAATTCTGGTCGGACGGCATCGTCGCCGTGCAGGAGATGGACAAGTTCCCCCTGGGCTCGGCTCAGACAGGTATGGAAGTTGCCGATGTGGCCGAGGTTTTGCGGCTGGCGGAAAAAGCCGACACGCCTTCCCCCGATTTCGTTCACGACTTTTTGCGGATCGTCGGACGAACAATCGTCAACCACTTCGATCTGCATATGAGCCGGGTCAGGGGCTTGCGCGAGCACGCTTTGCAGCGTTGAGGCAAGAAAGCGGGCGCTATTATAGACGGGGATCATCACCGACCACTTCGGACGAACAGCCGCCTGTGGCAATGACGGGACCGGATCGCGATTCTCGAAGTTGCGGAAAGCCGTCATCTCCCGAGCACCGAGGATTTCAGCAGGAGCAGTGCCAACCGCGCGATATCGCGTTTCGGCACGTTGTTTCCGCCAGTGCCGCTTCGCAGCAATCGTAGGAAGCACGATCTGGCCGACGGCAAGTCACCTCCGTTCAGATACTGCTTCGACCATTCGTAAAAGTAGCGGGAACAGCCGCCACGGGCAAACTGTGCCCCACGGGCATCCATGACATTCGCCATTCGCCGGTAGAATCCCTCGATCGCATCAAGCCTGAGCGGGCTTGGCAGCGCCGATACAAGCCCACCCGGGTGCAGACGATAGATACCTGCCACCTCGTCGACAAAGGCGAGGTCTGCTGTCTTTGCGCAATGCACATACAGCGGCCAATCAGTAATCGGAAAGAAATCTGCATACCAAGACGGTACATCCCGAACGCACGCGGTTCGCATCATACCGCCGCAAGTGGCGAAGGGATTGCCTTCCCAAATTTCCCTTTGTGTGATTAAGGGCTTCTGATCCCGTGGCGTCCACCGCCGCGACGTGATCTCGTCGCCGTGCGCCACGAGCGCATTGTAAAATATGGCCGAGAGCTCAGGATGCGCGTCAAGATGGGCCACCTGATCTCGCAGCTTGGTCTTGGATGTCCACAGGTCGTCGCCATCAAGGATCGAGACATAGCGCCCGCGCGCAACCCGGAGTCCTCTCGCAACGACCTCGTTGGATCTCAAATTGCTGCCAGAATAGATCGCCGATAGTCTTTCGGGATAATCGGATACATACCGCTCCACGATCTCCCGGGTACCGTCGGTCGAAAAATCTTCGCTGATCAGGATCTCGACACCGGATTCCGTATCTTGCATGAGAACGCTGTCGATCGCTGCCGCTACGTAGCGAGCGTGATTGTAGGTGACAATGAGCACGGTCACACTGACCGTCGGTTCATTCACTGTCCGCTCAAAAGTGCATTCTGCCCTCTGAGCCAAATTGCGGCCCGACGACATCTGCTCTTCCGACAGCAGCAGCTTCTTCATTCCAAGCCTCTAAGGAGAAACGGGCTGTCTGAGCCGCTGCCCTCTTGGGGCATTGCAAAGGTTCCTCGTTCGGGATGCTGCGCCAAATAGCCTCCGCAGGGTCCAAGTTTGCTGTCCATTGCAGCCAGATTGTTGAGCAAGGCACGGTAATCGGTATTCTCGCCGCGATCGAAAAGCTCATCGACAGCGTAGTCCCAGAACGGTTTCCCGATCCCCGAGCTGCGGCCTTCGCGTTCCAGTTTGGTTCCTTGCTTCGCCTTGCGCCGGAAAATGGCAAGCGTCGCACCGACGACTTTCGCGAACTGCGAGGGCGATCGCCAGAGCACTCTGGCGAAGTTCATGCCGACGGCAGCAAAGCGGCGCCTTTTAAGCCCGAGCCTGGCGATCTCGACATCGTTACGGAACATCACATCCGATAGGATCGGGCTCACCATCTCGCTGCAGCGAGCAAAGAGGCTCTCGAGCACCATCCGACGCGAGATGAGCATTCGGACGAAATCTTGCGACATGGCTCCTGGCGTTCGGCGGTATCCGACCAAGTGCTCCTTGACGACATCGAATCGGTATTTCGAGGCGATACTCAATTGGAGGAAGAAGTCCTCACAACCCTCCGCACCGTTTTCGCGCAGTCGCGAGGAATAGCCACCCATTTCGAGTAAGACATCGCGCCGGAACATTGCCGAACTTCCGTGACCGATAAAGTTCTGTCCGAGATGCTGCATGAATACCCATCCGTGCGGGTGCATGCGCTTAGGCGTAATGATCGCCTTATCATCGGCATCGATCGTCCGGTAAAGCGTATAGACAAGCCCAACATCATTGCCTGCTGCAGCGAAAACACGCAGCTGCTTTTCGAGTTTGGTTGGGTGCCAGAGATCGTCGGCGTCTATAGGAGCTATATAGATGCCTTTGCTTGCACGTATCCCCGTATTCCGCGCCGACGCGACGCCACTGTTCTTCTGTTGTAGCAACTTGATACGCGGATCGTCATTGGATAGTCGGCGGACAATTGATGCAGTTTCATCAATCGAACCGTCGTCAACGACTATTATTTCGATGTTTCTGTATGTCTGGTTTATCACCGACGCCAAGGTGCGTTCGATAAATTGTTCTGCGTTGTAGGCAGGGATAATGACAGCCACGAATGCGTGAGTAGGACATTGTGAGTTGCTCGTAGAACAACTCCCCTTGGTGCGGCCACTTCCCTTCACTGTCACCCGGCCTCTGAGCTCTGCATGTACTGCTAAACGGCTGTTGTCCGGCTCACTAACATTTTGGGCCACGCACACTGGACGGCCCTCGCCCGGCCTTCTTAGGTGGCCGATCCATTCTCTTTGTGCCACAGCCCATAGCGTATTTTCCTTTCGCCCCTGGCCGACTTGGGGTTCGAAAACTCACGCAATAGCCCACGCTGCACCCTGACTAAGTGACCCAAAATGATCTCGCCCGTGCGTAGAGCCGCCCACGCAGAGTGGCGGATCCGAGAGTATCTGCTGTTCCTGCAATCTATGCCCCTGGATGGCGAGTAGATAGATCGTCAAAAGCGGTACCCGTTAAGGAAAATTCGCGACCGTTTCGGGATGCCCCGAGAATAAACGCTCTCTTTGCTGCGCGCGTTCACGAATGTCACGAGCTGACTGAATCGCACCCAAGGCTGCGGAAATTCGCGTTCCATCTGGAGTTCGCCCCTGGGACCGGACAAATTGAACAAGCAGAATTGACTTGGAAGCCGGGCTTTCGAAGGATGGAAGCGATGGTGACTTATCGCACGCACAGCATCGAGTTCAAACGTCAAGTAGTGCAGGAGTTCCTCTCTGGCGAGACGCTGCATGGTCTCGCCAGGCGGCACGAACTGCCGCGTAAACCTGATCCGCATCTGGGTCCTGAATTACGAGGCCGGCTCCTTCGACGAGACGTGGCGGCGGCTGACACGATGCAGACGTATGAGCGCGGATCGCAGCGTTGGAGCGGCTGGTAGGCCGACAAGCCTTGGATCGAGTTTCCAAAGGGCTCTGAAACGCGTGCCACGTCCCAGAGGCGGGACTACATCCGCCTTCGGCGGCAGGACATCGCCGTATATGTCACGACCTTTGCCGGGAAGAATGCTTGCGAATCACTGCGGAGATCGCCGCTAGGCCACCCCGCAGTTCGTCCTCAAGAGGATAGAGGAAGCCGATACGCATGTGGTTGCGCGGCATCTCGAACCAGTGGCCCGGACCGACATAGGTGCCATAGCTTTCCAGCAGGTCGGCGTAAAAGTCGTCGAAATCGAATCCCGGACCATGACGGAAACGGGGGAAGCAGACCACGCCGCCCTGGGGCTCGACCCATTCGATCAGCTCGTCGCTCTCAATCCAATCGCGCATGATGGCAAGGCGTCCGGCCAGCACTGGCGCCTGCGCGGCGAGGAAGGCGTCGCGGCCTTCCAGGATGCGGGCGCCGATCCACTCGTCGACGACGCTGCCGCAGATGCCGATCTGCTCCTTCGCCGCCAGGAAGCGCTCCATCAAGTGCACGTCGCGCGTCATGATCCAGCCCATGCGGATGCCCGGCGCGCCGTAAGCCTTGGACAGCGAAGCCACACTGATCGCGGCGGGGCTGAGCGAGGCGGCGGGGGGCAGCATCTCGCCATGGGTCAGGTCGCGGTAGGTTTCGTCCACCAGTAGCCTGCATCCCGCCTTTTCGACCAAGGCGATCAGCGCGTCCAGTTGAGGGCGGCCGATCATCGTGCCGGTTGGGTTATGCGGGCAGGTGATGCTGACATAGCGGGTGTTCGGGCGCAGAGCGCTGGCGACGGCATCGATGTCGAGGCCGAACCGATCGTCGAATTTGAGGTCGATAAAGGTGATGCCGCAGCCGATGGCGCGCGGCGTCTCGATGTTAGTGGCATAGTTCGGCCGCACCACGACAAGATGGTCGTCGCGCGATAGAAGCGTGGTGGCGATGATGAACAGCGCGCCAGCGGCGCCGGCGGCCACCAAAACGTTGTTGGGGCCGAGGCCCTTGCCCTGCGCGGCTACCAACGCCCGAAGCTCAGGGTCGCCGCGATGCTCGCCATAGGGCAGCAGCAGGTCAGGGACGGAGAGATGGAAATCGGACAGCTTACGGTCTCGTACGGAGCTTTCCGACAGGTTGAAGCGAATGCGGTCATAGCCGTATTCCTCCGGTGATTCCTTCTCGATCACCATGCGTGCGTAGTCCATGCTTTCCCCCGTCAGGCTGCCAGCCGGGCGACGGCCAAAACGGCCTGGTCGACCTCGTCTGCTGTGGTGTAATGCGATAGGCCGAGCCGAGCGACGCCGCCTTGCTCGCGCAGGCCGAGCAGGCCGGAGGCTTCATAAGCGTAGAAATCGCCGGCCCAGCCGAAGATGTTTTCGCCCGCCAGCGCGGCTGCGATCTCCTGCGGCGACCTCTTGGCCAGCCGGAAGCTGAAGGTGGGCACACGGGCGTCCAGCCGGTTGCGGCTGGCGATGCCGCAGAGCTTGAAACCGGGAATGCCGGCAACACCCGCCAGGAACCGGTCCATCAGTCCGGCTTCGTAGTCGGTCGCCGCCTCCAATCCCGCCACGATGCGCTGGCGCAGCGGCGCGGCAACGTCGACGCCGGCGCACTGCTCGCCGAGCCAAGCGATGTGCTCGATCGCCGCCTGCGTGCCGGCCTGCGCCTCGAAGGAGGGAGTGCCGGGGGTGTGGCGCCACGGCATGTCGAAGGAGGCGGGCCGCACCTTGAGCGGCGTGAGCCGGTCGCGCAGCTCCGGCCGTATATACATGACACCGGCGTGCGGACCGAAGAACTTGTAGGCAGAGCATGCGAGCAGGTCGCAGCCGATCGCCGACACGTCGAGGGCCAAATGCGGCGCCGACTGCACGGCATCGACCATGGTGACGGCGCCGGCAGCTTTACCAGCAGCCACGATACGGGCAACGTCGTTGACGGTGCCAAAGATGTTGCTCGCGTGATTGCAGGCAACCAGACGCGTGCGCGGGCCGATCAGTTCGTCCAGCATGTCGTAGCGATATTCGAAGGTTTCGGTATCGAACTCGAGCCAGCGGACGGTGACGCCACGTTCCTCGGCTGCGATGATCCACGGGCCGACATTGCCATCATGGTCCATGCGGGTAAGCACGATCTCGTCGCCCGGTTTCCAGTCGCGTGCCACCATGCGCGAAAAATGGAAGATCAGCGAGGTGCTGTTGAGGCCGAAGACGATCTCGTCCGGCTGTGCACCGAGCAAGGCGGCCGCCGCTGCATGCGCTCCCACCAAGATGCGGTCGCTATCACGCGAGGTGTGGAAGGCACCGCCCTCGTTGGCGCAGCTTCGCAGCATCACCTCGCTCATGCGCTCGACCACGCGTGCCGGTACTTGCGAGCCGCCCGGCGCGTCGAGATAGATACGTGGCTTGCCGTCGTCGGTGATCGCCAGCGCCGGGAAGGCCCCGCGCACCGCCTCGATGTCCCATCGTCCAGTCGTCATGGAATTCCCTTTCAGGTCGGTCGCACCGCCGCGATCGCGGCCGTCAGTTCGTCGTAGTCGAAATTCCCGCCGCACAGCACGATCGCATTGACTTGGCCGCGGTACCGTTCCGGGTGCTTCATCAGCCCTGCCAGCGCTAGGCCGGCTGCACCCTCGACCAATAGATGCTCTTCGATCGCGAGACGGGCGAGCGCGCCGGCGATCTCGGCTTCGGAACAGATGACCACATCGTCAACGACCGACCGGGCGAGGCCGAGCGTGACTGAATCCTCATCCATGCCGCCGGCGACGCCGTCGGCCAACGTCGGCAAGTGCTCGACATCGATCACCTTGCCCGCTTCCATCGACGCTGCCAGCGCCATGCTGTTGGCGGCCGCGCAGCCGATGATCCGCGTGCGCGGACTGAAGGCCTTCATCACGGCACCGATGCCGCCGATCAACCCGCCGCCGCCCATGGCGATGAAGACATTGTCGATACGCGAATGCTCTTCCAGCAGTTCGAGCCCGATCGTGCCCTGGCCAGCAACAACGTCGGGATCGTTGTACGGAGATACGTAGACGAGTCCCTTCTCCTCGCCCAGGCGGCGCGCGTGCGCCTCGGACTGGCCGCTTTCGTCGCCATGCAGGATCACGTCGACGCCAAAGGACCGTATGCGCGCCAGTTTGGCCTTCGTGACATTGTGCGGAAGCACGACCGACAATTTTCGGAACAGGCGCGACGCCGCGAAGCTGGAGGCTATGCCGTGGTTGCCGGACGAGGCGGTGACGAACGGCCGGCCCCCGGTCGCATCGTCCATCGCGGTCAGCTTCGAGAAGGCGCCTCGCGCCTTGAAGGACTTGGTGAACTGGAAATTTTCGCATTTGAACAAAACGGTGCTACCGATCGCGTCGCCGACGGCGGACGCGCCCAGCAGCGGCGTCTTCGCGATGTGGCCGCGGATGCGGGCATGCGCCCGCACGGAACGCGCGGCAGCGGCGGCGATGTCACCTTCGTTCGACATGGTTCTGTCCTGGGTCAAGAGTTTGCGGCTGTGCCGGCGCTCGCGAGAATGGCGCTGGCGATTGCCGCGTCCTCTGCGCCGAGGCCGGTCAGGTCGGCGATGCTGATGTCACCAGGCTTGCGCGTCAATGAGCCAGTCCGCAGCGATACGCCGATCTCACCGATCCGCTCTGGCTCGACGAGGCCGGCCGCGATGGCATGAGCGAACTCGCCATGGTCGATGCTCTGCAGGGCCGAATCGGCGAGCAACGTGTTGGCGCGCGCGACCAGCGTATTCTCCAATTCCTGTTTGCCGGGCGCATCGGCTCCGATGGCTGTAATGTGCGTGCCGGGCGCGATCCATTCAGCGCGCACCAGCGGCGCGGTCGCGGGCGTCGTGGTGACAATCACTTGTGAATCGGAACAAAGGTCGGCGAGCGAGCCGACTGGCGATACCTGGAGGCCAAGGTCGGCCACGTCGGCGGCGAAGCGTCCCGCCGCCGCTGGCGAGCGGCCCCATAACGCGACCGAAAGCGGCTCGCCGTGAGCCAGCGCTCGCAGCGCGCGTAACTGCATGCGTGCCTGGGTTCCGGTGCCGACGATGCCGAGGCGCGTCGCGCCCTTAGGCCAGCACAGCCGGGTCGCCAGCGCGCCGGCATAGCCAGTGCGCCAGTCGGTCAGCATGCCTTGGTCGAACAGCAGCGCTACCGGTTCGCCTGTCGTGGCCGACAGCGCCACCATCATGCCGTTGCCGCTTGGAAGGCCCTTGGTCGGATTGTCGTAGAACCCAGTCGCGACTTTGACGACGAAGATCGACGCGCCCGATACATGGGCGCATTTCACATGGCAATCGCCGTTCGCCGCCGCGAATCCCATGTGGACGACGGGCGGCTGCTGGACTGCCCCGGCGCTGTAGGCGACGAGGCTTTCGCGAACGGCCGCAATACCGGCGGCGTGGTCGAGCCGCCGCAGGATCTCCGCCCGGTCGAGGATGAGCGGCATGTTTGCGGCTGGCCTAGCCATGGTCGTTCCGTTCAGGCCGCCGAGCGGGCAAGGCCGCGCAGGAAGAGCTGCACACGTTCCAACCCGCCTTCCAGGACATGCGCCGGCGCGCCGATGCCGACGCGGAAATAGCCGTCCATGCCGTAGACGTCGCCCGGCGCGACAAGCACGCCCTGCTCGTCCTTGACGCGATGCGCCAGCTCGGTCGAATTTATCGGCAAGTGATAGCGCACGAATGCCATGCCGCCTGCCTGCGGCGGCGCCAGCGAGACCAGCCCCTCGTTGGCGCGGACCCAGCGCACCATCATGTCGACATTGCGTGACAGGAGGTCCCGGCTGCGGTCGAGGATCGCCTTGCGGCGCGCCGGCTGCAACACCATCGACGCGACCAGTTCGCTGACCGCGCCGGTAGTGATGGAGGTATAGTCCTTGCGCTGCCAGGAGGCATAGATCTCGGCAGCGGGGCCGACCAGCCAGCCGATGCGCAGGCCCGGCATCGCCATCGCCTTCGACAGGCCGCCGGTGACGATGGCTTTCTCATAAAGGTCGACGCTGCTCGGCGGCTCGAGGGTACCGTATTCGGCTCCCTTGTAGACCTCGTCCGTATGTAGCCAGATGCCGTTGGTGCGTGCGATGGCCACAATTTCCCCGAGCAGGTCCGCCGGCACCACGCGTCCGGTCGGATTGTTGGGCGTGCAGAGCGTGATGACCTTGGTGCGGGGCGAAATCGCCGCGCGGATGTCGGCCGGATCGGGCAGCCAGCCCAGTTCCTCGCGCAGCGGCACATCACGTACCACCGCCCCGAGCGCCTTCGCCCATCCCCTGATCTGCAGGTAGTTGGGGACGACGACGATGATCTCGTCGCCCGGCTCCAGCAGCGTCATCGCCATCAGAAAATTGGCTTCGGCCGAGCCGTTGGTAACCATCACCTCGTCGGCCGTACGATTCTTGTATGTGGCCGCGATCGCCTCGCGAAGGACGACGGCACCGTTCGTCCAGCCGTAACCGAGTTCGGCGGCAAGCACCTTTTCGCGTTCCTCCGGGCTCAGCAGTTCGTTGAGCGAATAGGGGTGCACCCCGCTATCGGAGAGGTTGTACTCGACGATGTTCTCGTAAAGCGACTGGATGCGTTCGAGGGTGAATTCTTCGATCTGCATGTGTGTACGATTCCTCTTCTTCAGGAAGCCGCGCGGGCCGGTGAGGTCGCGTTGGCCAGGATGCCTAGCACAGTTCTGTGCAACTCAGGTGTGGCGCTGGCCACGACGGAACGGCGGCCGGAACGGATCGTCAGCTCGCCGCCCTGCCAGTCGGTCATGACGCCACCGGCGTTACGCACGATCGGGATCAGTGCGCAATAATCGAAGGCGTCCAGCCCCCCGTCCACATTGATGTCCAGCGCGCCGTCGGCGACGCGGCCATAGGCATGGCAACCGCCGCCATAGACGCTCCAGCGCACCTGGCGGCGCAGCCTCTTGTAGGCGGCCGTATCCTTGTCGTCGAAGGATTCCGGGTTGCCGTTGCCGACAAGGGCCTCGCTAAGGTCCTGGCAGGCGCGCGTGCGTACGGGCTTGCCGTTGAGGGTGGTCGGCGAACCGTCGGCGCCCAGCCAGCGCTCGTTGGTGACGGGATTGTCGATGACCCCGAGCATGGGAACGCCGTTGCGGGCCAGCGCGATCAGCGTGCCGAAGGTCGGAATGCCGGTGATGAAGGCTTTGGTGCCGTCGATCGGATCGATGACCCAGACCCATTCCGCGTCGAGGCCGACGGACCCAAATTCCTCGCCGAGGATGCCGTGGTCGGGATACGCCTCCTGGATGCGCGCGCGCAGCCTCTCCTCGACCTCCCGGTCTACCGCGGTGACAGGGCTTGCATCGCCCTTGGAAACGAAGCCGTGTTGCTCGCTGAGCGCTTCCTGGATTGTCGCCCGGCTGACGTCTGCCAGCGAACCGGCGAAAGCCGTAAAGGTCTTGGGGTCAGATGCCGGCATTGTCGGCTCCCTCTATGAGTGGGGTTGCGGGTTCGCCCAGAGGACGCGTGTGTCGTGAAAGCCTGTATTCGAGGGCGCGCAACGCCGTGGTGAGCACGTAGGTAATGGTGAGGTAGATAAGCGCCGCGGTGATGAAGAGCTCATAGGGCGCGAAGGTGCGGGCGACGATCGTGTTGGCGGCGCCGGTCAGCTCCATGACGGTGATGGTCGAGGCGAGTGATGTGGATTTCAGCATGCTGACCACCTCGTTGCCGTAAGCCGGCAGGGCGATGCGGAAGGCGCCCGGCAGGATGGTCGTGCGGTAGGTCAACGCCGTCGACATGCCGCAGGCACGCGCCGCCTCGATCTCACCGGCTGGCACCGCCTCGATGGCGCCGCGCAGGATGTAGGCGGTGTAGGCGGCCGTGTTCAGGCTGAAGGTCAGAATGGCGCACACCCAGGCCTGGCGCAGATATGGCCACAGAAAGCTGTCGCGAACGACCTCGAGCTGGGCGAGACCGTAATAGACAAGGAAGATCTGGACCAGGAGCGGCGTGCCGCGGAAGAAGTAGATGTACCAGTGCAGCAGGAGGCGCACCGGCGCCGGGCCGCTGACGCGCAGGATGGCGACGGGAAGTGCCACCGCCATGCCGCAGAAGAGTGAGGCGACGAGCAGTTCGATCGTCGTGACGGTGGCCGACAGCAGCGCCGGCAGGCTCTCGACCATAAGCTCGAAGTTCATCGCGCCAGCTTCCTCTCGCCGCGCGTCGCACGCCGTTCCAGCGCGTCGACAATCGAGGTGTTCAGTATGGTGAGCAGGAGGTAGATCAGCGCTGCGGCGAGGTAGAAGCGGAAGGGTTCGCCATTGACCTGCGTCGCCATGGTGGAGATGCGCATCAGCTCCTCCAGCCCGACGATGGAGATAAGCGACGTGTCCTTGATGAGCGAGATCCAGTTGTTGCCGAGGCCGGGCAGCGCGTAGCGCCACATCAGCGGCAGGCGGATGTGGATGAAGCTGGTCGCGGCCGACATGCCAAAGGCATCTGCCGCCTCGATCTCGCCCTTGGGAATGGCGAGATAGGCGCCGCGCAGCACCTCGGCCGCGTAGCCGCCGAAGACCAGGCTGAGCGCGAAGACGCCGGCCGGCATCGCCGGCACTTCGAGAAAGCGGATGCTGGGGTCAATCATCTTCGCCAAGCCGGTCAGGGCCACCGTGCCGCCGAAATAGGCGATGAGGATGATGAGGAGTTCGGGCGTGCCGCGCACGACCAGAGTGAAGCCCCGGCCGATGGCGCGCAGCACACAGTTCGAGGAGAGCTGTGCCAGCGCGCCGAGAATGCCCCAAACGAGGCCGACCGCCAGCGACAGCAGCGCGACCTCGACGGTGGTCATGAGCCCGCGCGCGACCTCCAAACCCCATCCCTGGAAAATGTCCATCTGCCGCTCCTGCGGTGGCAAGAAGAAAGACGCCGGCCATCGGGTGAAATGGCCGGCGATGAACCGTACGGCTCGGCCTAGTTCGATGCCGGCAGCACGCTGAACGACCAGTACTTGTCGTTGATGGTCTTGAACGTGCCGTCGTCGATCATGGCCTTCATCGCCTTGTCGAGCTCGTCGCGAAGGCCGGCATCGTCCTTGCGCATGCCGATGCCCACGCCTGGCCCGAAATACTTCACGTCCTTGATCTCCGGACCGATGAATTTGTAACCCTTGCCTCGGTCCTTGTTGAGGAAGTCGTTGGCGAGCTTGATCGGGCCGGCGAAGACGAGATCGGTCCGCTTCGAGGTCAGGTCGAGCAGCATGTTGTCGGCCGTGTCGTAGAGCTGGATCGTGGCCTCAGGAAAGTTGTCTCGCATGTAGTTCTCGTAAGTTGAGGCACGCTCGATCCCGATGGTCTTGCCCTTGAGACCATCGGGGTTGGGCTTGCCGTCGTTCGTCAGCGGCTTGGCATCGCTTCCGTCCGGACCGACGAACCGGGCGGTGGAGGAGCGGTACGGGATCGAAAAGTCGATGCTCTTCTTGCGCTCGTCGGTGATCGACATCGACGCGGCGAGAAGATCGAACTTGCCGGCGACAAGGCCCGGAATAAGCGAATCGAAAGGCATGCAGACAAAGGAGGCGTCGGCGCCGAGGCGCTTGACAACTTCCTTCGCGACATCGATGTCGAAGCCGCGCAACTCGCCGTTCGCGTCCTTGTAGTTGAACGGCGGGTATGTGCATTCACTGCCGACGCGCAGGTCGCGCGCCGAGACCTGCGTGGCGAAGGCGGCGAGGCCGGCCGCAAGCATCAAGACAAGTTTTTTCATCATGTTCCCCTGTTGTTTGTCCTGTTCAAAGAACGCGCTGCAGGAAGGCCCGGCAGCGCGCCGATTGCGGATCGCCGAGAACCTGTCCCGGCGGGCCACGCTCCTCCACCATGCCCTGGTGGAGAAAGAGCACCTCGCGCGAGATCTCGCGCGCGAAACCTATTTCATGAGTGACGACGATCATCGTGCGTCCTTCTTCGGCGAGCGTGCGCATGACCGAGAGCACCTCGCCGACCAGTTCCGGGTCGAGCGCGGAGGTCGGCTCGTCGAACAGCATCAGCTTCGGCTCCATCGCCAGCGCGCGGGCGATGCCGACGCGCTGCTGCTGGCCGCCGGAAATATGCGCGGGGTAGTGGTCGCGCTTCTCGAACAGCCCGACCTTGGCGAGATAGGCCCCGGCTCGCTGCCGGGCCTCCTGTTTGGACAGGCCGAGCACCTTCATCGGTGCAAGCATCACGTTGTCGAGCACGGTGCGCTGGCTCCACAGATTGAAGCTCTGGAAGACCATGCCGATGCGGCTGCGGATGCGATTGATCTGGCGCGCATTCAGCTTCGCGCGCCCCGAACTGCGATCCAGCGTCAATTCCTCGCCTTCCACCGCGATCGTGCCGGCGTCGGGAATTTCCAGAAGATTCATGCAGCGCAGGAAGGTGCTCTTGCCCGACCCGCTGGCGCCGATCATGGTGATCACGTCATGGGCATGGGCGACCAGGTCGACGCCTTTCAAGACTTCCAGAGCGCCGAAGCTCTTACGGATGTTATTTGC
This sequence comes from Mesorhizobium sp. B264B1B, assembly GCF_020165765.1. Taxonomy (NCBI): domain Bacteria; kingdom Pseudomonadati; phylum Pseudomonadota; class Alphaproteobacteria; order Hyphomicrobiales; family Phyllobacteriaceae; genus Mesorhizobium; species Mesorhizobium sp. B264B1B. Next base: position 264,238 of record NZ_JAIUIS010000004.1, read on the forward strand.
CCGCAGGACGGTGTTTTGGTCCATGTCCACTTGGTGCCCTTGCCTCCCGATCGGCTGGACACGGAGATTGTCCCGGAAGCGCGGCTGCCCAAAGAGCCAATTTCGCCGACGGGCAGCGGACCAATTCCAGTCCCGTGGGCTGTGAATGCGTCGTCAACCGTGTTCGAGGATAGTCTGCGCGAGGATGTCGACGCAACGCGGGATGCGGCGGACCGACGTGTTGCCGAAGCCCAGCACAAGACCCCTCGGCTTGGTTTCCCGGCGTGCGTAGCGCGAGAGTGGTGGGCAGTCCAGCCCCTTCTGGAGCAGTGTTCGCGATACGGCCACGTCGTCAAACGGTTCGCGTGCGTGGACGGTCAGGTGCAGGCCGGCGTGAACGTCGGGAACGTCGAAGCCGTCTCGCAGCTTTGCGCGCAGGCATTGTGTCAGGCAGGCGGCGCGATCGCGGTAGATGGTGCGCATACGCCGAAGGTGCGAGGCGAGTCGCCCCTGGTCCATGAAGTCGGCGACCAGCGCCTGGTCCGGTAGCGGTGCGTAGAAGGAGAAAATACGCTGGGCGAGGGCGAACGCCTCGACCAGCGGCATCGGCGCGATCAAATAGGCGAGCCGCAGGCCGGGCGCCAGCATGCGGTTGAACGAGCCGGCATAGATGACCCGCCGCGGATCGCGCGCGTAGAGCGTCGTCTGCGCTTCGCCCGACCAGCGGATCTCGCTATTGGAATCATCCTCGAATATCCAGCCGGGCCGGGCCGCCGCCCAATCAAGCAGCTTTTGCCGGCGATCCGACGTCATCGTGCAGCCGAACGGCCATTGCTCGGTCGGGGAGACAACGGCCATACGCGCCTCTCGGACCATCACGCCGGCGGCTTCTGTATCGAAGCCTTGCCTGTCGAGCGGGGCGGGAACGGTGACAAGGCCGAAGGCTTCCAGCGTGGCGATCTCGGGCATGTGGCAAGGATCCTCGACCAGAACGGTGTCGCCGCGGTCGAGCAGAACATGAGACGCGAGAGCGGCCGCTTGCAGCGTATTGCCGATGACGATGATCTGTTCGGGACGACAGTTGATCGCTTTAGCCTCCGCCAGATAGCCCGCGATGCGGGTGGCCAGCAGTGGCGCGCCGCGCGAATAGTCATAGCCGGTGTGGGCGCTGGCGTGCTCGCGCCAGCGGCGGCTAGCGATCTGAGCGAACTCGTCATAGGGGAACTCGTTCAGCGCCGGCACGCCGGCGCTGAGATCGTAGGTCTCGATGCGTTCGGCTGGCAGGTTCATGTCGAGCAGCGCCTGGCCGCGGCGCGAGGGTGCCGGGAGCGCATTTGGACCTGACACCGGTATGACCGCCGTCTCGGCTCGGGGGTGATTGTCTTCCGGCAGCATGGTTTCGACGAAGGTGCCGGCGCCGATCCGACGTGCGACATAGCCCTCCGTGGCAAGTCGCTCATAGGCGAGGACAACGGTGTTGCGCGAGAGCCCGAGTTCCTCGGCCATGACGCGGCTTGGCGGCAGGCGCGCTCCTGGCGCCACGATGCCATCCCGTATCCAGCGGCGTAACTGCTCGAAAAGTTGCTCGTTCAACGGCGTGCCACGGCTGCGGTCGAAGACGATCCTGTTCCAGCTCGGATAGTTGAAAGCGTGCATGTCTGTTCACCGGCTACGGCGGGACCTCACGAGCGGCGACGCAGCCATAAGGATGATCTTCCTATCGAATTGAAATCACCCTATCACATGACGAACGATGAGCAGAAAGCCTTCTCTGCATGCGTCGAATGCCAGCTTTCAGCCACTGGCAGCGTTCACCAAATGGCCGAGATGCACGCGCAAATTGTTCACGGCTCCACTCGTGAAGTGGAGCCGCTCTTGATCACACCTCAGTTGCCTCGGCAAGTTCGAGAGCATCTTCTACATCGACTCCCAGATAGCGGACCGTGTTCACGATCTTGCTATGACCGAGCAAAGACTGGATGGCTCCCAGAGGATAACTGACCTCAATCCAACAAGCATGTTTCTGACAGCTCAGCCTCCGCACGTCGACAGAGCCGGTTTGGGCGGGCCCGGTCCTTTCCGAATGATTCTCTCTGCTGCTCAGCCGCCGCCAAAGGTTTGTGCCCCTCCGAGCACAGGAACCGTTATTGACCGCTGAATGCCGCAAAGCTTTTTTCGAAGCGGTCGACGACATCCTCGATATCGGACATTGCTAAGCAAAGCGGCGGACACATGCGGATGACATTGCGGTACGGTCCCGAGCGGCTGGCGACGAGCCCGTTGCGGCGCGTTTCCTCGAAAATGGCGAGCGTCTCCTCCGGCGCCGGCTCTTTCGTCGCGCCGTCCTTGACGAGTTCGATCGCAAGCATAAGCCCACGGCCCCTGATATCGCCGATGATTGGAAAGCGCTCCTTCATGTCGTTAAGGCGACCCTTGAGCACCGCGCCAACATCCCGGGCGTTCTCCTGGAGTCGTTCCTCTTTTATGACCTTTAGCACGGCTCGGCCGGCCGCGCATGCCACCGGATTGGCGCCATAGGTGTGGAACAGAAATTTATCGGCCATGGATTCAGCGACATCTCGCTTGGCGATGACCGCGCCGAGCGGGATGCCGTTGCCCACACCTTTGGCGATGACGACGATATCGGGCACAATGCCATGGGATTCAAACGCCCAGAAGGCATCGCCGGTTCGGGCGACACCGGATTGCACTTCATCAATGATACAGAGACCGCCGGCCGCGCGGACACGCTCGACAGCGCCGGCAATGTAGCCCGGCGGCATCGGCACGATGCCGCCATAGCCCTGCACCGGCTCGATAATCATGCCGGCCAGCCCGCCGCTGGTTGAACTCGCTATGGCGCGCTCGACCTCGTCGAGATAGGGCTGCAAGCCTTCGCCATGAATGCCGCGATACTGGTTGGGCTCGGCCACGAAAGTGACCCCGCCAAGCTGGGGCACGGGATGGCGAAAACCCGCTATCCCGGTCACCGACTGCGCGCCGAAAGTGGCGCCGTGATAGCTCGAGGCAAGCGCCAGCATGTCGATGTTGCCGGTATGCGAGCGCGCCATCAGCAGCGCAAGATCGATCGCTTCGGCCCCGCTGTTGGTGAAATGTACGACCCAATCGTGACCGGCCGGCATCGTTGCCACCAGTTCCTCCGCGTACTGAGCCGGAACCGGGTGGTAGAACATCGTCGTGCAATGCGTCAGTTCCGCCAGTTGCTCGGTGGCCGCCTTGACCACCTGCGGATGCGCGTGGCCGACCGAGATGCAAAGGTTCATGCCGAGCAGGTCGATGTATTTACGATCCTTCTCGTCCCAGACATACTGGCCCTTGCCGCGCTTGAGGATCAGCGGGTCCTTGTAAGGAACGAACTTGCGCTGCGTGGCCGAATAGAAGCGGTTCCGCCGATCGACGATGGCCTCGGTCGACCAGTCGATGTCCAGATTGGAATGGACGTGCGGAGCGTTCATGCCGTGTCTCCCGTGTTGCGAACTCCTGGATTGAAAACACGGAATGCGCGGCGCGCACACCGCCAAACCTCCTTATCAGGATAACTGATGGAGTTGATTAGTCATGCGACGAGGGGCGATCGACGGCATAGCAGTCGGCGGGAAGGCCAGGCAGGCGGGTGCTGATCGCGTTGGTCAGCACTTCCGCGGTACGCGTGGCGAAAGCCTCGGGGAGGTTTCCGAGCTCCCGCTCGCGCGCGACCAGAAGGATGTTGCGCGACAGCCCGGTGAACGGCAAGGGATGGACGTCAATCTCCATACCCTCCGCCAGCCCGTCGATGAGCAGGGTCGGCGTCAGGATCGCAAAGCCCATGCCGGCCGCGACCGGCGCCATCACCACGCTGGAGCGGTCACCTTCCATGGCACGCGGGATCTCGATGCGCAGGCGGCTCAGATGCTGGTCGACGCGCAGGCCAACCGGCGTCTCGCGCGAGAAGCGCACGAAGGCGAGCTTCTTGGAGAGCTTGACGATGTCACCGACATCGCCGGCAAAACCCTTTGGCGTCACCAGCAGGAATTTTTCGGTCATCACAGGATAACGTGTCAGTCCCTCGATCTCGAACAGCTCGCCGGAGGTGACGGCGAGGTCGGCGCGGCGGGCCCGCAGCAAGGCGACGTGGTCGGTCGCCAAACCCGCGAACAGGCTGAGCTCGGGAATGCCGAAACCCTTGCGGGCAAGGACCGAAAGCGCCGGCGCCAGCGTTGTCGCGATCGACGCCAGAAGCGCGATGCGCAACAGCGGCAGCGGTGCTGCATTGACGCGCCGCGCGTCGGTGCGCAGGCCCTCGACCTCGGCCAGTATGGCAACGGCGCGGCGATGCAGCGCGATGCCGGCTTTGGTGAGCTCGATCGGCCGCAAATTGCGATCGATCAGGCTGACGCCGAGCGCGCTTTCCAGGTTCTTCAGATGCTGCGAAGCGGCCGATTGCGTCATGCCCAGCATCTGTGCCGCCTGGGTGACGTGCCTGGTCTCGACGATGGCGACGAAAACCTCGATCGATCGGAAAAGGTTGAAATCGAAACTGCCGCTCTTCACCCGCAACTCCGCCCGTGAAGCATCATAAGTTTTCCTAATGTTGCGAAATTTGGGTTGAGCGCAAGTGGTTTAGCGGGAGAAGATCGCGCTGTTCCAATCCAGCGAAGGTATCCCACAAGGTGAATGGCAGCGCACGCATCGTGATCATTGGCGGCGGTGTCATTGGCCTCGGCATAGCCTATCACCTTGCCGAACTGGGCGTGAGCGATGTCGTCCTTCTGGAGCGCCACCAACTGACCAGCGGCACATCCTGGCACGCCGCCGGAATCGTCGGTCCGTTACGCGCCAGCCTCAACCTAACAAGGCTGGCGCAATATGCGACCGAGCTGTTTCCACGCCTCGAGGACCTGACGGGCCAGGCGTCCGGCTACCGCCGCACCGGCGGCCTGTGGCTGGCGCGACGTGCGGAGCGCATGGACGAACTGAAGCGCATCGCGCATATGGGTGATGTCTGCGGCTTGACGGTTGGGATCGTCGATCAGGCGGGCGTGGCCGAGCACGTGCGCGGCATCGTCACCGATGGCGTCGAGGGCGCGCTGTGGGTCGAGGAAGACGGCCAGGCCAATCCAGTTGATATCTGTGCGGCCTATGCAAAACGGGCCCGCGCCGCCGGTATCCGCATCCTCGAGGGGTTAGCCTGTTCGGGCATCGTGACCCGCAACGGCCGGGTCGCTGGCGTCAAGCTGGCCTCCGGCGCCACCATCGATTGCGAGACCGTCGTCAACTGTGCCGGCGCCTGGGCGCGCGATATCGGCGCGCTCGCCGGCGTTCCTGTGCCGCTGCAGGCCGTCGAGCACATGTATGTCGTGACGGAGCCGATCGCCGGCCTGCAGGATCCGTTTCCCATCCTGCGCGACCTCGACGAAGGCATCTACATCAAGGGTGATTCGGGCAAGCTGGTGCTGGGCGGCTTCGAGCCGAACGCCAAGCTCTTCGACGTTCGCGGACCGGTTGGCGACAGGCCATTCCTCGAACTGCCCGAGGATTGGGAGCAGTTCGAGCCTTTCATGTCGGCCGGGCTGAAACTCCTGCCGGCGCTGTCGCAGACCGGCATCAGGCACTTCATGAATGGCCCGGAGAGTTTTACCCCCGACACGCGGCCGCTGATAGGCGAGTCGCCCTATCTGCGCGGCTTCTATGTCGCCGCCGGCTTCAACTCGACAGGCATGATGTCGTCGGCCGGCGCCGGCAAGGCCATGGCCGAATGGATCGTCGACGGCGAGCCCAGCCTCGATCTGTGGGCGCTTGACATCGCCCGCTTCGACCGCGCCGCCGCGGCGCGCTCTTTCGTCGGCGCCAGGATGGAGGAAGCGGTTGCCGACCTCTTCCGCATGCATTGGCCTTACAAGCAGGCCGCCGCCGGGCGCGAGGTGCGGCGTTCCGCCTTTCACCGTACGTTCGCCGAAGCGGGTGCTGTGTTCGGCGCGCCGACCGGCTGGGAGCGACCGCTCTGGTTCGGCGGCACGGAGACGCGCGGCTATTCCGTCGGCGCTCAGAAATGGTGGAGCCCGGCCAAGGCCGAAGCCGAGCGAATGGCGCAAGGCGTTGGCCTGTTCGAGCTTTCGCCTTTCACCAAGATCGATGTGCGTGGACGCGACGCGATCCAGCTGATGCAAAGCCTGTGCGCGGGGGACGTCGACAGGCCCGAAGGCCGCGCCGTCTATACGCAGATGCTCAACGCACGCGGCGGCATCGAGGCCGATGTGACGGTCACGCGAGTCGACGAGCACGGCTTCCGGGTTATTTCAGGTGCCGCGACCAGACAGAAAGATTTTGCCTGGATCGCGCGCCATGCTGAGGATCTTGGTCTCAACGTCTCGGTCTTCGACGCCACGTCCGCGGAGGCCGTTCTCGGGGTCATGGGGCCGAATTCGCGGGCGCTGCTGCAGAGCCTGACTGACGTCGATCTTTCGGACGCAGCCTTCCCGTTCTCGACTTCGCGCCGCATCGACATCGGCACCGCGAATGTGCGGGCGACCCGAGTCAGCTTTGTCGGCGAGCTCGGCTTCGAGCTTTATGTGCCGGTCGAACACGCCGAGAGCCTGCTTGCCACGATCGTCTCAGCGGGCGGCGCCCATGGCCTGACCTTTTGTGGCCACTACGCGCTGGATGGCTGCCGGTTGGAAAAGGGCTATCGCCATTGGGGCCATGATATCGGGCCGAAGGACACGCCGCTGGAGGCGGGCCTGTCCTTCGCGGTGTTCTGGAAGAGGGATGATTTCATCGGCCGCGATGCCCTGCTGAAGCAGAAGGCCGATGGCCTGAAGCGCCGGCTCATGCATTTCGCCGTCGACGGCGACAATCCGCTTCTGCTGCATGACGAACCGATCTATCGCGACGGCAAACTTGCCGGGTTGACGACGTCAGGTGGCCTCGGCGTTCGCACGGGGCTCAGCCTTTGCCTGGGCTACGTTGCCTGTGATCCAGGCGAGACGAAAACGCAGCTGCTTGCCTGCGACTACCAGATCGCGGTGGCCGGTGCGCGCTACAGGCTGCGCCCACTCGACAAGCCACCCTATGACCCAACCGGATCGCGCATGCGCGTAAGCGCGGAGGAAAATTCATGAGACAACAGGCCCGCGTGGTCGTTATCGGCGGCGGCGCCATGGGCGTGTCGCTGCTCTATCACCTGGCCAAGCGCGGCTGGAGCGATGTCATGCTCGTCGAGAGGCAGGAGCTGACAGCAGGCTCGACCTGGCACGCCGCCGGGCTCTGCACGCATTTCGCCCACAATGCGACGATCATGGAGATGCGCGCGCATTCGGTGCGGCTCTATCGCGAAATCCTGACCGCCGAGACCGGGTTGCCGACAGGTTTCCACCCAAGCGGCGCATTGCGCATTACGCGCTCGCCGGAGCGCATGGACGAATTCCGCCATGTGCAGGGGCTTGGCCGGTTCGTCGGCCATGACTTCCACATTCTCAGTCCCGATGAGCTCAAGCAGATCTATCCGCTCTGCCATACCGACGGCATCATAGGCGCGATCTACGAGCCCAATGACGGTCATGTCGATCCGACGCTGGCGACCAACGCAATGGCCAGCGGCGCGCGCTCGCGCGGCGCCGAGATCGTGCGCCACAATCCGGTCCTGGCAATCGAGCGCAAGCCATCGGGCGAGTGGCTGGTCCGCACACAACAGGGTGACATTGTCGCGGAGCATGTGGTGAACGCGGCCGGCACATGGTGCCGCGAGATTGGCGCCATGATGGGGCTCGACCTGCCCGTGGTGCCGATGCTGCACCAATATGTCGTGACCGATACCGTCCCCGAGATTGCCGACCGGATCGCCGCCGGCGCCAAGGAACTGCCGATCATCCGCGATCCGGAAGAAAGCTGGTATCTGCGCCAGGAGCGCGACGGCTTTATCGTCGGTCCCTATGAAAAGTCGGCTCACCCCTGGGCGGTCGATGGCGTGCCACCAGAATTCGGCATGGACTTGCTGCCGCCCGACCTGGATCGGGTCGAGCACATCATCGCGCTGGCGATGGAGCGTGTCCCGGCACTCGCCAATGCCGGCATCAAGACGGTGGTCAACGGGCCGATCACCTTCACGCCGGATGCCAATCCGCTGGTCGGTCCGGCATTCGGCCTCGGCAATGCCTGGCTGCTCACCGGCTCAAGCATGGGCGTGATGGAAGGCGGCGGCGCCGGTCGCTTCCTCGCCGACTGGATCGTCGACGGATCACCGCCAATGGATGCGCTTGCCATCGACCCACGCCGCTTCGGCAATTATGCCGACCGCGACTATCGCATCGACAAGGCGGTGGAAGGGTTCGGCCTGCAATTCGGCATCCACTATCCCAACGAGGAACGCGAGGCCGGCCGCCCGCGCCGCACGACGCCGGCGCTCGAACTTCAGAGAAGCCAGGGGGCAGTGCTGGGCGCCGCCTATGGCTGGGAGCGGCCGAACTGGTTCGCTGCCAACGGCGCCGACCGTGACCCGCCACTGACCTTCCGCAAGCCCGGCTGGTTCGACGCGGTGCGCGGCGAGTGCCGTGACGTGCAGGCCAGCGTCGGCGCCATCGACCTTTCGGCCTTCTCCAAATTCGAGATCGGCGGACCAGGCGCCAGCGCCTTCATGGCTTCGCTCGGCGCCAACCGACCACCGGAACGTCACGGCCGCATCGGGCTCATTCACGCGCTGACGGCAAAGGGCGGCGTGGCGTCGGAATTTACCGTGACCCGACTCGGCGACGATGGGTTCTACCTGACCAGCGCAGCACTTGCGGAGCGACATGACGAAGGTCTGCTACGCTCGCGCGCCGCAGCCTTTCCAGGTGTGACGATCGACAACGTCACCGAAAGGCGCGGCGTGCTCGGCGTAATGGGACCGCGTGCTCGCGACCTGCTGCAAAAGATCTGTGAGGCCGATCTGTCGAACGCGGCATTCCCCTGGCTTTCGGCGCAGATCATCCGCGTGGCCGGCATCAAGACGGCAGCGCTCCGGGTCTCTTATGCCGGTGAGTTCGGTTGGGAACTGCACGTTCAGTTGGCGCAGTTCGGCAAGCTCTACGAAGCGATCACCAAGGCCGGAGCGCAGTTCGATTTGCGTCCGTTCGGCATCTACGCGCTCAACGCAATGCGGCTGGAAAAGGGCTACCGCGCCTGGGGCGCCGACCTGACCACGGAGCGCACGCCGCTGGAGGCCGGACTGGGTGCCTTGGTCAAGACTGACAACCGGATGTTCGTCGGTCGTGAGGCGATGCTGGAGCGGGTCGGCGAAAACGCCTGGTCCATGCTGCTGCTCGAAATCGACGACGACGGCGAGCGACTGCCGTTTTACGCCCATGCCGTGATGCAGGCGGGGCGCCCGGTCGGGATCGTTTCCTCCGGCAGCCACGGCTTCCGCACCGGCAAGACCGTTGCGCTCGCCTATCTGCGACCCGGTGTTGCGGCGGAAGGCCTGACCGTCTCGATCCTCGGCAGGGAACTGACGGCGCGGGAGCTGAAGAAAGCGCCTTACGATCCGGACAATCTGCGGCTGCGCGGCCTTCAGGCCGATGCGCCGGCCGCCTTCATGCCTGCCTGATCACGGAGACGAAAATGGACAAGGACGCGATGATCGACGCTCCAGCGCCACGAAGCGGGGGCCGAGCGGGAAGGCAAGGCCAGCGCCTGGCCCAGCAGGCGCCGCGGCGTCCCTACATCAGCCGGCGGATCGGCACGTTCAATATCCTCGACGAAGAAGGCCTGAGCCTGATCGAGGCGAACGCCGACCGGCTGCTCAAGGAGGTCGGCATGGAGTTCCATGACGATCCCGAGATCCTCGACATCTTTCGCGATGCGGGCGCCGACGTGCAGGGCACCAGAGTCCGCTTCGAGCCCGGCATGTGCCGCAAGATCGTCCGCGCCACCGCGCCTTCGCAATTCAAGCAGCACGCCCGCAACCCGGCCAACACGGTGGTGATCGGCGGCGACAACACCGTGCTGTGTCCGTCGTGGGGGCCGCCCTTCGTCCACGATCTCGATCGCGGACGGCGCTACGCCACGATCGCGGACTTCCGCGATCTGGTGAAGATCCATCAGATGATCCCGCATCTGCATCATTCGGGCGGCGTCGTTTGCGAGCCTGTCGACCTGCCGGCCAACAAGCGTCATCTCGACATGCTCTACACCCACATCCGCCATTCGGACCGTGCCTTCATGGGCGCGTTCATCGGTTCGAGGCGAGCACAGGACGCGGTTGACATGGCCAAGATCGTCTTCGGCGAGGAGTTCGTCGCCAACAACGCTGTGCTCTACAACGTCTCCAACACCAATGCGCCGCTGGTGCTCGACGCCAACATGTCGGGTTCGCTGAAGGTCTGCGCCCGCAACAATCAGCCGGTCGCCTGCACGCCATGGACGCTGGCCGGCGCGATGAGCCCGTGCACGGTCGCCGGCACGCTGGCGCAGGTGCTGGCCGAGGCGCTCGCCTGTCTCAGCCTCGTACAGCTGATCAACCCCGGCGCGCCCTGCCTGATGGGAAGCTTTGCCAGCACGATCTCGATGCAGAGTGGAGCGCCGACCTTCGGGACGCCGGAAGCGGGCAAGATGGTGCTCGCCTGCGGGCAGTTGGCGCGTCGCGTCGGCGTTCCGTTCCACACCGTCGGTTCGCTGTCGGCCTCAAAGCTTCCCGACGCACAGGCCGAGCAGGAAGCGACATGGGGCATATTGATGTCGATGTTTGCCGGCGCCAACGTGATCAACCACGCCACCGGCTGGCTCGAGGGCGGACTGGTCACCGGTTTCGAAAAGACGGTCATCGACGCCGATCTCTGCGGCAAGGTCGCCAGCCTGTTCGAAGGCATCGATCTGTCGCTCAATGCGCAGGCGATGGAGGCGATCGAAGCGGTCGGGCCGGGATCGCATTTCCTGGGCAGTGCGCATACGCAGTCCAATTTCCTCTCGGCCTTCTATCGCTCCACCAGCAGCGACAACAATTCCTTCGAGCAATGGAACGAGGACGGCCGGCTCGACGCCGCGCAACGCGCCAACCGGCAATGGAAGAGGCTGCTCGACGACTACCAGGATCCGGGGCTCGATCCGGCGATCGACGAAGCGCTCCAGGCCTTCATCGCCAACCGCAAGGCCAGCGAGCCGGACCAGGCTTATTTCTAGAGCCGGTACCGCATCTTTGATGGCCCGTTCGTGGAATGTTGACCGGCCGAGCTCCACGAGAAGATCGTTCCCAAACGGCTTTATCTGGTTCGTCCTTGCACGATACGGTCGATGATCATGGCGCAGAGAAGTATGGCGAAGCCCGCGAGCAGTCCCTGCCCGACAGCTGCGTATTGAAGCGCATTGAGGACATCTTCTCCCAACCCTTTGGCGCCGATCAGGGAAGCGATGACCACCATTGAAAGGCACATCAAAATGGTCTGGTTTATGCCGGCCATGATGGAAGGCATCGCTAGCGGGAGATCGACCCGGGTCAGGAGAAACCATCTTGTTGCACCATAGGCTTGCGCGGCCTCTCTAATGGCCGGCGGGACACCCTGCAAACCGAGCGCAGTCAGGCGCACCACTGGCGGAGTACCGAAAATCAGCGTGGCGATGACGCCGGGCGGCTTGCCGATGCCGAACAATGCGATCACCGGGATCAAATAGACAAATGCCGGCATGGTCTGCATGAAGTCGAGCACCGGCCGCACGGCGGCATAGACGCGCGGTCGGCGTCCGCACCATATCCCAAGCGGAACTCCTATCGCGAGGCAGATAATGGCCGATGTGCCCAACAGGGCGACTGTTTCCAGGCTCTTTTCCCAAAAGCCAAGCACGGCAAGATAGGCGAGCGCAGCCGCGGTGAAGATGGCGACGCGCGGCCCCGCCAGTTGCCAGGCCAGGGCTAGAATGATCGCCATTGTCACTGGCCAGGGCATGCCCGTCAGTCCATAGGCCAAGGCATCGAGCACCAACGATATTGCGCCTGTGATGCCGCCGAAAAAGCCCTCCCCGAGATGCGACACCGCTCCCATCAGGCTGTCCAGACCCGATGACAACGCGGCCTGCCACTCGCGATTCGAGGGCGCGGCAATCAGCCAGACGGCTGGTGTCGGCGCGGCGAAGCGATAGACCGAAAGCCCATAGGCTGCGATGCAGAAGGCAAGGGCGCATAGCGCCAGCGGATGATTGAGCCCGCGCTGAAGCGTCGGATTCGAACGCCAGCGCGCGAAGCGCCGCTCCAGCATCCGGTTGGCGAGGAAACCGGCGATCAGCCTGGCGAAGAGCAAAGTGACAATACCGGACCCAATTACAACCGGCGCCTTCGCCTTTGCGGCGTCGGCCCGCATTCTGGCCGTGTTGGCAGCTTTCTCCAGAGCGGCCGCTGATGATCTCAGGCCAGCTGCATTGTCCGCCCCCGCTGCCTCGGCGGCTTTTGCCTGTTCCGCGCGCGCCTGTGCCTGCTTGGTCACGCGTTCGGCTCGTGCTTGCTCTGCGGCGCCGAGGTTACCAGCCGCGCCGACGCCGATCTGAACCACCGCAAGCGTCTCCAGGAAGAAGATGAGCCAGAACAGAAGTGTGATGCCTCGGGCAGCGGCCCAGACCGGCCCAAGCAGTGCGGCCGCCAGGTTGAACGGCCAGACGGCACCGGACGCCCGCCGGATGCGGGCGAACACATCGATATAGTAATCGGGGTTGCGGAGGACGAATTCCCGAACGAGTCCTTCCTCTGCCGGTTGCGATTGCACAGCGACAGGATCATGGGCGTTCACGGGTTTCGCCCTTTCGCAGACCGTGGAGCAGGATCTGCCTGTCGACGATGCCGACGACAGACCCACCGGGATCTGTCACAGCAAGCGGTGCGGCATCCCGTGCCGCGAGTTCGACGAGTTCGGCCAGGGATTCTCGAGAATCCACCCTGTGCAACCGCTCGACGTCCAATTCCGGATGAGACCGGCTCTTGAAACTCTCGACCGACTCCATGATGCGCCCGGCGGTGATCACCTTCAGGCGCGAGATGTCGGCGACGAATTTCGCGACATAGTCGTGCTTCGGAGATGTGACGATCTCCTCGGGCGTGTCGGTCTGGACGATGACGCCATCTTTCATGATCGCGATGCGATCGCCGATCCGGATCGCCTCGTCGAGGTCATGGGTGATGAAGATCACTGTCTTTCCCATCGAGCGTGAGAGGGCCAGGAACTCGTCTTGAAGTTGCCGCCTTATCAAGGGATCGAGCGCGCTGAATGGCTCGTCCATGAGCAGGATCGCTGGATCGGCAGCCAAAGCGCGGGCGAGGCCGACGCGCTGCTGCATCCCGCCTGAGAGCTCATGGCAGTAGCGATCCCCCCAGCCCGACAGGTTCACCTTGGCAAGTGCCGTCTCGGCGGCGTCAAATCTCCGCTGCTTGGTCGCGGCTTGGATCTCCAGCGGGAGCGCGACGTTGTCGCGTACGGTGCGATGCGGAAGCAGACCGAAGCTCTGGAACACCATGGCGATCCTGCGAGACCGCAATGCCCTCAACTCAGCGGGCGACTTGGCCATGACGTTTTCACCGTCGACGAAAATCTCGCCGGCGGACGGCTCGAGTAGGCGGTTTATATGGCGGATCAATGTCGATTTGCCACTGCCCGACAGGCCCATGACGCAGAAGATTTCACCCGGCCGAACCGAAATGTTGACGTTGGCGACGCCCACGACACATCCGAAGCGCCTGGCCACTTCGTCCTTGTCGAGGCCGTCGCGCAAAACCGCCACAATCGCCTCTGGCGCGCGGGCGCCAAAGATTTTCCAGACGCCCTTCAAAGTGATGGCGGCACCGTGGCTTGCCGCGTCTCCGGGGTCCGCCAGGCCCGCTCCTCCCGGCGCAATGATCGGTGCGGTGTCCACCGGCTACCGCTCCCGTCCGATCAGGGATTTGAACGGCCGGACAACAGTGCAGGCCGGTTCAGAGCCTGCAATGCCGGCCCTGGACTTCAATGACCGAACCACTTCGCCACGTCGTCGGGGTGGGCTTTGATCCATTCCTTCGCCACATCGCCTGCCGGCTTCTTGTCGACGATGATTGCATAGGCCCATTTGCTGATGTCGTCCGGATTGAAAGTAATCCGATCCAAAGCGGCGGTCAGTTCCGGTTCCCGCTGGGCCAGCGAAGCAGCATAGGCGATGTGCACGGTGGTGTCAGCATATGCCGACGACACTTTCGATTTTTCGAACCATTGAGGATCCTCGCTCGGCTGCAGCATCACGAACTTGGCTGGGTCGTGTTTCGGTTCTGTGAGAAAGGCAAGCTTGTAGCGGGCGAAATTCTGGTGCGGGCCGTAGCAGTAGCCGACCCATGGCTTGTCTGCCTTCGCGGCCCGGTCGAGCGATGCCGCGGCCACCGCTTCGTCGGTCACCTGGAGATCGAAGAAATCGGCGAATCCATAGTCGCGGGCCCGCACCTTTTCGATGTTTGTCGACTGCCAGCCTGACGCGCCGATCCAGATTTCGCCCTTGCCGTCGCCATTGGTGTCGAAGATCTTGGCGTTGTCCGGATTGGTGAGATCCGCGACATCCTTGATGCCATATTTGTCGATCGTGACCTGGGTGACGCAGTAGCCTTGCTTGGCTTCGTAGCCGTTCTGCGCGAGTTTCACCGTGCCGGCGCTTTTGACATATTTGTCTACCAGGCCCTGCTGGTTCGGCAGCCAGACATCTGGCCAGATGTCGACCTCCCCTTTGTTGCGATCCATGGCTTCCCAAATGACTGGGACTGCGGTGGTGGTGACGGTGGAAACGTCGAGCCCAAGCTCCTGTTCGGCCGCGTTCTTGATGACGTTCATGACCGCCGTTGCGGTAGCGTAGTTTGGATCCGGCATAGTCACGTCTGCACCGAACGCCGACGATACCGGCGCCAACAATAGAACGCCGAGAGATGGTGCAAGAAGTCGGTTTTTCATTTCGTTCCCCAGTTGAGTTGCGCTGATTTTTCTCAGCTTATTGGTCAAATTAGCGAAACGTGCAGGCAATCCATCCCAAATTGTGCCGCATTAGCAAAAACGATGAAGCGCATTAGGCGGTCGTTGAGATTCCGATACCCGCTCTGTAGGCAGAGGGTGTCTCCATGCTCAGGCCGTCACGTATATGCTCCCTGCCTCGACGAAGACTGGGAACGTCCTCGCGCGAACGGACGGGTTGACCAATGCTGCGCCCGACCTGATGTCGAATTCCCACCCATGCCAGGCACAGCGAACGATTTCATTCTCACGGTGATAGATGAATTCGGCTCGCTCGACGGGAGCAGTCGTTCCGCATTGCGGTCCCTCACAAAGGGGGGCCCCTCGATGCGGGCATACATTCAGCAGCGCATGGAAACTATCGCCGATCCGGAACACGCCGATCGACAGGCTGCGCACCTTGGCGATGAACGGCGTTCCGACCTGGATCTCGTCGGCGCGACAAATATATGTCTTCTCAGCCATGTCAGGTCGTCACGCTGCAGCAGCGGCTTGCGGGCGGGGAATGCGCTTGTAAACGTCTAGCGCATTCTGGCCGAGCACCTTGCGGCGCCATTCCGGCGGGATGTGCAAAGTGTTGACGTCATCGTAGTCCCAATGGGGGTAGTCGGACGCAAACAGCAGCGTGTTCTCCCCGTCCATGGCCTCCAGGATCGCCCAGAGGTGGTTGACATTCGAAGGCTGCTCCAGCGGTTGGGTGGAAAAGCGGATGTTGCGCCGGCAATATTCCGACGGCAGCATTTTCAGCCATGGCGTCTCTTTTCGCAGTGCTTTGTAGTCGGCATCCAGGCGCCACAGGACCGACGGGACCCAGGCGACGCCGCACTCGATGATCACGAAGTAGAGGTCCGGCCATTTCTCAAAAACGCCATGGGCAATCATGCTTGCCACATGCGACATGGCCGACATGTGCAGGATCGCATGGGTCTCCCAGAAGAAAGTGGTGGGCGCTGGCGCGACAGCGTTCCAGTTGATGCCGCCATGTCCACCAAGATGTATGGCGAACGGCAAACCGACCTCGGCACAGGCCTCGAAGATCGGGTGATAGAACGGGTCGCCATACGGCCGCACAGAGCCTTGGGAGGCCAGAACTTGCGCCATCCGGGGATGCTCGCCGAGGCGCCGGATCTCCGCCGCCGCAAGGCGCGGGTCTTGCGGTGCGATGATGATGGAGCCCATGAAGCGGCTGTCTTTCGGCAGCCATTCATTGATCTGGTAGTCGTTGTAGGCGCTTACCAGCGCGCTAGCGTAATAGGGATTTGCGAGTGTCGACGCTTCGATGGGCTCGTCGCCAGTTAGGATTGCCACTCCGACATTGTATTTATCGAGGTGCTTCTCCTTCATGATCAGGTAGTTGTCCGCCTCCACCTTCGGTCGCACATCCTTGCGGGAGAAATCCTGCGGATGAAACCAGGGGCGATGGCCGTGCGGAAAAGCGCCGACCGGGCCGGTCTTCTCGCCCTCGATGAACATGTCTTTCCAGACACCGGACAGGTAGGGCTCCAGCACCGTCGCGTTGGACCAATAGTTGTGGCAATCGCAATCGACTATGAACACTTTTCCCTCTCCCTTTGATGCGGCCGTCACAGACCGTGGCTTCTGCACCGAACTTCCGCTTTGATAGTGCTCGGATCAAGCGTATGAACAGCTAGATACGATCGCAAAAATCGATGGCTCGCCTATGCAGTTGGAACAAATAGAGACGTTTCTCGACATCATTGAATCGCGAAACTTCAACCGGTCGGCGGAGCGCCTCGGACTGACGCAATCGACGGTCAGCACCCGTGTCAAGAACCTGGAGGCCGCCGTGGGGTCCGAGCTCTTCCATCGCGGCCGCGCCGGTGCCGAGCCGACCGCGGCAGGGCGGCGGTTTGAGGTTTACGCGCGGTCAATGCTGTCGACCTGGTCCCAGGCCCGTCACGACGTGCGCGCCTTTAACAGATTCGAAGGCAGCCTTCGGGTCGCTGCCCAGGTTGGAATGACCCGCTCGATCCTGCCGGGTTGGTTGGAAATGCTGCTGCAAGTCTTGCCGCGGTCCTCGATCCATGTCGAATCCGACTACTCGCCGCAGATGATATCTGATCTGAGCCTGGGAAACCTCGATATTGCTGTTATTTATGCTCCACGCTACCTGCCCGAGATCACATATGACCAACTGATGGTCGAGGAATATACAATGGTCTCGACCAAGGCACGCCGGCTTAGCGATGTAAGCCCGGACAATTACATCCGGCCGGGTTACACCGTTGCGCTCGAGAAGGCTCATGCCGAGGCGTTGCCAAATCTGACTGCGTGCCGGCTTTCGATGGGCTCCGAAACGCTGGCCGACAATATGCTGAGACGCGCAGGCGGCACCTGCTACATGCGCGCCGACGATGCGCGTCGCTTCGCCGCCGAGCAACCCTCCCACATTGTGGAAGGTGCTCCAACTCTGCATCAGCCCGTCTACACCGCAATTCTCGCGCGACGCCGGCATGAGCCAATCATAAAGAAAGGCATTCGCGCGCTTCATCTTGCGGTCATGTCGCTGGAAGGTTGATCGATATTGTCGATCATAGATGCTTGAGGTTCCTCCTGTATCGAACGTAGGCCTGCTGGCATTCTTGGCCCCTTAATGGGAGCCAGATGATGAACGCCCTCGTTTCTTTCGCTCCCTCCTGCCGATCCGACCGCGTCAGCGGACGTCACACGCTGATCTGTCGCGGCATCGTTCAGGAGACGCACGACGTGAAGACCTTCGTCTTTTGTCCAAAGCGCGGGCAGGCCGGCCAGTTCAAAGCCGGGCAGTTTATCACTCTGAACCTCGTGATCGACGGCGCTCCGGCCGTCCGGACTTACTCGATCTCTTCGCCGCCAACCCGGGCGGGAGACCTCAGGATAACCGTCAAGCGCGTCCCCGGCGGCCTCGCTTCCAATTGGCTGCATGACAATCTCGAACAGGGAAGCGAAATAGAGATCGACGGCCCGTCCGGCAGCTTCAACTGGGATGACCTGCGGAGCGACCGGCCGCTTTTCCTCTCCGGCGGCAGCGGCATAACACCGGTGATGTCGATGCTGCGCACGCTCGCCGACAGTGGCTCCGACAAGGATGTCTGCTTCATTCATAGCGCACGCTCGCCGAAGGACATCATCTTCGGTGACGAGCTTGACAACCTGGCACGGGACCATCGCAATTTTCACGTCCATGTCGTCTGCGCCGAAGCTGTGCATAATTGGGCCGGTCCAACTGGATTGGTTGGTGAGTCCATGTTGCTGAAGTTTGCTCCCGACATTAGGGAGCGCACCGTTTATGCCTGTGGGCCCGAGCCTTACATGAACGCAGTCCGGAACGCCCTCAACAGCATCGGCTTGGATCCTGGTCGGTACCATGAGGAGAGCTTTGGCGGCCTGCTGAAGCCTGCACCGGTGTTGCAAACAGCCCAGGCCGCTTCCGTGCGTTTTGCTCGCACAGGTGTCACCCACCAATGCCGTTCGACACAGACCCTGCTCGAAATCGCTCGAAGCGTTGGTCTGTACCTGCCAAGCGCTTGCCAGCAAGGGATTTGTGGGACCTGTCGTGTGCTGAAGGTCAGCGGCGACGTGGAAATGGCTGATTTCGGCGGACTCAGCGCACAGGAGAAGGACGCCGGATATGTGCTCGCCTGCTGCACTCATCCCATGGGAGCGGTGTCGATAGACTTGTAACTGCAGGCGCACACCGCGGCCGTGCAAATCACAAAGCAATTCAGTGCCGATATTGTCGTGGAAGGCACCGATAAGACGTCGGCAGCATCGATCTGGTGTTCGACGTCATCGGTGGCAACATCCAGAAGCGGTCTGCAGCCCTGATCCGGGGCGAGGTATGCTGGTGACCGTCGTCGGACCAGCCGAGGCGCAGCCCGGGGATGGCTTGGCGGTCGATTTCGTCGTCGAGTCCGGTCGTGGCCAGTTGAGCGAGATCGTCCAGCAGGTGCGGAACGGGCGGCTGCGGATGAACATTGGCAAGGTCGCGATCTCGACGAGGCGATCGCCGCCTCAGGAAAAATACTGTCAGAGCATTGTCACCCGACAACGCTCCACCACAACAACGCGTGCATGTCACGACGCGATTCGCGGTCGCCCGGTGGCTGTCGCGACGACGATGGCTTCCACGAAACTGCGCTCGCCTTCGATTGTAGCAACTCTTATGTCGCGTGCGATCTCGATCCGAGCCTGATCGGTCCCGGCGCGCTCGGCAAGACCTGCCGCCAAGACTCGAATGTGGGCTTCGGCTGCGGCCATCGCCTCGTCCTCGGTGTCATAGTCGTCCAGCCGCTCACCGGAATTGAGACGGAAAAGCCCGATCTCCGGTTGGCTGACGCGCGCTTCCGCTGACATTCGCACCTGTCCAACCACGGCGCCCAACGCATTTGCGACATCGGCGTGTTCGGCAATGCTGCATTCATTGCCGATCAATTGCGGCAGCCCGGCAAAGTGCAGCGAAGCCGACGCCCCGAGGCCGATCACCGGCCGGTCGAGCGCGATCGACAGCCGCGCCATGCCGCCTCGCCCGCCAACCGCCCGCTGAACCAGCGGGTTGGCAACGGAGACGCCGCCCTCCAGCCCGTCCTCGGCAAATACCGATTCAAGAATTACTTCGGCAGAACGCCGGGTGACGGCGGCAAGAACCATCTCGGAAAACGCTTCTGCGCCTTTGGCGACACGATGCCCCTGGCCGTCGCGCTTGCGTGAGAACAATTCGGCGCCCAGTCGAGCCGCGACAGGATCCCAGTTCCCTTGCCGGCCGAGCACATGGGCTGCATCGGATGGCGTGAAGCCGACGATATGCACCAGGCCACGTGCGACGAGGCGATTGAGCGTCGCGACCTGTGACGTCGATACGAGCAGCCGGTCGAGCGCGGCGGGAATTGCCGAAATGTCAGCATAGAGCCGCGTCTCGGTAACCGTCAGGCCTGCGGCTAGACGTTCGGGCACACCTGTGCGCAATGCGAAGCGGCCGTCCAGCCGGCTGGTGTTGGGACTGAGCAATTGCCGGTTGAGACCTTGGCATATGGCATCGCCGTGTTTCACCGCGGCGAGCGCCAGCGGTACCAGCCGCCGGGGCCCGAGCACGATCGTCGAAGCCAACGACTGCTCATGAAGCGAAACTTCCGAATCCCCACCAAGGCCAAAGGTGCGCATGGCCACGGCTTCCACCATGGTTCGCATTCCGCCGACGGTGGCGCCTTCCGGATCGAGCCCCAGGCGGCCGCCGTCCAGAACTGCGATGTCGGTGGTGGTGCCGCCGATGTCGGACACCACCGCATCATCGATGCCGGTCATGTACCGCGCCCCCACCAGGCTTGCCGCTGGTCCTGACAGAATGGTCTCGATCGGCCGAGCGCGGGCGAATTCTGAGGTAATGAGCGCGCCGTCGCCGCGCACGACCATGAGCGGAGCGACGATTCCGCGTCTTGCCAGAAATCCCTCCGTGGCGTCGACAAGGCGATCGATCATCGAGATCAACCGGGCGTTGAGAAGCGTGGTCAGCGCCCGACGCGGGCCGCCGAGTTTCGACGACAATTCATGCGAACAGGTCACCGGGAGCCCGATGCGCTCGCGGATGACGTCACGTACCGCGATTTCGTGTTCGGGATTGCGAACGGCAAAATAGGAGGCCACGGCGACGCCTGAAACCGTGTCGGCGAGAAACGGCAGCGCAGCCACGAGAGCGTCGAGCACCAGCTCACGCGGATCTCCGTGGACGTCATGTCCGCCCGGGCAAAAGATCACGGGATCGGAGCCAAGGGCCTTTGACAATCCGTTCCGGGCAAGGTCGGCTTCAGTGAAGCCGATCATCACCAGCGCGACCCGCCCGCCCTGCCCTTCGACGAGGGCGTTGGTGGCCAGCGTGGTCGACATCGAGACGAGCTTGATCGCGCTGGGCTCGATGACTGCCTCGGACAAAACAGCGTCTGCGGCGCCGGCGATGCCCTCGGCAAGATCGTGCCGCGTGGTCAGCGACTTGGCCTTGGCCACGATGCCTGTGGATTCCGACCACAGCACGGCATCGGTGTACGTGCCGCCGGTATCGATGCCCAGATAAAGTGGCGGCGGCTGGAGCGCATATGCGTTCATTTTGATCAGTCACCCGACCCAGGTTCCGGCGAGAAATATTTCGCGAGCTTGTCCGCTTCGCCGTCGAACGCCTTAGCGTCGACGGGTGGATCGCGCTTGATCGCAATATTGGGCCACACAGACGCATACTCGGCGTTCAGCGCGAGCCAATCGTCGAGACCAGGCTCGGTATCGGGAAAAATGGCCTTCGCCGGGCATTCTGGCTCGCAGACGCCGCAGTCGATGCATTCATCGGGATGGATGACCAGCATGTTCTCGCCTTCGTAGAAGCAGTCCACCGGGCAGACTTCCACGCAGTCCATGTATTTGCATTTGATGCAATTGTCGGTGACCACGAATGTCATTCGGTGGCCTTCAGACCAAGCCGTAGGTCATATCGAGGGGAATGCGATGGTCATCGATAGCACGCACGCCAGCGGTGTTTTCAGCCAGGACGATCGAGGCTTTCCGCTCCTGCTCCGACAGATACGTTCCCCACAGGGTGACCACGCCGTTGTTCACGATCACGTCCGAACTCGAGGGCCACGATTCGGATCGCAAGGCATCGACAATCTCCATCCTGATGCTGCTGTCGTCATGCAAGGCCGGAGCGCGCCACCCTTTCCTGGCAATGACCAGCGCTCGCAGCAGATTAGCGCGACTGACGATCCCAACCACCTGCCCGTCTCGCAGCACTGGGACACGCTTGATCCGATTGTGTTCAAGCAGGGTTGCGATCTCGGCGACTGGCGTACTCTCGACCACCGTCGCAACCTGCAGTGTCATGACGTCGACCACATGATCGGAATGAGATTTCACATAGCCTTCCGCCTGAACCGCGTTGTTGGTGAATAAATGAAGCCACCAGGAACAGCCCTGCGGCGCTGTTCCGATCTCCGCCCGGCGGATCAGGTCCCCTTCACTGACGATGCCCAGCAGCGCACCTCGATCAATCACCGGCACGGCGCTGATCCCGTGCGACAGAAGAATACCGGCGACCTCGTCCACCGTACTGTCAGGCCCTACCGCGATGACCGGCGACGTCATGACGTCCTTGGCGATCAGCATTTCGTTCTCCTTCACCGGCCTGCAGGCGGCAGTACCGGCGGCAAGGTCGTTCCTGAACCTTGCCCGTTGCCAGCATGGAGATGGATCGCGCGACAAAACTCCCTTGCATGGAAAGCGTAAGCTTCCAGATCGGCCGGATCGCCAGCGAACAGCCCCATGTCCTCGGCTTTGTGGAAGAACCAGGGAGCGGGCAAACCAGGATCGAGCGCGTTCACGGCAACAGCCGCAAGCAATGGCAGGCCTTCGTCCGCATCGTCGTCCATCAGTTGTTCGAGTGCACCCCGGATCACGCCTGTTGCTTGCGAACCAACCATGCTCTCGGCCAGTCTTGCATAGGTGATCGGCAGCCGGGTCCGTGCTTGCAGGAGCAGTTCCTCGCGCAGCCGCGTTTTGAGAGCATTGTCATCCACGGGTACGATTGGGATGCCGTCATCTGCGTCAGGGCGATTGGCAGATACCATTCGACCGACGACATGACGCCGAATGTCCGGGCCAGAAAGGATCCTGCCGAAATCGTGTTCAAGCCTGTCCATTATTGTCATTGCCGAGCCCAAGGTGCCCTTCGCGCGATATCGCCAAACAGTCCCCTAGCGTTGAGACCTGCTGGCTGGCACCCAATCTGTCGTTTCGCTACGCACGAGCTTCACTCATCCTTATCTGCAAGACAAACGAAATTTATTGCCGCTTCAGCACAATTATTTTGCATCATGATTCCGATCGCGGTGAGGGGCGCAACCCTTTCCTTTTCGGATTCGATATGCATTTTTTACGGACGCGGCCGTCGCACCCCCAGCGTCCTGGGTTTCAGCAGGCGGCAATTCGCTCCCAAAGCGATCCAGAAGGAGATTTTGAGGATGATCACTGGTGCTCAATGCCGTGCCGCTCGCGCACTGGTCGAATGGACCCGTGAAAAGCTCGCCGGCAATTCAGGCGTGGATGCGCTGGTCATCGAAGAATTCGAGCGCCGGATCAACCTTCCTGACCGAGATATCTGCGACACGCTGCAAACCGCGCTTGAAAGCGCCGGCGCCGTTTTCATTGCCGAGAACGGCGGCGGTATTGGCGTTCGCCTGAAGCTCAACCGCTCGGAAGTCAAGCGGATCGGCGTTCTGGAGAATGAAGGCGGCATTGTCGGAACAGATGCCGTTCCATAAGCAAGACCTTCGGGGCCCAATGAATTCATGGTCGCAGCCCGTCGCTGGACAATCCAGGATCGGCATCGGCTTGATAGTGCACACAAGGGAGATGGCTCTCATGACAGTTATCTGGGACGATCTCACCAAGGAGGAGCAGACGGCACTCAAGCGAATGAACCGCGGACCCTACCCATCTCTATCGAAAGCCTTGGCCGAACGTCTTGTCTTTCTCGGGCTGGCTGAAGAAAGACCCAGCGGGACCGGGATAAACCGGGCCGGAAGAGAGCTGGTGATAAGAACGTTGCTTGGCGCCCGCTCTGACTAGTTTAGGATTGATACCCGCCAAACTGCACCGAGGTGGCTGACTTGACTTCCCGGATTGCTTCACCAACTATGGTCCTATGAACGCCGCAGTCAGAATTCGTCGCGATTTTCTTTTCCGGGTTTGCCCCATAGCGGGAATGTAGCCCCCGGCTCGGCTGCCATGCGTGCCCCGAGCCGAGGGGCGGTGCGATTACCCACATGGGATGGTTCCGCAGGACCTCAAGCCTCCGGAGCATTGGCGTTCCATCAAGATTTTCACGAATTGGCTCGATTCCGGCACCCTCCGTGGCGGCTGGTCCGAGCGGAAGCACGAGTATTCAAATGCAAGACAACACGAAAACGCGGCGCAAGCCGAACATCCGCATCTCACAGTCAGACCATGCGCGTCTGTCGGCGGTTGCGAGCACCGTGGCCGCGCGCAATCCGGAGGCCTCCGATGAACTGCTCGCCGAACTCGAGCGGGCACGTATCGTCGCCGATGATTGGGTCTCCGCCGGCACCGTCCAGATGGGTTCGACGGTGACATTCAAGCCCGATACTGGCAATGCCAAAACAGTCACGCTGGTTTTTCCTGGCGACGCGGACATCTCCGAAGGCAAGGTTTCAGTCCTCACGCCGATCGGCACGGCCCTGATCGGCCTCTCGGCCGGACAGTCGATCATGTGGACAGCGCGCGATGGGCGCCGGCACGAACTGTCGGTGCTTGCCGTAGGCCAACCCGCTGCGGAAGGCGATGCAGTCGATCGGCGCGCACCAGCGTCTTCGGCGATCCCGGCAGACGCCTAGACATGGGCGTTTCCATCCGTCTCCTTAATCACGCAGGCAGCCTGATCGCGGGAGTGTGACCCCTGCGCCGGCCTGTCCTGGTCCGGCACAGGGGTAGCTTTCACATCCGATCAAATGCTTGACGCCGGAACCCTTTCACGGGTCCGTCTTGGAGACGCACCATGCCCACTATCGATAGCTGTCAACTGACCACCAAGGACTTCACGATTCTTGAAGTGATGCAAGAGCGCCACCCCCGCGGCGATGCCTTGTCCGTTGTCCTTCAACGGAAGATTTCGAGCGCAATCGTGATGTTTCGAGAAGACATTCCGCCAACGGTCGTGACGCTCAGCACCCGAGTGACCTATCGTGTAAACGACGGCCCTGCCGAGACCCGCATCGTCGCACATGACGAGATGCGCGGTCTGGTTGGCATGCTTTTGCCGATCACCAACCCGCGCGGCCTGGCGCTGCTTGGTCTGGCCGAAGGTCAGTCCATGTCCATTCCGACCGCGCAGGGCGGCCATGAAACGCTGACTGTGCATGAAGTGGTCTACCAGCCGGAAGCGGCAAGGCGGGAGAGATTGGAGCTGGCGGGGGGTGCAGCGCCGGACCCGTGGCGACCGAACGGACCGGTTTTGCGCATCGCCCATCACTCTGATGAGTCACAACCCAAAGCGGAAAACAGGGTCATGGCGGCTTTCAACGACGGGTTCGACGACCCGGGGCCGTCGGCCGCCTGAGGCCTTGACTACCCAGAACGCTGGGAAAGCGGGTAGACAAGCGTTCCGTCGAGCCTTGCCTCCGCACCGTCGGTGAGCTTCGCCGGCTCGACCTTGTCATGGCCCATCAGATGAAAAACGGACTCGCCACGACTGATCAGATAGTCCGCGACGATTCTTCTGTGGCAACGCCACCAAAGCGTTTCCGAGCACATGATGGCGCACCGCTGCTGCCTGCCAAGGGACACAAGCCGCTCCAGACCGCCATGAAACTCCGCTGACAGCGCGTAGTCGGCGTAGTTGTGAAAACTCTGGTTGAGCCAGAATGCGTTGAGCGTCGGTGGAATGGCGTGCGCCCTGCCGCGCAGGCCGCCAAGCTCGGCAATATGCTCATATCCGATCGCGAAATCCGCAAGGCTGTCCGGCAGCGTTTCGCTGTTGAATTGCGGGTTAGTCCGCGATCGCCGGATGGTCCTTATGTCGACCACGAGCGTAATCTCGCCAACCCGCAACAGGGCGACGAATTCGGCGGTCGGCCGGGTCGAGTGGCCGATGGTGTGGAACGGATAAGGCATGTTCGATCAATCCCATGGCGGTGGATTTCTTTCCGGCCGCATGATCAGTGATTTGGAACTGACAGAACACGGTCATTTCACCACCTGCTTCAATCCACGTAGCGCCTCCTGTACGTCGGTTCGCGACGCGCTTGCATCCGGATAGACTGCATAGGCCGGATAGGTGAATTCCGGCGCGCCCTCCACGACCTCCAGCTGCCCGGCCTCGATATGGGGCGCTGCCGCGCCCCTACGGAAATAGCCCATTCCGCCGGCGCGCAGAATGTAGCTCAGCCCAAGCGGACCAAGGCCGACCATTAATCCCGGCTCGCCGAAGGCAGAGGAACTGGCGCCATGTTGGGCCGCAAACAGCGGCCCCCAATCGACATAGACATAGTCCCTTGAGGCGTCCAACTCTGAGTCCCCGTCCGTGCTCCGAACCAAGACGAGCTGCTCCTCCACGAGGAGCTCCACCCTGAAGCCTGGCAGCAGCTTCGGCGCATAGAGCACCGCGATGTCGAGAACGCCAGTCCTGAGCTGCTCGAGGAGCTGGTCCGGCACGCCGACCTGGGCTTGGATGGCGATTTCCGGCCTGGTCTTCTTCATCCAGACCAGCCAATCGAGCAGCAGCGGGTTCCACAGGCTGAGCTCCCCGCCCAGGGCAACGACGCTTGTCCGTCCCGATGGGATGGCGAGCTGGTGGCGTGCTCGTTCCCAGATTTGCACGAATGATTGCGCGAACCGCTCGAACTCCCGGCCCGCCTGCGTCAACTGCGCACCATTGCGATTGCGGACAAAGAGCTGACGTCCGAGCTCTTCCTCCAACGTGCGTATCCGCGCGCTGACAGTGGTCTGGGTGACGTGGAGTCGGTCGGCAGCTCTCAGAAAGCTGCCGGAATGGACGATTTCCAAAAACGTGCGCGCGCGGTCGATGTCCATGCTGGTTCCCGATTAGTGCAATAATCTTGCATCAATACAGCATTTAATTCCGTTTGCCTTCCTGTTTTACGCAGCGCAACGTCCACGTAGGCGAGGGTCTCCGCTGTAACGGATATGGAGCGTGCGATGTCTGATCAGGAGGATGTATGTCCGGAGACGAGAGAATACGCCTCTCCACCATCCTTTATGGATGAGCTTGTCCCGGGGTACGGCACTGAGCCGGCCGTTCAGGACGCATGGCCCGATGTCTGTCGATGGCGCAAGGCGGAACGCAAGCGTCTAATCGATGAGCGTCTCGCGATCGACGCCGAGGAACGCAATGCGAGGTCTTTACGCATCGCTTCCGTTCTCGACCTGGCCGTCGGTCGGGTGAGCGGGCGGATCGTCAGCGGCTATTGGCCGTTCCGCGGTGAGCCCGACCTCCGCAACTGGGCGATAAAGGTGATCGAGCGCGGCGGTCGGATCGCGTTGCCGGTCGTCATAAAAAAAGGTTGGCCGCTGGAGTTTCGCGTCTGGCGACCCGGAGATCCGCTGGAACGCGGCATCTGGAATATTCTTGTCCCGCCACACGGGCCATCGGTCCAACCGGATGTGGTCATCGCGCCCGTTGTCGGTTTCGACGAGGCTAACTATCGCCTGGGTTATGGCGGCGGCTTCTTCGACCGGACCCTGGCGGCGGCGCCCAGGCGGCCTCTCGTCGTCGGCGTCGGTTACGCCCGCAGCAGGATCCGAACCATCTATCCGCAACCGCACGACATTCCGATGGATGTGGTCGTCACGGATGAATGAATAAACGCGGGCAAGAGCTGGCCTCGTGTGATGGCGGATCGCGGGGATCGTCCATCGTTGAGCCCGTCTGCCTGCCGGCAGTGGAGAGCAGGAAGCACATCATGTCCAATCCAGCCTCGACCTTGGATGGTCACAAGCCCCGGTTTCTCGTCCGATGGCTGTTTTCGACCAACCACAAGGATATCGGAACGCTTTACCTGCTGTTCTCGATCATGGCAGGCGTCTTCGGTACGGCGCTTTCCGTGTTGGTCCGCATGGAGTTGCAGGAACCGGGTTTGCAGATATTTGGCGATCCGGGCGTCTACAATGTGGTCGTCAGTGCCCATGGGCTGGTCATGATCTTTTTCGTGCTCATGCCGGCGCTGATTGGTGGCTTCGGCAACTGGATGGTGCCGATCATGATTGGCGCACCCGACATGGCTTTCCCCCGCTTGAACAACATCTCGTTCTGGCTGCTGGTGGTGTCATTCATCCTCTTCATCACCTCGATGTTCGTTCCGGGAGCGCCCGGTACGCTCGGCCATGGCGGCGGCTGGACGCTCTATCCGCCTTATTCGACGGATGGCCAGCCAGGTCCCGCCGTCGACCTCGTTATTCTGTCTATCCACCTTTCGGGGGCCTCCTCGATCCTCGGCGCGATCAACTTCATCACGACCATCTTCAACATGCGCGCACCCGGCATGACCATGCACAAGATGCCTCTGTTCGCCTGGTCGATGCTGGTCACCGCCTTCATGCTTCTCATGTCGCTGCCGGTGCTCGCCGGCGCGGTCACCATGCTGTTGACCGATCGCAATTTCGGGACGACCTTCTTTTCGCCGTCCGGCGGCGGTGATCCGATCCTCTACCAGCATCTGTTCTGGTTCTTCGGCCATCCCGAAGTCTACATCATGATCCTGCCTGGCTTCGGCATCATCAGCCACGTCATCTCAACCTTCGCCAAGAAGCCGATCTTCGGCTATCTCGGCATGGCCTATGCAATGGTGGCAATCGGCGCGATCGGCTTTGTCGTCTGGGCACATCATATGTATACGACCGGCCTGTCGGTCGACACGCAGCGCTACTTCGCCTTCGCATCGATGGTCATCGCCGTTCCAACCGGCGTGAAGGTGTTTTCGTGGCTGGCGACCATGTGGGGAGGATCGATAGAGTTCAAGACACCCATGATGTGGGCTCTCGGCTTCGTCTTGCTGTTCACCATTGGTGGCGTCACTGGCATCATGGTTGCGAACCCCGGTATCGACCGCGTGTACCACGACACTTATTTCGTGATCGCTCACTTCCACTATGTGCTGTCTTTGGGGGCGGTCTTCGCGATCTTTGCCGGCTTCTACTACTGGTTCCCGAAGATGACCGGCTATATGTACAGCGAAACGCTCGGCAAGCTGCATTTCTGGCTGATGTTCATCGGCGTCAACCTCGTCTTTTTCCCGCAGCATTTTCTGGGCATGGCCGGCATGCCGCGACGTTACGCCGACTATCCCGATGCTTTTGCCGGCTGGAATTTCGTCTCGTCGATCGGTTCCTACATCTCAACGGCCGGGCTTGTCGTCTTCTTCATCGCGGTTGCCGAGGCCTTCAGCCGAAGACGCCAGGCAAGCGCCAATCCTTGGGGCGAAGGGGCGACGACGCTGGAATGGCAGCTGCCATCGCCGCCGCCCTTCCATCAATGGGAGAAGCTGCCGCGCATTGCCTAGTGTTCGCTCCGGTTCCGAACCGGCGCCTGTTTCGACATTCTGTCGGGAGAACGTCATGAACGAAACCACAGATCCAAACAACCAGATCCTGCTCGTGGCGATCATAGCGTTTTATTGGGCATTGCTGGGCAGTTGGGGCCAAACTCTGCCGCGCTCGGGCAACGACAAGGCCAAGCAGGACGATGCGCCGAGAGAGCAGCGAACCGGCAGTATCGACGATATATCCTATACGGACACACGCTTGGATGCGATCCGAGAGATCGACCCAACTTTCGACCTTGCCGCGTTTCTGACCGGTGCCAATATGGCTTATGAAGCTATCCTGCGCGCGTATGCGGACAGCGACATCCCAACGTTGAAGCGTCTCGTCGGGCCGGAAGTGCTCGATATCTTCGGACGAGCGATTGCCGGCCGCCGGGATCGGGGGGAGATGCTGCAACTCACCTTCATTGGCACGAAGGAAGCAAAGGTCGTCGACGCTCTTGCGGAGAATAGCACCGCTGAGATTGCCGTTCGCTTCGTTTCCGACGTGGTCAGCGTTACACGCTCGGCCAACGATGCAATCGTCGCCGGCGATCCCCAGCAGATCGTTGAGGTGATCGATACGTGGACGTTCGCCTGTGACACCCAGTCAACAAAGCGCAATTGGATGTTGATCGCCACGGAAGGCGAGTAACGAGTGCATACTCACCCGATGCCTGCCTGACAGCCTTGTCACTATAGATGGGCGGTCAACCCGGAGCGCTCAAGCCGCGCAGAATTTCCAGCTTTTGACAATGTGCATCCACGACTTGTGTATCACGATCAAATCGGCATGACCGGTTCAGTCGATCATTCTCAAGCCGCGAGCGGGTAGCACCGCCAAAGATCCACTCCCTGAACCTGCTGTGGCCTCAGGCGCCGGATATGGTCAGATCCGCATGCATCGCATCGGCCACATCAGCGATTGATCCACCATCAGATCTTTCCGGAAACACGTCAGCCTTCGCCCTTACGCCGTGGCTCGAAAGGAAGGCGACGATATTGTTCAGGCTGTTCCAGGTTTCATCGGTCGCGGCATCCTCGATCGTGATTGCACCAACCCCCTGAGCCATTTGCAAAAATGGCATGGCATCGGTAACCGGACGCTTCGCTTCACGCGTATCCTCCATCCGACAAGAACCTTGTTGCGGAAATTTCCTGGTTGGTCGAGGCGACGAAGACAGGCCGTCCTGCCTGGAGGATCAGGCTACCAGGTGGGTGGAACGATGAAAATTGCCAGAAGAGGCGCCCTCGGGCGACGCTGCAACGATGCCGGCTTGGCCAAGGGGAAAACGTCAACAGACACCCTGCCGCGCAACGCGGCTTCACAACGCGACAACCCTCAATGCCGGAGGTCTACCTGCACAGTTTCAAAAAAGTCGATGATGAACGGAACGATGGTTGTGGTGAGAAGTACGCCGGCCGACGTGATCGTGAATGTCCTCCCTACTCGAACATGATCCGAACGGTGCCTCTTTTGGCAATCAACAGTCTCCGAGCCTCTTGGATCCGCTCAGCCTGTTGTTTGGAATAAGGACCCATTGGCCGAGTCTTTTCATCGCCGCGACGGACCCTGCAGTACCAGCGGCCCCTGTCCGAAAAGATTTCGACCGAGGTCGGCGCCTCATCGGACGCTTCCCTGGCCACACCGGTAGCGAACTTGACGATCTTTGAATGAACGGCGTCCAATCCGTTGGTGGTGCTCGGTTCCTGTTGCATTGTGGACATAAGTCGAACTCCTTTCAGTCACAGCGACGCACCGCTGCGCCATACGGGTTGCACTGTCTATGGATCGCGGTGCCCAAGAGCGCTTGCTACCTTGCCATTTGGCGCTCCATTTCCATCTCCGCCCCTAGACTTTCGATGTCACGGAAGATCGAAGCGACAGCCAGCGTGCGCCCTTCGCGCTTGAAGCGCAGCAGGCAGTCCCTGGCACCGATGTCTCCATCGACAGCAATCTCGTCCCATTGCCCGGCATGGCCGACATAGTTGATGGGAACGTCGTAGTGCTGGCTCCAGAAGAACGGCACGGCCGCGAATTTCTCGCGATGGCCGAGCATGTTCAGGGCCGCGGTTTGCCCCTGCCTCTCTGCAACCACCCAATGCTCGACCCGAATGTTCTCGCCAGTGTGAGGATCCGGCCACCGCGCAATGTCGCCAGCCGCGAATATGTCCGGTGCGCTCGTCTCCAGAAAGGCATTTACGGCGACGCCGCGGTCAAGAGTGAGCCCCGCCCTTTCGGCAAGCCCGGTCCGCGGACGCACGCCGACGCCGGCGACGACGAAATCCGCCGTCAACATGTTGCCACTGCTTAGTTTCACTTTGTTGCCGTCGATGCTGCTCGCGGTGTCCTCGAGATGGAACACGACTCCATGTTCCTCATGGAGTGCGCGGATGAAGTCACCCATTTGCGGACCGAGGACCCGTTCCATGGGTCGTTTATCCGGCGCCACGACATGAACGTCGATATTGCGCGCGCGCAGCGCTGCGGCAACTTCCAAGCCAATGAAACTGGCGCCAAGCACAATGGCGCGGCGCGCAGTCGTGGCTCGCTCGATGATCACCTTGCAATCTGCAAACGAGCGCAGCGTGTGAACATGTGGCTGATCCGCGCCGGGGATGGAGAGGCGCACCGGTTCGGCCCCCGTGGCAAGTAGCAGTCTATCGTAAGGACTCCTGCTTCCATCAGCCAGAATGACCTCGCGAGAACGCAGGTCGATATCGACGGCCTTCGTATCGAGACGCAGGTCGATGTTGTTTTTTGAATAGAATTTCTGGCCGCGCAGCGGAATCCAATCCTCCGGGGCCTTCCCTGCGAGGTAGTCCTTGGAGAGATTCGGCCGGTCGACGGGCGGCGCATGGTCGTCGCTGATCATGACGATGCTGCCCTGGTACTGCTCTCGCCGCAGCATTTCGGCCGCCGCGAAACCGGCCGCGCCGCCGCCGACAATGACGACTTTCTCGGGGACCCCGCCCGCGCTTCCGCCGCGCGGCTTCGGCGCCGTCCGTTTGAGTTTCTCGCCCACGAATATCCGCCCATCGCGCTGTTCCACCGACCAGCAAGCGAGTGGATTGAAGGCAGGCGCTCGCAAGGCTTCGCCTGTGCGCAGATCGAAGCAAGCGTGGTGCCACGGACATCGAATGGAATCCGACACCACAAGACCGTCACCGAGCGGCCCGCCGTAATGTGTGCATGTCGCGCCGATGGCGAAGATCTCGGCCCCGCGGCGCACCAGCAACACCTGCTCGTCGCCGCAATGGCCGACAAGCTTTCCGCCATCGAGAAGGTCGGACAGCGCGATCCCCTGGACCAGATCCGGTCCGTTTGATTTGGTATCAGCTTCAGCCATATTCTCGTCCTTGGCGATCCGTGTCAAAACCGCTCGTGCGGCGAAGCGGCACACTGCTTCGGGGTACCTTCTGCCTGGCTAGTGCGCCTTCAGATTCTCAGCATTATCCGCGCCGACATTCCGACTGCGTCATGTACTGGGCTGAGTGGCTCAGACCGCAGTCTCCCGCTCTCGCGGACATCATGCAAACGAATTTAATCGATAGTTGAGTGCAGTTTTCATGATGGCTTTCCCTCCGCGATTCCACTGCGCACAACTACAAGATCGCCTGCCCAGTCTTTCCCCAGTCGGCAAGAAACGACTTGAGGCCCTTGTCGGTGAGTGGATGTCTGGCGAGGTTTCTGAGTATCGCTGGTGGTACGGTCGCGACATCCGCGCCTGCGATCGCCGCCTGTTTGACATGGAGTGGAGTGCGAATTGAGGACGCCAGGATTTCCGTCGTGAAGGATTTGCCGTTGTCGTAGATCGCACTTCAGGTTCGGGAGCGACTCCGGCTGGCACGGTCATCTGATGAGGCGTTGGCGACTCTCGAAACTGAGCCACATCGGGAATTCCCCGCCAATTTAGATACTTCCGGCCTCGGGCCTGGGGTGATGTCCAGGCAGTTCGGAAATGCCTAGGATTAAGGGCTCGTCATTCGCCGCTTGGTCGGACAGACCCATTTCTGGTGCGGCATCACGGCGTCTTGCCACGCAATAAGATAGATTGATAATATATCTTATATAGAGGATCACATCGAAGAGCGAACCAAGGCTTCAGCCAGCTTGCATCGGAGAAAACAGGAGCTTCGGAATGACCGCGAACGGTCGAAGCAAGAGAACAATCGTGGTCGACGGCGTGCCATTGCCCAACATACTCGACGAGGCAATGATCCGCGGTGTAGTCCACGGGTTTTATGACGAAATTCGCCGTGATGACCTTCTCGGTCCCATTTTCCACGATCGGATCGAGCCAGATAAATGGCCGCAGCATCTGGCGAAGATGTGTGACTTCTGGTCCGCTACTCTACTTCGGACATCCCGATACGACGGCAGGCCACTGCCGCCGCACCTGGTCATAGCTGGCCTCGGCGCGGCGCATTTCCGTCGCTGGCTAATATTGTTTCGGACAACGGTGCGTCGCATTTGCCCGGCCGAGGTGGCGACGCTTTTTATGGATCGCGCGCTGCGAATTGCTCACAGTTTCCGTCTCGCGATCGCCTTCAACCGCGGCGAGACCACGATCGGCATCGAACCTATCGTCGAGAGAGACTTGTGATGCACGACCGGTTTGTGAGTGGTTCCTACAATGCACAGCGATCGACAGGAAGCCGTGATTCATGCGGCTGACCAGCTTTTCGGATTATGCATTGCGGATGCTGATGTACACTGCCGCCGCCGGTAGCCGGCTTATAACGATCGAGGAGGTTGCCCGCACCTTCAACGTGTCGAAGACGCATCTGAACAAGGTCGCCAACACCCTGACCCGTGGCGGCTATATGAAGGCAATCCGCGGCCGTTCCGGTGGTCTCATTCTCGGGCGCCGGCCTGAGATGATCCGGATTGGCGATGTCGTGCGGTTAACCGAGCCGGATTTCGCGCTGGTCGAATGTTTCGCGACCGGAAACCGGTGTGTGCTAACCGCCTCCTGCAAGCTTTCAGGCATGTTTGACGAAGCGACAGCCTCCTTCCTGAACGTCCTTGACCGCTACACGCTCGCCGACATCACACTGATGCCCGAAGACTTCCTCGGCGGTCAGATACCACCCGTTCGCACCGGGGCGACACGCAAGACCGTATAATGTTGCGCGGCTTCGACGCGCGCTGTTTTTGCTCGGATGTGAGATGGGCCATGGCTGAACCAAAGAAGAATGATCAACAGGTCACAAAGGACATTGATTCTGATATCGACCCGGACAACACTCTGCTGCCGATGCTTATCGGTGGGCTTGTCCTGATAGTTATCGGAGCGATCATCGTGATGATGTTTGTGTAGTTTCGCAACGATGGCGTGTGACTTTATCGGCCCGGCTGTTGTCTGGGCGCCTGCAACCCCAATTGCGATTTGGCGGATGGAGAACTGTCGGCCGAGGAGGGGAAGTACAGAGCGCGCGACCGGCGGGCGCTTGGACAGCGCATAGCCGGCGACGATGAGCTGCAGGAGGTATATCGTCGTCTGCGCCAGCCCGGCCCCGATGATCCGGCAGAGCCGATCTCCACGGCCGAGATGCGGCGCAAGCGCCTGCTGCTCACCCCGCGGAGACGTACGTCGTCATTGAGTTCAGAACTTGCATTCCGCTTCGTTAAACTACCATTTCGCACTGCTCTTGTTCCGAGCCCCTCATGACGTCGGCGTACCGTTTTGGGTTGAAGTGCAGATAGAGAAACGCTGTGACGGTCACGCAGCCGAGATGCATGATCCATCCGCTGCTGAAGCTCCCGCTCCAGCCATGCAGGAGCGCGGTGGCGAATGGACCAAGCGCGGCGATCAGAAAACCGCCGCCCTGCATCAGCGCAGCCAGCGCGCCCGCCTGCTCCGGGCGCGGCAGATGATCGAGCGCCGTGACGATTGCAAGCGAGAAGCTTCCGCCAAGACCGGCCCCGCATATCCCCACCCACAGAACGGGCGACAGTGCGGGAAAAACCGCAAGTCCGGCAAAGCCCGCAGCCTGCAACAGCAGGGTCAGCCAGAGCCAGGGACGGCGGTCGATGCCCCGGCGCGCCAGGACAGGCAGCACCAGGGCCGAAGCCGCCTGGCAAATGGCCATCACGGCCACAAGATTGCCGCTGGCGGCACTGCTCCATCCTTGCGCCTGGTAGTAGGGCGCAAGCCAGGCGACCATAGATGAATAACCGGAGTTGACCAGGCCGAAGGCCGCCATCAGGACCCAGGTCCGTGGACGGCGAAGCAGAAAGCCAGTCAAGGCGCGATCGGGTCTTGAAGCCTTGGCGTCGGACAGAACGCGGAATGCGGCGCACAGCGCGATGGCGGCGGGAGCCGCGAGCCAGGCAAGGGCTGCCCGCCAGTCGTATCCGTTGTTGACGAGCAGGGGCGCCAGACGTGCGCCAAGCGCCCCACCGCCCATGATCATGCAGGAATAGAGGCCGGTCACGGCGGGTGTGCTGGTCGGGAACTTTGCCTTGATGATCCCCGGAAACGCGGCCTGGATGAAGGCCACCCCCGCCCCGCAAAGTGCCGCCGTCAGGATCAACGACAGGCCGCCGGGCACGACAAGCCTGAGCAGCGAGCCCGCTGTCAGCACCATTAGCGCCGCGAGCAGGCCCCGGCGCGTTCCGACGGCCGCCTGGATGCCCGGTGCAACGAACGCACCGAGGCCCATCAGCAGCATCGGCAACAGCGTCAGCATGGCCAGGCTGCCATAGCCCATCCCGGTGTCGGCCACGATATCAGCCAATATCGGTCCCGGGGCCGTCAGGAAGGGACGCAGGTTGATCCCGATTAGCACGACGAGGGCAAGCAGGGTCCATTGCCTGTCGGTTACAGGTTGCGCGGTCATCGACATTTTCGCGCTGTTCATCTGGCGCCCGCTTGCACCAGCAGGGTTATCATCTGCGCATAGCCGTTCCTGCGCGCGTGCCGCAGCGGTGTCGCCCCGTCCTTGTCGGCGAGATTGACGTTGGCGCCGGCCTCGATCAGCCGCCTCACGATCTCGACATGACGCTGCCCGCCATCGCCGAGGATGATGGCCTCCAGCAACGCGGTCCAGCCGAGCTTGTTGACGTGATCGACATCGACACCGGCATCGATCAGCGCGCCGACGGTCTCGACATGTCCGCGTTCGGCGGCCGGAATGAGCGCGGTGCCGCCATAGCGATTGGTGCTCTTGAGGTCGGCGCCGTGCGCAAGCGTCATCTTCAGGATTTCGAGATGCCCGCGTGCGCCGGCGTAGAGATATGGACTATCCTGGATATCGTCCTTAGCGTTGACGTCCGCGCCAGCCTCGATGAGAGTCCTGGCAGCGCTGACCTTGTTGCCGTGGGTCGCGACGAGAAGAGCCGTGCGGCCGTTCTCGTCGCGCGCGTCGATCCGGGCCCCCTCGGAAACAAGCATCTTGATCATGGAGACATCGTCATTTGCCGCAGCCGAGTGAAGCCTTGTCTCATTCATGTTCTGCCCCAACGCTATCAATGGAATGCAGGCGACGATGACGCCCAGCAAAAGTCTGCGCTTGACCATCGGCATCAGCCCCCCGACACGCTGTGCGTGGAAGCCGAGCGGGTTGCTGCGGCGAGCGAAGCCGTCATGCTCCGCCGAGAGGTGGCGAAAGCATCCTGCCTGGGATGAAGTTCCAGGCCGACGAGCAATTCCGCGAGCCTGACAGCCGCCGACACCCCTTCGACGACCGGGACACCGTGAAGGCTGGCCAGTCGCCGCGCCATATCCGACATACCGGCGCAGCCAAGCACGATGGCGTCGGCGCGATCGACCCGCAGCGCCTCCTGGATTTCTTCGCTGATGATCGACAAGGCTGCCTCGCCATTCGCTTCCAGCGCCAGGACGGGAATGCCGCTCGCCCGCACGGTGGCGAATGGCGAAAGGCCGTAGCGAACCAGATTGTCCTCGAGAATAGGAACGGAAACCGGCAAGGTGGTAATCACCGTGAAGCGCCTCGCCACGATGCTGGCGACGCGGGCGGCGGCCTCGCCTATGCCGATAACGGGCTTGCGCGTCAGCATCCGCGCGGCGTCGAGCCCGGTGTCGTCGAAGCAGGCGATGATATAGACCTCCACGGCGTCACTGCGCTCGGCCCGTTCGATCCGGTCGAGAAGACCCGGGACCGCCTTCGCGCCATCGATCGGGCCTTCGATGGAAGCCGGGCCGCTGTCGTTCTGCATTGCGATGATTTCGGTGCCGGCCTGCGCGGTTAGCCGCGCCGCGACGGCGATGGATCCCGTCATCGACACGGTCGAATTGGGATTGATGATGCCGATGCGTACCATGCGAAAATTCCTATAGCCGCCGTCCGATGGAACGTGCATCGCTGCCGTTCCGCATCGCTGATGGGACTGTCTCGATATTGAAGCCTATTCGATCAGATCCGTGTCGCGGCTGTGCCGCCAGAACCGGTCCGGGGTCCTGAGCAGATCGCGCAGGCCCAGCCGCTCGATCATCAGTTCCGTCTCCCGCTGCGCGGCATCGAGCACGGCATCCTGATCGATATGAACCGGCTTGCGGTCTCGCAACAGCACGCGTCCGCCGACCAGCACGGTGTGGACGTCGTTGCCGTTGGCAAAATAGGTGACACGGAATTCCGGCATGTTGGCCGGGTAGAGATGCGGGCGCCGCAGGTCGACAAGAATGACGTCGGCCTTCTTGCCGGGCTCCAGCGATCCGACCTGATGGTCGAGGCCCAGGACACGCGCGCCGTCGATGGTGCACATCTCCAGGGCCTTGCCCGGCGGAAGCCAGCTCGGATCGTGGAAATGAGTGCGATGATAGTGCATGCATTGCTGCATGTGACGGAACATGTCCGCGGAGCGGTCCGGCGCGGTCGCATCGGAGCCGATGGCCACCACGACGCCAGCGTCGAGAAGTTCCGTGACCGGGCAGCGCGCGAGAATGGCGGCCACGGCGCTCGGATTGTGCACGATGCTCGTGCCGGTTTCGGCGCAGATCGCTATTTCTTCGTCAGTCAGGGCGGTCGCATGCGACAGCAGTGTGCGCGGCCCCAGAATGCCGATCTCCCCGGCGATCTTCACGCTGCCCTTGGTATGACCATCCTGGGTGAAGATCAGGCCGCGCTGTTCGGCGATCTGCCTGACCTTGCGCGATTGCGCGATGGCGTCCCCTGCCCCGGGACCATCGAGATGTTCCTGATGCATGGTCGGCGTCAGCAGGGCGAGATGCAGACGATCCTCGTGGGTGCCGTGCCAGCGGTCGGCCAGCTTTTGCGAGGTGGCAAGCTGCTGGTCGAACGACACCGGATAATCGGTACGGCTGGCGCCCTTCCAACGTGCATAAGTCAGGGGGTGCGGCGGGCGCGTGGTGCCGACGGCGACCACTGAGCGCGTGCCGATGCCAAGCACGCCTTCCATATGGGCGTTGCCATAGGCCGGATCGTCGGTGCGCATGACCGAATCGCCGCCGCCAAGCAAGGACACGCCGGTCGTCACGCCGAAACGCAGGCGTTCCAGCGCGGCAAGCTGCGCCTCCGCATGCCAGAATTCCGGCGTCGAACCCACCGTATAGGCACCTTGGCATGCCCTGTACCAGAGGTCGCTGCGGCCGCCGCCCATCGTCTTGATCAGCCCGTGCCCGGCATGGGCGTGGCTGTCGACGAAGCCTGGCATGACG
Source organism: Mesorhizobium sp. B264B1B (assembly GCF_020165765.1). Lineage (NCBI taxonomy): Bacteria > Pseudomonadati > Pseudomonadota > Alphaproteobacteria > Hyphomicrobiales > Phyllobacteriaceae > Mesorhizobium > Mesorhizobium sp. B264B1B. The sequence continues at coordinate 302,923 of NZ_JAIUIS010000004.1, forward strand.
GCCATGCCGCGGGCGTCGATCGTCTCGCGCGCCGGATGGTCCCGCGCCACGTCTTGCGAAGCGCCGACGGCCACGATGCGGTCTCCCTCGATGGCTACGGCGCCATCGGGAATGATCCGCCGATCGGGATCGACAGCGATGACGGTGCCGTTTCTGATCAGAATGTCTGCCATCACAGGCTCGCTTCTCTTTTTTCGCTGCAAAGGATGCGGTCGAGCGAAGGCGCGAGGCGCAGGAGTTCGCGCGTGTATTCGTGAGTGGGCGCGGAGAACAATGTTTCGGTATCCGCGAGTTCGACGATCTCGCCGCCTTTCATCACGGCGACCCGGTCGCACATCTGCCGTATCACCGCGAGGTCGTGGCTGATGAACAGCATCGACAGCCCGGCAAGATCTCGTAGGTCCTTCAACAGGTTGAGAATTTGCGCCTGCACCGACACGTCGAGCGCCGATGTCGGCTCGTCGCAGATCAGCAGCGATGGCCGAGGGCCGAGCGCCCTTGCAATCGCGATGCGCTGGCGCTGGCCGCCTGAAAAGGCATGGGCAAACCGAGAGCCGGCCTGCGCCGGCAGGCCCACCGCCTCGAGCAATGTCTCGGCGTCCAACCGCGCTTCCGCCGCGCTGGAGGCAAGCTTGTAGAACAGGATTGGCTCCGCGATCGCCGAATTGATCCGCAGCCTTGGATTGAGGGCCGAATACGGGTCCTGGAACACCATCTGGAGTGACTGGCGCACGGTCTTGTCGCGATGGGCAGCCAATGCCGTGCCCTGAAAATCTATGGTTCCCGAACTCTGCGCCACGAGACCGGCAATGGTGTTCGCGACCGTGGTCTTGCCGCAACCGGACTCGCCGACAAGCCCGAAGATTTCGCCGCGGCGCACCTCGAAGGAGACGTCCTTCACGGCCTTGAAGACCGATGCCTTGCGGCCCGGGATGAACGAGCGCTGGCCGTATTCCACGCAAAGATTGCGTACAGTCAGCGCGGCTTCGCCGTTGCGCCCCGCAGCGGTGCCGGTGTTCTTGGAGCGCACGGCTTCGCGCGCCTCCAGTGTCGTCTTCGTTTCCTCGCTTGGGACCGGCAGACGGTCAAGGCGAATGTCGATCGGCGGAACGGCGGCGATCAGCGTGCGCGCGTAAGGCGCCTTGGGCGCCGTCAGCACATCGCGTGTCAATCCACTCTCGACCACGCAACCGTTCTGCATGATCGTGACCCGGTCGGCAATTTCCGCAACCACGCCCATATTGTGGGTAACCAGCAGGACGCCGACGCGGCGATCATCGGCAAGTTCGCGGATCAACTTGAGGATTTGCGCTTGCACCGACACGTCGAGCGCCGTCGTCGGCTCGTCGGCGACGATCAGCCTTGGGTCGCAGGCAAGTGCGGTGGCGATGACGACACGCTGGCGTTGGCCGCCCGACAATTGATGCGGATAGTTGCCCAGCCGGCGTTCCGGCTCGGGAATGCCGACGGCTCTCATCAATTCGAGCGCGCGGGCCCTGGCTTCGCGGCGCCCGATCTTCAGATGCGCCAGCATGCCTTCGCACAACTGGCTTTCCACGGTGAAAAGCGGGTTCAGGCTTGTCATCGGATCCTGAAAGATCGCGCCGACGTCACGGCCTGGAATGATCCCCTTGGTGCGGCCGGTTCGGATGTCGATCGGCTTGCCCGCTATGGTGATGGTGCCGGAAGCAATCCTGCCGGGAGCCTGCAACAAGCCCATCAGCGCATTGCCGACGGTGGTTTTTCCCGCACCGGATTCTCCCACCAGTGCATGTATCTCGCCGGGCCGGATCGTCAGGTCGATGTCATCGACGGCAGCGAGAATGCTGCCGTTGGCAAGCGGATATTCGACCCGCAGATTCCTGATGTCGAGTGCGTGTGGCGTTGTGTTTTCCATCAGTTCGCCATCAGTTTGGGGTTGAAGCGATCGCGCAGGTAATCGCCGATTATGTTGACTGCCAGAACCAGGACGACCAGCACGACGGCGGGCATAACGGCGATCCACCACAGGCCAGAGAACAGGAACTCGTTGCCGATGCGGATCAGCGTGCCGAGCGAGGGATAGGTGGCCGGCATGCCGGCGCCGAGGAACGACAGGGTCGCCTCGGTCAGGATCGCGCCCGCCAGATTGATGGTGGCGATCACCATGACGGAGCTCATCACGTTGGGCAGGATGTGCCGCATCATGATGCGGCGGGACGGAAGACCGATGACCTTGGCGGCTCGTACATAGTCGCGGGAAATTTCCACCATGCTGGAGGCCCGCACGGTGCGGGCATATTGCACCCATTCGTTGACGGCGATCGCGAAGATCAGGATGACCGGTGCCCAGCTCGAGACCGTATCGGCGCTCAATTGCGCGCGGGCTATGCCGCTGATCAGAAGCGCGACGAGGATCGTCGGAAAGCTCACCAGAACATCGGCGATCCGCATCACGATGCTGTCGATGATACCGCCGAAATAGCCGGCTATCGATCCCAGTGTGACGCCTATGGCAGCGGCCAACAATACCGCCCCGGCGCCGATCAGCATCGATATGCGCAGGCCGAAGAGGATGACCGAGACCAGATCGCGTCCCTGATTGTCGGTGCCCAGCAGGAAGCGCGGATCGCCACCGTCCATGAACACGGGCGGGATTTCCATGTCGATCAGCGAATATGAGGAGACATCGCGCGGATCGATGGGTGCGATCAACGGAGCGAAGATCACCAGCACCAGCATGGTCACCAGGATCAAGCCAGCGATCATGACCGAGATGGGAGGAAGCCTGCGCGACAGAGATACCTGCGTTGCCATCATTTTGTCCTCAGCCGCGGATCGATCAATGCGTAGAGCATGTCGACGACCATGTTGATCACGACGAACAGGAAGCCGACGAACAGCAGATAGGCCGCGAGGACGGGGATGTCCGGATAGCCGACGGCGTTGGTGAAAAGCAGCCCCATGCCCGGCCACTGAAAGACGGTTTCGGTGACAATGGCGAAGGCGATGAGTTGTCCGATCTGCAGCCCGGTGACGGTCACGACCGGCATCAAGGCATTGCGCAGCGCCAGACGGCCGTAGATGTAGCGGCGGGGCAGACCGCGCGCGAAGGCGAAGCGGACATAGTCCGAAGAGAGCACGTCGATCATCTCGGAGCGCACGAGGCGCATGATCAGCGTCAACTGGAACAGCGCCAGTGTGATCGAAGGCAGGATCAGCGATTTGAGGCCGGAGGCCGTCAGGAAGCCTGTCTTCCAGAAGCCGAGATCGACAAGCTCGCCACGCCCCGAGGACGGCAGCCAGCGCAGACTGACGGCGAAGATCAGGATGAGCAGCAGGCCGGTGACGAATGTCGGCATGGATATCCCGACGAGGGTCAGCGACTGGATCAGCCGCGACAGAAAGCCGTTCGGCTTCAGGGCGCAGAGAACCCCCGTCGGGATGCCGATGAACAGCGACAGGAGGGTCGCGACCACGACCAGTTCCAGCGTTGCGGGAAGCCTGGTCAACAGCAGGCTGACGACAGGCTCCTGGTAGCGAAAGCTGGTGCCGAGGTCGCCATGAAGCGCGCGCCCGACGAATTCGAGAAACTGTACGAAAAGTGGCCTGTCGAGTCCGAGAGCGACGCGCAAGGCATCCTTCTCAGCCTGGCTCGCGCCTTCGCGCACCATCGTGGCGACCGGATCGCCGACGAAACGGAACATGATGAAGGCGATGGCGGTTACGGCAACCATCACGAGGATGGCCTGCAACAGCCGCACCGATAGAATCCGGATCATCAGGAAAAACCTTTCAAGAAGCGCGGATCGAGACAGGCGGGGCTTGCGCCACCGCTGGAGCAGCTCGCGATCCACCACGGATAGCAGGCGCTCCAACCGAGTCAGGCGTGTCCGCGAAAGCTCCCTCGCAAGCGCGGGCACGCCTTACCGGCGCATTTTCCTAGTTCATATGCGCGAACCAGGGACGCACATACTCGTCGGGGAATTGCGGCATGTCGACCTTGTCGCTCATCGCCCAGGCGACCGGCTGCTGGTGCAGCGGCAGATAGAGGGCCTCATCATGCGTGATCTTGAAGGCCGCCTTCAGCATATCCACCCGCTTGGCCTCGTCGAGTTCGGTCGATGCCGAACGGGCCAATTGGTCAATCTTGGCGTTGGAAAGCCCGTTGGGGTTGCTGCCGCCATAATTGCCGTCATTGGTCGCCAGCAAGGCTTGCAGCACGCTGTAGCCATCCATCGGCGGTAGCGAGGCCCATCCGAGCATATAGATATCGAGATCGCCCTTATCCATTCGAGGGAAATAGGTCGTCTTGCTTTCGACGTGCACGTCGGCCTCGACGCCGATCTTGGCCCACATCGACGCGATTGCCAGGCAGATCTGTTCGTCGGCGATGTAGCGGTCGTTGGAACAGGCCAGTCCAACCTTGAAGCCGTCGGGATAGCCGGCTTCCGCCAGCATGGATTTCGCCTTCGCGACATCATAGTCCAGCGCTACGTCGATCGACTGATCGTAGCCGGTGACCTGTGGCGCGACCAGTGTGCCGGAGGTGCGCGACTTTCCGCGCATCAAACGCTTCTGGATCGTGTTCAGGTCGACCGCGTGCCAAAGCGCCTGGCGCACTTTCACGTTCAGCAGCGGATTGGGCTTGCCGGGCGCTGCATGAAGCTCCGGCCGGAAGCTGAAGCCGAGAAAGATCTCGCGCAGCGACGGGTTCTCGACAACCTTCAGGCCGGCGGTGTTGGCGACCCGGTCGATGTCCTGCAACGGGACCGGCGCGATCATGTCGAGTTCGCCCGAAAGCAGCGCCGCGACGCGCGTGGCGTTCGAAGCGATCGGGCGGAATTCCACCCCCGTCAGATTGTGCTGCGGCTTGTCCCACCATTCCTTGTTGACGGCGAAGACCGAGCGCGAGTCCGGCTCGTAGCTGACCAGCTTGAACGCGCCGGTGCCATTGGCATGATTGCTGGCGTAGGTGACGACCCCCGTTGAGGCATTGCCGGGCTTGAGGGCATTGTGCTCCTCCATCCATGGCTTGCTCATCATGTAGATGGCGACGAGATCGTTCAGGAGCAGCGGATAGGGTCCGCGCAGGATCAGGTCGACCGTGTAGTCGTCGACCTTCTCGACGCCGGTTACGGCGGAGAGGTTTTCTCGGTTGCGCGCGCCGGGATCGATCTGACGTTGGATGGTGGCGACGACATCGTCGGCATTGAAGGGTTGACCTTCGTGGAACTTGACGCCCTGCCGCAGCTTGAAGCGCCAGCGCGTCGGCGAGACGATCTCCCAGGAGGTCGCAAGCGCAGGCTCGATAGCCATTTCCTTGTTGCGGCGCACCAGCCCGTCGAACACCATGTTCTGGACGCTCTGGGTAAAACTGTCGACCTGGGCATTCGGATCGTACGAAATGACGTCGCCGGCCGATGACCAGCGCAGTGTCTGTGCAAGCGAAGGCGCTGTCACCGACATTACCATCGCAAGTCCGGCGAGCAGGACCCTAACGCATTTTCTCATTTTCTTCTCCCATTTGTATACGAAGTTTCCGATCTATTGGATACCATTTATCCCCATTGATATCGTACACACATTGTGCACAATATCAAGGCAGGCATGTTCGATTTCGTTTCTCATGTGCAAAACCGCTCAAGTGACCGTTCCGAAAAGGGATTCCGAATGACCCAGGCCTTGCTGATAGAAAACGGTGTCATCGTCACCATGGATGCGGGGCGCCGGATTTTCTCGAGGGGTCATGTCCTGGTGGAGGATGGCCGGATCGTCACCGCCGGCGACGGCGCGGCCCCCGCCACAGATCAGAAGGTGGCGCGCATCGATGCTTCGGGAATGGTTGTCATGCCGGGTCTCGTCGACACGCACGCGCATGCGGGTCACATGCTGACCAAAGGCCTGGGAGACGATTCCGAAGCCTGGATGACTATCGCGGGGCGTATCTATGCAGAGGCGTCGGATACGGAATTCTGGGCAGCCGAGGCCACATTGTCGGCCCTTGAGCGCATAAAATGCGGAACGACCACCGCTGCCCTGCTGTTTGGCGGCGGGCCGGACATCATGCGCACCGAGGCGCCGGGGGCAGCACGGGCACATCTTGCCGCCATCGCCGAAATGGGAGTGCGCGAGATACTCGCCGTCGGGCCGAACCGGCCGACCTCGTCCCATGTCTATCGGGACCACGCATACGTTCCGTATGTCGAAATCACCATTTCGCCGGAAACCCAGTTGGCAGTGTGCGCGGAAATCATCGATGATTGGGCTGGTCGCGATGGCCGGGTGCGGATTGCGGTCTCTCTCCCGGTGTTCACTCGGCGCGAACTTGACGAACAAACGGTATACAATCTGTCCCGCAATGCTCGCGACCTTGCTCGCGCAAAAAACGTGCTGTTCATCCAGGATGGCCATCGCGACGGTTCCATCGCCGCCAATGCGGAACGGCTCGATCTGTTCGACGAGCATTCGCTGCTGGCGCACTGCATCGAACTGACCGAGGCAGACATCGCCGCGCTGAAACGCAGCCACGCCAAGGTGGCGCATAATCCAAGTGCTCTGATGTCGGTCTCGGGCCGTTGTCCGGCGACGGAACTGATGGAAAGGGGTGTCACCGTGTCGCTCGGCACCGACGCGGCGGCGCCCGATCGCTCTTTCGACATGTTCCGCAACATGTTCCAGGCGCACCGCTATCATGCCCGGCACTTCAGGAACGATGCGGTCCTGCCGCCGATGCAATTGCTGGAGATGGCGACCATCGAGGGCGCGCGTGCCCTGTCGATGGAGAACGAAATCGGCTCGCTGGAACCGGGCAAGCGCGCCGACATCATCCTGGTCAACATGCGCCAGCCGCATCTGTGGCCGCCGGCGCACCCCGCGCAGCGGCTGGCACGCTTCGCCAACGGCGCGGATGTTGACACGACGATCGTCGACGGGCGTGTCCTCATGCGTGGACGCCGCCTCGTCGATCACGATGAAGACGCCATTCTGGATCGCGCCGAAGGAGCCTTCCATCTGATGATGAAACGCGCCGGGCTGGCATAGGCCGAGTTCCGGGGCGCAAACAGGGAGACCCAGATGACCGAAGACCTTCTCATTCGCGATGTCAGGCCCTTGGGCGGCGCTGTCACGGACCTCTACATTCGCGACGGTCGGTTCGCGCAAGCAACCAGCGGGAAAGCGGCGCATGAAATCGACGGGCTTGGACAGGTTGCCCTGCCCGGCCTGGTCGAGGCGCACACGCATCTCGATAAGACGCTTGTCGGCATGGACTGGTTTCAGAACCGTGTGGGACCCACGCGCAACGACAGGATCCTGGCCGACAGGAAGGCCAAGCGGGAACTCGGCATCGATGCGCGCAGGCAATCGGCGCGTCAGATCGTGCAGACGCTGGCTTTCGGCGTGACGCATATCCGCAGCCATGTCGATGTGGATACGGAAATCGGCATTACCAACATCGAGGGTGTCGTTGCAACGCGCGAAGCCTTCAAGGGATTGGTCGACGTGCAGGTCGTCGCCTTCCCGCAAAGCGGCATGCTGGGACGCGAAGGCACGCAGGCGCTGATGGAGGACGCATTGAAGGCGGGGGCCGATATTGTCGGCGGCATCGACCCGGCAACGATCGAGCGGGATCCGGTTCGCCACCTGGACGCAATCTTCGCGCTCGCGGATCGATACGGCAAGCCGGTCGACATTCATCTGCACGAACCGGGAGAATTGGGCGCCTTCTGCCTTGAGCTGATCGTCGAACGGACCAAGGCGCTCTCCCTTCAGGGCCGCGTCATGGTGAGCCATGCCTATTGTCTCGGCATGCTGGACACGCATAGGCAGCACACGTTGATCGACGCGCTGGCGGCTGAAGACATCGCCGTCATGACGGTCGGCAGCCCATCCGCGCCGGCGGTTCCGCTGCGCATGATGCGCCAGTCCGGCCTCGTCGTGGCATCCGGTTCCGACGGCATCCAGGGCACCTGGGAGCCATGGGGCAATGGCGACATACTGGAGCGGGCCAAATATCTTGCGCAGCGCAACGGCATGACCAACGATGCCGATCTGGAAGAGACGGCGCGCGTTTGCACCTTTGGCGGCGCGCAAGGTATCGGCCTGACGGATTATGGGCTTTCGCCCGGTTGCCACGGCGATGTCGTGCTGGTTTGCGCGCGGACCCTGGCGGAAGCCGTGGCCCTGACCCCACGGAAGCGCACGGTCATCCGCGGCGGCCGCGTGCTCGTGCGTGACGGTGCGCTGGCCGGAGATCTGCCCGATGTCGCATAGTCGTCGGACGAACCAGCGTGACGACGGACCCGTCCTGCTCACCGCACGATGGGTTGTCGGCCACCGGGACGGGCGCCATGTCCTTCTGGAGAATGGCGAGGTCGTCCATGAGAACGGCAGGATCGTCTTCGTCGGCCATCGCTACGGCGGGCCTGTAAAGCGGCGGATCGATCATGGCAGGGCGCTGATCGGCCCGGGTTTCATCGATCTGGATGCGCTTTCGGACCTGGATACGGGCGTGCTCGGCCTCGATCATCAACCCGGCTGGAAGAAGGGCCGCGTCTGGCCGCGCGACTATGTGGAAGCCGGGCCGGTAGAAATGCTGGCGCGCGAGGAGCTGACGTTTCAAAAACACTATGCCTTCGCGCAACTCATCCGCAACGGCATCACTACTGCATTGCCGATCGCATCGCTGTTTTATCGTGCATGGAACGAGACATCGGACGAATTCGCATCCGCCGCCGAAAGCGCCGCAGAGTTGGGCCTTCGCGTCTATCTCGGGCCTGCCTTTCGCGCCGGCCATTCCGTCATCGAAGCGGATGGCGGCATCGTCGTCGAGGTGGACGAAGAGCGCGGCGCGGAGGGTCTGGACGGGGCCGTTGCCTTTTGCCTGGAGCACGAAGGGGGCTTCGGCGGATTGGTGCGAACCATGCTTGCACCGGACCGTGTCGAGTTCTGGACCGCCGACCTGTTGCGCAGGACCGCCAATGCCGCGCGAGACCTCGGCGTGCCGGTCCGTCTGCATTGCTGCCAGTCTTCATTCGAGATCGAGACAGTGCGTCGCCGGTTCGGCACGACATCCGCCCGCTGGCTCCAGGACATCGGCTTTCTCAGCGAAAGAGCGTTGTTGCCGCATGGCACCCACGCCGACGGCGATGATCTCGAAATCATCGCCGGTTCGGGTGCCACATTGGTGCATTGCCCGCTGGTGATGGCGCGGCATGGCGCGGCGCTCGACAATTTCGCCCGCCTTCGCGGCCAGGGTCTGCGCATCGGCATGGGCACGGACACCTGGCCACCCGACATGGTGCAGAACATGCAGGTCGGCCTGATGCTCGGCCGCGTCATGGCGGGCAATCTGGAGACGCCGAAATCAGCCGATCTCTATGACGCGGCAACGATTGGCGGCGCCGACGCGCTCGGCCGGTCGGACCTGGGACGTTTGCAGGCGGGAGCAGCCGCCGACATCGTCGTGTTCGACCTGTCCGGCAACCATCTGGGACAGGTCCTCGATCCGATCGCCTGCCTGACGACGTCCGCAAGCGGACGCGATGTGCACACGGTCATCATTGACGGGCGCACCGTGATGAGCGCCCGAACCATTCCGGGTTTCGATCTCGATGCAGCCCACCAGCGCGCACAGGCCCAGTTCGAACGGCTTGTCCAGCGTTATCCGCAACGCACCTGGCGACATCCGACGGTCGCCGAGATTTTCCCTCCCAGCTATCGGATGTTCATGGCATGAGGGCTCCAGAAACGACACACAACGATTGGAATAAACCTTGATGGCACGCGAGCCGACGGCATTGGCCCTCGACGCCGGGCCGTTTGCATCTCTAAACTCCGGCTTTGCGGATGCTTTTCTTCTTGTGTGCTTGGATATGAATTTCAGGATCGGTCATGACAATCAACATTCGCAATAAAAATCCGAAATCCGCCGTATCCAAGTCCGACGCGGTCTATCGCACGTTGAAGCGCGTCATACTCGACCAGGCGCTGACCGCGGGAACAAAGCTGCCTGAGGATTCGATCGGCGAGCGGCTGGGCGTCAGCCGCACCATTGTCAGGCAGGCGCTGGCAAGGCTGAACGGCGAAGGCCTGGTCGAATTGCGCCCGCACAAGGGCGCCTGCGTCGCGCAGCCGAGCCTGGAGGAAGGCCACAATATATTCGAGGTGCGGCGGGCGCTTGAAGCGCTGGTGGTCGACACGCTGATCGGCAAGCTGACGCCGCAAAAGATCAAACAGCTCGAAGCTCATGTCGACGCGGAAGAGATGGCCAAAGCCAACAATGCCGCGTCGTCGATTCAGCTGGCCGGCGAATTTCATGTGCTGCTTGCCTCGCTCACCGGAAACGAACTGTTGCTGCGCTATGTCACGGAACTCGTTTCGCGTTCATCGCTCATCCTGTCGCTCTACGGACGGCCGCATTCGTCCGACTGTGCCGTATCCGAGCATCACGAGATCATTGCCGCCCTGGCCGCGGCCGACCGGAACAAGGCTGCTGCCTTGATGGACCATCATATTGATGCAATCACCACACGTGCACTGCTGAAAGCGAAACCCGAAAATGACTTTCCGGACCTTCTTGCTGCCTATGCGCGGGAGGAAGGGCTATGATTTATTGGATGAATGCCGAAGAGACGAGGAGTGACCCGAAAATGATCAGGACGAAGGTGATGTCAGGTTAAATCCGCCTCCTCATGCGGTCGTGGCGACCAGCACTTCGGTCGGCTGGAACTTCAACACATCGATCAGTCCGATGTCGGAGATGCGCAATTCCGGGATGACGACAAGCGCCAGCAGAGAGTGCTGCATATAGGCATTATTGAGGGCGCATCCGCAGGCAAGCATCGCCGCGATCAGGCCATTGGCTTCTTCTGCCACGATCTCGGCGCGCTGGTCAGACATCAGTCCGGCGATCGGCAGCCTGACAAGCGCAAGTTCGCGTCCTTCGCTGAACAGCACGACGCCTCCGCCGACCTGTCCCAGCCGATTCGCCGCCAGCGCCATGTCGTTCTTGTCGGTACCCACCACGATCATGTGATGACTGTCATGGGCGACGGTGCTGGCGATGGCGCATGGTTTGTCGTAACCGAAGCCGGAAACAAACGCGTTGATGACCTTTCCCGTGCCGTGATGCCGTTCCACCAGCGCAATCTGGCAGACGTCACCGGTCCGATCCATCTGAACGATACCATGCAAGACGCCGAGCGAAGCCTCCAGGGCACGGGTCGGTGCCTGGTTCTCGAGCACGCCGATGACCCGCGTCATGACCTGGTTCGCACCCTCGGGCGCCACGATGTCGAAGTCCGCCGCTGAGAGCTTCTTGCCCAAGCGAACCGTGTTCTTGGTCGAGGCGGGATAGTCGTAGGGCGTGATGTCGGCGACGAGCTTGCCGTCGTTCGACACCACACAGCCGCGTGCGATGACGGTTTCGACCGGGAGTTCGGTGAGATCGGAGGTCAAAACCAGGTCGGCGCGCCGCCCGGGCGTTATCGAGCCAAGCTCACGCTCCATGCCGAAATGCTGAGCAGTATTCAGGGTGGCCATCTGAATCGCGGTGATCGGCTTTAATCCCTGGGCGATGGCATGGCGCACAACGCGGTTCATATGGCCGTCATTGACTAGTGTGCCGGAATGGCTGTCGTCGGTACACAGCACGAAATTGCGCGAGTCCAGGCTGAGCTCGGTCAGCGCCTTGATCTGCGCGGCGACGTCGTACCAGGCGGAGCCAAGCCGTAACATGGCGCGCATGCCCTGGCGCACCCGCGCAACGCAGTCGGCCAGGCTGGTGCCTTCGTGATCGTCGGACGGACCGGCGGCGACATAGGCATGGAAGGGCAGACCGAGATCCTTCGAGGCATAGTGGCCGCCCACCGTCTTGCCTGCCGCCTGAGTGGCAGCGATCTCGGCCAGCATGTCGCCATTTCCGGCGACCACCCCAGGAAAGTTCATCATCTCGCCGAGGCCGACGATGTTCGGCCACGACATCGCCTCACGCACGTCGGCGGGACCGAGGCTGGCACCCGCGTTCTCGAGGCCCGGAGCGCTCGGCACGCAGCTCGGCATTTGCACGAACACATTGATCGGCAGTCCGGCAGCCTCGTCGTGCATCAGCTTGACGCCCGGCATGCCTAGGACGTTGGCGATCTCGTGCGGGTCGATGAACATCGAGGTGGTGCCATGCGGGATGACCGCACGCGCGAACTCGGTAACGGTAACCATGCCGCTCTCGACATGCATATGCGCATCGCACAGCCCCGGCAGCGCGTAGCGGCCCTCTCCGTCGATAATCTGCGTCTCGGGGCCCACGGCATGGTCGGCATTCGGGCCGACGAAGGCGAAGCGGCCGACCGCGATGGCAATGTCCGTCGCGGGGATGATCTCGCCCGAATGGACATTCACCCAGCGCACGTTCCGGACCACCATGTCGGCCGGCGTGCGTCCCATGGCGACATCAACCAACTGCGGCGCGCATTCGAACCAGCTCTGGATCATCTGTTGTTTTCTCCCCCGGCGCGCGCGCCCGCAAAGGGCCGCACGACCTCGACGCAATATCTTGGCGAACTGTAAGCGGCGCGCTGGCGGTAATAGTCCAGGCAGAAATCAAGGAAAGCGGCGAACTTACGCGACACATACCGGCGTCGCATGTAGAGCAGATTGATTGGAACCAGTGGCGAGCGCCATTGCGGGAGCACCGGCACCAGATCGCCGTTCTTGCACTCGATCTCGGTGAAGAAGGCTGGCAGATAGACGATACCCTCGCCGGCTACGGCGAAGTATTTCAGCATCCAGTAGTCGTTCGCCATGCACTGCGCGGTCGGCATGAAGTCGACCGTTTCCGCGCCGCGCTCGAGGTGCCAGGATTGCACGCCGCTCGGGCGGCGGAAGGCGACGGCCCCATGGCCCGCCAAGTCTGCGGGCGTCGACGGTTCCCCGAATTGCTCAATGTAGCGCGGGCTGGCGTAGAGACAGAAGGAAGCCTCCCCGAGCTTGCGAGCGATGTAGTCTGAGTTCGCCGGCTCGCCCCAATGGAATATGCCGTCGAAAGGCTGGTGCTTTTCGGGCGCCAGGAAATAGCCGAGCGAAAGGAAGATCACGTCGACATTCACCTGCGGATACTGTTGACGGAAGGCGAACAGCAGTTCCGAGGTGAAGGAAGTGCCGAACTCGCCGGTCGAGCCGATCGTCAGCGTGCCGGCGATATCGTGGCCCGCCTCGGCGATCGCCGCCTTGGCTCCTTCGCAACTTTCCTTGATGCGTTGCGCATGGTCGAGGAACTCGGCCCCGGCATCGCTCAAATGCAATTCCCGACCGTCGCGCACAAACAGTGCGACACCGAGCGAATCCTCCAACGCGCGCACTTTGTGACTGAGGCTGGACTTGGGCAGTCCATACAGTTTCGCGGCGTGCGAGAGCGACTGCGCCTCCGCCACTTTGATAAAATAATCGATCGCTTCAAAATCCATCGATCGTCCAAGAATTTGAACGGTGCGTCCAGAACTAGCCAGAAACTGCCATTTGCATGGACGACCCTAATACGACAGGATCAGAGCGCGCAAGGTGGGATTTTTGGCGCAGACAAGCTTGGTCCCAAGCCCGAGCGAGGCCACACGAGCGGAGATGAATTTGTCCGACATACGCGAATTCATCCGTGCTGGTCGCGCCGAGCATAAATCGACTCTCATCGTCACCGGCGGCACACTAGTCAACGTCGCTTCGGGTGAGATCTATCCGGCCGACGTCGCCGTCTACAAGGATCGCATCGTCGCTGTCGGAGACGTCTCGGAGTACCGCGGCCCCGAGACCGAGATGATCGATGCTACTGGTTATTTCCTCTGCCCTGGCCTGATAGACGGCCACCTCCACGTTGAATGTTCCAAGATGTCGGTAACTAGCTTCGCCAAGGCGGTGGTGCCGCTCGGCACCACTTCGATTGTGTCGGGCCTCGACCAGATCCTCGTGGTGTCCGGCCTGGAAGGCGCCCGCGAATTCCTCGACGAGGCCAAGGCAACCCCTCTCAAGATCTTCTGGGGCGCACCATGCAAGACGCCCTACACACTGCCTCGCTCCAACGTCGGCTATTATTTCGGACCGGACGATCACCGCGCCACCCATTCCTGGCCGGAATGCGTCGGCATATGGGAGACGGTGCGCGAGTTCGTCGACACGATGGATGAGCACGTTCTGCAGGCGGTCGAGATCGCCGAAAAGAGCCGTCTGCCGATCCTCGGCTGCTCGCCGATGTGTCGCGGCAATCGATTGAACAGCTACCTGCAGGCCGGAGTGCGCTCCGACCACGAGAGCTACACGGCGGACGAGATGCTGGAGAAGCTGCGCAAAGGCATGCATGTCGTCATTCGCGAATCTTCGATCTCCCATTTTCTCGAAGAGAACCTGCGGATGGTCACCGAGATGGGAATAGCCGCGACGAGCCGGGTCAGCTTCTGCACCGATGACGTGGTCGCCTCGGATATCCTGGCCCGCGGCCACCTCGACAACATGATCCGCATGGCGGTCGCGATGGGAGTTCCGCCGCTCACCGCCATCCAGATGGCGACCATCAACGGCGCCGAGGCGCTGCGCATCGGCCAGAAGGTCGGCTCGATCTCGCCCGGGCTCGCCGCCGATATCCTGCTGGTCAAGGATATCGCGGACTTCCATGTCTCAGGTGTCATCGCGAAAGGCAAGCTGGCCGCTCGCGACGGCAAGCTCGTGGACGATCTTGCGCCGCCTGCCCGCAGCGCCGTTGTCACCAACACATTCAAGGTAGCGCCGGTTTCACAGAAAGACCTATTGGTGCGCGCGCCCGGAGCGGGCGACAAGGCGGCCGTGCTGGCGATCGCCGTTACGCCCGAGAGAATATTCGTACGCACGCGACGTGATGTCGTGCTCCCGGTCCGCGACGGCTATATAGACGCGGATCCATCACAGGACGTGCAGTATCTCACCGTCGTCGAACGCTACGGCCGCACTTCCCATCGGCCGGTCGCGTTCGCTTCAGGCTTCGGACTGCGCTCCGGCGCACTCGCCACTTCGACGGCGCCTGATGATAACAACATCGTTTGTGTGGGCACCAATCCCCACGACATGTCGTTGGCAATCAACCACATTATCGAGAACAATGGCGGCCAGGCGGTGGCGGACGGCGGTCGGATCGTGTCATTCCTGCCCCTGCCGATCGGCGGAATCGTATCGGACATTGATCCTCCAGAGATGGCGAAGAAAGAGCAGGATCTCGACGCGGCCGCGCGCGCGCTCGGCTGTAGGCTGCCATGGCCTTTCATGTACATGTTCGTGCTGCAGATCACCGCGATACCCGATTTCGCGATAACCGATCTCGGCCTGATCGATTGCATAAACCTGACGGTGGTCGATCCGTTAAGCCGGCTTCATGACTGGGAACGCTAGAAAAGGGAGGGAACCATGCTGAAAAACCTTGTTGTCGCTGTTTCGCTCGTGGCCGCGACGTGGCTGTGGGGCGGCCGCGTACAAGCCGAAGAGCCGACCAAGCTCAGGATCGCCGGCATTCTTTCGGCGGGCAAGGAAGCACCGTGGGAATCATCCTTCGTGAGTTCCATGGACCGGATCATCGCCGCCAAGCCTCACGGCCTCGACATCGAGGTCAATTATACCGAGAACGTTTACGACAATGCCGAGCAGGTGTTCCGCACCTATGCTGAGACCGGCGACTACGACATCTTGTTCGGCGACACCGCCTATGCAGATGCGATCGAGAAGCTGAAGGACGAATTCCCCGATACGATGTTCGTCATGAGCGGTTCGGGCAATCGCGGACTCGGCGGCAATGCCTATTGGATATTCGTCCACGCGCACGAGCCTGCCTACGTGATGGGGCAACTGGCCGGCAAACTCACGAAGTCGAATGTCATCGGCGCCATCTCCACCTTCCCGGCCGAAGATACCAACGATCAGATCAATGCCTTCTTCACCGGCGCCAAGGAAGCGAACCCAAACGTGAAACAGAAGATCACCTTCATCCAGTCCTGGTTCGATCCGGCTAAATCGAACGAGGCGACCTCGGCGCAGATCGCCGCCGGCGCGGACATGATCTACCAGATGTCGGGCGCCTTCGAGGTTTGCGAGGAGCGCGGCATAGGCTGCTTCGGCAATTATGTGGACATGTCGGAAGTGGCGCCGAAGTCGATCGTCGCCTCCACCATCGTCAAATGGGATCCGCACATTAACTGGATCATCGATGAATGGTGGAAGGCAAAGACCATGAACGCCAAATTCGACGCGCCGAAGGAACCAAGGTGGTTCAGCTGGCAGCAGGGTTCGGGCGACCTCATCCTCAATCCTGCCTGGGAAGCCAAAATGCCCGATGACGTAAAGGCGCTTGCGGCTGAAACGGCCAAGGCCATCCAGGGCGGCAAGAAGAAAATCGAGCTCAATCTGAACGAGCCGAAATCGGACTGACGCCGGAGGTGGTGCCGGGCCGATCCGAGATGAGCAAGATACCGCGCCTGTCGGTTCGGCACCTGACGAAGCGTTTCGCTGCGCTTGCCGCCAATGACGACGTCTCGCTCGACGTCATGCCCGGCGAATTGCATTGCTTGTTGGGGGAGAATGGCGCAGGCAAGTCGACACTGTCGTCCTGCCTTTACGGGCTCTACCAGCCAGACGCCGGCGAAATTCGGGTGGACGGCAAGACCGTCCAGCTAGGCTCGCCGGGCGAAGCCATCCGCGCCGGCATCGGCATGGTGCACCAGCATTTCGTCTTGGTGCCCAGCTTCACTGTGCTGGAGAATGTGGCGGTAGGCACGGGCTCCGGCTGGCGGCTGGGCCGGGCTGAGGCTCTGTCCAGGATCGAGACGATCTGCTCCACCTACGGCATCTCGCTCAACTCACACCGGCACGTCGGCGACCTTTCCGTCGGCGAACAGCAATGGGTCGAGATCGTCAAGGCGCTCTACACTGGCGCCAGACTACTTATCCTCGACGAACCGACGGCGGTGCTGACGCCCGAGGAATCGCGCCGCCTGTTTGCGATCGTGCGGCGGCTCACCAGTGAAGATCTGTCGGTCGTGCTGATCAGCCATAAGATGTCGGAAGTGATGCAATCCGACCGGGTCAGCGTGCTTCGCAAGGGCAGACTGGTCGGAACGGTCGTAACCTCGAACGTCAGCCGCGACCAACTCACCACCATGATGGTCGGCCGCTCCGTTGCGGCGCCGGCGCGCGCCGCAGATGCGAAAGCGACCGGCGAGACGGTGCTTTCGGTGCGTGGGCTCACGCACCTGCGCGATGGAAGGCCCGTGCTGGACAACGCATCGCTCGACATCGCAGCCGGCGAGATCGTCGGCATCGCCGGCGTTTCCGGGAATGGCCAAGATGAGCTGTTCGAGTGCCTCGCAGGCCTCGCCGCGCCCGACGGCGGCACGGTCTTGCTCGATGGCGAAACTCTGCAGGCGTACTCACCGGCGACGATTGCTGCGAAAGGCATTGGCTACGTGCCCAGCGACCGCTTCCGCGACGGGCTCGTTGCCGATCTCGATATCGGCGAGAATCTTGTACTCGGCCAACAATGGCAAACGCGCTGGCGCAATGGGCCATTTATCGACACCGCGGCGCTCGACGCAAATGCGCGCATGGTCATCGCTGCCTATTCGATTGCCGCAACCGGGCCGTCGTCACCCTCTCGCAAATTGTCTGGCGGCAACGCGCAGAAGGTCATCCTCGCCCGCGAGTTTGCCAAAGCGAAGCGGCTTCTGCTGTGCAACCAGCCGACGCGCGGACTCGATGTCGGCGCCATCGAATTCGTCTACCGACAACTCCTGCACAAGCGCGACGAAGGCTGCGCCATCCTGCTTGCGAGCGAGGAACTGGAGGATCTTTTCGCTCTCAGCAGTCGTATATGTGTGATGTTTCGCGGCCGCGTCCTTGCGGTGCGCGATACGGAAAAAACCACCTATGACGAAATCGGCAGCCTGATGGCCGGCCATGGGAGCGAGGCTGCGGCGTGACCGATTTCAACCTCGTGGAGTGGCGCCTCGAGCGCCGGCTGGAACCGCGGCCGACCGCGCGCATCGTTGCACTTGCTTTGGCGGCGATCGCGGCGGTTTTGGTTTGCAGTCTGCTTTTCGCCGCCGCGGGCGCCAGCCCGGGTGCCGCCTTCACGGCTCTCCTGAAAGGCAGCTTTGGCTCGTTGCGCGCCGCCGGCGAAACGCTGGTCAAGGCAACGCCCCTGATCTTCACCGGTCTTGCCGCGTGTGTCGCCTTCCGCGCGCGTATCTGGAACATTGGCGCCGAAGGCCAGGTTTTTGCCGGCGCCATGTTCGCTTATTGGGCGCAGCACAATCTCACCGGCTTTTCGCCTTTCATCCAAATTCCTGTGGTTATAGCCGGTGGCATTGTCGGCGGCGCACTCTATGCCGGCCTTGCGGGCGTGCTGAAGACCCGCTTCTCGGTCGATGAGGTGATCTCGACCGTCATGCTCAACTACATCATCGTCTATGTCCTTTCGCTGCTGCTGCTGCGCGGCCCATGGAGCGAGGCGGGCGCCTTCTTCGAACAGACGCCGAAGGTCGATCCGGGCTCGGTGCTTCCGTTGCTGTTTTCCGGTTCACGCCTGCATTCCGGCTTCCTGCTGGCGATTGTGGCGGCTGGCTTGGTTCACATGCTGTTGACGCGCACACCGCTGGGCTATGAGATCAAGGCTGCCGGGTCCAACATGCGCGCGCTCGATGTACAGGGCACCAATACTCGAAGGCTGGTCATAGTTGTGCTTCTGGTTTCCGGCGCGCTTGCGGGGCTCGCGGGGATCACGGAAGTCTACGGCGTCCATTACCGCCTGAAGGCAGGCGTAATAGCAGGTTACGGCTACAGCGGCATCATCGTGGCCATCCTCGGCCAATTGCATCCGCTTGGCGTCGTCGTTGCCTCGGTGCTGTTCGGAGCGTTGCTCAACGGCGCTACGCTCATGCAGATCAAGACCGGCGTGCCCTCGGCGCTGATATACGCCATCCAGGCGATCCTGCTTTTGTTCTTCCTAGCTGGCTGGGCAGCGTGCAATTTCCGCCTGCGGAGGGTCGGCCGTGCTTGACGCACTCTTTCAAACCTCAATCCTGGTCAGTGTGGCGGCGGCCACCATCCGCATCAGCACCCCGCTCCTGCTCGCCGCACTTGGAGAACTCATCGCCGAGCGCAGCGGCGTCTACAATATGGGTCTTGAGGGCATGATGCTGATGGGAGCCTTCACCGGCTATCTCGCCACCTATGAAAGCGGGTCGTTATGGCTGGGCGTCCTCGCTGCCGGATTTACCGGCGCGCTGATGGCTCTCGTCTTTGCCGTGCTGGTGATCACGCTGAAAGTAGAGCAGATCGTCACCGGTCTTGCCGTCAACCTGCTCGGCGCCGGCCTTTCCACATACTGGTTGCGTTCCGCTTTCGCTGGCGATGGCAAGACGCCGACCATCCCTTTCTTCGCCGATGTGCCGGTGCCAGGGCTGAGCGATGTTCCCGTGCTGGGCCCCATCCTGTTTGACCAGCGGGTGCTGACCTACATAGCCTTTCTGATGGTGCCGGCGGTATGGCTCTTCCTGTTCCGGACGCGTTATGGACTGATCGTGCGCTGCGCCGGCGACAATCCCAAGGCCCTCGATGTTAAGGGGGTAAAGGTCGCGCCGGTGCAATATGCCGCCGTGCTCTTCGGCGGCCTGATGGCGGGCGTTGCCGGCGCGTTTCTCTCCGTCGGCCAGGCGGCGCGTTTCGTGCCGGACATGACCAACGGGCGCGGCTGGCTGGCCATCATCATCGTCATCGCCGGCCTATGGCGCCCCTACCCGATTTTCGTGGCGGCTCTGGTGTTCTCCTTCCTCGACGCGCTGCAATTGCAAATCCAGGGCGTCGGTATCGCCATTCCCTACCAATATATGTTGATGATGCCTTATGTTGCGGCGATCGTTGCGTTGATGATCCGTCGCTCGCGGACCAGCGCACCGGCTATGCTGGGCGTGCCGTACAGGCGGGAATAGGGTGGTCGGTTTTCATTCTGCTGCTGTAAGGCTGCCTGTACGTAGCTGCCATGCGGCATGGCTCAACCCGTGACCGCGGCAGCAAGCTTCCAGCAAGATCGACCGCTTTGGCGAAGCCGGTATTGTAGCCCAACCCGCCCAGGTAGGGAGACCTGACCGTCAGTCACGGGACGTCACAGGGCAAGCAATTTGCCGCCCTGGAAATCTGGATCGTTGGAACTCGACTATCCCGCTGGTGGTTAGCCAGAAGGCTGCATAAGCCTCGCTCAGGAACGCCAGCCACCACTGCCGAAGTGACCTGAACTACGGAGCGTCGCCAGCAGGATGTTGGCTGCTCCGCGTTGATCAATCTTCGCTTGCTCACCAAGCGGAGACGCATTCCAGGCAGCCAGTTCTGACACCAAAAGAGCGGTATCCCCGTCTACCGATGCGCATCTAAGTTGTCCGTTCTTCCCCATCACGATTATAGCTGTACCTATCACGCCATATCCAATCGCAGCTATCCGCTGAACCCAGGTATCGCCGTCAACGCGGACATCGAACAGAACCGACCCTTCGGTTTTTTCCGCAGCGTCCGCCACACGATCACAGAACGGTCGATTGAGGCCTTCGATGTTGCCGAGTGACTGCTCAAACAAGGCCAATTCGACATGCTCTGCCACCATAGCTGTGAGAGTGCGCGCTAGCTGGCCCAATCAGCAAGACACCAGGACCCATTATCCACAGCAGCCACAGCTGGTCCCCTTTTTGCCTACTTAATGCTCCCCCCGTCGGACCGCGAGCCGGGCGACGGCCTCTATGGCTTGGTCGACCTGGTCCGTCGTGGTGTAGTGTGACAGACCCAGCCGTGCGACGCCTTTTTTCGCGCGGTCCAAGCCTGCCGGAGGCTTCATGGCATAGAGTCGCCGGCCCAGCCGAAGATGTTTTTCCTCAGCCAGCGCAGCCGCGTTTTCCAGCGGCGAGCGATTGGCCAGCCGGAAGCTAAAGGTCGGCACGCGCGCGTCCAGTCGGTTGCGGCTGGCGATGCCGAGAGCGTCAGGCCGGGTATGGCCGTCGTACCGGCGAGGAATCGATCCATCAACCCAGCCTCGTAGGCGGTCGCCGCCTCCAATCCCGTCACGATGCGCCGGTCCAGCGGCGGCGCCGCGTCGACACCAGCACATTGCTCGCCGAGCCACGCGATGTGCTCGATCGCCGCTTGCGTGCCGGCCTGCGCCTCAAAGCACGGCGTGCCGGGCGGACGCACCTTGAGCGGGGTGAGCCGTTCGCGCAATCCGACCGCCACGAACATCATGCGCTTCTCGACGACAGATTTGGTCCCCCGTGCTGCGCCTGAGGGCTCATCTGGAGCTTCGGTATGGATATCATTTTTAGCCTCTCCATCACGCATCCTGCCCCCTTTTCCCGGTTCGGTGCCCTTGACAAGCGGAAAGTATCGGTATTTTCTCCATGAAATGATATTATTATTATCTGGAAAAGATGTTTAATTCACCTCTCAGATGTCCCGCATCAGGGCATCGGACGAGGGCCTTGAGTGAGGAAGACAGGAGAACCGGATGGCGGGCGAGCTCAGCAAAATGAAGATGTATATCGGCGGCGAGTGGGTCGAGCCGGCATCAGGGGATTACTTCGAGACGGTGGATCCCTTCACGGCCAAGCCATGGGCGCTGGTGCCGAGAGGAAATTCCGCGGACGCTGACCGCGCCATTCGCGCTGCGGACCGTGCTTTCAGAAAAGGTCCCTGGGGATCCATGCATCCCTCCGAGCGCGGAAGGCTTATTTATCGGCTTGGCAGCCTCATCGAAGAACATGCCGACGCGCTCGCGGAAATCGAGGTGCGCGACAATGGCCGCCTGCTCGCGGAAATGCGGCATCAAATCCGCTACATTCCCAAATGGTACTACTACTATGCGGGTCTGGCCGACAAAATCGAAGGCGTCGTCCATCCCTGCGACAAGCCGGCGCTGAGCTATTCCCGTCCGGAGCCTTTGGGGGTTTGCGTAGGCATCGTTCCATGGAACGCGCCGTTGCTCCTTTTCTCGCTCAAGGCCGCGCCCGCTCTCGCAGCGGGGAACACCATCGTCATGAAGCCGGCGGAACATACGTCCGCCACCGCCCTGAAGCTTATGGAGTTGGTCGAACTGGCTGGCTTCCCGCCTGGGGTGATCAACGTCGTGACCGGGTTTGGCAAGGAAATTGGCGAGCCGCTCGTAACGCACCCATTGACGCGTCATGTGGGCTTCACGGGCTCGACGGCAACTGGAGCGCATCTGTATTCGCTTGCGGCTCGCGACGTGAAGCGGGTCAGTCTCGAGCTGGGCGGCAAATCGCCAAATATCGTCTTCGATGATGCTGATCTGGACAACGCTGTCCGCGGCGTGGTCGGTGGCATTTTCGGAGCGACAGGACAGACCTGCATCGCCGGTTCGCGCCTGCTCGTGCAAAGACGCATTCACGACCAGTTCGTCGAGAAGCTTTCGGCCTTTAGCGGCGCGGCACGCGTCGGTGATCCGCGCAAGGTAGAGACCCAGATCGGCCCGATTGCCAACGCCATGCAGTACGACAGGGTGCTGGGTTACATAGACATTGCAAGGCAGGAGGGCGCAAGCCTCGTCTTGGGAGGCAAGCGACCCCAGCTTGCCGAGTGCAAGGACGGTTTCTTCATAGAGCCGACCATATTCACCGGCGTCAAAAACGATATGCGGATCGCCCGCGAGGAAGTATTCGGCCCGGTCCTTTCGACGATCGTATTCGACGACCAGGAAGAAGCGGTAGCGATCGCGAACGACAGCGAGTTCGGCTTGGCGGCCGGCGTCTGGACTTCAGACATGAAGCGTGCGCTCCGCATGTCCGAACAACTCGATGCGGGCAGCGTCTGGATCAACACTTATCGCGACATCTCCTACACGACTCCGTTCGGCGGCTACAAGAAGAGCGGCTTAGGGCGCGAAAACGGCGTGGAGGGCATTCGCGAATACCTCCAGACGAAGGCGGTGTGGCTATCTATGGCCAAAGAAATCGAGAACCCCTTTGTCATCGGTTGAAGGTCAGCGGGTAGATTGGAGTCGGGCCGGGGAGCGGGTGCGCAGATGATGAAGCGGAAAGGCAGCGAGATCCTCGCTGACGAACTTAGGCTCAACGGAGCCGAACTTGTCTACCACGTCCCTGGCGAGAGCTTTCTTTCCGTTCTGGACGCTCTGGCGTGCCGTCATCCGGAAATCCGCACAGTCACCTGCCGCCACGAAAACGGCGCTGCCCAGATGGCTGAGGCCCATGGCAAACTGACCGGACGGCCCGGCATTGCATTTGTCACACGCAGTCCCGGCGCCACCAACGCTGTGAACGGCGTGCACACGGCCTACCAGGATTCTTCGCCGATGGTCCTGATGGTGGGCCAGGTGAAGCGTGGGTTGATGGAGCGCGAAGCGTTCATGTCCTACGACTTTCGCACGATGTTCGCGCCCATGACGAAATGGGTAGCGCAGATAGATGACCCGAGACGTATCCCGGAATTCATCCAGCGGGCCTACCACACGGCCATGACCGGCCGGATGGGTCCAGTCGTCCTTGTGGTGCCGGAGGACGTGCTCGAGGAGGAATGCGTCGTGGCGGAAGGAAAGCCTTACAGGCGAGCCTCGGTTGGGACACCCGCGCTCGCCGACATGGAGAAGGTGCGCGCCATGCTCTGCGATGCGGAGCGGCCGCTAATTATCGTCGGCGGCTCGGGCTGGACCGAGCAGGCGCGCGACGACATCCAGCGGTTTGCCGAGAATTGCAGCGTGCCGGTCGTCACCACGTTTCGTCGTCGGGACATCATCGACCATCGACTGCAATGCTACGCCGGAGAGATCGGCATTGGCGCCAATCCGGCTCTGCTTTCGCACATCAGGGACACCGACCTGGTGATCATGGTCAATGACGCGCTCAGCGATGTGAACACGATTGGTGCCGGATATATGGAGGGCTTCACGCTCTTTGATATTCCCGTGCCGAAGCAAAAGTTCGTCCATGTGACGAGCAGCCTGGAAGAATTGAACCGGGTCTTTCAGGTCGACCTCGCAATACTTGCCGGCAACGACGCGTTCGCCGCCGCGCTAGCCAAGCTTCCTCCGGTCGACCGCGCTGCGAGAGCGGAATGGGTCCGCCGGCTGCGCAAAACCTTCGAGATGGAAACGACGCCGGGACCGTGCCCAGGTCCGATCGACTTGCCAAACATGATGAAATGGCTTCGGGACCGGTTGCCCGATGACGCGATCGTGACGAACGGCGTGGGCGCCTACGCGACCTGGAGTCAGAGATATTTCGCCCACTACAAGCTGCATACGCAACTTGGTCCGATTAGCGGCTCGATGGGTTATAGCCTTCCGGCCGCCATCTCGGCGAAACTGCTTTACCCGGAGCGGGTTGTCGTCAATTTCGTCGGCGACGGCTGCTACCAGATGTGCGGAGAAGAACTCGCAACCGCTGTCCAGTACGGCGCCAACGTCATCATCCTGCTTTTCAACAACAACATGTACGGGACGATCCGTATCCATGAGGAAAACAGGCTCGAAGGCCGCGTCAATGGGACCAACCTGACGAATCCCGATTTCTGCATGCTTGCCAAGGCTTACGGCGCCCACGCCGAGCGTGTGCGTAAGACCGAGGATTTCGCTCCGGCGTTCGAGCGCGCGATCGGCTCTGGCACGCCTGCCCTGATCGAACTCGCCCTCGATCCCGAGGCGATCCACACGCGTTACTCGCTGACAGATTTAAGAAACCGAAGATCGGGAAGGGCGTGAGCCATCCTGCCTGACGCGAACAAAATTAGCCGGTTCGATAGCTGGCCGGCAGGAGCACCCTCGGCAGAAGGGGTGAGCAAACAAAAGGGTGTCAAACCCATTCAACCACACAAGCGAAGGGGAAGTAAAATGAGGAAAGTGATACTTGCAGTTTCGGTCGGGCTCCTTGCCGTGACCGCTCTCGTGCTCGGCAGGCCGACAGTCGCGCTTGCCGATGACGCAATCACAGCTTCGGTCAAGACCGATCCGGCCCTGCACGCGATGCTGCCCAAGAGCATCCAGGATTCCGGAATTATCAAGCTGGCGACCGATGCGCATTATCCTCCGTGCGAGAGCTTCGCGGAAGACAATGTCACGATGATCGGCTGGGAGCCGGACCTTTGGGATGCCCTGGCGAAGAAGCTCGGGGTCAAGGTCAAAGCGGAATCAATCAACTTCGATGGCTTGATTCCCGGCGTCCAGAGCGGTCGCTACGACACCGCGATGGAGTGCATCTCCGACACGGTCGAGCGCGAGAAACAGGTGACGTTCGTCGATCTGTCGATTTCCATCAACGGCATCTTCACGCTTGAGAACAGTGCGATCACCGACAATCCGCTGAGCCTGTGCGGCCTGAAAAGCGGCGCGCAGAAGGGCACGACATTTGTCCAGAGCATCAAGGAATTGCTTTCGCCTCTCTGCGTGAAGAACGGCAAGGCGCCGATCGCAACGAACGAGTTCGCTTCGGCGGATGCCACTATCTTGGCGCTGCTTTCAGGCCGCGTCGACTTCCTGGTCAATGATGCTTCCGCCGCCGCGTTTATCAAGAAACAGTCGTCTCAGCCGGTGAAGCTGATTGTGCTTGACGTGCTGCCGAAGCAAATCGACGGCTTCATCGTCAAGAAAGACAACACGGAACTGGCCAATGCGCTATTGGCCGGAACGAAAGCGCTGATGGATGAACGCGTCTATGACCGCATCATGGACAAGTGGGATATCGCGGCTCTGAAGCTGAAAACGCCCGGCATCAATCTGGTCTCCAAGGGCGCGACCGCCAACTGAGACCCGAACGGCCAAGGCACAAGCTTCCATCGTTGCCTTGGCACCGCAGCTTTCCGGCTCCGATCGCCCAATCGGGAATCGGAGCCGGAAAAAACCGGCCGGGACAACCATCCGGACTTCGATGAAGACAGCGCCGAATCTTCTTGCAAGACTACGGCGCATGGGAGGAAATGTTGGAAGCCATGCAACCACGAAAGTTTGGCCGGCTCGTGCCTGAGACGCCGCTCGACCAGACGGAGCAGAAGCGGCTGCAACGCAATCTTGCGTCTGATCACAAGCTGATGGTTGTTCCTGTCCGCAAGCCGGGCAGATGGATCGCCGCAGCGGCCATGGCGGCGGCGGCGATATGGCTGGCTCATGGAATCGTCACCAATGCCAACTTTGGGTGGGACGTGGTCTTCGCGAACGTGTTTGAGCCGATCGTCCTGCAAGGGCTTGGACTGACACTATGGCTGACCGTTGCCGCGATGTGCATCGGAACCGTTTTGAGCGTCATCCTCGCGATCATGCGGATTTCGGAGAACCCTTTTCTCAATGTCCCGGCCGGGCTCTACCTTTGGTTCTTCCGCGGAACGCCGGTCCTTGTGCAGCTCATTTTCTGGTACAATCTCGCCTTCCTGATACCGGAAATCGTTATTGGAATTCCCTTCGGCCCGACCTTCTTCAGAGGTTCGGCCAACGATCTGATCACACCCTATTCTGCCGCCCTGCTCGGCCTCGGCCTCAACGAGGGCGCATACATGGCGGAGATCGTCCGCGCCGGCATCATGTCGGTAGATCAAGGTCAGCAGGAGGCTGCTCGGGCGCTGGGAATGAGGCCGGGACAGATTCTGAGGCGGATCGTTCTCCCGCAGGCAGTACGAGTCATCGTGCCGCCGACGGGCAATGAGACGATCGGGATGCTGAAGATGACGTCGCTGGTGAGCGTCATTGCGCTATCCGATCTTCTCTATTCGGTCCAGACGATCTCATCGCGCACCTTCCAGACCATCCCGCTGCTGCTCGTCGCCTGCGTTTGGTACCTCGCCATAACCTCTGTGATGACCGTGATACAGGGACGGATAGAGAAACGATTTGCTCGGGGAGACCGCACGGCAACGGTATCATGGTCGAGACGGATGTTCGGTGGCTCAGGCATAAGGAATTCGAAATGATAATGCCCATGGTTTCCGCCGTTCAGGTGGGCAAGAGCTTTGGCGCCCTTTCAGTCCTCAAGGGAATTGATTTCGATGTCGAACTCGGAGAGGTCGTATGCCTGATCGGCCCCTCCGGTTCAGGCAAGTCGACCTTGCTCAGATGTATCAATCATTTGGAGAAGATCGATTCCGGGGCGCTCTATGTCGATGGCGACCTGGTGGGATACTGCCGCAGGGGAGATCGACTTTATGAACTTAAGGAAAGGGAAATCTCCGTCAGGCGATCCAATATCGGCATGGTCTTCCAGCGTTTCAATCTGTTCGCCCATATGACTGCGCTGCAGAATGTGATCGAGGCCCCCATCCTGGTTCAAAAGCGCCCACGGAAGGAGGTTGTCGGCGAGGCGATCGCACTCCTCCAACGGGTCGGGCTGGGCAGCAGGCTCGATGCCTATCCGGATCAGCTTTCCGGCGGCCAGCAGCAGCGGGTGGCAATCGCGCGCGCTTTGGCGATGAAGCCCAAGCTCATGCTTTTCGATGAGCCGACGAGTGCACTGGATCCCGAACTCGTCGGCGAGGTGCTCGACGTCATGCGCTCGCTCGCCGCCGACGGCATGACGATGATCGTTGTCACTCACGAAATGCGCTTTGCCGAAGATGTGGCGGACAAGGTCGTATTCATGGACGGCGGGATGGTCATTGAAGAAGGGCCACCAAAGCTGATTTTCGGCAGCCCCCGTCATGAGCGGACACGCGCGTTTCTTTCGCGCATCATCTGAACCTGGCAATCCATGGACGCGGACGGCGATTTTTGGCGCCGCCTTCCCGCTTCCGTCGATGGTGACGGCCGCACGAACCTGGAAGGGGCGCATGCCAAAAGGTTCGGGAACGCTACGCCGCTTCGACGAGGCCGCCGCCATGGAAGGCAAGCGCCGCCTTGGCCGGCCATGCTGGCCGGCGTGCCCTTCGGCATCCAGCAGCGCCGGGTCCTTTCACTTGAAGGCCATCGCGTGGTCATTGACTGCTCGTTTTTCAGGCACCCTTCGAAATGGCTCAGTCGTTTGCGCAGACGATGGACTCCGCGCAGATGTAGCCCCACGTCAGGTTGGGCCCCAATGTGGTGCCGGCTCCCACCGCCCACGTGCCGAACGGATTAGCCATCGCCACGCCCACGCAATAGAGACCTTCGACCACTCTTCCGTCCGCTCTGAGCACGCGACCGCCGGCGTCGGTTCGAGGTCCGCCCTTGGTTGAGACGATGGTACGGTTGAATGGAATTGCGATGAAGGGAGCCTTTTGGATCGGTGACAGGCGGCTTTTCCCGGGACCCTTCTTCGCCTGGCCCGATGCCATACCCTCACGATGAAATTGTCCATCCACGCCGGACGCACAGGACGCGTTGAAACGCTCGATCGTCAGCGCGAATTCATCGGCGGGCAGTTTGGTTGCTTCGGCAAGCGCCGAGATTGTTTGCGCCTTCTTGATCCAACCCGGATTGCGCGCTGCAAAGTGCCGCAGGATGGGCGAGTTCTTAAGGAACGCTTGATCGCTGACCAGCCATGCCGGCAGATGAACCGGCTGACCGGTGGAGGGATCGCGTTCATCTATGACTTCCCCGAGGTTGAAGCGGTATTCGTTGACGAAACGTCGGCCATGCCGGTTGACAACAATCGCGTTGGGTTCCTGGTGAAAAAAAGAGCTGACGCCAAAGGGTCGACGTGACCCACTCAGCGGGAAGCCTCCAGTGATGTTCGCTTGATCCATGTGAGCAAGTTCTGCACCGGCCGCAACCGCGATACGAACAGCGTCCCCATCATTTCCCGGCGGACTTGCGATGAAATCGCAGTGCCCGGGAAAATGCTTTTCCCGCAATTCGGTATTCCATTCAAATCCACCGGTAGCCAGGACGACTCCCTTGCGAGCCAGGATGCTCCGTTTCGCGCCCGCCGCCTCGACCACCAGCCCCTTCACACGTCCCTTTTCAACGATCGGGGCGACCGCGCGGGCTTCGAGCGTTATACGGCAGCCATGGTGCAGGCAGCCTTTGAGCAGCCCCGTGACGAGGGCGGTTCCCATCCCTCTGGCGCCGGTTAGCAGTCGCCAGAACAGTTGCGGCCACCTTCTGAAGGCGGCTTCGACCGGATGATGGAATGGGTCGAGTTCAAGCATCTCCTGGAAAGTGAATACATGCGGGAGACTTGGGGGCCTCAGAATCCGGGCATAGGGCCCGGCTAGCTTCCGTCTTAGCACCCCGGGCGACAGCATCCGCCCGACATTCACGGCTCCTGCTCTTTCGAGATGAGGATCGCCCTCCGTCATCAGCGAGAAGCGTAGCGGGGTCTCCCTTTCGAGGAAGGCCAGCATGTTCGGGGCCTCATCGACGAAGCTGCGCCAGAGCGCGTCTTCGGTCTCCCTCCAACCGTCGGGAGCCACAGCCCGGATATAGGTCAGGGCGCGCCCCCGGTCGTCCGACAGGCCAGCGGCGGCAGCGTGGTGGTTCGCCGGAATCCAGACGGCCGCTCCGGACATCGCCGTGGTCCCGCCGACGAGACCGGTCCGTTCAAGAATGATGGTGGATAGACCTGCGGCGGAAGTGCGAAGTGCCGCTGCCAGGCCGGCCGAGCCAGATCCCGCGACCAATACGTCGCACGTTTCATCAGGCTCTGCCATCGGCCTGACCCTTAGACCGCGTCTGCCGCTAGGAGCAGCAACGCCGCCACAAGCGAGAAATTGACCAGGATCATGTAAAAGTGTCGGTCGCGTTCCGGCCCGCTATACATAAACATGTTGTGGTAAAGCGGGGTCGCCACCACAAGGAAGGCGATCAGCACAACGACGGCCGGCAATACCCAGTATCCGGCGATCAGCGCCAGGCCCGCCACTGCCTGAGTCGCAAACCCGGCAGCCATTATCGGCGCCGGCAAAAGCCAGCCATAGCTGGTTTTCACCACCGTGACCCGCTGCTTGAAATGCAGAAAGTGCCGCGCGCCGGCGATCAGGAAAAAACCGCCAATGATTACCCGGCCAATCGCCTCAAGAATCGACACTCTCTCGCTCCATGTGGATATGATATTTTTTCTTCTATGCTATAATATCAGTTTTATCAAGCCCAATGCCTGAATCCCCTGATTGATCCGGCCTCTTCTTCGCCGCTTGCCGGTATCCCATCCCATGGGCACGGAGGCCGAGACGATTCCCTGGACGCCACCCGAGAAGCTCAAGCCCTTGCAAGGATGGGCAAAAACAGCAGAATTGGCAATATGCGCGCCGTAAAGCGGACCGAGTGGGCAGCGCAGATCAAAAATATCATTATTGACGTTTATTGATATGGAAATTGGCTGCTGAAACGTATAGCACTGTCCCAGTTTGATTAACTGCGGAGGATGAGATGAAGTTCAACCACAGCATGGTGCGAGTGCGCGATCTGGATGCTGCTTTGGACTTTTACGTGCACAAGCTCGGGCTTGTCGAAGTGAAGCGCACGGAAAATGAAAAAGGCCGCTACACCTTGGTCTTCCTCTGTGCTCCCAACGATATCGAGATTCTCGGAGGCAGCGCGCCGCAGATCGAGCTCACCTACAATTGGGATATCGAGGACTATGGATCGGCCCGGAATTTCGGGCACCTGGGCCTCGAAGTGGACGACATCTACGCAGTCTGCGAGCGGCTGGTGAAGGGCGGCGTTACGCTGAGCCGACCACCGCGAGATGGTCGCATGGCGTTTGTCCGATCGCCCGACCTCATTTCAATCGAACTGATGCAGCGAGGTACACCGTTGCCGCCGGGGGAGCCTTGGGCCTCAATGCCCAATGCCGGTGCTTGGTGAACCGATCGAGTAAAGGCAACTATGCGCAACCCGGCTGGGCCGATCTGACTTTGGATGTCCTGTCGGGCCGCGCAAGTGCCATGTCCCTTTTCTGTGATGCGCAGGAATACCGGGCCTACCCTACCCATCGGCAGCATCACTCAACTTGAGGCTGGAACTTTCATGCGCAATCGAATCTTTTCCGGGGCCTCGTCCGAAGCCATAGCCGGTTACGCCAAAGCCGTCATCGATGGTAGGATCATCTACGTTTCGGGCACTACTGGACGCGATCCAGTCACAAACGAGTTTCCCGAGGATCCAGCCCAGCAGGCACGAAATGCCCTGTCGTCGATCAACGATACCCTTCGCCAGGCGGGATCGAGCTTGGCCGATGCTGTGGTTAGCCGCGTCTTCGTTACGGATGCCGAGGCGGCATCGGCCGTCGTACCGGTTCTTGGTGAGGTCTTCGGCGACATCAGACCAACAAGCACCTTCCTCATCTGCCAGATTCCTGCTTCCGGTGCCCGGGTCGAGATTGAGATCACCGCGTCCAGATCCGACTCGGTAATCCTGGGGTGAACGGACAATCCCGGAGTGGACCGCTCTGCTTCCGGGCTGTATGGCTCCCCCTCCTCGCGGCCGCCTTTTTAGTCTTTCCCGGCCGGCCTGCGGATTGGCAGTTGCGCATCTTGAAGCGGCTGAAGCGCCTGCCATCAAGATCGAGACCAAGATCCGGTTAAGCGCGAGTCCGCGACGAGTTGCGGCAAGACGGTCCCTACTGCGAGATAACCTATTCCGCAGTATTCATCCTGCCTTCGGCGAGGTCCAACTTTTTGCGAAGCGCATTGGTGACAAGGCCGAAATGTCAACGGGCGATCGCCGGCCCGCGGCGAGGTCCGAGAGAACCTTTCCGGCCATCGGACCCGGGCCAAAGCCATGACCGCTGAACCCTGTTCCGACAAGCATGCCCGATATGCCTTCAATTGGGCCCAGGACCGGAATGACATCCGGCATTGTGTCGATGATCCCCGCCCAAAAGGTCTCGATCTCCAGAGAGGCCAATGTCGGCAAGAGCCGAGAAAACTCACGATTCGCCTGCTCCACGCGAAATAGTTCCGGACGCGGGTTGTCGCGGCTGGGTGGAAAGTCGGCGACCGGCAAGTGTGTCCGCAACGGAAAAAACCGCTTGATCGGCGCAAGATAATCTATGCGTGCCGCATCGGGATTGGACTTTCGTGTGGCCTCGTACCATCGCATATGCCGCCAGGAATCCAGCCGCAGGTCGTATTCACCTCCGGCGACGGATATCAAATAGGCCCCGTTCAGATCCTGCCGGATGCCGGTATGTTGACCCGAGACGCAGGCCGCTATGCGCGATTCGGGCCTCGCCACCGTTCTTGCGACCGTCGCCCGGACGAACTCCTGAGGCAGATCCAGTCCTGCCTTCCTCAACAGGGCGGCACTCCCGGCTCCCGCGGCGACGATTACCGTGCCCGCGCGGTAAAGCCGACCGCGGATCCGGACGCCGGAGATTTTCCCGGCGCCGGTTTCTATGCGAGTGACCGACTCACCGAAAGCGAATGCCGCTCCGGCTCCGAGCGCCGCATCAAAAAAAGCCCGGGTCGCTCGGGCAGGCTCGGCCTTCCCGTCACTGGGCGTGTACATCGCTCCGACCACGCCGCAATCAGTTGCCAGTTGAGGTACCAGCGCGTGGGTTTCCGTTGCCGACAGCATCCGCGTGTCGAGCCCAAACTCTTCGGCCGCCCGCTTTTGCCAGGCACGCCGGGAAACAAGATCAGCCTCGCTGAACGCCAGAGACAGGTTCCCGCCTTGCTGCCATCCCACCCGGCGCCCCAGTTCCGCTTCGATTTCTTTCCACATCGACAGGGCGCCGATCATCAGTGGAAGTTCTCGAAAGTCGCGATTCTGCTGACGGACAAAGCCGACGTTGCGGCCAGATTGCGCTGATCCCGGTGCGTCTCGCTCCACTAGCAGGACACGCATTCCATTCTTGGCGGCATAATATGCCGCGGAGCATCCGACAACGCCCCCGCCGATAATGATCACGTCCCAGTCGCGTTTGGATATCGCTTCCATCATGCCGCCGCGTTGCCGTGTTCCGCAGAGAAAGTCTTATCGCTCCACGCGGGATCATCGAGAACCTTGGCAGGCTTGCCGCGCGAAGACGTCCCGTCTATCAACAAAGACTGGCCGCTCACCGCCAAGCCGTGACCATGATTTCCACGTTAAGAGCAGGATCAGCCAACCGCGACTCCACGCAGGCGCGAACGGGCTTGCCGACATCGGCGACCCATTCTTCCCAAACCGTATTGAATTCGTTGAACGTAGCGCTGTCCGTCAACCAAATCTGCGCGCTGACGAGATTCCCTTTGCTGCTGCCTGCTTCAGCGAGATGATGGTCGATCCTCTGGAGGATCTCTTTTGTCTGCGCGGCCACGGTAGCGCCGCGCGTCTCCACCGCGGTAAGGCCAGCCAGAAAAACGAAGCCACCCGCCTCCACGGCAAGACTCATGCGATTGTTCTCGCTATGTCGAACGATCCCGCTGCTCATTCCAACCCTTCCCGCACCAAGAGATTTATATATTACATTAGAAAATATATGATAGGATAAGTGACGCATAGCCTTTGTCAAGCGGTTAGGATTCGCGGCTTAACAGACCGTCGTTTCCCAACTGGTCTCAGATTTCACCAATTTCCCGCGAATTGCCGCCGATTCCAGACTCGCCATGATCAAAGCGAACCAAATGGCGCTGGACAATCCAGCCGAACTCGTCGTATCAATTAACCTAACATATGATATTACAATGGGGCTGGAATGGCGAACGAACTTCAAAACTCGCAACCCCTCTACGGGCAGATCAAGTCGGCCATTGAAAAGCGCATACGCGGCGACGAATGGCCTGCCGATTTCCGCGTGCCTTCCGAGGAACTGCTCGCCGAGGAATTCGGCGCCTCTTCCCTGACAGTGCGCCGGGCCCTGCGGGAACTTCAGTCAGAAGGCATGCTGGTTCGAATCCAGGGTCGCGGCACTTTCGTCGTCGGCCCCCGGATGCAGTGCGCCATATTCGATCTGCCCGACGTCTCGGAGGAAATCGCCCTCAGTGGCGGCGTGCATACCAGCGAAGTGCTCTTTCTGGGCTTTGTGCCCCCCGAAAGTCCGTTCGCCGGCATGCTGCCCCTGCCCTATGAAGGGCCGGTCTGCCACTCACGCCTGCTTCACAAGGAGGATGGAACGCCCATCCAGATCGAGGATCGCTTCGTCAACCCGGCGGAGGCCCCCGGCTATCTGAAGCAGGACTTCACCCGCATTACGCCTCACGCCTACCTCCTGCGGGAAACCGAAGTCACCTATGTCGACAATACGATCCGGGCCATCCGGGCCGACGAAGAAAGCAGGCGGGCCCTTGAGATCGACGGCAACCAGCCTTGCCTTCTGCTCGATCGCCGCACATGGCGCGAAGGCGTGCCTGTCACCCGCAGCCGCTTCCTCTATCCGGGCGACCGTTACCGGTTGCGCAGTTCACATGAAGCCACACCGAGCCGCGGCGGCACTATGCAACAGCGAAGTGCCCCGGCATCCAGGAGAATCCGATGAGAGACTACGTTGCCCGCTTGCGTGAACGCGGCGACCTGCTTGTTGTGGACAAGGAGATCGATCCGTTCCACGAACTGGCGGCTGTCACCCATGTGGCCCAGAAGCGCTGGGGCAAGCCGATCCTTTTCAACAACGTCAAGGGCACACGCTTTCCGGTCGTTACCAACGTCTATGGCTCGCGGGAGCGCCTGGCGGAGGTGATCGGCATCGATTCCACCGATTTCTGTCGTCAGTGGAGCAATCTTGCCAATCTCGGCTCGACAAGCGTTGGCGAACCCTTCGTCACCGTCGAGGACCCGGAACTGACCGAATGCAAGCTGTCTGAACTGCCACTCATCACCTACTCCGATCGCGATGCCGCGCCCTATTTCACCTCGGCCATGTTCATTGCCAAGGATCCCGAAACGGGGGTCGGCAATCTGTCCTATCACCGTTCGATGTATGTGAGCGACAGCGAGTTGCGCTGCCGCCTGGCGCCGCGCCATCACCTCACCATCTATCATGAAAAGGCCGAGAAGATGGGCAAGCCGCTGGAGGCGGCGATGCTGATCGGCGCACCGGCGACATCCTTCCTCACCGCCGCGGCTCCGCTGCCCTATGACGTGGACGAGCTTGAGGTCGCGGCGCGGCTGAAGGGCAGCCCCATCGCCATTCGCAAGTGCAAGTATATCGACCTCGAGGTTCCAGCCGACACCGAGATCGTCATCGAGGGCCGCTTCCTGCCAAACGAACGCCGGCCTGAGGGCCCGTTCGGCGAATTCATGGGTTACTACGTCCCTGAAGGCCCAAATGCGGTGTTCGAGGTTTTGGGGGTCACCGTGCGGCGCGACGCCATGTTCCACAGCATACTGTGCGGTTCGGCCGAGGAGGTGCTGACGCTGGAACTGTCGGTGTCCGCCAACATCTTCCAGCGGTTGAGCGCGGCGCTACCCGGCATTCTCGACGTCACCTGCCAGCCCTTTGTCAATCATGCCGTGATCAAGGTCGACCAGCAGTTCGAGGGGCACGCCCGCCAGGTGATGCTCGCCACCATCGGCGCCGAGCCGATCTGGGCCAAGGTGGTCACCGTCGTCGATGAGGATGTGGACATCTACAGCATGGACGACGTGATGTGGGCGACCCTGACCCGTTGCCGTCCCGACAAGGACATGATCATCATTCCCGATACGCCTTCCTTCTATCGCGACGAAGCCAAGGATCATTGGGGGCGCCTGCTCGTCGACGCCACCAAGCCGTTCCACCGCAAGGCCGAATTCGAACGCAAGAAGATCCGCCTTGCCGACAAGGTCGACCTTGCGGACTGGTTCGAAAACGCGTGAGCGGATCGGCTTCACTCTGGCAGGGCGGCGGGGGCGGCCCACAGCCTCCCCGCATCATCGTCGGCATCAGCGGCGCCTCCGGCGCCGTCTATGGCGTCAGGGCGCTCGACCAGCTCAGGGCCGCTGGCATCGAGACCCATCTGATAGTGACGCGGTCGGCGCATCTGACGCTTTCCCAGGAACTCGGCATGCGTCCTGCGGAGATCGCCGAACGGGCCAGCGTCTTCCACAATGTTCAAAACATCGGTGCCTCGATTTCCAGCGGATCCTTCCGGACGCTCGGCATGCTGATCGCACCCTGCTCCGTCAGGACGATGTCCGAGATCGCCTCCGGCGTCACCTCTAGCCTCATGAGCCGCGCCGCGGACGTCGTGTTGAAGGAACGCCGCAAGCTCGTTCTGATGCTTCGCGAGACTCCGCTGCATCTCGGGCACCTTCGGACAATGACCGCGCTCGCCGAAATGGGGGCGATCCTCATGCCGCCTGTGCCTGCTTTCTACGCCAAGCCGCGCTCGCTCGAAGAGATGGTGGACCACAGCGTCGGCCGCGCGCTCGACCTCTTCGGCATCGACAGCGGCAAGGTGGCGCGGTGGGAGGGAATGAGCGTCGACCGCGAAGCCTGTCCGAAGCCCGCCGACGACGCCTCCTGACCCAGCAGAGTCCTTACCATGCAACCTGTTATTAATGTCCTGCAAACCGCTGATCGCCCGCACCGCCAGCGTCCAGTCCACGGCGCGCATGTTGGCATTATCGTGCTCGACACGGGGTTCGAGCGCCTTCCCGGCGATGTCGCCAATGCCCTGACTTGGCGTTTTCCGGTACAGTATCATGTTGTCACCGGAGTACGCCCACAGGATGTGATCGAAGGCGCTCCCGAAAAGGTCTTGCCGGCTTTTTACGATGCGATAGACCGGTTGACCCAACTGGGCATGGACGGCATCGCCACCAGTTGCGGGTTCCTGGCGGTGGTGCATCCGCAATTGCGCGCCTACAGCCGGGTGCCGGTAGCCTCATCCAGTCTGATGCAAATCCCGCTCGTGCTGCAGACGTTGCCGGCGGACAAGACTGTCGGCGTCATCGTTTCGGACCGCAAGGCCATTACAGACAAGCATTTCACAAATATCGGGGCTCCTGTCGGCCTTCCGCTCGGCGAACTCGCCTTTGACGGGCCGATCCGCGCCAATATGCGCAACAACGCCTCCCGGGTCTCCTACGCGGCACAGGAACGCGACGCTCTGGAGAGCGTGGAGCGCATGCTCGCCGAAACGCCGTCGATAGGCGCCCTGGTCAGCGAATGCGCCAATCTTCCTCCCTATTCGCAGGCAATCGAGAAGGCCTTTGGCGTACCTGTCTACGATGTCGTGTCGCTGGTCGAGTGGCTTCACGCAGGCTTGAGGCCTCGCGGTTTCCACCCGGAAACCTCGTGAGGTGCAGTAGCGATGGAGGTGTTCGACCTGATCGTCGTGGGGGGCGGCCTCGTCGGGGCGGCCCTTGCATGGGGCGCGCAGACTGCCGGAGCCAACGTCGTCCTGCTCGACGAAGGCGACCAGGCCCATCGCGCCGCTCGTGGCAACTTCGGCCTTGTCTGGCTCCAGGGAAAGGGCGTCGGCACCCCACACTATATGCAATGGTCACTGCACGCAGGCCGAATCTGGCCGGGATTTGCCGCAAAGTTGAGCAACGCCGTTTCCTTCGACATCGGGTGGCGGCAACCTGGAGGGCTGCAATTCTGCTTTAGCGAGGCGGAACTAGACAAGCGCCGCGATGTCATCGCCCGCACACGGGCCGATGGCGGCGACATCGACATATCCATCCTCGACCGCGCCGACTTGCGGGCTATGCTGCCCGGTATCGGTGATGACGTGGTTGGCGCTTCGTTTTCCTCGCTCGATGGCCACGTCAATCCTCTATATCTGCTACGCGCGCTGCAGGGAGGGCTGCAGGACGCCGGCGGCAGCTACCGCCCCGGGTTCCGGGTCGAGAACATCGCCACGGAAAAGGACGGGTTCAAGGCAGTCAGCCGTACTGGCTGCGTTACCGGCAGGCGGATCGCCCTGGCCGCTGGTCTGGGCGCGGCCAACCTCGCCGGGCATGTGGGGCTTTCAATGCCGGTGAAGCCCGAGCGGGGACAGATTGTCGTCACCGAACGGATTAAGCCATTCCTGCCCTATGCCACCAACTGCATCCGGCAATCGCTTGAGGGCACGGTCCTGCTTGGCAGCAGCCATGAAGATCGAGGTTTCGACGACGGAACAGACGTGATTACCGCGGCCGCGCTTTGCAGGACGGCAGCCCGCGTTTTTCCCGCGCTGGCTGAGGCCACGGTGGTGCGCAGTTGGGGTTCGTTGCGCGTCATGACGCCTGACGGCCTCCCCATTTACGAGGAATCCGCTCGTTTTCCGGGCGCCTTTGCGGTCACCTGCCACAGCGGCGTCACCCTCGCCAGCGTGCATGCGCTGGAAATCGGTCCGGCGCTGGCGAAAGGCCGGCTACCGCAACATCTTTCGAGTTTCACAGGCGGCAGGTTCGATGTTCACCAGAGTTGAGTGTAGTTCCGCACTGCCTCCGGGCGCCAACGTCCTCGACTTTGAGGGCTCCCAGGTTCCCTTCCAGTCTGGCGACAGTGTCGCTGCGGCGCTGCTGGCGGCCGGAGTTTCACCATTGAGAGGAAGCCCTGTCGACGAAAGCCCGCGCGCACCCTATTGCATGATGGGCGTGTGCTTTGAGTGCCTGGTCGAAATCGACGGCAAGCAGAATCAGCAATCCTGCCTGACAAGGGCCCGCCCCGGGATGATCATCAGGCGCCAGCACGGTGCGAGGACGCTCGGATGAACGGCCTTTGGGACGCTATCGTGATCGGAGCCGGACCTGCCGGAATGACGGCTGCCGCAACACTGTCCGAAGGCGGTGCCCGCACACTCGTCATCGACGAACAACCCGCGCCCGGCGGACAGATCTACCGCGCCGTCGAACGCAACACGGACAGTGCGAGACTTTCCGCAGTGCTCGGCTCCGACTATGCGGACGGCGCTGCGCTGACGGCCAGGATGCGCGCCAGCGCCGCGGAGTTGCGTTTCAACACGAGCGCCTGGCGCATCGATGCCGACGGCACGGTCTGGACGAAGGCCGACGGCAAGGTCGAGCAGTTGCAGGCAAAGGCCCTCGTCATTGCCTCGGGCGCGATGGAGCGGCCGGTTCCGGTGCCTGGCTGGACGCTGCCCGGCGTCCTGACGGTCGGCGCCTTGCAGATCATGCTCAAGGATGCGGGGCTTCGCCCTTCCGGGCGCCTCGTGCTGGCCGGCTGCGGTCCTCTCGTCTACCTGTTCGCGGCCCAGTGCCTTGAAGCCGGCGTTTCCGACCTCGTGCTTCTCGACACCGCCAAGCGGACCAATCTCATACCCGCACTGCGGCATTTGCCGAAAGCCGTTTGCGGCCACGGTTTGGGTTACCTTTGGAAAGGCCTGGGATTGATGGCCGCGTTGCACCGACGCGGCGTGAAAATCTATCGCGGCGTTTCCAAGCTCCGCATCGAGGGCGCCGAGCGGGCTGTCGCCGCCAGCTTCCGGACCCGAACGGGCACCATACGCATCGACCTCGATCTGGTTGCCCTGCACGAGGGCGTGATACCGAGCCAGCAGATAGCCCGATCCATCGGCTGTGCCCATCGATGGGATGAAGAGCAACAGTGCTTCCTCCCGATCCTCGACCCGATGCGGGAAACCTCCATTCCGGGCGTCTTCATCGCCGGCGACGGCGGCGGCATCGTGGGCGCGATGGCAAGCGCCCATACCGGCGCGTTGTGCGCGCTTGCGATCCTCAAGGGTCTCGATAAGATTTCCGATACCGAATTGGAAAGCCGAAAGGCCGTCGCGCAGCAGGCCCTTGACGCCCACCTGACGATCAGGCCTTTCCTCGACCGGCTCTATCGTCCGCGCAATGAAGTGCTCGTTCCGGCGGACGACGTGGTCGTATGTCGTTGCGAGGCTATTCGTGCCGGAGCCATTCGCGACATCGTCCGGTGGGGCTGTCTCGGCCCGAACCAGGCCAAGGCGTTCCTGCGTTGCGGCATGGGTCCTTGCCAGGGCCGTATGTGTGGTCCGACGGTCAGCGCCATCGTCGCGCACGAAACCGGCCAGACTCCCGACGCAACGGGATATTACCGTATCCGCCCCCCCCTGAAACCAGTCTCGATCGGCGAACTGGCCACCCAATACGAGGAGGATTGACTTGAACGAACAGTCCTCTCCCGCAGACGCCGCATGGGCATTCCTGATTGACTTCTATGGACGCGAGGGCGTTTCCGAAGCCTGCCTCGTCCTGCAGGACGAGGCAGGTCTGGACGTGGTGGAAATGCTGATGCTCATCTATGCCGACATAGCTTTGGGCAAGTCCCTTTCAAGCGATGAGATCGCAGCGCTGCGGGCCGCAATGTCAAGCTGGCGTGAAGACGTAGTGCTTCCGCTGCGCGCGCTTCGCCGAACATTGAAGCCGCCACGCGAGGATATCGCCGACAATGCGAAAGAACAGCTGCGCGCCCAGATCAAAAAAGCCGAGCTGACGGCGGAGCGGCTGCAGATCGATTTCGCCGCAAATTGGCTGGAGAATGCGATCGGTGGCGGCCCACCGCCGGTAGCGACCCTGTCGAGGCTGATTGCCGAACGCAGCCACAACGGCATGGTCGAAAAAGCACTGGCGCACATCATAGCGGTGGCGCAGACCGGCCAAGACGCCCCTACACGAGCAGCAGCCGCTCCCTAGACGCCGCGAGCACCCGGTGCCGGGCGTGTGAACTTAGCGCATCGCCCGAGGGCGTTTTGGACGTGATTACGGGCGTGGGGTTGCAGGAGGTTGAATTCCGATGACCATTCCGGCCGACCCGCTCGATCCCGGTGGCATCCGTGGCTTCGGTCGCCGGATGCGGGCCGGCGAGACGACGGCCGTTGCCGCGACTGAGGCCTACTTGGCGCGGATCGCCGCCTACGATCGCCAGCTGCAAACCTATGAACACGTGGCGGCATCAGCCGCGTTGCGAGCCGCCAAACTCGTCGACGAGGCACTCGCCGGCGGCGTTGATTTCGGCCCCTTGATGGGTGTTCCCATCGCGATCAAGGACATCATCGCCGTTGAAGGAATGCCGACAACGGCCGGCTCGGATGTCGATGTCTCGGACCTGATCGGCGGCCCGGGCGGTTTCATGCGCAGCCTTGCCGCCGCCGGCTGCGTCATTATTGGCAAGACCAAGGCCGTCGAGTTCGCGATGAGCGGCACAGGTACCAATTATCGGCGGGGTACACCGCGCAATCCATGGGATGCCGCTGTATTTCGACTGACCGCCGGCTCTTCCAGCGGGTCGGCGGCCGCCGTGGCTGCGGGCCTTTGCGGTTTTGCCATTGGCACCGACACCGGCGGCTCGATCCGCGGCCCGGCTGCGTTCTGCGGCGTGTTCGGTCTGAAGCCGACGGCGAACATCTGGCCGACGGATGGCAGCTTCCCGGTCTCGGCGACGCTCGACACTATCGGCCCGCTAACCCGTTCGGCCGAGGACGCCGCCATCGTTTGGGCCGCTCTTCGCGGCACTCCCGTGCCTCCGGCGGCAACGATCAGAGGAGTAAAGCTCGGCCGACCTCGGGCCCTTTTCGGCGACCTTCTGGACCGTCATGTGGCGGCTCGGCTGGAAGGCGCCTTGTCGACGCTTGCAGCCGTCGGCGTCACGATTGTGGA
Source organism: Mesorhizobium sp. B264B1B (assembly GCF_020165765.1). Lineage (NCBI taxonomy): Bacteria > Pseudomonadati > Pseudomonadota > Alphaproteobacteria > Hyphomicrobiales > Phyllobacteriaceae > Mesorhizobium > Mesorhizobium sp. B264B1B. The sequence goes on from NZ_JAIUIS010000004.1 coordinate 344,312, forward strand.
AATGGACATTCCGGAACTCGCCGAGATCGATCCGCTCTTCCGCACCATCAGCCTAGCCGAAATGGTCACCTCGTTCGGCCGCGAGCGGTTCCACCGCACGAGCGCTTTGATGAACCCAGACATTGCCGCCAGCATCGCCGCCGGGTTCGACATCACGCAGACCTCGTATGCGAGTGCGCGTCGGCGGCAGCAGGAACTTGTTCAGCTCAACACTGCCTGGTTCAACGGAATCGATGCCTGGGTCGGACCGGTGAAATGGAAGCTGCCGCCGGCATTTCCGGGAGATTTTACGTCTCTGTCAGCATCCGCCGCTCTCCTGGACGCCTGCGCCGGCCCTACTCGATCGGCAAATGTCCTCGGCCTCTGCGCGGCGAGCCTGCCGCTCCCCCACGCTCCGTCGACATTGCCTACGGGTTTGCAACTGATCTGTCCTGGCAGAGCAGACGAACTGCTCCTCTCCCTCGCCTGTACGTTCGAATCAGTACTGGGACGCTCGCCCTCCCCCGACCTCTCAGGCTTCGCTCGCTCGTGACCGGCTGTTCTTGCCCGCTTTTTTTGGGCTCGTTCAAAATATCGGGTGGGGACAGTAAATCAGGGTATGATCACCGGGTCTATACGTTGCTCCCGCCAGGTTGTTGCGGTCCAAAAAGGTCTTTGGCCTTTGACCTGACCCTGCAGGCATCCGAGCCCTCTGGCACAACGCCGTCGGGGTCTTCTTCTCGGGCGGCAGCGCAAAGTCCGCTCGGCGCGCACACCATATGTGTCTCAGCTCCGCCCTTTTTTACTTTGCGTTGGATTCAAGATGAAATTAGGGGACGCAAGCGAGAGGTCGGCTTTCGGCATCAAGCGGGGCTAAGCAGTCATTCAACTCCTGGCCTCAAGCAGCTCATGCACGCTCCACTTGACGGCGCGTGCCGCCCCAGCCGATGTCGGGTTTATCTATGTCGACGGCGAGACATGCCTTTGAGCACGCTTATTGGGGGCGCCGACTGGCGAGCCGCTTCGGCATCATTAGCGATGGAACGGAAAAGAAACCATTCTGCATAAGACTGCTGCTTTTCGACGCACCTTTTCGAAACGTCGGAACGAGCGCTTTTCGCGCAGGCCTCGATGCCCCCATAGGTGAACCGGTTCCATGACGAGTCTGACAATACGCCACCGCATCCTCGTCAGTTTCGCTGCAGTTCTGGTGGTTATGTCCGTGATCGCCGTTATCGCGTACGCCTGGTTTCTTCAGGCGGAGCGGGAGGCAACTGAGGTCGAGAAGAGCATTCTTCCAGACCTCTATCACAGCACCGAGATCATGATGGGGCAGATGAAGGCACATAGCCTGCTTCAGGAATATGCCCTCCAGGACAACCCGTCGGATAAAAGCACGCTTGAAAGCACGATCGCGACCAATCGCGACCAAGTGCGGCGGTTGATGGACGAGTATGAAGCAACGATCGTGTCCGACATCGACAAGCAGAATTACGCAGTCGTCAAAGAACTCGCCAACCAATTTCGGCTGGCGGAAACTGCTGTGCTGGACACGAGCCGAGCTGCCTTGTCGAAAGGTGAAACTCCCAATGAAAGCCCGGTCATCAAGAACACGGTAGAGCCGATCTTTGTGAAATTGCAGTCCGCTCTGCAAGCCATGCTCGAGGATCACAGAGGCGAGGCAAACAGCGCGACGCAGCGGATCAGCTCAATCGTTAGCACGGCGGAAGTCGGTTTGAGCGTGGGCTTGTTGATAGCCCTCGGGCTAGCCCTTCTTTTGGGTTACCAGCTGTTTCGCGCTGTCACAGCTCCGCTCACACGTTTGGTCGACGCGGTTCAAATGATACGGCAAGGCGACTTCAGCGAACGCCTCGATCTGAGGCGCCGGGACGAATTCAGCGTGCTTGCCGACGGCTTCAACGCAATGGCAGACGATCTCACAACTCTCATTGGTCAGGTACAAAGGTCCAGCATACAGGTTGGCACGTCGATAACTGAGATTGCTGCAACCTCCAAGCAGCAGCAGGCAACAGCGACTGAAATCGCCGCGACCACGACTGAGATCCGCGCGACAGCCAAGGAAATTTCCGCCACTTCAAACGAGCTGGTTCGCACGATGAACGAGGTCTCGACAGTTGCCGAGCAAACGGCTGCCGTCGCGGGCGGAGGGCAAGAGGGGCTGACCCGTATGGAAGGAACCATGCAGCAGGTCATGGACGCGGCGGGTGCGATCAATTCCAAACTCGCAATCCTCAGCGAGAAAGCTGGCAGCATCAATCAGGTGGTGACGACCATCACCAAAGTGGCCGATCAGACGAACCTGTTGTCGCTCAACGCTTCCATCGAGGCTGAGAAGGCCGGCCAATATGGCCGGGGCTTTGCAGTGGTGGCGACAGAGATCCGAAGGCTTGCGGACCAGACGGCCGTCTCCACTTACGATATCGAGCAGATGGTCAAAGACATCCAGTCGGCAGTTGCTGCCGGTGTGATGGGCATGGACAAGTTTTCCGAGCAGGTCCGCCGGGGCATGCACGAAATCCAGCAGGTCGGCGGGCAACTCTTCGACATCATCCAGCAGGTCCAGGGGTTGGTGCCACGTTTCGAAGTCGCCAATGAAGGCATGCAAGCACAAGCGATCGGCGCGGGACAGATAAGCGACACGCTAACCCAGCTAAGCGAGGCAGCTCAGCAAACAGTCGAGTCCCTTCAGCAATCGACGCTCGCGATCGACGAGCTCAATCAAGTCTCAGGTAGCATGCGAAGCAGCATTTCAAGGTTCAAGCTGAGAGCATAGCGGGCCGGCAGTAGGAGGTGATAATGCTATTCCTCGCCTTCAGTATGGGTTCGGATCGCTACTTGATCGATGTCCACCAAATTGAAGAGGTGCTGCCCTATATCGATGTGAAAGTTCTGCCGGGTGCGCCAACCGGTGTGGTCGGTCTGGTCAGTTATAACGGAATACCCATCCCTCTCATCGATGTTACTCTTCTTGCGCTTGGCCGGCCATCGGAGCGCCTATTGGGCACCCGGATCGTTGTTACGCGCTACCCGGCGCGAGATGGCGAGCAACGCCTGCTTGGGTTGGTCGCGGAACGGGTGACGGATACGGTCGAGCGAGACCCTGCCGACTTCGCGCCGTTCGGCCTCGAGCCAGGAACGCCGTCTTATCTTGGTCCGGTGACTTCGGATGGCACGGAGATCATTCAGTGGGTCAAAGCGGAAGCGCTGCTTTCGGAAGAGATTCGTACCGCATTGCTCCGCCAGGCCGTGATGGGTGTTTAATGACCGGCGCAATAGAAAAGCTCCTGATGGAAACCATTGGACTGGACAGTGCCAGCGTTGGCCCGACAGTGGTCCGTCAGGCGGTCAGAGACCGGATGGCAGCGTGCCGGATTGCCAATCCTCAGGCCTATAGGGAACACTTGACCGGTTCCCCGCAGGAGCTTCAGGAGTTGATCAATGCGGTGGTGATCCCGGAGACTTGGTTCTTTCGCGACCGAGAAGCGTTCACGATGTTGGCGCGGCATGCGCGCGTGCACAAGCGTGCTCAGCCAACAAAAGTCTTGAGCCTGCCATGTTCAACCGGTGAAGAGGCCTATTCGGTCGCAATGGCCATGTTCGATGCCGGTTTTGAGGCGCACGAGTTCAACATCGATGCGGTGGACGTCAGTACCCGCAATATCGCGCTGGCTGAACGTGCCGTCTACGGGCGCAATTCCTTTCGCGGCAGCTATCTCGAATTCAGGGACCGCTATTTCGAAGCGGTCGAGGGTGGGTTGCGGCCCAGTGCTGCGGTGCTGAAACAGGTTCGCTTCAGGGTCGGCAACCTATTCGGTACTCGCGCAATTTTTGGGCAAGAGGTCTACGACATCGTACTCTGTCGGAATTTGCTGATCTATTTCAATCGCGAACTGCAGGATCGCGCATTGACCCGCCTGAAAGACCTCTTGGCCACGGACGGACTTCTTCTGGTCGGTCCCGCGGAAGCAGCACTTCCAAGGCTGCATGGCTTTATTTCCGCTGAATGGCCCTTGGCCTTTGCCTTCCTGGAATCGGAGCCCATCAAGGCCGCGGCGCCGACAACTGCTATCCCGGTGCGGACATCAACCCCGAAGCTCAACAAGAGCAAGCCCGTTCTTCGGCCACGACTGACCGTCGGCAAGGAAAACAGTGCGCCGGCCCTGGCCAAGCCCGTTGATCAGGTCTCGGAAAGCCTAGTCGCGGTTGAACGGATCGCCAATGCGGGTCGGGTAAAGGAGGCACAGGAGGTCGCCCTCGCCCATCTCGAGAAATTCGGTCCTTCCGCGCAAATCTTCTACCTGCTGGGCCTCGTTCAGGATGCGGATGGCGCTGCATCCAAGGCCGCGCAAAGCTATCGCAAGGCACTCTATCTCGCGCCAAATCATCGAGAGGCTCTGGTCCACCTGGCTTTGCTGCTTCGCAAGCAAGGCGACCACAGCGGCGCCGAGGCGCTGGCCGACAGGCTGGTCCGGGTCCAGAAAAGGAGCGGCACCTGATGCCGGCTTCGACAAGGATCGCTCTGCCAGTGGAGCAGATTGAAATCGACGATTGCTGGCGGCGGATAGGCGTTCGGGGTGACAAGTCCTGTCCCCAACTGGAGCAGCATCTACACTGCCGGAATTGCCCGACCTACAGGAAGATTGCACGGCGCCTCCTTGATCGTGCGGCGCCCTCGTCATATCGCGGCGAATGGCCCGATAGCGCTGGTCGTGCAGCGGTCGTTTCGGCGGACGATGAAGCGCCGCAGACGGCCGTTCTCTTCCGGTTGGGGCACGAATGGCTGGCGCTTCCAGCTGGCATTTTTCATGAAGTGGCTGAATCCCGTCCCGTTCATTCCCTTCCACACCGCAGGAATAGTGCAGTGCTCGGCATCGCCAATGTCCGGGGCGAATTGCTGATTTGCCTGTCGCTCGCTGAATTGCTCGGGATCGACGAACCCAAGGAGGAGGAACAAGGCAGACGAGCCAAGATATTTCGCCGCCTCGTCGTGGTGGGCGAGCGGGACAAGCGGGTTGCTTTCACGGTTGATGAGGTCCACGGCTTACATCGCTACCGGGCACGCGACACTCTCGCTGTGCCCGCTACGATCGGCAAGACTCTGTCGGCGGCTACTGTTGCCGTTTTGCCCTGGCGTGAACGGGCTGTTGGCTGTCTCGACCCGGGACAACTGCTCACGATGATGGATCGGAGCATGGCATGACAGATGAGGACTTCAGTCAGGTTTCGATGTTGAGCCTTTTCCAGGCCGAACTGGAGACGCAATCACAGGCTTTGACCTCCGGCCTTCTAGCGCTCGAACGCGATCCTGTCGCCACCGACGCCCTGGAAGAATGCATGCGGGCCGCGCATTCGCTGAAAGGAGCAGCCCGCATTATCGATCTGACGCCCGCCGTCAAAGTTGCAAATGCAATGGAAGATTGCTTGGTCGCCGCGCAACGTGGGCATCTGAGGGTACGCAAGGAGCATATAGATGCGCTTCTGCAAGGCTCTGACCTTCTGAAATTGATCGCATCGGGATCATCGAACGAGAGCGTCAACCCGGAAGTCGAAAGCTTTCTGGCGAAGTTCGAGGAACTGTCCCTCCCCGAGCCCGCACCCCAAGATTCGGCAGCTGATTTCGCAACGCCAGAGCATAGCCGAAAGGAGGCGGCGGCAACCTCGTCAGCGAACCCCCTTGTCGAGCCGAAAGCTCAAGCCCGAGGGAGCATCAGCTCAGATAGAATAGTTCGGGTGACGGCAGACAGCCTGAACCGATTGCTCGGTTTGGCCGGCGAGTCGCTGATGGAAGCTCGGCGGCTCAGGCCATTCGCTGACGGGCTGCTGCGGCTGAAGCGCCTTCAATCAGACATCGCAAGTGCGTTCGACAATCTCGATGCAGTGCTGCTGCCGGTCGCAAAAGATGCGGCTGTGGTGGAGGCGCTGGTTGAAACGCAGCGAAAGCTTCGGTTGAGCCAAGCCTTCTTGGCGGAGCGTCTCGATGAGTTGGATTCAGTCGATCGGAAAGCCACCGATCTTGCCAACCGATTGTACGAGGAGACGTTGGCGAGCCGGATGCGACCTTTTGAAGACGGGGTGAGACACTACGCAAGAACGGTCCGCGACCTCGGTCGTACACTTGGCAAGCAGGTGCGACTGGAGATCGTAGGCGGCTCGACCGGCATCGACCGCGATATCCTCGAGCAGCTGGATGCCCCCTTGGGGCATCTTCTGCGCAACGCGGTAGACCATGGGCTTGAACCGCCTGATGAGCGCCTCGCAACCGGCAAACCCGAAGAGGGACTCATCAGGCTCGAAGCGAGGCACAATGCCGGACTGCTGCAAATAGCCGTGGTGGACGACGGCAGAGGGATCGAGCTCTCGAAGCTGCGCGAGACTGTCGTCGCCCGGCAGTTTGCAACCAGGGAAAGCGCCGACGCGCTCAGCGAAACGGAATTGCTGGCATTCCTTTTTCTGCCCGGCTTTTCGATGAAAGTTGGCCTGTCCGACGTCTCCGGCCGTGGCGTGGGACTCGACGCAGTGCAGGCGATGACGAAGGAGGTCCGCGGAATCACGAGCGTCTCCTCGGAATTTGGTCGAGGAACCCGGTTTCAACTGCAACTGCCGCTGACGTTGTCAGTCCTGCGCACCTTACTCGTCGAAGTCGATGGGGAGCCCTATGCGTTTCCACTCGCTGCCATCTCCAAGACAATGAAATTGCAGCGGGTGGAGATCAACCTCCTGCAGGGCCGCCCGCATTTTCGCTTGAACGATCGACAGATCGGGTTGGTGACAGCGCGCGAGGTGCTGGATCGAGGAGAGTCTGCGTCCGAAGCAGAGGAACTCTCGGTCGTCGTGGTGGAAACGGGTCGGGGGGACGCCTACGGCGTAATCGTCGACCGTTTTCTCGGGGAACGCGAACTGGTGATCAGACCTCTCGATTCCCGGTTTGCCAAGATCAAGGACATCAGCGCAGCGGCCCTGATGGAGGACGGTTCGCCTGTTCTGATCTTCGACGTCGATGATCTGGTTCGATCGGTGGAAAAGCTTGCGTCGTCCAGCGGATTTCGAGCCCTTCGGCGAGCCGCGGGCGGTCCCGGACCGAGCAGACGCAAGCGCGTGCTGGTGATTGACGATTCACTCACGGTTCGCGAACTCCAGCGCAAGATGCTGGGCAATCACGGTTATGACGTCGAAGTGGCAGTCGACGGTATGGACGGGTGGAATGCCGTCCGATCTGGTCCTTTTGATCTCGTCGTCACTGACATAGACATGCCGCGCATGGATGGTATCGAACTGGTGAGCCTGATCAGAAAGGACGTCCATCTCAGGAACACACCCATCATGATCGTTTCATACAAGGATCGGGAAGAAGACCGCTCGCGCGGGCTTGACGCCGGTGCCGACTATTATCTGACCAAGAGTACCTTTCAGGACGAGGCGCTGATCCATGCCGTCGTGGACATGATCGGCGAGGCGACTGAATGAGATCGAAATTGGCGACCAACGAATGAGAATTGGCGTAGTCAACGACATGCCGATGGCGGTTGAACTTCTGCGCCGGCTGGTCATGTCGACCGGCGAACACCAAGTCGCATGGATTGCGACCAATGGGCGTGAGGCGGTCGAGGTCTGCAGACGTGATCTGCCGGATCTGATACTCATGGATCTAGCGATGCCAGAGATGGACGGGGTGGAAGCGACCCGCAGAATCATGGCGGAAACCCCATGTTCAATCTTGCTGGTGACCGCCAGTATCGAAGCCAACGTCGCCGGCGTCTACGAAGCGATGGGGCATGGCGCGCTCGACGCCGTCGATATTCCCTCAGTAGGCATCGAAGGTGATGCGTCCTCGCAATCCGCACGGCTGTTGACCAACAAGATAGCAACGATCGGCAAGCTGATCGGCGATGCGCCGGGCAAGGCAAGAAGGAGGATGTCCCGTGCGGCTGAGCCGACAACTCGACGGCTAATTGCAATCGGTGCCTCTGCTGGCGGGCCGGCCGCCGTTGCCGCAGTCCTGAGCGCGTTTCCCGTTGATTTCGCCGCCGCCATCGTGCTCGTACAGCATCTCGATGCCCAATTCGTTCCAGGCCTTGCTGATTGGCTCGGCCAGCATACGCCTCTCCCGATCCGTCCAGCGCGGGAAAACGATAGTCCTCAAGCGGGCACCGTTCTCATTGCCAGTTCCGCGGATCATCTGGTTTTCAAGTCAGCTCAGCAACTTGGCTATACGCCTAGCCCCGAGGACAGCGTTTATCGGCCGTCCGTAGATGTGTTCTTCGAAAGTGCCGCGCAGTGGTGGCCTGGCTCGGTGATTGGAGTCCTGCTCACAGGCATGGGCAGGGATGGTGCGCACGGGTTGAGACAGCTCCGCGACAAGGGGCATCTCACAATCGCGCAGGATAGAGCAACCAGCGCCGTCTACGGCATGCCGAAGGCCGCCGCCGACGTCGGCGCGGCTGTTGATATTCTTCCTTTGAGTGCGATCGGCTCACGCATAATCGAAGCCCTTTCAGCGCTCCAGGTGAAAGGGTTCGTCCGATGACGCTAGAACCACAGCTGGTCCCACCACTTGCAGATAACTATTCATCCATGGTTCTGCTCATCGATGACCAGATCATGGTTTGCGAGGCGGTCAGGCGCGCTCTAGCCAGCGAGCCTGATATCTCCTTACACTTCTGCACCGACCCATTGAGAGCGATCACGGTCGCCGACGAGGTAAAGCCAACCGTCATCCTGCAGGATCTCGTCATGCCCGGGGTCGATGGGCTGCATCTGGTGCGAGAATACCGGAAGCATGCTTCGACACGCGCGGTACCAGTCATTGTGCTGTCGAGCAAGGAAGACCCAGCCACCAAGGGCGAAGCGTTCGCTGCGGGAGCGAACGATTATCTCGTAAAGCTTCCGGATCGTATCGAGCTGATTGCACGCGTTCGATATCACACGCGGGCCTATCTGGATCACGTCCAGCGAGAAGCTGCATACCGAGCGCTAAGGGAAAGCCAGCGACAGCTGATCAGTGCTAATCTCGAGCTTGAACGTCTGACGCGGATCGATGGCCTGACGGGCCTCGGCAACAGGCGCTATTTTGACGAATATCTGGCGTCTGAATGGAAGCGTGCTTTTCGCGCACAATCCCCATTGTCGCTGTTGATGATCGATGCCGACAACTTCAAACGATACAATGATACCTATGGCCATATGGCCGGCGACGAGGTGCTCAAGCAAATCGCCCGCGTAATCCAGAGCGGTTCCGGCCGTTCCACCGATCTCGCTGCGCGGTACGGAGGCGAAGAGTTCGTCATCGTGCTGGTCGACACTTTACTGGAACAATCCAGTGCGATCGCAGAGCAGCTCGTCCAGAGCGTGCGGGAGCTGAACATACCCCACGGCTCGGATCGCGTGACCATCAGCGTTGGCGTCGCAACAGCGGTGCCCACCGAGAACGAAACGCCGAAGGATTTCGTCAATGCCGCCGATCTGGCTCTTTTTCGTGCCAAATCGGAAGGACGAAATCGTGTTGCGCTTCAGATGTCCCGCGCTTGACGAGTGGCTAGGCAAACTGTTGGGCCATGCAAGCCGTATTGCCGGTCGTGAGCTCATGGCGGCAGGATGGTACACTTTCACCAATTGCATGATAGCGGACGTGCTGCGGCCGCCGACCTGTCGGCCTATCCGAATACCGCAGCAGGCTCCAAACATTTGAAAATACGTTGAATGCACCCCGCTCGCCGGCCTTCAAGAAGGTCTATGCCGACCAGCTCGCTCATTCCGCGGTTGGACATCAAAAACTCATCGCCATTGCATTTGGCTGAAGCGGGCGCCGCAGTTCTGCTCTGACAGGAGCGTGGACCGCAAGCAGTTCGTTCCACTCCACCGAGTTTTCTGCTTGAATACCTTTAAAGCCATCCATGGAGGCCCCTTCCATTCTGAATGATCCCTTCGCCCCCTTACGACAGCGTTTCCTGGCTCGGTGCGCCACTCAACTCGCGGAGTTGAGGGCGGCGCGTCAGAGAGGCCCGTCAGTGGGCTCCAACGACACCCTGATTCCCACCGCGCACTCGCTCGCCGGGGCCGCGGGGACATTCGGGTTTGCGGAGATCAGCGCGCGGGCATCGGCGTTGGAGACATTGCTGATCGAGCAGGCGGACGATGGGGCCTCGCACGCCGCACTCGATGCGCTTATCACGGAGATCGAGCGGACGCTGAAGTGACTCAGCAGACGGGGCTCACTTCTTCGCGCCGCCCAGGCCGGTCCTGGTCATCTCACCCCAGCTCTGGTCGGCCCGAAGAAATTGCCACCAGCCCTTCACGCGCCAGAAATTGTTGAGCTGGCGGTAGCCGAAATTCTCGATCACGGCGACCGCCGTCAATACCGCGAGGTCCCTGGCGCGGGGAAAACGCTGCAACTCGGCCTCTTCGAGAACGAGAGAGCATACGCTCACGCAGACGCCATAGGTGAAGATGAGCGAGGTGAAGGCCAGAAGATATTCGGCCGAAAGGACACCGAGCAGCCAGAAGGCGGGGATGAGGATATAGCCCAGCACCTCCGCCACCGGTCCCAGAACGTCGACAATGAAGATGTGGCCGAAGCCGAGAAAGCCGACGCGGCCATAGCGCGGGTTGAAGAGCATGGAGCGGTAGCGGAAGAAGCATTCGAGCGAGCCGCGCTGCCAGCGCGTGCGCTGCCGGGCAAGGACGCTCAGCGATTCCGGCGCCTCGGTCCAGCACACCGGCTCCGGAATGAACTGGATGCGGTATTTGCGCTTTTTATCCCGCATATAGCGGTGCAGCTTGATGACGAGGTCGAGGTCCTCGCCCATCGAACCCTTGGTGAAGCCGCCGACCGCCACCACTTCGGCCCGGCGAAACATGCCAAAAGCGCCGGAGACCAGCATCAGTGTGTTGATGCGGCTCCAGGCAAGCCGCGCCATCAGGAAGGCGCGCAGGTATTCGACCACCTGGAGCAGTGGCAACAGACGGCGTGGCAGACGGACTTCGCGCACCCTGCCTGCCTCGATCCTGGAGCCGTTGGCGATGCGGATCGTGCCGCCGACGGCAATGGTGCGCTCGGGGTCGTCGATGAATGGCTGGGCGGCACGCATCAGCGCGTCGGGCTCAAGGATAGAGTCGCCGTCGATGACACAAAAGAGCGGCGCGCGACAGACATTGATGCCGGCGTTCTGGGCGTCGGCCTTGCCGCCGTTCTCCTTGTCGACGACGAACAGCCGCTCGGTCATCGGTGACGAATAGAGGCCGCGGATCGGATTGTGCGCGAGCGCCTCCTCATGGGGCCGATGGAACTTTACCAGCTTGAACGCCTCGATAAGGCGCAGCAAGGTCTCGTCTTTCGAGCCGTCGTTGATGACGATGACCTCGAAATTGGGATATTCGAGCGCCAGCATGGAATGGACGCTCTCGACCACGTTCAAGGCCTCGTTGTAGGCGGGCACCAATAGCGCGATCGGCGGCGCGACATCGCCATAGCGGTGCCAAAGCAGCGCCGAGCGCGCGACCGGTGGGCGCTTGGACAATGCATAGCCGGCGACGATGAGCTGCAGGAGGTATATCGTCGTCTGCGCCAGCCCGGCCCCGATGATGAACCAAGACAAGATGGTGGCGGCAAGAACGATCTCGTCGCTCCAGTCGGCGATCATACGGCTGGTCCCTCGGCAAGAATGAGCGAGGCGGTGCGCTGGCTGCGCGAGACCTCGCTGTCGGCAATCTGGCGCAGCAACCGCTCTCCCGGCTGGCCGAAGGAGCGCAGCGCGTTGGCGGCGGCATAGCGCACGTTCCACACCTCGTCGCCCATCAGCTTGGATAGCGGCCGGCCAAGTTCGGCGAGGCCGAGGCGGCCGGCGGCATCGGCGGCCGCGCTGCGCACCTCCCAGTCGCCTTTTGTCATCGCGGTCGAGAGGATCGCCGGCGCGTCGGCATTTCCGGTGAGGCCGAGCGCCCGCAGTGCCGCCGCGGCAACCTCGGACGAGGCGTCGTCGGCCAAGCGGGCGAAGAGATCGGCGAAGCGGAAGCCGCCGGCGCGGGCCAATGCGTCGATCGCGGCCGCCCTTATGAAGGGCACGGCGTCGGCGCGCGCGGCATGGTCCGCCAGTTCCTCCAGGCGCGCGTGCGGAAAGCGCCTGAACAGCTCGATCAGGCGTCGCGAGCGCTGCCCGGCCACGCCGATCTTGCGCAGCGCAATGCCGAGCGGCGGCAGGCTGTTCAGATCGCAGAGCGCTATGGCGACGGCGATCCTGACCTCGCGCGAGCGGTCGTGGTCGAGCGCGGAAAGCAGGCTTGCCACCGCACCTTCCGAGCGCAGCGCCGCCAGCATCTCGGCCGCATGGATGCGTTCGGCGCCGTTGCCCTTTTCCAGTTGCCTGCCGACAAGGGCCGGCAGGCCACATTCCTTGAAAGCAGCAAGGACATCGTCGTGCTCCTCGCCGCGCAAAAGCGAAATGAACTCGAAGCCGGTATTGATCGCCACGCCAGCCGGCACCGAAAGAATGGCCGTTTTCAACACCTCGCGGTCGCGGCTCTCGGTGAAGGCGATCAGCGCAGTCAGAAGCTGACGCCGCTGGTCGGCCGCAGCCTTGCTCCGGCGCTCCTGCAGGACGCGTCTCGCGATCAGGAACAGCATGATCACCAGCGAAAGAGCGCTGAGCAGTATGGAGAGATCCCAGATGTACCACATGGTCAGAACCGCGCGGTCAGGCCGAGACCGAATGTATTCCGGTCGAATCTCGGTCGTTCTTCATGCGCGATGCTGGCGCGCAACGTCAGCGGATCGCTGATGTCCCAGGAAACACCACCAAAGACCGCGCGCGTCGGCACCAGCGTGCCGTCGGAGATTTCGGGAGCGTCGGCATAACCGCCGAACACGTTGAAGTGCGGTGTCGCAGCAAGGTCGACGCGAAGCACATAACCGTCTGCGCCCGTGCCGATATCATCCTGCGCATGAACCCAGCGGGCGGAAAGCCCCAGGCGGCCGTCTAGGATAGAGGTCTGCACCCATGGCGAGATGCTGGTGACATTTGTGTCGGCGAAATTGTCGTAGCGGGCGTCGATGTTGAGCGAAAGCGGGCCGAACGCCTTTGCCGGCGCCATGACCTGCCACGAAGCCCCGGCGCCGATCGAATAGCGCGCGAGGAAATCAGCGTCCGGCGTCGCCGCCGCCAGAGCATAGGCAGAGAACGCCGGCGAGAAGGCCTGGTCGATACGGCCTTCGATCTGGACGTCGGTGCGGCCGAAGCGTGTAGCCAGCCGGGTGCGACCGGAAATCGTGGTGCGCGGCGACAGCCGATAGGCAAGACCTGCCGAACTGTCGGTCCAGTCGCCGAGCTCGCTCGTGAGATCGCTCACCTCGCTGCCGAGATCGAGCCGCCATTTGCGCGGCGGCGGCGCGGCCAGCCTTTGCTCGATATCGAAAGAGCCAGGCTCGACGGCGAGCGCTTGGCTGTAGGCATCCCGCGCGTCCTCCTCTTTACCCTCGGCGCGGCGCACATCGCCGAGCCCGACCAGCGCCTCGGCATTGCGCGGATCGGCCGCAAGCACGCGCTGGAACGACTGCCCGGCCCGCGTGTAATCGGCCTCGAGCAAAGCCACTCTCGCATCCAGCTCGAGCGCCTCGACATTGCCTGGCACTGAGGCCAGCACGCCATCGACCAAGCGGCGGGCGCTCGGCGCGTCGCCCCGCCAGATCGCCAGGCGCACCTTGCCGAGCCGCGCGTCGAGAAGGCCCGGCTTGATCGCAAGCGCGCGGTCGAAGAAAAGCCCCGCCTCGTCGAAGCTTTGGCTGGAGCCGACGACCAGGCCAAGGGCGACGAGGATGTCGGTGTTCTTCGGCGCCAGTCCCAGTGCCCGGCGATAGACTTTCTCCGCCTCGGGCAGCTTTCCCGCCGCTCGCAGGCGTCTGCCCTGCTCCATCAGACCGGCGACGGGATCGGGCCGCCGGCTAGTCGGTTTCTTTGTCGGCGCCGGAACCGCGGGAGACCGTCTCACCTCACTGCCGGCGGCTTGCTTCGCCTTCTGGATATTCGCGATAAGCGTGGCGGCGTCAGCGTTGCCGGGCTCGGCCCGCAGGGCCGTTTCGGCTAGCGGAAGCGCGGCATCCAGATTGCCCGAGCGGAACTCGACCTCAGCCATGCCAAAGCTGGCGTCCCGATAGGTTGGGGCCAAGGACAGGGCGTTGGAAAAAGCGTCGCGCGCTGCCGACAGATTGTCGCGGCCGAGTTCGGCAAAACCGAGTTGCACCAAGGCGTCGGCGTTATCGGGTTTAAGCGCAAGGGCGCGCCGTAAAAACTCCACCGCCTCGTCAAAATGCTGCGCTTGCCTGGCCTTGACGCCGAACTCGTAAAGTTCATCCACCGTCTGCGCCAGCACCGCGCCCTGGGGCGCAGCGATCGCCAGGATCAGACATGCGCCAAGGGCTGCGCACCGGCAGCGCCGCATCAGCGTTTCCCGCTCTTTCGCGCGAGCAGACGCGCCAACCGCGCCAGAAGCTCCTCGGGGATGAATGGCTTCACAAGGTAGTCGTCGGCTCCTTTTTCGAGGGCCGAGACGATGTCCCTTTCGCCCTTGCGGGCGGTCAGCATGACGACCGGGGTTTCGGACAAAGCCGGATCGCCCTTGATGCGGGCAAGGACCTCCAGGCCGTCGGCCTTGGGCATCATCGCGTCGAGCACGATGATGTCCGGCGCCTCATGCTCTGCCTTCGAGAGCGCTTCCGCCCCGTCTACTGCTTTGATGACCTCATATCCCTTTGCCCTGAGCCTGAATTCCATCAGCTCGATCAACAAGGGATCGTCATCGCAAATCAGAACTCTTGCCTTCGCTCCGTTCACCAGCCTTGCTCCGGTTCCGTCGCCCCCCGGAGTGATCCCATGAACCGACATCCGCCAATGCGGTCCATGCAGACAGAAATATTCGTCTCGACTCTCTCATCGACGTCCGCCGATGCCACGCGATTATAGACAACCTGATTCGCTGCGCCTGCACCTCGGCACAATCAGTAGATGAATAAGGCGACATGGTATAGGAGCCCTGAACGGCATCGCACAGTGTGCAGACAAACTGCGCTCGGTGGCCAAGCCATACCTCGGCTCAGGTGCGCGATAGAAGCAATCTTTTGACTTCACCGGCAAGCGCAAGCGGGTCGAAAGGTTTGGCGATCACCCCCACCGCCCCCATAGCCAGATAGCGTTCGACCTCATGCGTCTGGGTGCGCGCGGTGATGAACACCACGGGTATCGACGCCGTCGGCCGGGACTCGGCCAGGCGCCTCAGCGTCTCCGGTCCGTCCAAGTCCGGCATCATCACATCGAGCAGGATGAGGTCGGGCCGCCATTCGGCGGCATCGGCCAGCGCCTGCATGCCCGAAGAACAGGATCGCACCTCGAATTCCGGCTCGAGCTCCAGCGACATCTGGGCGATTTCGCGGATATCGTCCTCGTCGTCTACATAGAGGATCCTTGCGGGCATTAGCATCACTCCTTGGCGTGCGCGGCAGGCCGAGTGCCATTGCGGGACGAAACCAACATGTTCCGTACCAACTTTGCCACATCGATTTCCGACGCTCTGGTCTTGGTCATGATCGCCTGCACCCGATCGCCGAGCTTCTGGTCGAGTTCCGCCGCCGAGAACACGATGACCGCAGTCTCGAGGGGCAGATCGGTCAGGAGGTCGAGGCCCGATCCGTCGGGAAGCGCGATATCCAGGATGACTAGGTCGAAGCGATAGCGGGCGATCGCCTCCTGGGCCTGCTTTAGTGTCTTCGCCGAGGTGATCGAGACGCCCGAACCCAGCCCTTCTGACATCACCGCAAGCACGCCCTCATCGTCTTCGACATGCAGGATTTGTGGCTTCGGCTCGACCCTACGGCCGACGATCTTGGCAAGAGCGGCGTGAAGCCGTTTCGAATCCACCGGCTTCTCCAGCCAGTCGACGATGCCGACGGCGCTGCCGTTCAGCGAGCGCCTGGCCTCGTCGGCGACGGCGGAGATGACGATGACCGCAATGTCGGAATTCACCGGTGATGCCCGTATGTCGTGGAAGAGCTTGATTCCGGATTCCCCCGCCAGCTTGATGTCGAGCGTCAGCGCCACGTAGTCGCGCGAGCTCAGCAGCGCTTTGGCGGTGTCGATATCGGGCGCGACGTCGCTGGCAAAGCCTTCTGCATCGAGAAGTGCTGCGATCACCACAGCAATGTCAGGCTCGTCCTCGCAGATGAGGACACGCAGGCGGCCATCGCGCTTGCGCGCCCGGCGCTCGACCGAAACCGGCTTCTCGGTCTGCCTGTGCGCTTCGGGGAGGTCAATGTGAAACGAGGTTCCCTTGCCTTCCTCGGTTTCGAAGGAGATGCCGCCGCCCAACTTTTCAGTGATGGCCTTGACGATGCTCAAGCCCAGGCCAGTACCGCCTATCTTGCGAGTGCTGGAGGCGTCCGCCTGCTCGAACTTCCCGAATATGCGACTGCGGAACGCCTCGGGGATGCCAGCGCCCTGGTCCACGACCGAGATGCGCAGCATATCGGGGGCACGACGATGGAGTTTCACCGTGACGATGCCATCAGTGTGCGAGAACTTGATCGCATTCGACAGCAGGTTGGCCATCACCTGATGCAGGCGATCCGGATCTATGTTGGCTTCGGCGCGCGGGGCATCGTCGACCAAGACGATCCTGATTCGGCTGTCGGCCATGTAGTTGGTGCTGGCGGCAATCGCCTGTTCCAGGACCGGGCGGACAGCCATCTGCCTGATCTTGAAGGTGATCACGCCAGATTCGATCTTCTCCATATCAAGGATGTCGTTGATGAGAAGAACCAGCCTTTCACTGTTGGTGTGGGCGATGTTGACGAGATTGGCGGCCTTGGGCGGCAGTTCGCCGGCGACGCCGGCCGCGATCAAACCAAGTGAGCCGCGGATGGAGGTCAGTGGGGTGCGCAATTCGTGGCTGACCGTCGAGATGAAATCGTTCTTCAACTGGGCATTTCGCTTTTGCTCGGTGATGTCGCGATTGTAGGTGATGACGCCGCTGATCTTGCCGGTCTCGTCGCGGAACGGTGCCTTCAGCGTGTAGAGCCAGCCTTGTCTGCCGTCCGGGAAAACCGCCGGCTGGTCGATGCGCAGCGTCTGCCCGGCTTCCAGAGCGCCCATCTCATCCTGCCGGAAGCGCTCGGCCACGTCCTTAGAGTAGAAATCGAAATCCGTCTTGCCGATAAGCTGTTCGACCGAAGCGGCGCGCATCATTTCGGCAGTGGCGGGATTGGCGGCGATGAACCGGCCGTCGACATCCTTAATGTTCAGGCAATCCGGGAGTTCGCGGACCATGGCCCGGTAGATCATGTTGGACATCGCAAGATCGCGCCGCCGCTGCTGCCGGTCCAGCAGAACGCTTATGAGGACGGTGCTGAGGAAGCGGAACACGAGTGATGGGAGTGTGCTCTGCTGCACCAGGTCGGCAACGACTTGCGAGGGGATGATCAGGAGCGTGATCAGCCCGGCGAAAGCTACCGACACGCCGAGTCCGAATATGTCGAACATGGTGCGAGACCGGGCAGTAACGATGTGGTGCCACGCAATACCGACTATAGCGGTGATGAGGATCCCCACGACACCGACGCTCGCGCCCTGTCCACCGAGATAGATGCGATAGGCAATGGAGCCGGCAGTAGCGATGAACATCGCCGGCCATCCACCGAAGAACGCGGCAGCCGCAATGAAGGCGGCGCGGAGATCGACGACGAAGCCGGAGACGGACAAGCCCGTCGCCATGGAAATGATCGCGCCCATGCACATGACCACACCAAGAACCAGCGACTGCATCCGCGTCGACAGGCGCCCGGTGAAGTCCGCCACAAGATCCCAGGCGACCACGAGGATGGAGACCAGGGCAAGATTGGCGAGGAGTGACTGCCAGAACTCGGTCATGACTTTCCCGCTCCTTTTCCCGATAGATACCGCCAAAACCTATCCGAGGTCTAAAGAAGCTACAGACTCCGGCCCTCTGCCAGTTGAGGCTCGCTGCTCGAAGTCGCGTCGGTGGTTAATCCGCGCGTCGACAGCCCTCTGGCCGAGCCTGCCATAGCCCGGGCGGAACCATCCTCTCCGCTCGCGGTTTGGGCGAGCAACCCAAAGGGAGAGCTTCATGACACAATCGCGCGACTGGTTGATACAGTGGCTGAGAGACGCTCACGCCATGGAGGAGCAGGCCGAGACGATGCTCTCCGGGCAACTGTCACGCCTCGAAAGCTATCCGGAACTCGGCGACCGCATCCGTCAGCGCGGCAGCAGGCCTCGCGCCTCAAAAGCTGTCTTGACCGGATCGGAGAGGGATCCTCCGCGATGAAAGACGCAGGTGGCAAGCTCACCGCCATGTCCCAGTCGATCAGCGGCGTGTTCGCCGGCGACGAGGTGATGAAGGGTTCGCTTGCCAGCTATACTTTCGAGCATATGGAGATTGCCTCCTACACGATGCTCATCGCCGCGGCCAACGCCGAAGGGGAGGCCGAGGTGGCGCGTGTGTGTGTGAACAGAATCTGCGCGAAGAGGAGGCGATGGGGGGATTGGCTCAAGAGCCATCTCGCCGAGACGACGCAGATGTTCCTGTCTCGCGCCGCTGCCGACAGCGATGCCGCGAAACGGTGACGCCCAAATGGCGCGGGCGGACTTTTTTTCTGGCGATCGGGTCCGCTGGGCGGCTCTTGCGCCGGCCGCTGGGTCTTAGGTCGCAGCTAAGAGCCCGCTTCTCCTCCCACAAGAGCGGACTCTTGTCTCGAGTTTATGATCGGCCGCGGATTCGTCAGGGCACGGGTGGGGCAACATGAAGCGACTTCTGTCAGATCTCGCCGCAATGGCTGAGCCCGGCTTCTGGATCGCCCCGGGGCTTTTGGCGCTGCCTTACGCAAGTGGGCGTATTCGTCCTCATTAAGACATGCCGGTGCCTCTGATCGCTCAGGCTTCCAGCCGCCCATGCGCGGACCTTAATACACCATCGTTGAGAGCACTTTCGGGTCTCACTGTCATGATCGCAAAGGGGCCGCGTGACCGACGAGGTGGGGATGCATCGACCGATGAAGTTGCTGGGCGCGTGTTGAGCAATCCGCTCGGTGTTATTGCGGGGTTGCTCCCATTCTTGCGCGTGGCGCACCATATTAGCCATTTGACGGGCGCAGATGCCGGTTTGCGGGGACTCGTCCACCAAGAGGCTCTAGAGTTGCGAGTGTAGTCTGCTGGCCAGCCAGTCCGATATTTTTTCGGTCAGGGGGCGCGCTTCCCATTCGCCCAAACTGATCTGCCTTGATCGCGCAAGATCCTGGCTGAACAGGTCGATCTGCGTTTTGGCAAAATCCCGGCCGTATACATTCAGCGTGGCTTCGTCGTTCAGTCGCAAAGAGCGCTCGTCCAGGTTGGCAGAGCCAAAGCTCGTCCAGACGTCGTCGACGATCAGGAGTTTGGGATGATACATCGTTGGCTGGAACTCGAAGATCCGGACCCCAGCTTTGAGCAAGTCGCCCCAGAAGTACCGCGAGCCCTTTCGGACCAGGGGCACGTCTGTGAGCCAGTTGGGCACGATCACGTCGACTGCTACCCCTCGTTTCCTGGCGTCCAAGATCTGCTGCAGGGCAATATCGTCAGGCACGAAATAGGCCATTCCGATGCGAAGATGATCCCTGGCGGCAGCGATCGCCGCCAGCATCATCAGTTCCATGTTCTCCGAGCCATTTGGCTGCGATGACAGGATCAGCTGAGCGCTAAGCGACCCCGCAGGTTCGGAGGGTGAGTAGAACTTCTCACCTTGCAATGTCTCGCCGGCCGTCTCCAACCAGTTTTCCGCGAATGCCGCCTGGAAGGCAGACACTGCGGGTCCTTTGACTTGATAGTGCGTGTCGCGCCACTCATCTGGATTGCGGGCGTTTCCGAGCCAGTTGTCGGCAATACCGACGCCGCCGGTGAACGCGACCAGCCCGTCAACGATGAGCAGCTTGCGATGGGTCCGGTTGTTTACACGATCCAACGTATACCAATGAATAGGTCTATAGCGCTGGAACCGCACACCGGCGCTTGTCATGATCTCGATCAGGTCTTCATCGAACGGCAGGCTGCCGACCCAGTCAACGAGCACACGGACCTCGACACCCTCCCGGGCTTTGGTTGCCAACGCGGTCGCGAACTCATAACCGACGACCCCCGACCAATAGATATAGGTCTCGAAATCAATTGTAGACCGAGCCGCATGGATTGCCTGCAGCATTGAAGGGAAGATCTCATCTCCGTTGACAAGGGTTTGTACCGAGTTTGAATCGAACAGCTGTCCTTGTGAATAACTGCTCATGCTCCTTGCAAATTCGGGATCCGACGCGTCGAATCGGTGCGGGACAAGCGTTCGCAAAATGCGTGGCTCTGGTGCCAAGTTTATGCTCAGCAAAGTGATCAGGCTGGCGATGACGGCAAGGGCCACGTATTTGAGGCTCTTAAGCAGCCTTCCCCGGTTTACGCCAAACCTCACTGGGTCCGCACCCGCCCGTAGCGCCGCGAGTCCGCATGGCACATCTCAATCGCCCTGCTGTTTACGAGTGCGATGCTTTTCGATTTCCTCTGGTTCCTCATCATCGATTCTGGTGATGTTCGATGCCGAGCTATTCGTTCGCAACATCTCATCCAGCTTGGCATGGATCGCCTGCGTGTCGCGATGTTCTGCGCGTTGAATGAACAGTGTCATGGCCCAGGTGAACAGGGTCGCCGCGCCGTGCCAGTTCAAACTCGCCCTGTCGAGAAATAGCCAAAGGGCCGCGTAAGCCAGCAGCACCAGGAATGCTGCCGGCCGAGAGGTCAACGTGCCAATTGAGGTGAGCACGCTCGTGATCGGGCGAGTTGCCATCATCAAGAACTTTCGACTGCAACGCAGGTTCCCGTTGTGCCAAGCTCTACAATGCATGCCGGCGGAGCGCCAAGCAGTGGTGGGAGCGCATGTTCCATTCCAAGCGGCGTTCGATCATCTTTTTTAGGAGCAGCCTGCGAGCATTCTCTATCTCACCATTTCGGCAGCAACGATCACCGTGGTTTGTGTTCCTCGATTGCGCGTTCGATAGCCTTTACGCGTCTCACCCAAGCGAAGGTCGGCAGTCTGGAAATCGTCTGATGGCCGCGCCACTGACAGTCTCCGAAGCCGACAGTTCCTCAACACGGGTTCGGGCGTCCAGCCGTGTGAAGATGCAATCGCTTCCAGTTCGGCGGCGGTTTGCGTCGTCGGCGCCCGCCAAACGGTGAGTACCCCGCAGCCGTGAGCGAGGCGGCCCATCAAATGACCGAAGATGTTGTCGCTCGACATCGCTGCATCGTACTTCAGCTGCCGAACCTCACGATTTGAGCTTCTATTGTGCAGCTTGCATCCGGAACCAAAGTCTGAGGAGCAAGTTTGGCCGTGAATGCCGAAGTTTGGCATGGCCATTCAAGGAAGGAAAATCCGATGAAAGTACAATGTGGGACGACGGCAGCTGCCGCTGCTTTGGTCATGTTAAGCTTGCCGGCGCTGGCCCAGACGAGTGGGACACCGGAGCTTAAGCCGCCGCCGCAGCAGTCTGGATCCACACCACTGCCAGGCCCTAACAAACAGACAGAAGACCAGACGCGTGAGATGATGCGGCAGATGATGGACGAGATGTTACAGGACAAGCTGCAGGGAGATCGCGGCCCCGAAGAAAGGCCTCCGCATCGGCAAGATTGGCACCGGGACATAGGGCAAGGGCCGCACGATGGGGACAGGATAGCTCGAAAGCCTGATCGCATGGGGCCTCGCATGATGCACGCGGCCAGGATGAAAATAATGTTTGCGATAATGGACGCCGACGGCGATGGAGCACTTTCGCAGAGCGAGATCCAGGATGTGATCGGGAGGATATTTGACGTCGTCGACGAGAACGGCGATGGCAGGATTGATTTGGAGGAGATTGAATCCTTCTCACATAGTCGCGGAAGTGGAGAGATGCAGTAGCACTTCGAACTTAGGCGCTTTTTTGGACGCTATCCCTAGCATCGGTTGGTAGTATGCCCGGCTGGTCGATCGGACCTCCACACCGATGCGAGCATGCTCGTGCAGTGACCCGAAGCAGGCAAGCGTCTCTTCAATTCGTGGAACGTGCCAGAGGCCGAAGTGCCTCGGCGCTTCCAGCAAGGTTTCATGAATTGGCTCAGTTCCGCACCCTGATGGGCGGCTGGTGCAGGCAAAGCACGTCTATTCAAATGCAGGACTGCACAAAACCCGGCGCAAGCCGAACATCCGCCTCACACACCCGACCTTGCGCGTCTCCGATGCCGCGGCGGCGCGGACTCGCCACGACTGATCAGATAATTCGCGACGATTCTCCTGTGGCAGCGCCACCAAAGCGTTTCCGAGCACATGATGGCGCACCGCTGCTGCCTGCCGACGGACAAACGAACCTTAACGGAGACTTTCATGGGCAAAAATCAGCATGTCGTACCTCGCGACGGTCAGTGGGCGGTGCTCGGCGCCGGCAATAACCGCGCCACTTCGCTTCATCCGACCCAAGCCGGTGCGGTCGCCTCGGCAAGAGACATCGCCATCAACCAGCACAGCGAGGTGGTGATCCATCGCCCCAACGGGCAGATCCGCGACTCGAACTCTTACGGCAACGATCCCTTCCCGCCGCGCGGTTAGCGGCTTCAACACAAGGATATCCTAAAATGCAGACCCAGGAGAACGAAAAGGGCAAGGACAAGACCGTCACCATCATTGTTGACGGCAGCCCCTACGAGGTCCCGAAGAAGGACACCATCACCTACGCCGAGGTGGTGACACTAGCTTATCCCGATTATCCGCAGCACCCGAGATCACCTACTCGGTAACTTACACCCGCGGCGACGGTCACAAGCCGGAAGGCATCCTGGCTCCGGGTGGCAGCGTGAAGGTCAAGGAAGGAATGGTCTTCAGTGTTAATCGAACTGGCCAGTCATAACGACGACATCCGCCGACTGCTTGAAAAGGGCTACGCCCTGAGGGTCGACACATTGCACCTCGTGGTCCGGGACGTTCCGTACCTCGCTCTCGCCGGATTGCCGAAGGGCCTTACACTGCACGGCTTGAGGAAGTCACTCGGGGTTTATCTCGCCGAGGCGGGAGCATCCACCAGGCAGATGATGGACGTTCTCGGCCATGACGATATCGACCATGCCGAACTCTATTCCCGGGAAGCGTCGCAGGTGCGTTTGGCTGTGCAGGGCATGGACCGAGTCGTAAGGCTGGTAACGCGCAAACCATTGCTTGGCGAACCTGTTGGCCAACCTCGTGGCGAACCACCATTTAACGCACTATAAATAACGATAATGGTGGGCCCGGAGGGCGTCTTAAGATCGTTGATTGTATTGAGTTTTTCGTGGGCCAGAAACGGAAAGCTTCCCATATCGTTCCGTATGCTCCCGTGACGCCATTTGGTCCGTTCCAACTAAGTTTGCGAAAGTTTCAGAGCCATGCTTCAGAATCAGCACATTAGGCGTGAAAGCAGCTCTTCTGGAGAATCGCTCGCAGAAGAGCTGCAGTGCCTACCCCTCTCCTGGAACCATGGGGTCTTGTCGAACACGGAGTGCAGTATGCATGGGCTTATCGAAACTCGCGATGGCGCCTCCATGGTTAGATAGAGGCCCGTCACCATGCGAGAAGAGATGTCCAACGCCAATTTCAGCCAAGGCCAAGGCCGTCCGAGCGGTAGACGCGTTTCTTCGTCGACAACGAATACGTCAACTATGATCGGTTGCACAAGTTCAAGCCGCCGCGGCACCGAAAGGGCACCTGGCGTGGTTGTAGCTTTGATGACCTCGCTCTCGCGCTTACACCCCTCACCCGTAGATCGACATCTTCAACCCGGGATTTGATGGAGAGCCAGTTTGGTGGAGCAAGGCCGGCCGCTTGCGCAAGCGATTTGGACTTGGCGAACCAACTGCGCGAAAGGGGGGGTGTCGGCTTGAGATAAAAGCCTTCCATCGTTCGACGCACGAGGGCTTCTCGATCTTTGTCGAGGGCGCGATGTCCCTGGCGTCGACCGCGCTTGCGGTGACCGGGCTGAGGTCCAGTTCCTGACCGCCCAAACTTTGTAGATACCGCTCCAGGAATTCGCGGATTGCCTCTTCGCGCCGGCACGCCTCGGTCCACCGCCCTCGCTCCCCGTAATCATTGCTGTCGTCGCCCATGCTGCCTGCGAAGAATTCAAGCTAACCGAGTGCATCCGCTTTGTTGTCGGCCTTCAGACATGAACGTCTTCAACCGGACACTTTTGAACGCCACGGCGGATGGTCCCATAAGAAACCGCGATCCCGCAATCCAGCAGCATTTCTCCGACCACACGCCTGAAGCGACCGATGGCGCATGTGGCCGACAATCGCGGTGTTAATGCCGCAAACCCACCGATTCTGCGACAAGTCCTAAGCTGGCGTCTGACGAGGACAGCGAATCGCAAGTCCCACCATCCGGATCAGGGCCGCTTGACGACATCCCGATCGTCGGGCGCGTAGACGATGTGGCGCATCGTCAGGCGTGCCTTCAAGACCTTGGCACGAGCCTTGCGTAAGTGGAAACAAACCACGAGCTCGCGCTGAGCCGCATTGAAGGAAAAGTCGGATGTCCGGTATTGCGGGCGCATTTGTGTTGCCTTCAAGTCATTCACAGCAGACGGTTTATAATCGGCTCAAGCACATGGTTCCGAAGCTTGACAATCGTGGACAAGCTGGGTTCGGTCTTGCAGCGTTCATGCACGCAAAAGGAATTCGACATATAAGGTCGTGTCGGCCACCACGCGAATTGGTAACCATCGATTGCGATGGGCAGGACGCGAATTTCAGGCCTCATGTAGCGATTGCACATATTCGAAGTCCATCTTCCCTGGAAAACGATGGCAACGTCGCCCAGCCTGTTGATAACCATAAAGCAGGCTGCCGCCATTTGGCCCTTTCGTTGAATGGGGCTTTAGTCAACGCTAATGAACTTCGGAAAGAATTGCACGCGCGAGGGCATAGCTTCGACGGCCAAACGGATGCAGAGCTTCTGCTCAAGCTTATTGAGCACATTTGCCAAAGAGCTTTTTGGCAGCATGCTCTCCCGGTCAACTACGAAAATGTCTTTCGTGATATCGATGATCGGATTGATGGAGCCGTGAGTGCACTTGTATTAGATGGCGAAGGAAATCTGATCGCTTTCCGCAATAGTAGCGGTTTACGTCCGCTGGAATTTATGCAAACGGAAGATGGTGATATACTTTTTGCTTCTGAAAATTCAGCTTTTGCCGGATTACAAGGCACCACGGAGGAAGTTTCGCCAGGCCACATCAAGTATTTGGATGGAAAAACAGGAGAATGCATTGACAGCTTCGTTGGCCATACCCGATACAGCCCTAAGCTTTGCGTCTACGAAACGCTTTACATCGGAAATCTCGAAACGTCCATACGAGGTCAATCTCACCTGGCCACGCGGCACAATATAGGCGCGAGTCTCGGTGGAACTATTTCGCCGAAAGTGGCGGCACAGATGGGCTCTGCCCCTATTGTCGTTTCCTCCATGCCGCATACCGGGGGCCCGTACGCCGACGGCTTGTTCGCGTCTCTGGCCGAGAAACACGGCGCTTTCGTCCAGCGACGTGAAGTAATCGCAACACAACTTCAGCAGCGGACGCTTATAGGTATCGTTGGCACTCGCAACTCGCTTATCGCGCAGAAATACTGTGTCAATGCAGAGAGCGATGTTAGGGGCAGAGTTGTCATGATGGTGGACGAAGCACTAATTCGGGGGGATACAAGCCGGGCTGTAACAGCAATGCTCCATGCTGCCGGAGCGAAGGCTGTGCATTGGGCGATCGGTTCGCCGCCTATCGTCGCACCGAATTACTACGGCATGGGCATCGAGACGATCGACGAGCTGGCGTTCTGGAAGGTATGGAAAACACTGCCATCCAAAAAGCGGAAAGAAAGCCTTAGCTTTCATAAAACCGAACCGCAAATCCTCAGGATGATCGAAAGCAAAATAGCCCTATCAATCAACGCTGCGTCCATCACCTTTCTGCCCTTTAAGGCTCTGATATCGTTGCTGCCTGGAGGGTCCGATGGGATTGATCTATCTCCGTTTACGTTCGACATGCCAACTCCAGAAGGAGAAAAACGCGCGAATAAGAATTTGAATAGATCGACTATCAATCTCGCCTTAACCTGACTATGCCTGCCTGAGGTCACATAATGAAACCTACTCTTGTATTCGATTGGAACGGGACCCTGCTTGACGATGCCGAGGCATTTCTACAAACAACCAACGCTATTCTGAGCCGCTTCGGTCGCGCTGCCATCGATATGCATACTCTTCGGGAACAGTGCGAGGTTCCACTTTCTATCCTTTACCGCAATCTTGGAATGTCGGAGCGCGAGGTCGCAGAAGTGGAAAACGATGACAGCGCTTTTTTTCACGACATGTACGAACCGCTGGCGAGCAAAGCCGATCTACGCGAAGGCGCGCGCCTCATTTTGGAAACGGCGCGTCAACAAGCTGTCTCAACCATCATTCTCAGCAACCATATAGTCGAGCCCCTTCGTACCCAACTGCGAAGGCTCCGAATCGACGATTGTGTTACCGAGGTTCTGGCATTTGAAAGCCGCGCCACTCAATATAAATCTATGAGTAAGGGCGACCGGCTTGGCGTGTACATGCAAACGAACAATCTGAGTGCCGAGTCGACCTTCATCATTGGCGACATGCCGATCGAAACTGATATTGCACGTAACCTCGGGCTGATCAGCATATCTATTACAGGCGGATTTGTTTCCGAATCACGTTTGCAGGCGGCGCAGCCAGACTACATCATCGATGACCATCACAAGCTGCTGCCCATTCTGAGAAAGTACGGCTTCTTTCGGAATGCGTAAATGAGTTATGCAATAGACCTGACCGGAGATCCGGCATCACCCGCAACGCGTACGACACAGGACAAAAGATCGGCCTGGTCGGCGCAGGAGACATGGGGAACTGGTATGACCCAGTCTTTTACGTCCTGGTACCGAACTGCATATCAAAGCCCGCGCAATGCGCTGTCGCGGATGAACTTGATCGCGCGGAATGCGAACACAATCCCAGGGCCGATTGTGATGCCCGCGCCGGGATAGACCCCTCGCATGACTGAAGTCGCGTCATTGCCGCAGGCGTATAACCCATCGATCGGCTTTCCCCACTGGTCGAGCACCCGGCTATAGGTGTCTGTCGCAAGACCGGTAGCCGTCCCCAAGGTGGCTGGAACGATCCGCAAGGCAACAAAAGGACGGGTCTTGATTTGACCGAGGTTTGAATTCGGCTTGCCAACGGAAGGATCACCGAGCGTTTGGTTGAACGCGGATTCACCTCGCTGGAAATACGGGTCGACACCCGTTCGGGCATGCTCGTTATGCTCCTGAATCGTCTGTGCGAGCGCCTTGGGATCGAGGCCGATCTTCACGGCCAGCGCCGCGAGGGTATCCGCCACCTGGATGTACCCGGCACGCTCATAGGATTTCGTGCTGAGGGTCCACGGCCACGGAAGAACTTGGCCCATTCCGCGCTTTTTGAGAAATTCATGATCGCAGATGAAGTAGAAGTGCTTATCCTTCGGGTAGCCGTTCTCGAACATCGCCATGCAGATGTCGTGATACGGGTTCGACTCGTTGACGAAACGCCGCGCGTCCGGGCCGACGGCGATCACGCCAGGGCGGCCGCGGTCCAGCCAGCCGTAAGGAACCGTCTGCATTCGCCCGCCTTTCTCGCGCAGCAGCGACACGGGTGTCCAGAAGCCGGCACTCGCGACCTCGTTGTCGATCTTGCCGCCCGCTTGCAGTCCAATCTTGATGCCGTCGCCCGTGGCGTCCGCATGGGCCAGGCTTTGGTCATGCTGGTGATCGCCGCTGAGAGCACTGCGAAGTCCGGCATCATGGGGGAACCCCCCGGTTGCGAGCACAACGCCGTGAGTTGCCCGCACGCGCATGTCCCTGCCGTCCTTGCGTATGACCGCCCCAACCACCTTGCCCTGATCTATGATCAGTCCGGTGGCTGGCGCGCTGGTCCAGATATCCACCTGCAGCTGTCTCAGGCTCTTGATGAACCTCGCAATCAATGCGTTTCCGCCGCTGAACTCGGTGCCGCGCCTGTAGCGCATCCGGTCGCCGATGTAGCGCCCCAGGCGCCTCAGGACATGCTTCGTGGAATCCCCCGACTTGAAGGGATTGAGGAATCTTCCAACCTCGCCGGAAGAGATCATCATGCCTCCGAGAACCACGCGAATGGGATCGCCAACCAGATCGAAGTCCTTGTCCAGCAGGCGGCCATCGTACGGAGCGGGGCTCAACGCGCGGCCTGAGTTCATCCCGCCGGGCCGGCTTGAGTGGTAATCGGGAGCCGCGGCGAGCGTGAACCTGACCTCGGAGTGCTTCTGGATCTCGATGAGTGCCTCGGGTCCATCCGCCAGATAGGCTTCGACGAACTCCTTCCGGTAGTAATTCCCGAGTTCTCCCTTCAGATACGTGCGAGCATTGTCGATGCTGTCTTCGACCTTCGCAGCTAAGGCCTGCGGCGAGCAGGGTACCCATATCATTCCGTTCGACAGGGCGGTCGTGCCGCCCAGCTTTGGGGATTTTTCGGTCACCAGCACACTTAGTCCCGACTGGGAAGCATAAAGGGCCGCAGACAAGCCCGCCGCGCCGCTTCCAATCGCGACCATGTCGTAGGCCGCGTCCCAGTGTGTGGGGTCCTCCTGCTTGGTCACGAGTGGGGTTACAGTGTCGGCCATGGATTCCTCGGCAGTCGTGCTTAGGGTTTCTTGCGGTTCAGGGGGACGGCCTTGAAGGCTTCGGCAGCCGATTTCACGGCCCGCTCGATCGGAATGCGCTCGATCGAGGACGCGCCGACAAAGCCGATGCAATCGGTGGACCTGTAGACTTCTTCGGTGTCCTGCGGTTCGGCTATCGCGCCGCCATGGGCAAGAAGGATGACGTCGCCGCGGACAGTGCGCGCCGCGTTGTTGATCCGGTTAATCCGTTCGATCGCCTCGCCGATCGCCTGACCCTCGTCATGGCCGACCAGTCCGCCACGTGTGGCGCCGACATGAGGAACGATGCAGTCCGCGCCTGCTTTGGCCATGTCCGCCGCGTCGTTCGCTGAGGCGACATAGGCCATTGAGAAAATGTCCTTCTTCCGCGCCGTGGCGATCATCTCGACTTCGCGCGCGAAGCCAAGGCCTACGCGGCCACGGCGGTCGCGCCACTTGTCGCCCATCGTCGAAATCGTCGGGTAGTTGATCACGCCGGAGTAGCCAGCGGCCCAAAACTTGTCGAGAAGCCTGTCGAGATCGAGCCGGACCGGGTCCCACGCTTCAACGCCACCAATCACCGGAACGTCGGAGATGACATTGCGGATCTCGTCGGCCATTTCTATGGTCCGCGCGTTCGAATCCCCAATCCGGCTGGTCGGCAGGCCCATGAGCCGCGAGAGGCCCGTGCTGTAGACGACAAGCATGTCCGCACCGCCAAGCGCGGCACATTTGGCGACAAGGCCGCAGCTGCTACCGGCAGCCAGGATCGCGGCGCCTTTTACGGACTGCTCGGCGATCCGGGCCAGGATTTCGTTGCGGTCAAACATTCTCATCGGCGGTCTCCGTATCAATGTGGTCAAGTACCCATTCGACCGCGGCACTTGCGAATTCGGGATCGTTGATGTGGCAATTGAGTTCCCGGACGGGGATGTTCCCGGGAAGCGCGGCGCGCAGGCCTGAGAGCCATGCGCGGTTCGCCTCGGGGTCGTGAAACGGCCCGCCTTCGCGGTCGTAATCCGATACACCTTTCGAGGGCCACAGGACTTGCGCGGGTCCTCTCGACGCCGACAGCTTTTGCGCCGTAAGACGTCCGATCGCGTTCGTCTCTTCAGGCGTCGTGCGCAGCAGGGTCGTATACGGTGTGTGCGCGTACAGCCTGCGCTCGGCGAACTCGGGCGGCACCGAGGAGAGGACACCGAAGTTTACCATGTCCACGGCGCCGGGAGCGATCAATTGCGGAATCCCGCACCGCCCGGCTGCAGTCAGCCGATCCGGTCCGGCGCTGGCGGTGCCGCCCAGGAGCTCGTCGGCCAGCTCGGTCGTGGTGAGATCTATTACGGCATCGAATTCACCCGCGTCGACCAGCGATTCCATCTTTCGACCGCCAGCGCCATTCGCCGGAAAAACGATCGCCTCCATCTTCTTGTCCCCAAGAAGCCGGACGCATGCATTGGCCGCGGGGGTCGTCACGCCAAACGACGTGATGGCTACGATCTTTCGCCGTGATTTCGCTTTGGGAAGGTAATGCATGGCGGCGATTGCCCGCGCCGCGTTTTCAAGCACCCGCGAAGTGAACCCGTTCACGCCGAAGAGATCGACCAGCGTGGGATAGAGCAGGACATCCAGCTTCCCGGCCAGTTCGGCAAGCAGGGCCGGGCGTGCGCTGGAGACTAGCAGCTTGGGAAAACCGTATGGCAGGTCGGCGACGACTTCGCCGAACACGCCGCTCCCCTTGCCGCCGCCGATGCCAATCACGGCGGAGACCTTGCCGGTCTCGAAAAGTCCGTTCACCGACTTGCGGGCCTCGCGCGCGATTCCCGCAAGCAGAACCGCCGGATCATTGGACCGGAACCTTCCGTCCTTTGAGGTGCCCACATCGACGAATAAGACGCTGCGTCCCGCGCCCCTGACGATGTCGGCCACGAACGAAGCCTCGACTTGCTTCGTGTCCATCGTCGCGACAATGGCCACGGAGTTATCAACGGTTGTCTCTGCGATCACGATGTTCCGTACCTTCCTGCAGGGGATGGAGGGGACGTCGAACCTTGAGCTCCCATGTCTTCGCCCTCCAAGGCACCGCTCTTGCTTTGTTGCCCAGGACTAGTAAACGCTTCGGGCAGGCTGGATAATCGGCTGCCGAAGGAGAGATGGGTAAATATGGGTAGGTGGGTAATCGTAGACCGACCGATCTGGACCGATGCCCCGAGCGCCGATGACGCCTACGTGTTTGCGCCGAGCCTTCGCGCCTTGCCCGCTGGGTTTCCCCTTGTAATCGCGACGCTTCCCGTTTGCGACTGGAATGGCGAGTTGCTGCGCGGCCTCAACGAGATCGAGCCCGTTGCAGGCGCTCGTTGCTACGCAGCGATCTTGATGATCGACCCGTTCGCGCTTTGGGAGGACGTCGCGGATGCTCTGACGGAGAAAGGTTTCTGCGGCGTGGTGAACCTTCCGCCAGCCTCTCTCATACAAACCAGCTCGGAGGCGGGGGCCGAAGACCATCTGAATTCAATTGAG
Source organism: Mesorhizobium sp. B264B1B (assembly GCF_020165765.1). NCBI lineage: Bacteria > Pseudomonadati > Pseudomonadota > Alphaproteobacteria > Hyphomicrobiales > Phyllobacteriaceae > Mesorhizobium > Mesorhizobium sp. B264B1B. Next base: position 375,621 of record NZ_JAIUIS010000004.1, read on the forward strand.
CTGGAGCGCATGAGATGGTTCGCGGAGAATGGCTTGGGCTTAGCTCTGACATCGACTAATCGAGACGCAGCCGCGGCAGGGAACCTGTTCGAGAAACAGCCGGAAGCCATGCTCTATCTACCGGCGACGGCCCTTTCCTGTCCGATAGCGCCGATCACGTCGCTTGTGCGTCTGGGCGAAACGGGTAGTGAACTGCCTGTTTGGTCGCTGCCGGCGCCCTCGCTCGCCAAGGCTGAGACGTCATTCTAGGATGCGGTGCTTCTTGATCTTGTTGTATAAGGTTTTGCGGGTAATGCCGAGCGCGGCGGCAGCTTTGCCGCGGTGAAGCTTGTTCCGGCGCAAGGCGTCGATGATCCATTCTCTCTCCGAAAGGGTAGTGGTCGCTTTGGTTGCCGGTTTGGCTCCAAGGACCGGAAGGACCCGTTCCGCCGTGATCGACGTGTTCGAGGGCAAGGTGGCCAGCTGTTCGACGACATGGCGAAGCTCCCTGACATTGCCTGGCCAGGCATGGCTGGCCAGCGCCAAAAAGGCGGAGTTTTCGATCGTCAGCGCCTTTGCATCCGCATCGCCCTTGGTCTCCACTGTGAAATGATGGATGAGCGCAGGAAGGTCTTCCAGACGGTCCCGCATGGGAGGAAGGATAATTTCCAGTCCGGCGAAGACGCTTCTCAATCGTGGCGATAGGGGCAGCGCTTCCAGGCTTGCTCCGGCCGGCACGGTGCAGGTGGCGATGATCTTTGCTTCCGATCGCGTCGCAACCGCGCCGTTTACGGCGCTGAAGGTGCCGCGCTCCAGATAATCGGCAAGCTGCTCCTGGCCGTCTTCAGAAAGTGTGTTGAGGTGAAGAATGACCAGGGAGGTCTCCGTTGACATCTCCAGCAGCGACAGCCGGCGCCGTGCGTCCTTTTCCGCTTCCATGCCGAAGAGCGCCATCTCGTTCTGGTTGCCGGGCGCCTTGCGGCAGGGGAAGGTAACCGGCTTGCGGTGCTTTCTCGCGCCGAAGGCATGCACCAGGGACGCGACGCGACGCTTCCCCGTGCCCGGTTCGCCGACGATCAGAACCGGGTTCGTGCCCGTCGAAAGACGCTTTGCCGCGTCAAGCGCCTGATTCATCAACGCCGATTGCGCGATCACGCCATGGCGGTAGCCGTTCAGCTGGAGCTGCCGCTCCATAAGATCGACCTTTTCCCGCAGAACGTTGATGGTCTTGAACCCCGAGGTCATCTCCAGCACCGACATTTCGAGCGGCACCCGGTCGAGGGAAGAACCGCCTATGAACCCCTGCGTTCCTGTCTCGCGGCAGACGTCCATCAACTCCTGGGGCTTCGTGATCGGGCCGCCTCCGAGCAGACAGACGACATTCCTGTTGATACCGTGAGCCGCCCGGGCGATGTCTCCCGTTCGGGCGGCGAGTTCCGCCAGGCCGATGGACGACGACGACACGGCAGTTTCAGCAGGGTTGAGATTAAAATTCATGCAGATCGCGCCCACGCCCGCTTCGACCATTCGGCGGGCCTCAGCCTGCGTGCGGGTGTAGGCGATCGTCATCAGCCCCCGCGCCGCGGCGTTGATGAGTAGTTCGACCTCGCGCGCATATCCGAGGCCGCAGCCCTCGAGAATCGACCTGCGCGCCTCGTCCACATGGATCACGGACGGAAAATTCGTGATCCCTGCAAACCCCCATCGGGTGATGTTGTCGAGGAAGCGATCGAGGTCGAGCCGAGGGTCGAACGTACAGGCGCCGAAGAACACCGGGAGTTTTGTGCTCCTGAGGATTTCGGAGCGGGCGAAACCGGCAACGAATTCGTTGCTGTTGCGGATGGGAAAGATCGACGCCGGAGACGACCCCCCCATCGCACGGAACCGGCCGGCGTTGAGCGCTAGCACGAAGTCCGCCCCCGCGCGCTCGGCGGCCCGCGCTGTCATGCCGGAGCCGATCGCGGCTCCCAGGATAAATGAACGCGAGTTGCCGAGGATTTGCTTGAAGTCCGTTATCTCAGGCTTTCCCATTGGAATGCCGCGATCCTAGCACGTTTGCGGATCCAATGTTCAATTCCAGCTCCCGGGCGCCTCCAGCCTCGTCAGTGCCTTCCCTTCGGGGTCGAAGAGGTGACAGTCGGCAGCGGAGACGGCGAGCGATACCCGCCCGGCGTTGCCGGCGGGAAAGTGGTGGTTGGGCGATCGGGCGACGACATGGTCGCCGAGAGCGGTCCCATAGAGATATGTCGCACTTCCCAGATGTTCAACGAAGTCGACGTCGATCTCGATGACGAGCTCGCCCGGCATGCCGGTTGGCGCCACGAAATCGTCGGGGCGGATGCCGAGTGTCAGCGCGCGGCCGCCTTTCGACGATGTCGTCTGTATCGGCAGCCAACGGGACATCTTATCGCTCAAGGTAATCTCGGTCCTTGCCTGGTCGGAGCCTTTCTCCTTGCAGGGCAGAAAGTTCATTCTTGGCGACCCTATGAAACCCGCCACGAACTTTGAGGCGGGCCGATGGTAGAGATCGTGCGGCGACCCGACCTGTTCTATGCGCCCGTCCTTTAGGATCACGATCTTGTCGGCCATGGTCATCGCCTCGACCTGATCATGCGTCACATAAATCATGGTGTTGCCCAGCTGCTTATGAAGCTTGGCTATCTGCACTCGCATCTGGACACGCAGCTCGGTATCCAGATTGGATAGCGGCTCGTCGAACAGGAACACCTTGGGCTCTCGGACGATTGCCCTTCCGATCGCCACGCGCTGACGTTGTCCGCCGGACAGCTGCCTTGGTTTTCGGTCGAGAAGGTGCTCGATCTGGAGCAGTGCGGCGGCGGCTTGGACGCGGTCGGCGATCTCGTCCTTCTTCATCTTTGCCATCTTAAGCGGGAACGCGAGATTGTTGCGGACGGACAGATGCGGGTAGAGCGCATAGGACTGGAAGACCATGCCTAGATTGCGGTCCGCGGCATCAATCTTGTTTACCACCTTGTCGTCGATCCTGAGCGTTCCACCGGTGATCTTCTCCAGTCCGCCGATCATGCGCAGCAATGTCGACTTGCCGGATCCGGAGGGACCCACAAAAACCACGAACTCGCCATGCCGAATGTCGAGGTCGATATCGCGCAGGATCTCAAGGTTGCCATAGGCCTTCCTGATCCCTTCGAGGCGAACCTCAGCCATGATTTCCTCCCAAGGTGCCGGCGCGCATCAGCGCTTCAAAAATATTTGTTTCAGGCTCGATACGGTAAAATCCGGCGCCAGCAGCGACGGATCGTCGATCGGCGGAACGCCCGTGGTCACCAGGACTGAGCATAGCCCGGCGCGTTTCCCGGCCTGTATGTCGGTTGGTATCTGGTCGCCGATCATCAGCGTCGAGGCTCGATCTGTGCCGAGCTGCGATAGTGCAGCTTCGATCATGTGCACTTCCGGCTTTCCCACGATGATGGGCTTCACACGTGCGGCAGCCGAGACTGCGGTCAGACAGGCACCTGCCCCGGGCTCGAAACCGGTCTGGGTGGGCAGCAGGAGGTCCGGATTGGTTCCAATCAGCACCGCGCCTTTGAGGATCGCGTCGACTGCGATCGTGAGCTTCTCGTACGTGATTTCCCGGTCGAGCCCCATGACCACGACGCACGGTTGCTTGTCGGTGATCTCGAGCTCCGCATCGGTGATGGCCTTCTTCAGCGAAGGCGCTCCGATGACATAGGTCCGCGTCCCCGCGGGATAGGTTTGCCGGATCATCTTCGCGGCGGTGACTGCGGATGTGACGACGTTCTCCTCCCCCGCCTCCAGGCCAAAGCCGCGCAGCTTCGAGACGACGTCGCCGGCCGTGTGGGTCGAGTTGTTGGTGACGAAGCAGAATGGGATCCGCTCGGCCTGCCAGGCCTTGAATGCCTCGACAGCATCTTCGATCGCATTCTTGCCACGATAGACGACGCCGTCGAGGTCGGAGACGATCCCCGTTATGCGCGGCCACGCAAGCGTTGAAACCATATCAGCCATTCATCAACATCCCGCCGTTTACATGAACGATCTGACCGGTAATGTAGGCGGCCGCGGGGCTCGCCAGGAACACCGCCAGTCCGGCGACGTCTTCCGGCGATCCGACCCGTCCCAGCGGGATGCGACCCGCATGCCTTGCTTCGGTCTCCTCCTTTGGGCGGCCATGCATGGGCGTATCAATTATGCCCGGCGCGACGGCATTCACGTTGACGCCCATGGGTGCGCATTCATAGGCGAGAAGTTTTGTGAGATCGTGGACTACGGCCTTGGAGAAACAGTAGTCGGCTCCGCCTGCCTGATAGTTGAATACGGCGCCCTGCGACGACAGGGATGATCCGATGTTGACGATGCGTCCGCCGCCGTCACGAAGAAATCGTTGCACGACCGACTTGGAGCAGAGGAGCACCGCGTCAGAATTAATCAGCATCGTGCGGTCGATCTTGGCCTTGTCGCCGCAAAGAAGCGACTCCGCCGATTTGATCCCGGCGTTGTTGACGAGAACATCCAGTCGTCCGAAGCGCTCGGCGACGATGTCGAGGACGCGGACGATGTCCTGTTCGCTCGTCACGTCCATGGCGAGCGTGAGCGGTTGGCCGTTGGCTTCAACCATGCCGTAGGTCCGGGTGAGCGCCTCACTGCTCGCATCGGTCGCCACGACATTGGCACCGCTCGCCAGAAAGGCGTTGACGATGGCGGCACCGATACCGCCGCCCGCGCCGGTGACGAGAACCGTCTTGCCGGACATCGTGAAAATTGGTGATGTCATCGTATCTCCAGTAATGTTCTGTGGTTCAGGAACTCGTCGACAGCTGCGGCGGTGGGCATTGACGGCTGTGCGCCCCTTCTCGTGACGCAGAGCGCCGCAACGGCCATGGCCTGGCGGACCGCTTCGCGGACAGGCACATTCCTGGCGAGCGCTGCCGCGAACCCTCCGTTGAAAGCATCGCCTGCCGCCGTGGCATCCACCACGACCACAGGGAACGAAGGAAGGAGAAAGCTTTCCTCGCCGTTCGAATAGAACGCCCCGCGCTCTCCCAGGGTAATGAGGGCTGCCCTGGCCCCCAGTTCGAGTAGAATCGTCGCAGCTCGGGCTGCGCTCTGTGGATCGACGACTTCCACTCCTGTGAGTTCGAAGGTCTCTGACTCGTTGGGGGTGACGAAATCGACCTGGGACCAGGCCTTGCGAGAGAGCCCGGTGCGCACGGGGGCCGGATTGAAGATAAGGCGAAAGCCGAGCCTGGGCTTCAGCGCGAAAAGCCGCTCCAGCGCATTCACGGGGAGGCCCATTTCGGCGACCACGATGGACCTGGGCTCTATGTGATGCGCGACTTCGTCGATCACGGCCGCGGTGACATTCGCGTTTGCGCCAGGATCGATGATGATCATGTTGCTACCGTCGTCTGCCACCATGACGAGCGCTGACCCCGAGGCCTCGCCCGACGCGATCTGGACCGCCTCGGTCAGGACCCCGGCGTCTGACAGGGCGCGCATTAAGACGTCTCCCGCCTCATCATCGCCGAGGCGCGTGAAGAACTTTGGCCGCATGCCAAGCTTCGCCGCGGCCACGGCTTGATTGGCACCCTTGCCTCCGGGGTGACGGACAAGAGAGCCGATCAAGCTTTCACCTATCGTGGGTAGCCGTTCCACATTGAAGCACAAGTCGAGATTCGTGGTGCCAAAGAAGATCAGGGGGCAAGGGTTCATTTAACAGCTCCGAAGGTCAGCCCGCGCTCAAGATGGCGCTGTCCTATGACGATCAGGATAACCGGCACGATCATGGTAACGACCAGCCCGGCGGCCATGACGGGATAGAATTGGATACCGGGATTGAGGAGTTTCAGCAGCGCGACGGTGACAGGCGCCTTGGTTGAACTCAGCATCAGTCCGAGCGCGAAGTTGTGCCAGGCAAGGAGGAATACCAGCAGGGACGCGCCGATGAGGCCGGGCTTCAGCAACGGAAGGACTATGTGCAGGACGACACGAAACGGTTTCGCGCCGTCGATTGCCGCAGCCTCCTCGATGTCTTTCGGGATGTCCTCGACATAGGATCGTGTCAGCCAGACGATCATCGGCAGCGTCACGACCTGGTAGACCCAGATCATGCCTATATAGGTGTCATAAAGGCCCAGGGACTGAAACAAGCTAAAGAGCGGGATCACCACCAAGAGAACGGGAGCGAAGCGAAACCCAAGGATGAAGAACGCGATGTCTTCCTTGTAGGGGATGTCGCGTCTGGCCAATACATAGCCGGCAGGGACTCCCGCGATCAGCGAAACCACAACTGCGCCGAGGGCGATGACGACGCTGTTTATCACGGGTTTGAGGAAGTCGACCTTGATGGTTCCATAGCTCGTGGCGCCCGCCTGGGCCGCATCGAACAGGACGCGGAAATTGTCCATTGTGGGAGTGAAGACGAAGCTCGGAGGCCAGGCCATGACGTCGCTCTGCTGCTTCAACGCCATCATGACGATCCACACGAGCGGAAATGCGAGCACGGCGACGCAGATCAGAACCATTGCGTTGAGCACGATCCTGGTCGTGAGGGAGCGCGTGAAATCCATGGGTCTGGCTCCTATTGCACGCGGCGGCGAACCGCCCGCCAGAGTTTCACGGTAAAGAACGCGCCGATCAACACGATGAGCCAGTTGACGACCATCAAGGCCGCGCCGCGGCCGAATGTAAGGTTCTGAAAAGCCGTGATGTAGGCTTGCACGGAAAGCGCCGAGGTCGAGTTTCCCGGACCGCCCTGCGTGGTTCCGAAGATGATGTCAAACTGGTTCAGGGACTCGATAAGCCGAAAGATCGCGGCGATCAGGATGTGGGGCGCGACCAGCGGCAGCTCGATGTTGACAAATGTGGCCCATGCCTTCCCGCCGTTGATGCGGGCGGCCTCGCGAATATCGTCCGTGATGCCCTGGAGCCCTGCGAAGATGATGAGCGCGAAGAATGGGGTGTAGGTCCAGACATCAATCATTATCACCGAAAGCAGTGCGGTCCTGGTATCCGAAATCCAGGCGAAAGGCGCCAGCCCGATCAGGGACAAAAGATAGTTCATGATGCCGCTCTGCGGGTTCATCATCGTCGTCCACATCAACGCGACACTCATGGGTGGAAGGACGAGGGGAAGTAGGATGACCGGACGCAAAGCCCTGGCCATGAACACGCCGGAGGCGAACAGTTTCGCGACTGCTAGGCCCAGCAGAGCCTCCATCACGACCGACGAGAGCGCGTAAGTTACGGTGACGCGAACACTGTTCCAGAAATCAGCCGTCCTGCCGAGCGCTATAAAGTTGGCGAAGCCGACGAACTTAGCGATCGGCCTGCCCAGGCGAAGGTCAGTCAGAGATTGGTAGACACCATAGAAGAACAGAAGAAGGAAGCCGAACAGGATAAGGACGGCAGGAAGAATGATTGCAAGGCTGAACCAGTCGATGGAACGCCCCTCCAGCGAATCCGAACCGGACGAAGCGCACGCGCCAGGTCCTTCGGCTGCCACCGGCACGATGGGTTTAAGTGCTTGGGATGACACGGCGTGGTCTCCGTCGTTGGCGGGAACAGGGCAGTGCAATAATACTGCCCTGTTCCTTTTGATCAGAGACCAGCGCGGATTTCTTCGGCAAGCGCCCTCAACGTTGTCTCGACGTCATCGCCGTTTACCATCTTCTGCATCGCCACAGCCCATGCGTTCATAGCTTCGCCGAAGCCGACACGCGGTGTGAAAGCCAGCGCGGCGTGGTCCTGTGTCTTTTTGAAGCTGTCAACGAAATTGTTGAACTCGGGCTGCGAAGCGTACTTAGTCCAGGTCTCGTCCTGCCAGGTCGACGTGCGCGGCGGATTGACGAGCTGGCCGGCAACGGCACCCTTGAGGGCCACCTGCTTGGAGGTGGCCCACTGCATGAACAGCCAGGCCGCGCCCTTCTTTTCGGAAGCCGCGTTCATGGCGAGAGCCCAGATCCAGATGTTGGAATCGAAGCTCGTGGCGTTCGGTGCGCGAAGCGGCGGAGCGAAGGCGATCTTGCCGGATGCCGGCTTTCCCGCAACATCGTTCCAGAAGCCGAACATGTTTGAGTCGATCGCCATCGCGGTGCGGCCAGACGAGATGCCGTCCACGACCTGGTACCAGTTATCATTGGCGAAGGAAGGAGCCGCGCACTTTTTGATCATGTCCACGTAATCCTTGTGGAACGCGATCGATTCCGGCGAATCCAGTCCCGTGTCGAGCTTGCCGTCCTTGACGACGAAATCGTGGACACCGTAAGAGCGGGCGATCGAGACTGCGGCGGTGTGGATACTGCTCCAGAAACGCACGCCTCGGACGCCCAACGGCGTGATGGAAGGATCGGCGGCTTTGAGTTCTTCGCACGCGTTTGCCATTTCCGGCGGAGTCGTCGGAACCGCGATGTTGTATTTGTCCAAGATATCCTTGCGGTAGAACAGCTGGATGTTCTCAAATGCGTGCGGGATTGCCCAGATTTGGCCACCATCCCCCGTTGCGACTTGGCCATCTTCCAGCTTCCAGGTAAGCGCCGAGCGTAGGCTCGGGAAGAAGTCGTTGAAGTCATATCCAGCATCGGTAAGCTTCGGATCGCCGAGGTATTTGTCCAGCGGCTCCAGAGCGCCACTCGGAGCGAGGTCCCACGCGGGCTGAATGCCAGTGCCGAACACATCCCATGCTGGCGACTTCGTCGTCAGTTGGATCGTCATCTTGCTCCAGTAGGAGTCGTCCGGGTACAGTTCCGGCGTGACCTTGATGCCGGTCAGCTTCTCAAACTCGGGAAGTTGCGCGGCCAGAGCATCGGCATACGGGTGGATGTCGTAGGCCCAAGTTATGCTGGTCCCTTCGAATTGGCGCCAGTTCATGGTTTCGGCAGCGGCCGAATTGGAGAGCGATGCCGAGACGGCAAAAAACGCTGAAGTCAAAAGCAAGCTGTTTGCGTAGCGACGGGCACCTGTAAAGAGTACGGCGAATGAGCGACCCATGTAATCCTCCCTGGGGCATTTTGCCAATTTCTGGGTCCACTCCTCCATCCCGAGTTCGCCCAAAGCCACCATAAGCGATTTCCAAATACCTCGCTCTGAATGCACCAGGCGAACTGGGTAAAAACGGGTAACCGGAATCTAAAGGTGTTGCAGTATCCCCATCAGGAATACTGCCTCCGTGGTGCTGGTCTTTGCCCGCGCCCTTCCGTGCGATCGGGACGCTGCCCGGTGACGACAACTACCAGCAGGCCGTAGGGAGGTACCCCATTGCCGCCGTTCATTCTTGCGGATCGGCGCGTAATAAACTGTCATTGAGGCTCGCGAAGTGGGTGTGCTCCTGAGCAAGACCTAGGCTTTTCGACCATCGCAAAGCTCGCCGGTTGGTCAAACGAGACGATGCGATCGTAGTTGAGAGCTATACTCAGATTGAAGCAGATGCGCGATCATTGGCCCGAAGGAGCCCTTGGTATGCAAATGGTCAAACGGGAGAAGCAAACTCAACACGAAAGCTGCCAAGGCATAGAGGCCGCGCCAGCGGATCGCTCCCTTCCGGTTCTACCTCACATTGCGGCGCGACAGGTCGTGCGAACTGTTCGCCGATCACAGTTGCGAGAAATCGTCCCGCTATCGGACACGACCATTTATGAAATGGAACAACGAGGCGAGTTCCCACGACGGTTCAATCTGACCCCCCGCTGCGTCGTTTGGGACCTGGGAGAAGTCGAAGCCTGGATTCAGGAACGGCGGAACGCGTCCTCTGCCGGTTCAATCGAACTGGCCCCAGGACCAGACGTGCGGTCACGGAAGAGAAGGCCCGTCAAATCGGATCGAGGATGACGGCTGCCCCGGAAATCGGCTGCAGTGTGGGTGCGTGTTTATTGCCAGCCGCCCACGCTTCAATCATGTCGGCCCATTCCTGCAGCATGTGGCGCCGCTGCGGTTCGTATTCAGCCTTGTTATAGACGCCCCGGGAGGAGCGACTGTCTTCGTGGGCAAGGCATTTTTCGATCCAATCGCGATTGAATCCGATCTCGTTTAGGAGCGTGGACCCGGTCCGCCGTAGATCGTGCACGGTAAAGGGAGCTAGCGGCAGATTTTGTTGTTTTGCGCGTTCCACAATCGCCATCGTAATCCGATTGAAGGTCGCGCGCGACATGGGTTCGTCGGCGTCGTAGCGAGATGGAAGCACGTATCGAGAGTTCGCGGCGCAAGTCTTAAGCGCAATCATGATGTCGAGGGATTGGCGGGACAGGTAGACGTTATGTGGCTTCTTCCGTTTCATTCGCTCTTTGGGAATGCTCCATAGCGCGTTCTCGAAGTCAACCTCATCCCACGTCGCGTCCAGAAGCTCACTTTTCCGAACCATCGTGAGCAGGATCAGCTTTACGCCCAGCCGAATGGTCGACAACGTCGGCACATTTTCCAACTCTTTCAGCATGAGTCGAATTTCTGCGGGTGACAACGCCCGGTCTTTCGCCTCGAAGGTGGCTATGGAAGCTGGCCCTACCTCGTCCGCCGGATTGGCGATCTTCTCGCCGTGCAGAATGGCATAACCATAGACCTGCTTAACGATATCCCGGACATGAATGGCCGTTGCCGGTGCGCCACGGTCCCTCACCTTTGCGCACAGCGCCCGCAAATCGTCCGATGTTATTTCTGCGAGGACCCTTTTGTCCCAAATCGGCAAGATGTCGCGATCAAAGACGGCTTTGCGCATCGAGCGCGTGCTGTCCGCCATCTTCGCCTCTTTAAACCATCTTCTGCCAGCATCGCCGAACGTGGCCGTCCCAGACAGGCGCCGCTTGTCACGCTGCTTTTCCTGGGCTGGCGATTTTCCGGCTGCAACCATTTTTCGTGCGGCAAGACAGCGGTCACGCGCCTCTGCAAGCGAGATGCCTCCCTCCCCATAGCGGCCAAGCGTCACTGTCTCTCGCCGACCATTTACTCGGTAGTCGTATCGGAATGATATCTGCCCTGTGGGAGCCACGGTCGCGTACATACCGTCACGATCAGTGACTTTGTATATTTTATCTTTTGGTTTCAGCTTCTTAAGTGCGATATCTGTGAGCATAGGAGGAGACGGACGGGCGCATCTAGGATTGTGAAACGCCTAATTTTACCGTCATTCGTTTTACCGTCAAGGCTCTGCGAGAGCCCATTGGATTCAATGCCTTACCTCGAAAGATGCCAACATGCTTGAGTCCGGCGCACTGACGGCATCAGTCTGCAGCGAAGATGACGCGAAAAGGAATGCCGTCAGATATACCGTCAAATGATTCCGCTTAGGGGCGATAGTCAGCGATAGACCTAGAGAGAAAAGAAGATAAGATTCAGAGGTTTAATGAAGTTTCTTCGATAGTCGCCGAATGCTGGCGAACGACCGACCTTTATTCCCACTCAATTGTTCCCGGCGGCTTCGACGTCACATCATAGACCACGCGGTTGATGCCGCGGACCTCGTTGATGATGCGGGTGGCGGCGGCGCCCAGGAAGGCCATGTCGTAGTGATAGAAATCTGCCGTCATGCCGTCGACCGAGGTGACGGCGCGCAGCGCGCAGACGAATTCGTAGGTGCGGCCGTCGCCCATGACGCCGACCGTCTGCACCGGCAAGAGCACGGCGAAGGCCTGCCAGATGGCGTCATAGAGGCCGGCCTTGCGGATCTCGTCGAGATAGATGGCGTCGGCTTCGCGCAGGATCTCCAGCTTCTCGCGCGTGATGCCGCCGGGGCAGCGTATGGCGAGACCCGGGCCCGGGAACGGGTGGCGGCCGATGAAACTCTCGGGCAGGCCGAGTTCCTTGCCAAGTGCGCGGACCTCGTCCTTGAACAGTTCGCGCAGCGGCTCGACCAGCTTCATGTTCATGCGCTCGGGCAGGCCGCCGACATTGTGGTGCGACTTGATCGTCACCGACGGGCCACCGGTGAAGGAGACGCTTTCGATGACGTCGGGATAGAGCGTGCCTTGCGCCAGGAAATCGGCGCCACCGAGTTTCTTGGCCTCTTCCTCGAACACCTCGATGAAGAGCCGGCCAATGGTCTTGCGTTTCTTCTCGGGATCCGCCTCGCCTTCGAGCGCACCGATGAAGCGATCCGACGCGTTCACCAGAATGAGCGGCAAATTGTAATGTTCACGGAACATCGAAACGACGCCGGCGGCCTCGTCTTTACGCATCAGGCCATGGTCGACGAGGATGCAAGTGAGTTGGTCACCGACGGCCTCGTGGATGAGCAGCGCGGCGACCGAGGAGTCGACCCCGCCCGAGAGCGCGCAGATGACCTTGCCCTTGCCGACCTGCTTGCGGATCGCCTCGACCGCGTGCTCGCGGTAGGCGCGCATCGTCCAGTCGCCCTCGATGCCGGCGATGTTGTGGACGAAATTCCTGAGCAGCCGGGCGCCGTCGGGCGTATGCACCACTTCCGGATGGAACATGATGCCATACATCTTGCGCTCGACATTGCCGAAGATGGCGAAGGGCGAGCCTTCCGACTTGCCGAACACCTCGAACCCCTTGGGCAAGGAGATGACGCGGTCGCCATGGCTCATCCACACCTGGTGACGCTGGCCGATTGCCCAGAGGCCCTCGAACAGCGGACTTTCCTTCTCGATCTCGACGAAGGCGCGGCCGAATTCGCGATGATTGGAGCTTTCGGCAACGCCGCCCATCTGCACGCACATGGCCATCTGGCCATAGCAGATGCCGAGCACCGGCACGCCGGCCTCGAAGACGATCTGCGGCGCCCGCGGACTGCCGATATCCGTGGTCGAGGCCGGACCGCCGGATAGGATCACGGCTTTTGGATTGATGCGCTTGAATGCCGCCTCGGCCGACTGGAACGGCACGATCTCGGAAAACACGCCGGCCTCGCGGATGCGGCGGGCAATGAGCTGGGTGAACTGGCTGCCGAAATCGACAATCAGGACGGTGTCGGGTTGATTGGCTGTTTTCATGGCGAGCGTTTAGAGAAAGAAACGAGTCGACGCAATGGGTTGCGAACCTGACTTTCAGACCGGTCCCGTCACGTCACCGGGAGATGCCGTCCGAAGCAAGCCCGAGCCGATCGCCTGTTCGAGGCGCATGACGGCATCCGCCAGCTTTTCGTCGATGACGTGCAGATATTCGGTCCAGTCGCCGACATGCCTGAGATCAGCCGCGCCGTCGGAAATGCCGCGCAGCCCAATCAGGGGCACCCCGAACAGTTGGCAGGCGCGCAGGCAGGCGAAGGTCTCCATGTCGACCATGTCGGCCGCGATGGCGTCAAAGGCCGCGCCGGTGATGATTGCGCCGCCCGTCGACAGCGTCGCCTCCTTTATGCCCGGGATGCGCAACGGCAGCGGCACCGTAACCGGCAAATCGAGAAATGGCGTCGCGCCTTTCTCGAAGCCGAGCGGCGAGGCGTCGATGTCGCGATAGCTGACCGAGACCGCCTGATAGATCTCCGTCTGCTCCAAAGTCCGGCTGCCGGCGGAGCCGAGCGACACGACGAGGTCCGGCAGCGCATCTTGCGACTTCAGCCAGGACAATTCGGCGCCAAGCCGGACGGCTGCCTCGATCGGGCCGACACCGGTCATCAGCGGGGTAAACAGCCGCTGTAGATGCGGCCCGTATTCGGCCTGCACCGCCATGACGAAGAGGACGTTCTTGCCGGACAGGCGCGACACTTTGTCGGTCATGATGATTTACTCCTCCCTGTCCTGCAGTCTTCACCGCCTGCTCGCCGGGACCCGCTGCCTGAGGCAGCTCCCGGCGTTCGTGGCCTTTCATCGTGCCACTGGCACGATGAATTCGCCTGCGGCGAACCTGCGACTCACCCAGCAATCCCGTCGCGGCCCACCATCGTCATCATGGTGCCGGTCATGGTGGCGATCAACTTGGCCTCGCCGTCGGCGGCGAAGGCATAGGCCTGGCCGTCGGCGACGATGATGGTGCGGCCGGGCTTGGTCACCGAGCCGCGGAACAGGAAGCGCTCGCCCCTGCCCGGCGCCAGCAGATTGACCTTGAATTCGATGGTCAGCACCCCGGAATTCTCCGGCATCAGCGAGAAGGCCGCATAGCCGCAGGCCGAGTCCAGCGCGGTCGAGATGACGCCGGCATGCAGGAAACCGTGCTGCTGGGTGAGTGCGGCCGAATAGGGCATCTCGATTTCGATGATGCCGGGCGTCACCAGCGTCAATTCGGCGCCGATGGTCGCCATTGCCTGCTGGCGCGCGAAGGACGCCCTGACGCGGTCCTCATAGTCCGGAGCGGGTACGATCTTTGCTGCCATGGCCGTCGCTGCTTTCACCTTTGCCGGAAAAGCTTATTGCAGAGGCGTGAGCGGCAAGCAATCATCCAATGCTGCACTGCAGCAATTTGGTCTCGAGGGCGCGCAGGACGGCTTCGCTTTCCGCTCCATTCAGGAAGCCCTACGCAGCGCGCAGATGTAGAAACCGTCGGTGCCGCTCAGCGCCGGCGACAGGCAGATACCGCCCAGCGCGCCGAGCCGCATCGCCGTTTCATGGCCGGGAAAACGGCTGTCCCAGAGCCGGCGATGGTCGACCGGGGCAAAACCGCCATTGCGCTGGCAAAACGCTGCGATCTGGTCGCCATTCTCCTCGTCGAACACCGAACAGGTGACGTAAACCAGCAGGCCACCCGGCTTGACGAAGCTGCTTGCGGTATCGAGGATCGCCATCTGCTCGCCCTTGCGGGCGTCGAGCTGCCTTTGCGTCAGCCGCCATTTGGCGTCCGGGCGCCGCCGCCAGGTGCCGCTGCCGGTGCAAGGCGCGTCGACCAGGACAAGGTCCATATGGCCAGTGAGCGGCGACAATTCCGCCGGCTTGGTGACGATCTGCACGTTGCGGTTTTCCGAGCGGCGGATGCGATCGAAGATCGGCGCCAGCCGCGCCTTCTCGGCATCATGGGCGAAGACCTGACCCGTATTGCCCATCGCCGCCGATAGCGCCAGCGTCTTGCCGCCGGCGCCGGCGCAGAAATCGAGCACCTGCATTCCAGGCTCGGCACCGGCAAGAGCGGCGGCGATTTGCGATCCCTCGTCCTGGACTTCGAACCAGCCCTTCTGGAAAGCCGGCTCGGCCTGCACGTTGGGATGCCGGCCGTCGCCGTCGATCGGCGGAATGCGAATGCCGTGCGGGGCGATAGGGGCTGGCTTGGCGCCGGCTTCGGTAAGTTCCGCCAGCACTTTGGCCCGATCGGCCTGCAAAGTGTTGACGCGGATGTCGAGCGGCGGGCGGGTGGCGAGCGCC
The DNA here is from genome assembly GCF_020165765.1 of Mesorhizobium sp. B264B1B. NCBI lineage: Bacteria > Pseudomonadati > Pseudomonadota > Alphaproteobacteria > Hyphomicrobiales > Phyllobacteriaceae > Mesorhizobium > Mesorhizobium sp. B264B1B. The sequence goes on from NZ_JAIUIS010000004.1 coordinate 390,833, forward strand.
GCGCCCTCCTCGACCCAGGCCTCGCCAAAGGCGCGTTGCAGAAGCGGCTCGCACCAATCCGGTATGTCGGCGCGCACCGCGGGCGGCGCGTCGGCAACCCGCCGCTCTTCGGTTGCCTGGAGTTCCGCGGGCGTCAGCAGCGGCGGCGCGAACTTGTCGCCGTCGAGCGCTTCGTTAAGCGAGCGCGCGGTCTGGCCCCATTCGAGCAGCAGGGCGCCGAAGCCGATGGCGCGCGGCGTGTCCTCGCCCAGCAGCCAGCCTGCCGAGCGCTTGCGGCGCAGCGCATCGTAGACGATGTTGCCGATCGCCGCGCGATCGCCGCCGCCGGCAAAGCGGTGCGACAGGCCCCAGTCCTTCAGCGCATCGGCCACCGGCCGATGACGCCGGCCAATGTCTTCCAGCACTTCGATGGCCGCAGCCAGCCGTCCGCCTAGTCGCATTCTTCAGTCCACCAAATCGCGCGCATCATCTCGGCCTGCTCTTAGAGCCTTTCACGGTGAGATTGAACCCCGCCCCGGCTCGCGACGACAGGCAACCTGTCGGGCGATCGGCGAAAACCGCCCGAGCAGTAAATCTTCCGGTGTGGTCAACAGCAGATCGTCAATAGATGCAAGCTCTCTAATGTTCTTAACTGGCGGCTGCAAGCACGGTAGGGATGCGACAGCTCAGCTTTCCAAGTTTTTCGGTTGGGAATACTCTTGACGCCATGATTCGCGGCGCGGAAAGCGTGGACCGGCGGATCGTCACGAGGAGATGGCAATGAAGACTTATCTGGCGGAAGTTCTAGGCACATTCCTGTTGGTGTTCATCGGTACCGCGTCGGTGGTGACGGGTGGCTTCGGCGGCGCACTGCCGCTCGGGCAGGAAGGCATCGGGCTGGCCTTCGGCATCGGCCTTATCGCGGCCGCCTACGCGATCGGCCCCATTTCGGGCGCGCATCTCAACCCGGCTGTGACACTCGGCGTGTTCCTTGCCGGCCGGTTGCCGGCCAAGGACGTCATCCCCTACTGGATCGCGCAGATCATCGGCGCCATCCTGGCATCGCTGGCGCTGTGGATCATCGTCTCCGGCCAGGCCGGGGGACACACTGGCGGCTTCGGCGCCAATGGCTGGGACGAGACGAAATGGGGCGTCTCTTCCGCGTTCCTGTGGGAGCTGATCGGCACCTTCACCTTCGTCACCGTGATCCTCGGCGTTACCGCGGAAAGGCATGCGACGGCCTTCGCCGGACTGGTCATCGGCCTGACGCTGGCGGGTATCCACTTCGCCATGATCCCGGTGACCGGCACATCGGTCAATCCGGCCCGTTCCATTGGCCCGGCGCTGTTCTCGGGCGGCGCCGCGATCAGCCAGCTCTGGCTGTTCATCGTCGCGCCGCTGATCGGCGGCGCCATTGCCGGCGTCGTCGCCAAGGCGCGCGTCTTCGAAAAGGACTGATTTCGAAAGCCTGGACAAGAAAAAGGCGCGGGGCCGAGCCCCGCGCCTTTTTCTTGGGTCGAGAAGTCCTTGCTCGGATCAGGCAGCGATGTCGAACCGGTCGGCGTTCATCACCTTGGTCCACGCCGCAACGAAATCCCTGGCGAATTTCTGCCCGGCATCCGCGGACCCGTACACCTCAGACAGCGCACGCAGTTGCGCATGCGAGCCGAAGATCAGGTCGGCGCGGGTACCGGTCCACCTGACCGCCTTGGTCTTGCGGTCGCGCGCTTCGTAGATCTCATCCAACCCGGCGGCCGGATCCCAGACCGTGTTCATGCTGAGCAGGTTGACGAAGAAGTCGTTCGTCAGCGTGCCCGGCCTGTCGGTGAACACGCCGTGCCTGGACTTGCCGGTATTGGCGCCGAGCACCCGCAGGCCGCCGACCAGCACCGTCATCTCCGGCGCGGTCAGCGTCAGCAACTGTGCCCGGTCGACCAGCATCGCCTCGACCGACATCGGCTGCGGCCCCCGGACATAGTTGCGGAAGCCGTCGACTTTTGGCTCGAGTGCGGCAAAGGAGGCGACATCAGTCTGTTCCTGCGAGGCATCCATGCGGCCCGGCGTGAACGGCACCTTCACCTCGTTGCCGCCATCCTTTGCCGCCTTCTCGACCGCGGCGACGCCGCCGAGCACGATCAGATCGGCCAGCGAGATCTTTTTCCCGCCGGTCTGTGCCGCGTTGAAAGCCTTCTGGATGGATTCGAGCGTGGCAAGCACCTTGCCCAATTCAGCAGGCTGGTTGACGTCCCAGTCCTTCTGCGGCGCCAGCCGGATGCGGGCGCCATTGGCGCCGCCGCGCTTGTCGGAACCCCTGAACGTCGAGGCCGAAGCCCAGGCGGTCGAGACCAGTTCGGAAACTGACAGGCCCGAGGCCAGGATCTTGGCCTTCAGCGATGCGATATCCTGTTCGCTGACCAGTTCATGGTCGACGGCCGGGATCGGATCCTGCCAGATCAGCTCCTCCTTCGGCACGAGCGGGCCAAGGTAGCGAACGACCGGGCCCATATCGCGATGGGTGAGCTTGAACCAGGCGCGGGCAAAGGCATCGGCGAACTGATCCGGATTCTGGTGGAACCGCCGCGAGATCTTCTCGTAAGCCGGGTCGACCCGCAGCGCGAGATCGGTGGTCAGCATGGCCGGCGCGCGGCGCTTCGAGGGATCATGCGCGTCCGGCACCGTGCCGGCACCTGCGCCGCCCTTAGGCGTCCACTGATGGGCGCCGGCCGGGCTTTTCGTCAATTCCCATTCGTAGTTGAACAGGTTGTCGAAGAAGTTGTTGCTCCATTTGGTCGGCGTCGTGGTCCAGGTGACCTCGAGCCCCGAAGTGATGGCATCGCCGGCAATGCCTGACGCGTGCTTGCTCGACCAGCCGAGGCCCTGCGCCTCGATGCCGGCGCCTTCCGGCTCGGCGCCAACCAGCGAGGCATCGCCGGCGCCATGGGTTTTGCCGAAGGTGTGGCCGCCGGCGATCAGCGCCACCGTCTCCTCGTCATTCATCGCCATGCGGCCGAAGGTTTCCCTGATGTCGCGTGCCGAGGCAAGCGGATCAGGCTTGCCGTTCGGGCCTTCCGGATTGACGTAGATCAGGCCCATCTGCACGGCCCCGAGATGGCCGCGAAGCTCGCGGTCGCCGGAGTAGCGCTCGTCGTCGAGCCATTTGGTTTCCGATCCCCAATCGACGTCCTGCTCGGGTTCCCAGACGTCGGCGCGGCCGCCGGCGAAGCCGAAGGTCTTGAAGCCCATCGATTCCAGGGCGACATTGCCGGTGAGGATCAGCAGGTCGGCCCAGGAAATCTTGCGGCCATATTTCTGCTTGACCGGCCACAGCAGGCGGCGCGCCTTGTCGAGATTGGCGTTGTCAGGCCAGCTGTTGAGCGGTGCGAAACGCTGCTGGCCGGCGCCGGCGCCGCCGCGGCCGTCACCGATGCGGTAGGTGCCGGCGCTGTGCCAGGCCATGCGGATGAACAGCGGCCCGTAATGGCCGAAGTCGGCCGGCCACCAATCCTGCGAATCCGTCATGACATGGTGCAGGTCCTTGATCACCGCGTCGAGATCGAGGCTCGCGAACTCCTTGGCATAGTCGATGTCCTCGCCCATCGGGTCGGAGAGCTTCGACTGCTGGTGGAGAACACCGAGGTCCAGCTGGTTGGGCCACCAGTCACGGTTGGTCCTGGCACCGGGTCCATGCGCGACAGGGCATTTGCCCGCGCTGTTGTCGTCGGTTTTCGCGTCCATCTTGCACTCCAATTTTGCCGAGGGTTCCGGGCAGCCAGCGCCGCCATCCTGGAATGATTCCAGACTAGGCCAGCCTGCCGATAAAAACAAATTGCCTTTCCTGTTCCTTTCAATAGGATTTTCTTATGATAGGCCTAACCGTCCGCCAGATGCATTATTTCGACGCACTTGCGCAGACGCTGCATTTCGGGCGTGCGGCGAAACTTGCAGGCGTGAGCCAGCCGGCGCTGTCCTCGCAGATCGCGGAAATGGAGCAGCGGCTGAACTGCCGGCTGTTCGAACGCGGCGGCAAATCGGTGCGCATGACCGACGAGGCGGCAGCCCTTTTGCCGCGCATCGAACGCATCCTTTCCGACATACGCGAGGTCGAGACCATCGCCCGGCGTGGCCGCCCTGCCATGGGAGGGCGCTTCCGGCTGGGCATCATTCCGACCGTCGCGCCCTATCTTTTGCCGCGTGCGCTGCCCGAGCTGAAAATGCATTTCCCGGACTTGATGCTCGAACTGCGCGAGGCGGTGACCGCCTCGCTCGTCGAGGACATCGCGTCGCAAAAGCTCGATGCTTTCATCGCCGCGCTTCCGCTCGACCATCCCGGCCTGGTGACGGAGGCTTTGTTCCCCGACCGGTTCTTCCTGGCCGTGCCGTCAGGCGATCCGGCTTTCGCCTCGCCGCCGGTGCCGCCCGAAAGCCCGGCGCTGGAAAGGCTGATGCTGATGGAGGAGGGTCATTGCCTGCGCGAACAGGCGCTGGCTGTCTGCGGCAATGTGCGGCCGGTGGCGATGGCAAGCTACGGCGCCACCAGCCTGACCACGCTCTTGCAGATGGTGGCGCACGGGCTCGGCGTGACGCTGATCCCGGAAATGGCCACGGGACCTGCCGGCACTATCCCCGATCTCAAGATCGTGCCGTTCCAGGAACCCATGCCGCAGCGCACGATCTGCTTCGCCTGGCGGCGCAACAGCACCTTGCGCAATGAGTGCATGGAGCTGGCGAAGATCATTCGAGGGTTGGGAGCGGCGGTGCAGGCGGCGTGAAGGACGAGGAGCCCAAGCTTACTATCGGCCCAGGCAAACCTCGAATGTGCGCTTGTTGAACGGCTTGAGTGGATAGCTCGTCTTCATAAAAGCAAGTGGGTCAAGTGCCACGGAACGTGTTGGGCAGAATTACGGACCAGGCTCATCGTTGGGTCCACAATGGCATACAGGAAGAATGCGACACGCCTGCGAACCGGCCTGTTGCGCAAGCCGGCGGGCGTTGCGACTTCAGGCGGCGGTGCTGGCGCGGCTTGGCTCAAGAATAGACTTGACCTTGTCGGCGACCGCGCGGCCGAGATCGGCGTTGTTGCCAGCGGTGAAATGGATGCCGTCGACACCGTCTGTCGTGACGAAATCGCCGGCATTCAGGAAGTCGATCTTCATGAAATCCGCCATCGCCTTGTACTGCCTGGCCAGCTCCCTGGACTTTTCGTGGCCGCCGCCGAACATACCCTCGAACCAGGGATCGGGCATCGGGGTCAGCGGCGGCGGCGCGATGACCAGCGCCTTCGGAGCCGGATAAGGCGTGCCGATACCGCCGGCGCTCGTCAGGATCTGCCCGACCAGTTTCGCCATTCCGTTGGCGATCTCGTAGGGTGTCCGGCGAAAATAGGACTTCGTGTCATTGGTGCCCAGCATGACGATGACCAGATCCAGCGGCAGATGGCTGGCGATGGCCGAGGGCAGATAATTGGCGCCATTGAGGCGCGGATCGTTGGGATCGTCGAGACAGGTCGTGCGCGCGCTCAACCCTTCTTCGATGATATGGTAGCCCGCTCCCAGCGCCGCCGCCATCACGCCCGTCCAGCGCTGGTCATAGGGGTAGCGGTAGGTCGGCGACCCTTCCTTGACCGGAACCCAGCCCCAGGTCAGCGAGTCGCCGTAGCACATGATGTTTTTTGGCGGTGACATCCATGTTTCTCCATCGGTTTGCAGTTGTCTGAACGTGCAGATTTATCAATCCAGGCGAACGCCGGTGCCGGCATGCCTTTGGCTGTTTCGATTTATGGGGTTCGCACGCGCACTCCATAGAAGATCGCCGCGCCGAGGATGATGACGCCCTGGGCGATGAGCTTGCCGGGTTCGTCGATGCCGAGCACCGTCATCACGACGAACAAAAGCGCGAAGCACAGAGAGCCGAAGAAAGGTCCCCAGACGCCGCCGTCGCCGCGACCGAAGGCGACGCCGCCAAGGATCGTCGCCGCGACTGCCAGGATCGGCAGGTCGAGACCGACGCGCACGCTGCCGACGGCGATTGAACCTGTCTGTACCAGGGCCGCGATCGCCGCGATCAGGCCGGCGAGCGTATGCGCCAGGATGACCGTGCGCTGGACCGGCACGCCGGAAAAATGGGCGGCTTCGGCATTCTCGCCGACAGAGGCCACGTAACGACCAAACACTGTCTGCGACAGAAGCAGCCACACCGCGGCGGTCAGCATAATCCAGAACAGCACCGGCGTCGGAACCGACAGGAACTTCGTGTTGTAGAGGTCGTTGAACAGTTTCGGCACATCGCCGGGTGGATTGCCGCTCGACAGGAACTGCACCAGTCCGACCAGGATGATGCTGACGGCCAGCGTGACTATGACGGCCGACACCCGCCGGATGCCGATCATGAAGCCGTTGAACAGGCCAATGACGAGGCCCGTGGCGAGCGCCAGTACGACGAAGAAGGGCAGCGACGCGCCCGGGAAACTGCCCGACGAGATGAAATAGTTGATCAGCAGGATGATGCCGCCGCCGGAGAGGTCGATCGACTTCACGCGCATGACGACGAGCTGCCCCAGCACGAGAATGCCGAGCGGAACGATCTGCCTGATGAAGATGCCCATGATGTTGAGGTTGAGCATGTTCGGCCGTGCGACCCACAGCGTGGCCAGAAGCACGAGGAAGACAAAGTAGGACGGCGGTATGCGAAGCAGACGCCGGGCGATCGGGTTTGCGAGAACGGCAGTCATCGCTCAGAGCCCCATCTTCTTGCGGGATTGCAGCCCGACCACGGCCAAGAGGATGCCGCCCTTGATCGCCGTCTGGACAAAGGGCGAGACGTTGGCGAGGTTCATGCCATTGGCCAGCAGTGCCATCACAAGCGCGCCGATCACCGTGCCGTGCAGGCTGCCGATTCCGCCTGAAAGCTGGGTGCCTCCAAGTGCCACGGCGGTGACCGTGTCGAGTTCGAAAAGCAACCCGACATTTGGATCACCCGACACGATGCGCCCGGCCAGGAAGACACCGGCAACGGCCGCGAAACAGGAGCAGACCACATAGGCGAGGATGATGTTGCGGCGATCGGAGACGCCGAAATTGCGGGCAGCGCTTTCGGCCCCCGACGCGATGCCGCCGCCGATCGCAAACAGATGCAGGCCGTATCGCGATCCGTAGAGCAGCTTCCAGGCCAACAGCATCACGACGATTCCCCAAAAGACCGGATAAGGAATACCGAGGAAACTGCCTGAGACGGCAGCAATGACGATCTCCGGAACGGTGCCGCCGGAGACGGGACGCAAGATGCGCGTGATGCCAAGGACAATGTACTGCGTCGATAGCGTGGCGATGATTGGATGGACGTTGAAACGGGTGATCGCCAGGCCGTTGATCAGCCCGATGAATGCGGCCAGCACGAAGACCGCCGGGATCAGCACGATCGCCGGCTGGTCGAGCGCCAGCACCGCCGTCGTGAAACTGATGACCGAGCCGACCGACAGATCGAGCCCGCCGACGAGCACGACGACGAGTTGTCCGGCCGCCGCGATGACCAGCGGCATCGCCTGCGCAACCAGGTTGAAAAGGTTTTCGGCCGTTGCGAACTGCGTCGTCTGAACCGACAGCCACAGCGAAATGAGCAAGGCAACCAACAATGGCAGACCCCATTGGCCCTGCCGTGTGTTCCGGCCACTCACGATGTTGGACAGGCTACGATACATGGAAGGCCCCTAGTGCCGGCGCGCCGAGCCGCCCGTCAGGGCCGCGTCAAGGATCTTGTGCTCCGTCGCCTGTGCTGCCGGCATTTCGGCCACGACTGTGTCGTGGTGGACGACATAGATGCGGTCGCACAGCCCGATCAGCTCGATCGTCTCGCGCGACAGCACCAGCACCGCGCCACCCTTGCGGGTGAAGTCGCGCAGCAGATGGTAGATCTCGGACTTGGCGCCGATGTCGACGCCACGGGTCGGCTCTTCCACCAGGAGAAGATCGAGATCCGCGGCGAGGTAGCGGCCGAGCAGCACTTTTTGCTGATTGCCGCCCGACAGCGAACCGACCGGAGCGGACGGCCCTGTCGCCTTTATGTTCATGACATCCATCATGCGGGCGATGACGCTTCGATAGGGCCGCGCCGGCGCAAGTTCGCGTCGCCTCGAATGCAATCCGATGGCGATGTTGTGGGCGATCGGCAAAGCGAGAAAGAGCCCCTCCTCCTTGCGGTCCTCGGGGACGAAACCGACCTTCAGCTGCTGCAAATGGCGAACGCCTGATGATGTCGAGAGCGGCATGTCGAGCGTTTTGCCGTTGATGGAAATCGTCCCGGCAAAAGGATGGTAGCGGCCGATGAGGGAGCGCAAGAAGCGCTGCTGGCCCTGTCCCTCAAGCCCGGCGAGGGCGACGATCTCGCCCTTGTGCAACGTCAGCGACAGAGGCTGCGATGTCTCGGTGATCCTGAGATTCTCGACGCGCAGGATTTCGCCGCCCCTGTCGCCCGTGCGATCTGGGAACAGGTCCTGGAGTTCGCGCCCGACCATCATGGCGATGAGTTCGTCTGTCGTGATCTCGGACACCGTCCTGGTGCCGACCAGTGCGCCGTCCTTCAGCACCGTCACAGTGTCGCACAGCTCGAAGATTTCCTCCATGCGATGCGAAATGTAGACGATTGCCTTTCCCCTATCGCGCAGGCGGCGGATATTGCGGTTGAGCACATCGACATCGGCCGCGTTGAGCGCCGCTGTCGGCTCGTCGAGAATAAGCACGCCGGCGTCGGCCTGGATGCAATGCGCGATCTCGACGAATTGCCGCTCGGCAATGGTCAGGTTGGCAACGAGTTGCGAGGAGTCTAGCGTGAGACCGAGTTCGCCGAGTGCCTTGGCGGTTCGGCTGTTCATCGCGGAATAGTCGATCGAGCCGAACCGGTTCGTCGGCTCCCGGCCGAGAAACATGTTCTCGGCGATCGACAGATTAGGCAGCAGCGAGTGTTCCTGGAAAACGGTCGAGATGCCGGCATCGAGCGCGGCGCGCGGTGACTTCAGATCGAGCTTTTCCCCATTCATGAAGATCCCGCCGGAATCGGGCTGATACACGCCCGCCAGGATCTTCATCAAGGTCGATTTTCCGGCGCCGTTCTCGCCCATCAGGGCGTGAACGCTGCCGGCCTTCAGATCGAGGGAAACGGAGTGGAGCGCCTTGCTTCCCCCGAATGCCTTCGAAATGTGCGACATCTCGATAAGATTGGCCACTAAACCCTCGCTTCACCACTGGAAGGGCCCGCGGGGACGCTTGTCCACTCCCCGCCGGCCACGGCGTGTCACTTCTTGCCGTAATATTCCTTGAGCTTGTCTTCGGGGAGTTCGCTCGGCCACCAGACATTGGCCGTCAGGTCGTCGCGATAGTATTTCGCGGCCTTGTCCTTGTCCCAGCCATCAGGGTTGTAGACATAGCGCTTGTAGAGTTGCTTGCCCTCGAGCAGGGCTACAGCGGCGCGCACGCCGGCAGCACCCTGGGCCGGGCTGTATTCCGGAGAGATCGACTTGAATCCATCCGTGATCCACTGGCCGAAATAGCCATTGTTGCCCTCGCCCGAAATCGGCGGGATCGGCGTGCCGAACTGCTTGAAGACATCGACGCAGGCGCGCGTCATGTCGGCGCCGGACGACCAGATGCCGTCGACCTGCGGATTGTTCAGATAGAGCGTCTCGCACAGCTTCTTGGCCTTGTCATACTGCCAGTCGCCATGCTCCTCGGCGATGATCTGCACATGTGTGCCCTTGAGCGATTCCAGTAGCCCGTTGTAGCGGTTGGTGTCTTCCGGGTGGCCGGCAAGGCCGCGCAGGACCCAGATCTTGCCGTTGTCGCCAACGGTTTTCACCAGCCAGTCGCCCATCACCTTGCCGAAGTGCTCGGCTCCACCTTGGATTTCGGTGGTGTAGGCATCGGAATCGATGCGGCCGGTGTGAAGGATGACGGGGATGCCGGCGGCGACCGCCTTGGCGATGCTGGCGTTGGCGGACGTGCTGGTCACCGGCTGAACGATGATCGCGTCGACATGCTGGGCGATCAGATCCTCGATATCGGCTACCTGCTTCTTCTGGTCGAAGCCGGCATCGAGCAGGATGAACTTCGAGATGCGCTTGTCCTTCGCCGCGGCATTTTCCGCCTCATGCGCGACCTGCACGGTCCAGGTGTTGGCGTTGACGCCGAAGTCGCTCATTCCGATGACCCAGGGGGGATCCTTCTTGAATGCGCCGGCCTCGGTCATGCGCGTGTCGTCGGGGCGCGGCGCGACGCCGTCCATCAGCTTGACATCTTCCGCGTGCGCCAGGGACGTTACGGCAAGCGCTGATACAACGAGCATCCCCAGCCCGACGGTTTTCAGCAATCCTAACATTGAACTCCTCCTTGTGGTTGCTCCAGCCGTACGGACGCGCACGGGCCGCGAGACGCTCTCCCGATGCATGCCTGTCGTCGCGAACCGACCTATGCACGCAATTTTCCCGCCCCCGAACACATGTGTGTCGAGGCCCAATTTCGGCTGGACAATGATGACGGTCGAGAACTCCTCCGGGCACTTTAGAAGCATAGTGGGTTTGACCTGTCAATAGTTAGTCATGTTGAATGACTATTCCGTTGCTTGCCTTTCGCCACTCCGCTATTCATCATGAAGAGCGCTCGTCCTGCACCGGCGCGCGGTCAGTCCCGGCGGGAAAATCATGCGATCAGTCTTGTGCTACGGCGACTCCAACACGCACGGCCAGATCCCCGGCAAGGGGCCGCTCGAGCGCTATGGCCCGGCTGAGCGCTGGCCGGGGATACTGCGCGCTCAGCTAGGCCCCGACTGGTATGTCATCGAGGAAGGATTGAGCGGTCGAACCACCGTCCACGACGATCCGATCGAGGGGGCACACAAGAACGGTAGAACCTATCTCCGCCCCTGTCTGCAGAGCCATGCGACGCTCGACCTCGTCATCATCATGCTCGGCACCAATGACCTCAAGATCCGCTTCAACAAACCGCCGTCGGAAGTGGCTATGGGCATCGGCTGCCTTGTCTACGACATCAAGGAACTGGCGCCCGGTCCGGGCGGCACCACACCCGAAATCATGATCGTCGCACCGCCGCCGATGCAGGACGACGTCAAGGAGTGGAAGTCCATCTTCGCCGGCGCACCGGAGAAATCGCGGCTGCTGGCGCTCGAGTTCGAGGTGCTGGCGGATTCGCTCGAACTGCACTTTTTCGATGCTGGCTCGGTGGTGTCCTGCAGCGAAGCGGACGGATTTCACATCGATGCCGAAGCGCACAGACTGCTTGGCATCGCACTCGCCCGCGCGGTCGATGCGATCGGCTGGAGCCGCTCGACATGAGCAACCATACCGCCGCCCGGCAATGCGCTCTTACCGATGGGGCGACCCTTGCCTGACATGAGGTTTGCACCACCCAATCCCTTGCGCATCGCCGATCGTGCGAGCGGGCTGAACGCGTTGAGCGTGCGCAGCTACAACGAGCGTCTGGTGCTGTCGCTGCTGCTTCAGAACGAGGGCATATCGCGGATGGAAATCGGCGAGAAGACCGGTCTGTCGGCGCAGACGGCCTCGGTCATCGTCCGCTCCCTCGAACAGGAAGGGCTGGTCTCGCAGGGCGAGGCGCAGCGCGGTCGTGTCGGGCCCCCCACCATCCCGCTTTCACTCAACCCGGAAGGTGCCTACGCGGTCGGCGTCGGCTTCAGCCGGCGCAGGATCGACATCGCGCTCATCGACTTCATCGGCACCGTGCGCTTCCACACGCAGTTGCCCGCGGATGAAGCCAATCCGTTTCCGCAAAACAACGATTTGCTTGCGACGATCAGGCAAGCCATGACGAGCCTGCCGGTCGAGGCGCGCAGCCGGGTCGCGGGTATCGGGCTGGCCGTTCCCGATGAGGTCGACGCCATGGCTGCAACCGGCAACGGATCGAGCACGTCCCTGAAGGCTTTGCAAAGCGAGATCGAAGAGCAGATCAAGCTGCCGGTCTTCGTCCAGAACGACATCACCGCGGCGGCCGGCGGCGAGAGCATGTTCGGCGTCGCAAAGCCGCTGAACGACTATTTGTTCTTCTATCTCGGAGCTAGGCTGCAGAGCAGGCTCATCCTCAACCACCAGATCTATAAGGGAAACTCCAGTGCCAGCTTCGATCATGGCCTCATGCGCCTGGAAAGCGAACTGGCCATGCGCGGACGCTCGTCCGAAATCATCTGGAGCAGCAGCCCTGAGTGGCCTGATCTTGGAGAGGCCTACACCGAATGGCTGGGGGAATGCTCAAACCGCCTGAAAGCATCGATCTCGGCGCTGACCCAGTTTGTCGAGTTCAGGACGGTCCTCCTGTCCAGCTATGCGCCGCAGAAAATCGCCAAGGCCTTGTGCGCCGATATCGGCCGGGAATTTGCCGCTGTCCAAGCGTTGCCAGCGCGGGTGACCATCAGCCCGAAAGCCGTCGGCGCAGCCAGCCTGCCGTTCAGCTCGCGGTTTATGATTCAATGATCGGAACGCTGATAACAGAAGGGTTGCAAAGCCCCATCTGAGACGTGGATGCACGCGGTTTGAATGTCGGCTAACTCCGGTGCGAGAAGCTGTCCCTCACGCCATCTTCTGTGACCTCGCGCATCAGGAACGGGATGCCGACGACCGTCATCGGCAATTCCGCGCGGAAGCGGATGTGCGTGGGACCTCGTAATGCACGATCTGGCCTGGGGTGATGGCCCGTCACCCTGTCGGAGCACCGCGACGCCGGCGTAGTGGCTTCCCAATTGCCAGAAGGGCAGCGGGAACCGCCCGCGCTCCTCTTCAACGATGCGGAAGCCCGCCTCTCGGATCAAGTGCAGCGGTTGGCGGTTGAGATGACAGCCGCCGGCGATCTGTCCCCACGGCTTGTTCAGCCGCTCCTGCCATCTGCGGCCGCGCGGCCCCTCGGCCTGGCCGTGCTCGATGAAGATCAGCCGGCCCATAGGTTTCAATATGCGGCGGATCTCGGTCAGCGCCGCGTCAGGGTCGGGAATGGTGCAGAAGGCATAGGTGACGACGACCGTGTCGGCGAGGCCATCGATCAAGGGCAGCCTTTCGCCGCTGGCCCGGATGCAGTCGACGTCGAACGGCAGGGAACGGATCTTCGGTTCGGCCAGGCCAAGCATTGTGCCGTCGGGATCGATGCCGACCAGCCGCTCCACCCTGGCGGCGTCGTAATAGGGAAGGTTCAGGCCGGACCCGAAGCCGACTTCGACGACAATGCCCTGCGCCCGCGGGATCAGGCGCCTTCGCATGCGCGCGAACACGTTTGCCGAACAGCCGGCGTGGACGAGGTAGGGAGCAATGCAGCGTGCGTACCAGGAGAGACAGGATTGGCACATGTCTCAGCCTCCTTTCCCTGCGTTCTTGACGCCGATGGGAACGCCACCCCCGGCAATGGCCTCGGACGTGCAATGCTGGCTGAGAGTATTGACCGGTGACATTTCTCGCTCCAAGGAGTCTCCTGATCGGGCCCGATCGGCCCGACGTCGTGGGATGGATAGAAGGCCGGCGTCCCCTGAACGTCCCCGCTCGGCCGCGTACGGGTCGATGGAAAGATTGGAGTTCCGACTTCTGGGGTTTCCGGAGTTCCGTCTGAACGGGCAGCCGGTGGAGCTCGCCTTGCGCAAGGCGGCCGCGCTCCTCATCTATGTCGCCGAGGCCGGCGGGCCCGTGGCGCGCGAGGTCGCCGCCACGCTTCTGTGGCCCGAAACCGACGAAGAAGCCGCACGAGCACGCCTTCGGCGCACACTGCATAAAATTCGCATCGCGTTCGGCACGGAGGTCATCGCCGCCACGGGGGCATCCCTCAGCCTACACCCGGCGCTTTTCGTCGAGCTCGACTCCAAGATTTTCGAGCATGCCTGCAATGTCGGCCCGCTCGACGAGGCGGCCGACATCTATAAGGGCGACTATCTCGGCGGCTTCTCACTCCCGGATTGTCCGGAATTCGACGAATGGGTCTTTTTCAGGCGCGAGGCCTTGCGTAGCCGACTGGTGCAGACGCTGGAGCGTACCATCGAAGCGAAGATCGCCGGCGGCGAACCACGCAGCGGGGTGGTGCATGCGACGCGCCTGGCGGTACTCGACCCCTTGAGCGAAAGTGCGCACCGTCACCTGATCCGCGCCCACCTGGCGGCCGGGGACAGGGCGGCAGCCGAGCGCCAGGCCGAAAGCTGTGTCCGGCTGTTACGAGACGAACTCGGCGTAGCGCCGGACCCGGCCACGCTTGCCCTGGTGCGGGAGCCAACTCAAGATGTCACTTTGGACGTGCCCAGGACGCGCTACGTCGAAGTGGACGGCATCCATCTCGCCTATCAGATCGTCGGCAGCGGACTGACGGACATCGTGCTTGTTCCCGGCTTCATTTCGCATGTCGAGCGTATCTGGGAAGACAGACGCTGCCGCGCCTGGATATCAGCGGTTTCGCGCTTGGGCCGCCTGATCCTGTTCGACCGGCGCGGCATGGGACTTTCCGACCGTGTCGGTGTCCGTGCCACAGTCGAAACGACAGCGCAGGATATTCTGGCAGTCATGAACGCGGCCGGCAGCAGCCGGGCCTTGCTCATCGGCGCCTCGGAAGGCGGGCCGGGTTGTGTCCGTTTCGCCATCGATCATCCGGATCGGCTCATCGGCCTTGTCCTGTGGGGCTCGCTCGCGAAAGGTAGCCGCGCGTCGGACTGTCCCTTCGCCTTGACCGCCGCGCAATACGATCTGTGGAAGCAGCGGCTGATCGCCGGCTGGGGCGGCCCGGCGGAAATCGAGACCTTCGCCCCCAGCCTCTCCGGAGACCGCCAGGCGGAGACCTGGTGGGCGGGATTGCTCAGGGCAGCCTCCAGCCCCGGCGCGGTCGCGGGTCTGCTCGAAGCGCTGCGTGATACCGATGTCCGTTCCCTGCTCGCAAAAGTCTCGGCCCCGACGGTGGTCCTGCACCGGTCCGGCGACCGCGCCGTGCGCGTCGAGGCAGGGCGGCTCCTGGCCGCCGGGATCCCGGGCGCGCGGTTCATCGAGATCGCCGGTGACGACCACTGGTTTTGGGTCGGCGACCAACAGCCGCTGCTCGACAGCATCGGCGCGCTTGCACGAAGCAGTTGATGCGCGGATGCGGCATCTGCCGCCGTCAGTTCCGCGTGTGCAAATGGGCCGCGAATGGCGAGGCCGGCGCGGATGCCATTTTGGCCATGCTCCGGGACGACGCCGGGCGGCGTCGAACACGACGTCCGGTGGAAGGCCGGTTTTCGGCCTATTTCGGTGCAGCGGCAGCGGTTCCGCCCGGCGGGATGATCCGCATCATGGATGTCGACACCGTGTCGCCAGGCTTGAACGGGCCCGGGACCTTGTTGCTTACCGGCTTCACGCTTTGCAGGAACGCCGCGATGGCCATGGCATCGTCCGCTGTGAGATGCGCAAAAGCAGGCCAGGGCATAATCGGCGCCAGGGTGCGGCCGTCCGGCCGCTGGCCAGTCTGGATCGCAGCGACGATCTGCTCCGGGGTCCAGCTGCCGATGCCGGTCTCCCTGTCGGGCGTGATGTTTCGACCGGGAAAGACACCGACGCCAGGTATCTCAAAGCCCACATCCGAGCCGCCAAGAAAGCGCGACATATCGGGTTTGCCGAAGAAGTAGCCGGGCGTGTGGCAGTCGTTGCAGCCGGCGATCGTGACCAGGTACTCGCCACGCGCGACCTGCGCGTCGTCGGCCACGGCGACGTATGATGGAAGGGCGACGACCGAGGCCGTGAGCAATGCGAGACGAACTGACGCTGGAAACATGGTTTTCTCCCTTGGTTGTTCTTGGCTTCTCCTATGACCTTTGTCGTGCTCCCGTCGGGGGCTGCCGTTACGCAGCCCGGCCAGCCGATTGCGGCGCACCTGATCCGCTCTACGTTGCGCCTTACGGTTTGCGGCCGATCACGGCGCCGTTCGCGGCGGGAGCATCGAACCAGACCGTCTCGACGTGCCTGAATCCGGCTTCCTCGAGCCACGCCGAATACTCGGCCGGGGTGTAGTTTCGTCCTTCCGTCTCGATCAGCATGTTGAGGCTCATCAGCGCGGCCGGCGCCGGGCCGGTCTTTTCATCATTGACGAGAAGCTCGCTGATGACGACCGCGCCGCCGCTTGGCAAAGCCTCGAAGGATCGGCGCAGCAGGGCGCGGTTCTTCGCCTCGTCCCAATCGTGCATGATCATCGACAGGAGATGCACGTCGTGATCCCCGGGAAGCTGTTCGAAGAAATTGCCGTCCGCGGTCTCGATGCGGTCGGTCAAGCCGGCCTCGGCGATCTTTCCCGCGGCGATCGCGGCGACATGCGGCAAGTCGAACACGGTCGCACGCAGCGCCCCATATTGTTTGCAAAGCTCGATGTCGTACGCGCCCGATCCGCCGCCGATGTCCAGGAGGCGGCGGAAATGACTGAGATCCACGGCTTCGCCGAGCTTGCGCGCGGTCATCGTGGAAAGCGAATGCATCGCCTCCCAGAAAAGCGCCAGCATCGTAGGATCCTCGCCCTCGAACATCGAGGATTGCACTGCCGGATCCCATGTGGTTGGCCGGTTCGTGCGCAGCGCCTCTGCAAGCCTTCCCCAGCCCGCATAGAGTCGCTTGTCGGCCATCTGCACGAAGCCACCGAAGTAATACGGCTTACCCTTCACGAGATAAGTTTCGCTTAAGGGCGTGTTGCGATAGCGGCCGTCCGTTTTCTCCAGGAGCCCAAGTGCAGCGCAGCCGGTCAACAGCATCTCGGCCGGTCGTTGATGCAGGCCGAGCGCTTCCGCCAAACCGGCAACCGTGATGGCGGCGCCGCTCGCAAGGCGGCTGAAGAGGTCCAACTCGTGCGCGGCGGCCAGAGTCTTGAAGGCCCAGAAACCGGTCGAAAGCGCCATCAGTGGGACAGCGGAAGGAAGCTCTTGCTTGGTGACGATTGGTCGGTCGGCCGCGCGCAGCCCTGTCTCGCCCGGGATCGAACCGGGCTGGTGGGCAAGCGTTGTCGTGCGCGTAGCAGAGCGCTGATGGTTGGGCATGGCACTCTCCCCAAAATGTTGACGGTTGGTTCGCAGCTTCGAGCCGCGCGGTGGTCTCGACGGCGCGGGTTTCGAAAATGCCGCCGATCGAATGGTCCACCAGCATGCGGCGGCGGCCTTGTGCTCGCAAGGCCGCGCCGATGGCGCGAATAGGGTCAGCCGTGGCGACCGGCGTAGGATCGGCCCCGTGGTCCGGCAGATCGATGGCATGGACCCGAATGTCCCTCAACAGCTCGGGGGACAAATCCGCGATTGCCCGACCTCTTGAGACGGATAATTGCCAAGTCTTGAGGGCCGCGACTGTGGTTTTCGGCACAGACCAAGGTAGTCGCACGCTCGACGGGTGATGGATTCGAGTCTCCGCTCGAGGCATTTCAGCCTCCCATAGCCAGCCATCCGCTTCTTCCCTTGCCGCCGAAGCAATGGTAAGGAGGCTAGAGGACCGATAGAAGTGCCAATTCATGGATTCTTGGCCAGTCCAATTCCAATTGGCATGACGACACTTGCAGGGCGCTGCCGCTAAGCCGGCAGGACGCAGGAGGACTGGTGGCAGGCTGAATTCCAGTGCCTGCGTCAGCCAATTCCAGTTGCTGAACAATGACCGCCTTTCACATAAGCCTGGTCGGGCGCAAGAATCTCAGCGGCGAGATTTATCGTCAGATACGGCGCGCCGTTCTGGATCGACGGCTGCGGCCCGGCGACCCTCTGCCGCCTGGCCGCGAACTGGCGCGGACGCTTGCCGTGTCGCGTGCCACCGTGACCGTGGCTTATGAACGGCTCGCCGCGGAAGGGTTCGTGACATCCCGGCAGGGGTCTGGGACGTTCATCAGCGAATTGGTCGTGCCGGCCGGGCGAGAAAAGACCGGACGCCGATCTACCGGCGTGCTCCAGCCACGCCAGATCTGGGAGGCGATAGCCCCACCACCCGCATTCGAGCCGGTTCGGTTCGACTTTCACGCCGGGTTTTGCGATGCTTCGCTGTTTCCGCACGGGGCGTGGCGGCGGTCGGTGGTTTGGGCGCTGCGTTCGGGCGAAGCGACCGCCGGCACTTACGAGCATCCCGCCGGACATCACGATCTCAGGGTCGCAATCGCCAGGCACATAGGCATCTCCCGAGGGATCGGGGCGGCTGCGGACGACATCATTGTCACAAACGGTACGCAGCAGGCACTGGATGTCCTGGCCCGCGTCCTGCTGGCACCGGGCGATGCAATTGCCATTGAAGATCCGGGCTACGGTCCTCCGAGGCATTTGTTCAAGGCCTTGGGTATTCGTGTGGTCGGTGTACCGGTGGATCGCCAGGGCCTGGTCGTTGATGCGCTACCGCGCGGAGTCCGAGCCGTGTATGTCACGCCGTCTCATCAATTTCCGCTTTCGGTGACGATGACGCTGCCGCGCCGGCAGGCGCTGCTGGCCTGGGCCGAGCGAAATAACGCGGCCATCATCGAAGACGACTACGACAGCGAGTTCCGTTTCGGGGGCCGTCCCCTCGAGCCGTTGCAGACGCTCGACGCAAAAGGCCGGGTCATCTACGTCGGCTCCTTCTCGAAGACAATGCTGCCGACGCTTCGGCTGGGCTTCATATTGACGCCGCCATCGCTGCGAGCGGCCGTGCACAAAGCGAAATTCGTCAGCGACTGGCATTCATCGACCCCGGCGCAAGCAGCGCTCGCGCGCTTCATCGATGAGGGCGCCTTTGCGCGTCACATCCGTCGGGTGAACGCAATCTACCGGGAACGGCACCAGATCATCGCGAACGCCATCGCCAATGATTTTGCCGATCATCTCGAACTCATCCCATCGACAACGGGGCTCCATCTCACCGCTCTTGCCCGGAAAATGTCGGCGGACCAGATCGCCGAGGTCGCGCGCCGTGCAGCCGATCGCAGCGTCGCCGTCCAGATCCTGTCACGGTTCGCCGTGAACGCCATACCGCGAGCCGGCATCATGCTGGGGTATGGCGCCATTCCGACGCCCCGCATCGAAGAAGGGTTGCATTTGCTGCGCGCCTGTTTCGACAGTGAACCGTCCTGACCTTCAATTTATCTACGCCACGCGTGGTTGAGCTGGCCTGGGTTTGACCACGGTGGCGAGTACGATGCCGGTGACGATGAAGGCCGCGCCGACCAGATCGTAATCGTGCAAGCCCTCGCCGAGCAGCAGATAGGCTAACACAGCGACGAACACCGTCTGCAGGTAGAGCAGCATGCTCGCTCGGCTCGCACCGAGCGTTTCCACGCTTTTATTGTAGAGATAGTACATCAAGGCGCCGCCCGGACCGGCCAGATAGGCGAGCGCGAGAATGCTGTGGACGTCCATGGCGGAGCGTTCGTCGTTGAACAATTCCCACACATGGAACGGCAAGGCGACCAGCGCACCGGCGCCGAGCAGCAGCACGACCATCGGCAGGAGTTCGATGCCGAATTTGGCACGGCGCAAAAGCACGGTGTACAGGCCCCAGCAGAACGCGCTGCCGACGATCCACAGCTCGCCGGCGTTGAACTTGAGTTGCAGCAGCGCCGTCAGGTTGCCGTGGGCAACGATGAAAATCATCCCGGCGAGCGCAACCAGCGCGCCTAGCGACTTCCACAGCCCGAGCGGCTCGCCAAGCACGAAACGGGCGAGCACCATCGTCATGACAGGCGACAGCGCCATGATGATGCCGGCCGTGGTGGCGTCGGTGTCGTTGAGGCCATGGTAGATCATACCTTGGCACAGGGTGAGGCCGATCGCCCCCACCGCGACGACCTCCACGACGCGCGTTCGCAACAGTCCGATCATCGCGTCGTGATGACGGTGCACGATCGGCAGCAGGATGGCGCAGGCAAGCGTCAGCCGCCAGAAGCAGAGGCCCCAGGGCGGCATTTCAGGCGCCACCCATTTGGCCGCGATATAGACGCCAGCCGAAAGCAGCCAGCACAGGACGGCGGCCGAATAGCCGGTCACGGAGGGCACGACCTTGGGTTGCGCGACGTGGTGCGCTATCGGCATTGCCTGCATGTCATGCCCTCCCCTTCGATGACGTCGGCCCGATGCGACAATATAGCCTGCGCGGTTGGGTCGTGCATCCGTTTTGAAAGGCGAAAGAAACTGCACTTGGCCGCGGCGCCTGATACAGGCCCCTGTTCCGATCGTGCGGCGCTCGGTGGCTCGCTCGCGATCCAGGCGCGAGCGTAGCCGGGTTTGGAAATGTGAGCGACAGATAGAACCAGTGCACAATTGCGATAAGATGTTTCACCATTTCCGGTTTTCGAGGTCCAATGTCTGAAGTGGACTGGCTCAGCCATCTCTTGCAAATCATCACCGTTACCGGCCAGCTCGAGGTCCGCTGCGCCTACGGTGCGCCGTGGCGCATTGCCTGGAGCAAGGCTGCCGCAAACGAAATTCCCTACCATGTCATCGTCAGGGGCCGGGCCATTTTGGAGGATCCGGACACGAGAGCAGCAAGGGAGCTGGTGAGTGGAGATATTGTGCTGCTGCCTCACGGCGCGGCGCATGTGCTGCACGACGGCAGCGGGCAAATACCAATCCCTACCCAGCAACGGCGGGGGGCTGCCGGATGGATGCTGAGCGAGAATGATGGCCAGGGCGAGCAACTGGATCTGCTGTGTGGGCGATTTTTTATCGCACCACCCCATGATCGGCTGGTCCGCAACTACCTGCCTGCGGATCTGGTGGCGCGGTCCAAGGACGGCGATGAAGAAAACGGCATCGGCTCCGCCTCCAGCCAACTGGCCGGCCTGGTGACGCTGATGCGAATGGAGTCCGCCGGAGACAGAGCCGGAGGACGCGCCATTCTCAACGCGCTTTCTTCGGCCCTGTTCACACTGGTACTGCGCGCGGCGAGCCAATCCGGGAAAGCCCCCGAAGGCTTGTTGGCCCTGGCCGGCAATCCACGGCTTGCTCCAGCCATTTCCGCGATGTTCGCCGATGCGGCACGGCCTTGGAAACTACCCGATCTGGCCGATTTGTGCGGGATGTCGCGCGCTACGTTCATGCGCCAGTTCCAGGACAAGCTGGGTCGCTCCGCGCTCGATTTGTTGACCGATCTCCGCATGAGCCTGGCCGCCAACGAGTTGAAGAAGCCGGCGATCAGCACCGAGGCCGTGGCCGAGACCGTCGGGTATCAATCCGTTTCGGCGTTCCGGCGTGTTTTCGCCGAAAGGACGGGGATGACGCCGGGGGAGTGGCGGCGACTGGCGCACAAGGGCGAGTAAGACGCGCGGTCCGGAATCGAGAAAGCGCAATTTGATCCTTTCGCGCATCACATTGAGCTAATTCAGCCTCGAAATAATCACTCTTCCCCGTAGATTGGGCTCCGCAATCACTTGATAAGGGAGCCATCCAATGAACTGCCTCGCCACCACCGGACCCGCAACCCGCGTAGCCGCCCAGATCTTCGCGCAAACCGGGAAGAGCGAAAACGCTTTCGCGACGAATGCCGTCATCGAAACGATCCTAAGCCGCAGCGCCGCCAAGTACTACGATCCCGCTGCCACCCTGAGCGACGACCAAATCCGCGACCTGGTGCGTATCGGCACGTCCGCGCCAACCTCCTTCCACCTGCAGAACTGGCGCTTCATCGCCGTACGCTCGCCGGAAGCCAAGGCACGGCTGCGCCCGATCGCCTGGAATCAGCCGGCGATCACCGATGCGGCCGTGACCTTCATCATCATCGGCAGGCTGGCCGATGCCAGCACCGTCCCAGCCCGCCTGGCGCCCGTGGTGGAAGCCGGCATCATGCCGGCGCACCTGGTGCCGGAGTGGGAGATCCCCGCTCGCGGTTTGTATGACGATCAGCCGCAGCGCCAGCGGGACGAGGCGGTACGCTCCGCGACCTTTGGCACCGCGGCGATCATCTACACGGCCCGGTCGCTGGGCATGGGTTCGACACCGATGATCGGTTTCGACGCCGAGGCGGTGCACCGCGAGTTCGGCCTGGCCGAAGACGAAGTGCCGGTCATGCTGCTGACCGTCGGGCCGGAGCGAGCCGGCAACTGGCCGCAGAAGCCGCGCATGCCGGTGGCCGATGTCCTGGACTTTGCATAATCCCCGGCAACTCCAGATCTTACGGAGACAAGGATGGCAAGAACTGCCGCTCTCGTGGAAGGCGCCGCGCCAATGGCTGATTGCGTGAGAGATTGAAGACATTCCACGCCCGTAAATTACCCCGAACCAACAAATGTCTGAGGAGACAATTCCCATGAAAGCGATCGTAGTGACGGACCAAGCTGCAGGAACGGCCGGGATGAAATTGGTGCAGCGGCCCGAGCCGCAGGCGGCGATAAACGATGTCGTCGTCGAGATCCATGCGTCGGGGTTCGTCCCGACCGAGCTGACGTGGCCCTCGACCTGGACCGATCGCGTCGACGGCGACCGGACGCCATCGATCCCCGGGCACGAGCTGGCCGGGGTGGTCACCGCCCTGGGCTACGGTACGACGGGACTGTCGGTGGGCCAGCGGGTGTTCGGCCTCGCCGACTGGTATCGCGACGGCACCCTGGCGGAGTATATCGCCACCGAGGCCCGCAACCTCGCGCCATTGCCGGGCGATGTCGACTTCACGGTGGGCGCTAGCCTGCCGATCTCGGGCCTGACCGCGTGGCAGGGACTGTTTCAGCACGGCCGTCTTCAGGCGGGGAAGAGCGTCCTTGCGCATGGCGCGGCCGGCGCCGTCGGGTCGATGGTGACGCAGCTCGCACGAGAGGCCGGCGCCTACGTCATTGGCACCGGACGCTCTGCCGACCGCCAGAAGGCGCTCGACTTCGGCGCAAACGAATTCGTCGACCTCGAGAACGACGCCCTCGAAGACGTGCGCGGCGTCGATCTGGTGTTCGATGTCATCGGCGGCGACATCCAGAAGCGGTCCGCGGCGCTGATCCGAGCCGGAGGCACGATGGTGACTGTCGTCGGCCCGGCCGAGGCGAGGCCCGTGGATGGCCTGGCGGTCGACTTCGTCGTCGAAGCCGATCGTGCCCAGCTGAGCGAGATCGTCCAGCGGGTGCGGAACGGACGGCTGCGGACGAACATCGGCAAAGTCGCTCCTCTCGACGAGGCGATCGCCGCCTTCAACTCGACCGAGCGACGCGCGGGGAAAACGGTCATCCGCGTTCGCCCGTGAGGTCTTGGGGGAGAGAGGGACGGTTCCTCTCTCCCCGATTTCGTCCAGACGGGCGGCCCCGGATAGGTTGCGAGCAGCGATATCTCATGTCGGCCCCGCCGGTTTCGGTGTCGCATTCTGTTGGCCCGCCGGGCCGCCGACCGGCAGACATACCCAGAATGTTGATTTCGAGGCGGGACTAAGATGTTCGTCTCGTTATTCCAGATACGGCGCCAGTACATCTTCGATCCATTTCATGAATGCGCGGACGCGGCGCGACAGATTGCCGCGATGTGCTACGACGAAGGACACGGGGATCGCCCGGCGACGCAAATCGGGCATGATCTCCACCAGCGCTCCACTCTTCAAGTATTGGCCAATCCCCAGGAGTGGCGCTTGAATCAGGCCAAGGCCGGCGACGGCGGCAGCGTCGTAGGTCTGCGCGCTGTTGACGTGTAGCGCGCCTGGCAACTGAAGCGTCGCGTAGCCGTCGCCGTCCGGATATTCCCATCCATGCGGTCTCGCGCCCAGCATCGTCGAAAAATGAATTGTCCGATGTTCCTGGCGCTGGAGGTCGTCCAGCGACCGAGGGACGCCGTAGCGCGCCAGATAGGCGGGACTGGCGGCGTTGACCATGCGCAACAGGCCCAACGGGCGGGCAATCAGCGTCTCGTCTCCGATGGGACCAAGTCGCAAGACGCAGTCAAACCCCTCTTGAACCAGATCGACTTGCCGGTCGGTACTCGACACCTCCAGCTCCAACTCGGGGTGAGCCGCCATGAACTCCGGCAAGGCCGGCACGATCGTCGTGCGCGCCACTTCGGTCGGAAGATCGACCCGTAAGCGCCCGCGAAGCGCCACGCGATCGCCGGCGAACATCGAGTGCAGATCATCGACTTCAGCCAGCAGATCGCGGGCACGGGCATGAAACGCGCGCCCGTCCTCCGTCAGGCGCACGCTGCGCGTCGTGCGGTGCAGGAGCCTGGCACCGACGTCTTCTTCCAGCTTCCGGACCGCCGTCGAGGCCCTCCCCTTCTGGATGCCCAGGCTATCGGCCGCGCGGGTGAAGCTGCCCATTTCCGCTACCGTTATGAAAATGAGGACGTGCTCGAGATTCTGCATTTTCGTACCTCTATTGTTTTTTATAAAGAGAACAGTTGGTTCATTTTCTCAGTGTTTATCACACTCAGGAGGCACAGTAAGTTTCGGATATGGGATCTCCCCATCGGAGAACGACAAGTGTCCGAAACCATGAACCCGCGCCAGACAGCAGAAACCGTGACCTTGCATCGCGCCCTGTGGGCCGGCCGGATCATGAGCGCGCTTGTCGTTATCGCTCTGGTGGCAGACGGCACCATCCAGCTTCTCGCGCCGGCACAAATCGCGAGCATGTTGCAGGAAACCGGGTTCACGATGGACCTGACCCGTGTCGTGGGGCCGATCATACTCGCCTGCGCCATTCTTTACGCCATTCCGGCCACCGCCGTCCTCGGCGCGATCCTGGTGACGGGCTTTCTGGGCGGTGCCATCTGCGCCCACGTCCGCATTGGTGAGTTGGGATCGCCGCCGGAGATCATTTCCCTGTTTCTGGGCGCGCTGGCGTGGGGCGGCCTCTATCTGCGCGATCCCCGAGTCCGGGCCATTCTACCGCTCATCCATTGAACCAACCGGGGCAGTGCCCTGTCCCTCGACATCAGGAGAAAACACATGTTTCTAGTACTGGGAATCACGGGAAAAGTTGGCGGCGCAACGGCAGAACATCTGTTGGCGCACCGCAAGGATGTACGCGCGCTCGTCCGCAATCGCGAGAAGGCGGCCAACTGGGCGAACAAGGGCGTGGAGCTGGTGGAGGGCGATTGGAATGATCCGGCAGCCATCGAGCAAGCGCTCGGAGGCGTCGAAGGCGCGTTCGTCATGTTGCCCCCTGTCTGGGCGCCCTCGCCCGATTACAAGGAAGCAAAGGGCGTGATTGCAAACTATGTCGAGGCGCTTACCAAGGCAGCGCCGCCGCGCGTGGTTGCGCTTTCGTCGATGGGCGCGAACCGAACCAGCGGGCACGGGGTGATCACGGCCCTGTCGCTTCTGGAGCAAGGTCTTCGCGACCTGAAATCGCCAATCGCATTTGTGCGCGCCGGCGGGTTCTTCGAAAACTTCCTCTACGGCTTGCAGGTCGCGCAGGGCGGAACGCTACCGGTCTACTACAATCCGACAAACCGGAAATCGACCATGGTCGCGACGAACGACATCGGCGCGGAGGTCGCATCCGTTTTGACCGGGCCGGCGTGGTCAGGGCAGCGCGTCATCGAGGTTGGTTCGATGGTCACCGCCGATGACGTCGCGGGGCAGTTGGGTGAAGTCCTCAATCGCGACGTGAAAGCCTTTGCAATCCCGCGTGCACGCTGGGCGGAAGCCTTCGAGCAATTCGGCATCCCCAAGGGCCGCTCCGGACCTGCCGAAGAAATGTTCGAGGCCGTGAACGCGGGATGGATGGACCTCGGCGCCGCGAGTACGGAGCACGTAGCCGGTACGACGCCCGCACGAGATGTGTTCGAGGCTGCACAGAACGCCGCCAAGGCGTAAGTCCGGGAGAGACGGAGACTTCCCGCTTCTGCACCGCACCTCATGTGGTTCAATTTCGCGCATTTGTTTTCGATCTCACTGCTCCCGCTATCCACTGCTTGGATGGCGGTGAGCGAACTGGAGCCGCAGCCCGTAGCCTTTTACGCAGCCGCCTTCTCTCTGGTGAATGCAACCTACATCGGGCTGATCTGGGAGCTGCTCGATCGGCGAAGCAGCGTCAAGATTTCGCCCAAAGTACGCAGGCTCATGCGCGTCCGATCCTTTACGACCTTGGCCCTCTTCGGCGTGGCTGCAATGATTGCGCTGAAGTACCCCCTTGTGGGCTTGGGTCTCTGCATCTGCTGTCTGCTCGGCTATTTGAATCCCGAACCGCCAATGGCTGAAACGCGGCGAAACTGACAAAAGTAGCCTAACTCCGCAGCGTTTTTGCGATTTCACAGCGCTGCTCGCGCATCACACATCAGGGTGTCCCCGTTCCTGCAGCACCCAAGTGTTGCCATCTGGATCCGAGAAGCCCGCGAAGCTGGCATAGTCGCGGTGGTTGGGGTCGAAACCTGGGGCGAACGCCCCACCCCAGCCGTCGATCGGAGCCTTGTGCTTGAGTTCGCTGACTTCGACTCCGCGTTCGAGCAACCGGCTTCGCGCAGTCTCAATATCCGTAACGACAAGATAGATGTTGCGAAGCGACCCTGCGGGCGCGTCCGTAACGCCTCTGCCGAATTGTATTGAGCAGTGGGAGCCAGGCGGCGTGAGCTGGACCACACGGAAGGTGGTGTTCGGCGCATAGTAGACATCGAGCGCAAAGCCGACCCGGTCCACATAAAACCGGAGCGCACGATCGATATCGCTTATCGGCAGTGTGACAACCTCAAGCGATAATGTTCCGAACGCGGCTGTGCCAGACTTCATAGTCCGTCCCCTTCGATTAGCTTACAAATCGATGACTAGATCACGGGTCGGTTGCGAGCAGCAAATGAGAAGGTTGCCGTCGGCCGGCCTTTCAAGCGGTTCAGGCTCATAGGCGATCGCGCCTGATATCAACCCACTTTCGCAGTTGTGACAAACACCGGTTCGGCATGACCACCGGGAGGGAACGTCACAGGCCTCTGCCAGCTCCAGAATGCTCCGGTACACTGAAGGGTTCCAATGGGCGGCTACACCACTTCGAGCGAAGGAGACCAGCGGACCGGCATCGGTGTCGCCTTCCGGCAGATGTGGCGCGCGCCGCTCGCTGGCAACAACACCGGGGTTCAGCGGCTCGCTCCCGTTGAAGATCTCGATACGAACGCGATCCGGGGCGACGCCCGATGCGGCTAGCGCCTCTTTCATGTCTGCCATGAAGTCGACAGGTCCGCAGAGATAGACGTCCGCGTCCTGCGGGATACTGACACTATTGAAGACCAATGATGATAGGTGGCCGGTTGCATCAAAATCGACGCCGAGTCTGTCGACCGGGTCTGGCCTGCTATAGCAGACATAACTGCGACCATGGGGGAGACTGGCCATCAGACGGCGGACTTCGGCTGCAAAAGGATGGTGCCGTCTGTCGCGAGCCGCGTATAGCCAGAGGACCTGCCGCGTGTCCCGGGCTGCCGCCAGCGCGTACAGTATTGCCAGAAGAGGTGTCGCGCCGATGCCTGCGCTGAGCAGTACCACGGGGCTCTGCCCAGGCTGCAATGTAAAGCTTCCGCGCGGCGAGCTTACGTCGACAAGATCGCCTATCCGCACATGATCCCGCAGAAAAAGGCCGGCCGTCCCGTGCGGTTCGATCTTGACGCTGATTCTGTAGCGCTCTTCCGAGAGTGGGCCCGAGAGCGAGTAGCTGCGAAATAGCGCAGCACTGGAACGGGTCGGGCGAAGGCGCAGCACGATATATTGACCAGGTAGAGCGGGCGGGAGCGGCTTTCCATCGGGATGCCGCATCGACAGAGAGACGACGTCCACGGACTCCTGCTCTAGATCAGCCACCGCGAGCGGCTGAAATCCGGGAGCAGCAGGGTGTAACGCGGCTGGCGGAGCGAGCCCGGCATTGCCGCTCTCTACGCCGGTCGATTGGCTGCGCAGCAAAGCCTCAAAAGAACCCCGCCATCCTGGCGAAAGCGCTTTGATCCGCGCCGCGCGCTCCAATTCGACGCGGGGATGTTCCGGTGAATAAAGCAGTGCATTCAGCTCAGCGACGGTTACCCGTTCATTCGCTTCGCCCACCTTGAGGATTTCGTCGCCCGCTCCTACCTCGCCTTCTTGCAGAACTCGGAAGTAGAATCCTGGCCGGCCGCTGGAAGTCAGCAATGCCGGCATTCGGGGCTCGTCCATGCGGATGCCAACCCGGTAGCATGTGACGCGAGGTTGAGTGACCTCGAAAAGCGCGCCTCCAATACGAAATCGATCTCCGATGCAAACTGCATCGTCTGGCAAGCCCTCGACCGTGAAGTTTTCGCCGAACTGACCATAGACGAAGTCGGTCCTGTTCAGGTGCTTCTGCCAGTAGCGATATGATGCGATTTGATAGACGAAGACGGCCCGCTGCTCGCCCCCGTGCCCGGCGAGGTCGCCCTGACCGTCGCCGTCCAAATTCAATCGGCCAACGCGACAACGTCCGGCTACCGGGTTTTTGAAAATGCCGGTGTATACTGTGCGGTCATTCCAAGAGATGTTGCGCGGAAGCCCCACGTTCACGGACAATAGTCGCGCCATGCTCCGCTCCGTTTAATCGCGACCGGTAGCTAGCCGCCGGCAATCATTTCGGGGCCTCCACCAGGTGCCCGCTCCAACTCGGCCACATCGAGATTTCGATCAGGACCGTGAGGGGCGACCGTCTGGCCAGGCTCGAGATGAAGCTGAACGTCGTCGAGGGAGACCGAAACTATGTCCGGCTCAAACGACACAAGGTTGGAAATGCGGCGGACTTCGGGATAGGCGTCGGTGTAGGACCATGCCGCCTGACGAGCGTCGCCAATAGAATAATAGCTGCAGAGCCCTTTGTAGGGACAGAACGTCTGAAGCTTTACCGCTGTGAGGGAGGACTCGTGGATGTCATCACGAGGGACATACCAGCGTGGAGCGAACCCGGATTCGTACAGGCCCAATGGATGCCTGGTATCCGCAACGACGCGGTCGTTGTAGCGGACCACGAGGTGACGAGAACTCTGTCGAATATCTATGCGATGGTATGGGTCGGCAGCATGACCCAGGATTCGTTCGTCTTCTTCATAGAAGGCATCCATGGCGCGCCATGCGAACGCCAATCGTCCCTGGAGTTCTGTTGCATGGGCAGGGAGGTTCGTGTGTTGCCACGCTCCTCTGGCCGCCACGTGTTGCTCGCCTACCCGGACAGTGTACCATGAAGTAGACCCAAGATCAGGATGTTGGGTGATCTGCTCTGTCCGCTCCAACACATGTGCTGAAATGTCGGACTCCGGAAAATAAGCTACCGGGTAGCGGGCGGGTTCAAACAGTAGGAGAACGTCGTCGCTTTCGGCAACCCAAACCCCGCCAAACAATACGCGCATGCGCCGGCGCAGCCGTTCCACATATAACATTCTCTTGGGCAACGCTTCGGGGACGAGAAACCGACCGATGGCTCCCGTCGAGAGAGGACCTTGTTGCCAAGACAGTCCCACTGCTCAGTTCCCGATATCGCGGCAGAGCCGCAAATAGCTATTTGCAACGTAAGTCCGAGAAATTGGTTCCACCACCGATCGCAAACTTCCAGAGCGGCTCGCGCGCTCGGAAATTCGCACCCACTTCGCGGAAGACGGCTAGGCGACTGCAAGCCGGCTGAGGGACGGCCGTTCGCACGCTATATGGGTCGATCAAATCGGCGCGGCGCAGCAGCAATCGGCCATTCAACCACCCCAGCGATTGTCCACTTTGGCAGGCGCATTGCCTATAACCTGCCAGTCCGCTTTCGGCCCCGAAATGCGACATTCACACTCGTCTCGGCAACCGCACCTTCCCGCCCCGCGCTCCCCTCACGCGGTCTTCTGCGTCACCAGCCCCAGTTCCTCGACCATCGCCTGGCGCATCAGGAATTTCTGCGGCTTGCCGGTCACCGTCATCGGCAATTCGGCGCGGAAGCGGATGTGGCGCGGAACCTTGTAATGCGCGATCTGGCCGGCGCAGAAGGCCTTGATCTCCTGCTCGGTGGCGATCTGGCCGGGCTTGAGCACAATCCAGGCGCAGAGCTCCTCGCCGTATTTGGCGTCGGGAATGCCGAACACCTGCACCTCCCTGACCTTGGGGTGCCGGTAGAGGAACTCCTCGACCTCGCGCGGATAGACGTTCTCGCCGCCGCGGATGACCATGTCCTTGACCCGGCCGACGATGTTGCAATAGCCCTCGGCATCGATCGTGGCGAGGTCGCCCGTATGCATCCAGCCGTCGGCATCGATCGCCTCGCGGGTCTTGTCCTCGTCGTCCCAATAGCCCTTCATCACGGAATAGCCGCGTGTGCAGAGTTCGCCCGGCGCACCGACGGCAACGGTTGCGCCATCGGCATCGACGGCCTTGACCTCGACATGGGGATGAACGCGCCCGACAGTCGAGACGCGTTTTTCCAAGGGGTCGTCGACGCTGCTCTGGAAGGAGACCGGGCTGGTCTCGGTCATGCCGTAGGCGATGGTCACTTCGGACATATGCATCAGCGACACCACCTTCTTCATCACCTCGATCGGGCATGGCGAGCCGGCCATGATGCCGGTGCGCAGGCTGGACAGGTCGAAGGCGGCGAAATCGGGATGGTCGAGCAGGCCGACGAACATGGTCGGCACGCCGTAGAGGCCGGTGCAGCGTTCCTGCGCCACGGCGTTCAGTGTCGCGCCGGCATCGAAGCCCTCGCCGGGAAAGACCATGGTCGCGCCCTTGGTGACGCAGCCCATCGTGCCCATCGACATGCCAAAGCAATGGTAGAGCGGCACGGGAATGCAGAGCCGGTCGTCCACCGTCAACCTGATCGCCGAGGTGACGAAATTGCCGTTGTTGACGATGTTCAGATGGGTCAGCGTCGCGCCCTTGGGCGCGCCCGTGGTTCCGCTCGTGAACTGGATGTTGATGGCGTCGTCCGGCTTCAGCCCCTCGGAGATGCGGTCGAGGCTGTCATGCTCGTCGCGCCCCGCCATGGCCAGCACATCGGCGAAGTTGAACATGCCGGGTGAGTTCTCCTCGCCCATGCGGATGACGATCCGGAGCGCCGGCAGTTTCTGTGCCCTAAGCTTGCCGGGCGTGGCCGTCGCGATCTCCGGCGCCAGCGTCTCGATCATGCCGATATAATCCGAGGTCTTGAAGCTGGCCGCGGTGACCAGAGCCTTGCAGCCGACCTTGTTCAGCGCATAGTCCAGCTCGGTGAGCCGGTAGGCCGGGTTGATGTTGACCAGGATCAGGCCGATGCGGGCGGTGGCGAACTGCGTCACCAGCCATTCCCAGCGGTTGGGCGACCAGATGCCGACGCGATCGCCCTTTTCGAGGCCCAGCGCCAGGAAACCGGCGGCCAGCGCATCCACCGTGTCGGACAGCTCGCTCCAGGTGAAGCGCTTGTCCTGGCCGACGAAGACGGCGGCATCGAGCGTGCCGTATTTGCCGGCCGTGTCGGAGAACAGCGCGGGGATGGTCTTGTCGAGCAGCGGCACGCCGCGCTCGCCCGAGACGTGCGCCTTGCCGTCGACGGGCGCGACAAAGACGCTGCCGGCGCGCGCCCCGCGTCCGCGCAAACTGGTGGCGTTCTTCAGCTCGTCGAGATTGACCGGCATCGCTCTCTCCTCCCAGGACATCCGAGCCTATCAGCCTGCCGGGACGGTGGAAATCCCGCCGAAGGTAGAGCCAAGCTTCGAAGGCGGACCGCGCCGCCTTCCACGGTCATAAGAATGGCAGGGTCGTGAGAATGGCGCAGAACGAAAAACCCGCCTCGAAGGGCGGGGGCGCAAATCATCACCGTACCAATATTAGTAGCATAGTGGCCGGCACAAAGCAAGAACAAAATTTGTCCGCCGCCAGCTATCCCTTCACCGAGGCCATGCTGGCCGCTATGTCGCGCAGCATCGTCTCGTCGGCCGTGGAACGCGTCTTTCGCGATGCGACGAGACACGCCTGCGACCGCAGCACGACGCCGTCGGCCAACACCTTGAGATGGTTGGCGCGCAGCGTCGAGCCGGTGGTGGTGATGTCGACGATGACATCGGCAAGGCCGGCCGCCGGCGCGCCTTCGGTGGCGCCCAGGCTCTCGACGATGCGATAGACCTGGATGCCGTGCTTCTGCGAGAAGAATTGCTGGGTCAGCCGCCAGTATTTGGTGGCGATCCTGAGCCGCCTTCCGTGACGCTGGCGGAAATCGGCGGCGACATCATCGAGGTCGGCCATGGTCTCGACGTCGAGCCAGATGTCGGGCACGGCCACCACGACATCGGCATGGCCGAAGCCGAGACGGGCGACGATTTCGGCGCGCGCCTCCCAGTCGGCGAGGTTCTCGCGCACGAGGTCCTCGCCGGTGATGCCGAGATCGACGGCACCTTGCCCGATCTCGCCCGATATTTCGGAGGCGGACAGGAAAACGACCTCGACATTGTCCATGCCTTCGACGCGGGCGTGATATTTGCGCTCGTCACCGGGCAGGCTGATGGCGAGGCCGGCTTTCGCCAGCACCTCCAGCGCCTGCTCCTTCAACCGGCCCTTGGACGGGATCGCCAGCGTGATCATGGCGCGTGCTCCCGCAATGCCTCGATGCGGTCGAGCCAGACCGAGAAGCCGACGCCGGGGATCGGCGTCTTGGCGCCGAGCAGCGTCAGCAGCCGGTCGTAGCGGCCGCCGCCGGCCAGCGGCCTTTCACCATCTTGCGCCGCGATCTCGAAGACGAGGCCGGTGTAATAATCGAGCGGGCGGCCGAAGGCGGCGTCATAGCGGATCTTTTGCGCCGGCAGGCCGTTCGCCTCGACGGCCTTGGCGCGCGCCGCGAATTTTTCCAGCGCGGCCCCGAGCGATAGCCCGGCGGCACCGGCAAAACTCTCGAGCGCCTGGGCCGCGCCGTCGAGCGGCACGTCGATCGCCAGAAAGGTCTTCAGCGCCGCGAAGGCTTCGTTGGACAGCCGCACGCTGCGCAGCTCGGCCTTTTCGATCAGCCGCCGCGCGATATCGGCCGGCGCGCGTCCGGCCGAAGCCGACAGGCCGGCCTGTTCCATGCCGCCGGCTATATGCGCGGAGAGACCGTCCAGGTCACCGTCGAGCACAAGTGCCGCGACCGGGCCGGAGAGCTGGCTGTTGCGCGGCGGATTGGCGAGATCGGCAAGGGCTGCCTCCAGCATCGTCGCCGAGCCGAAGGCGCGGGCGAGCCGCATGCGCCAGCCGCGCGGCAGGCCGAGAGCCGCCAGCACCGCCTCGAAGATGGCCTGGTCGCCGAGCGTGATCGAGAGCGGCTGGCCCGGCAGCGCCAGCGACAGCAGTGCATGCGCGTCGGCCACCGAACGGGCATCGGCAGCGGCCGTGTCGCGGTCGCCGAGATCCTCGATGCCGGCCTGGAAGAACTCGTTGCCGCCTTCGCGGCGTTGGCGGAACACTTCGCCCAGATAGGAGTAGCGACGCGGCGTACCGGCCTGGCTGGCGATATGGTCGAGGCAGACGGGAATGGTGAATTCCGGCCGCAGGCAGAGCGTCTGGCCAGTCTCGCTCTCGGTCAGGAAAATGCGGCGGCGCAAATCCTCGCCCGCCATGTCGAGGAACGGATCGGCCGGCTGGAGCACGGCGACCTCCACCGCATGCGTGTCGCGGGTCGCGAAGAGGCCGGCGATGTCGGCCGCGATGGCGGGATAGCGGGAGGTCATAGAGCCCATGGGCGCGAGGCACCCCCCTCTGTCCTGCCGGACATCTCCCCCGCAAGGGGGGAGATCGGCAGCTTCGAGCGCAGCGCCTTTTCTGCCACGACGGAGATTGGCGAAAGCATACGCGACATCCAATCTCCCCCCTTGCGGGGGAGATGGCCGGCAGGCCAGAGGGGGGTGCTCAAGCGCCACCCTTCGCGCGGTCGGCTGCCTGCGCCGCCAGGATCTTCCTCACCTCTGCCACCAGCTCGCTTTCCGCCACCGTGACCTGCGCCGGGCGGGCGGCACGCCATTCGGCGTTATCGGTGATCTCGGCCGACAGGCGCGCGCCTTCGATCAGGTCCTTGATCTGCAATTCGCCCTTGGCGCGCTCGTCGCCGCCCTGGATGATCGCGACCGGACAGCCGCGACGGTCGGCATATTTGAGCTGCGCCTTCATGCCGGCGCCGCCGAGATACATTTCGGAGCGGATGCCGGCGGCACGCAGCTCGCCCACCATCTTCTGGTAGCGGCCGAGGCTTTCGGTATCCCTGTCCATCACCAGCACGACGACCGGCGCGATCACGTCGGCGCTGTCGAGCTTGCCGAGGTTCTTCAGCGCCGTCATCAGCCTGGAAACGCCGATGGAGAAGCCCGTCGCCGGCACCGGCTCGCCGCGGAAGCGCGACACCAGCCCGTCATAGCGGCCGCCGCCGCCGACCGAACCGAAGCGCACGATCTGGCCATCCTCGTTGGGAATCTCGGCCAGGAGCTCGGCCTCGAAGACCGGGCCGGTGTAATATTCGAGACCACGCACGACGGAGCGGTCCATGGCGACGCGATCTTCGCCGTATCCCGCCGCCCTGACCAGGGCCTCGATGGTCGCGAGCTCGCCAACGCCCTCCTGGTAGATGGCGTTCCCACTGACGCTGGCATCCTGGCCGGCCTGCGCATTTCGAGCGGTCGCCTGAAGAACCGCCTCGGCTTGCGCATCATCCAGCCCGGCGCCCTTGGCGAAGTCGCCCTCGCCTTCCTTGCCGCCGTCCCAGCGCCCTGGTCCCAAGAGAAGCCGCACGCCTTCCGGCCCGAGCTTGTCCAGCTTGTCGATCGCCCGCAGCACGGTCAGCCGACGACTCGTATTCCCTTCACCTCCGAGGCCGATCGCCTCGAGCACGCCGTCCAGCACCTTGCGGTTGTTGACGCGGATGACGTAGTCGCCGCGCTTGATGCCGAGCGCTTCCATCACATCGGCCATCATCATCGCCATCTCGGCGTCGGCGGCGACGCCCGGCGTGCCGATCGTGTCGGCGTCGAACTGCATGAACTGGCGGAAGCGGCCGGGACCGGGCTTCTCGTTGCGGAACACCCAGCCGGAACGGTAGCTGCGATAGGGTTTTGGCAGGCGCTCGAAATTCTCGGCGACGAAACGCGCCGTCGGCGCGGTCAGGTCGTAGCGCAGCGACAGCCACTGGTCGTCATCGTCCTGGAAGGAGAACACGCCTTCGTTCGGCCGGTCCTGGTCGGGCAGGAATTTTCCGAGCGCATCGGTGTATTCGATCAGCGGCTGGTCGGCGGGTTCGAAACCGTAGAGTTCGTAGACCGAGCGGATGGTCGCCATCATCTTCTCGACGGCGCGGATATCTTCGGCGCTGCGGTCGGCAAAACCGCGCGGCAGCCGCGCTTTCGTCTTTTCCGATTTGTCGGC
This sequence comes from Mesorhizobium sp. B264B1B, assembly GCF_020165765.1. Taxonomy (NCBI): domain Bacteria; kingdom Pseudomonadati; phylum Pseudomonadota; class Alphaproteobacteria; order Hyphomicrobiales; family Phyllobacteriaceae; genus Mesorhizobium; species Mesorhizobium sp. B264B1B. The sequence continues at coordinate 426,003 of NZ_JAIUIS010000004.1, forward strand.
CATGGATTCGCCCGGTGTTTCGTGTTGCTGAAAACTCAACAGCGTTGCGATTTTCGCAACGGGCGTGTCCTAACCGAACAGGTCCTACCGGGCAAGGCCGGCGGCAGGCGCTGTCTCCATGCATGCGAGAAGGCACGCGGGCGTTCGCCGAAACAAAAACGCGCCGAAAATGAAACAATCCCGCCATCGGCGCGGCATCGTGCCGACATAATCGAGGCCGATACAGCGCACCGCAATGGAGGGGTTCGGGACATGATGAGCGCGGTGGAATTTCACGACAACAGGGATGCGGGCGACATGCCGGCACGCCTGCGCGCCGCAGATGTCCAAGCTCCCAGCATGATCGGCCAGCCGGCCGGACCGTTCGAGGTACACGCCGATACCGGACCTTCCCTGCGCGACGCATTGGTGACCGGCCTGCTGGTGATCTATCCAACCGTCGCCACCGTGGTCGCGATCGTCGCCGGCCTGTTCCTGGGAAGTGCAAACGGCGCCTGAGGCTATTTCGGCCGTTTGAAAGCCTTCCGTTCTTTCTCGACCTCTTTGCGGCACACACACCCCTCGAGATGATCGTTGACCAGGCCCATCGCCTGCATGAAGGCGTAGACCGTGGTCGGGCCGACGAAGGTCCAGCCGCGCTTCTTCAGGTCCTTGGAAATGCGGATCGAGACCGCCGTGGTGGGATTGGCGCGCAGATGGCCGAGGTCGACGACCTGCGGCCGTTCCTCCTTGCCGGGTTCGAATTTCCAGAACCAGGCAGCGAGCGAGCCGAATTCATCGGCCATCTCGCGGGCACGCCTGGCGTTGTTGATGGTTGAGACGATCTTGCCGCGATGGCGGATGATGCCGGCATCGCCGAGCAGGCGCTCGACGTCCTTGTCGGTGAAGGCGGCGACCTTGTCGAAATCGAAGCCGGCGAAAGCGGCGCGAAAATTCTCCCGCTTGCGCAGGATGGTCAGCCAGGACAGGCCCGACTGGAAACCTTCGAGACAGATCTTCTCGAACAGCCGGCGGTCGTCCGCCACCGGGCGGCCCCATTCATGGTCATGGTAATGCAGGTAGTCGGGCAGATTGCCGTGCCAGAAGCAGCGCGCGACACCGTCGGGTCCGGCGAGAAGGCCGGTTTGTTCCTTGTCCATGGCGAGAATTCCATTCGTTAACGCGCTGGTTGCGCTGCTTTACCTTGGCTTTACCAGATTCCTGAACGCGGCGGTAACCACACCAAAAGGTTTACCGACAGTTCCGCATTTTACACATTCCGATTCATGTTTCGGTTGCTGTTCCCGCGCCAATGATCGCTGAACCGGGAGGTCGTTTCCACCCGGTTTGTCAGACGATCAAGGTGCTTTCCCGATGAAGAGAGTTTTGTTTTCCGTGCTCGGCGCCGTGGCTGCGTTTGCCGCAGGCGTCACACCTTCCACGGCCGGAGACCGCTATGCCGACAGACCGCCGGTGATGGTGAGCCCCGACCTTTCCGCCCCCTGGGTGCTGCAGCTTGGCCAAGCGCCGGGGATCGTGCGGCAGAACCGGCAGGTCGCGCAGCAGCCGCGCCCGCGTTATGCGCAGCCCGACCGCGTGCAAACGGCGGCCGTGCAGGCCCCGGCCAAGCGCATGGTCGCGCGCCCGCAGATCAATCCGATCTACCTGCCGCAGGAAGTCGCCTATGACGGCTCCCAGAAGCCGGGCACCATCGTCATCGATACGACCCAGAACTTCCTCTATCTGGTCGAAAAGAACGGCAAGGCGCGGCGCTATGGCGTCGGCACCGGCAAGCCGGGCTTCGAATGGTCGGGCACGCACAAGATCACCAACAAGCGGGTCTGGCCGGACTGGCGCCCGCCGGCCGCGATGATCAAGCGCGAGGCCGCCAAGGGGCGTTACCTGCCAACCTACCTGGCCGGGGGCATGGAGAACCCGCTCGGCGCGCGCGCGCTCTATCTCGGTAGTACGGAATATCGCATCCACGGCACCAACCAGCCCTGGACGATCGGCGGCGCCGTGTCGTCGGGCTGCATCCGCATGCGCAACGAGGATGTCGTCGACCTTTATGAACGGGTCGATGTCGGAACCACTGTCGAGGTGATATAATAGTTGCTGCGAATCACCCGATCCGGAAGCGCAGCGCTTCCCGGGATCGGAAGGAATAACGGGGGACGGGCCGTATGGGGATGCGGCCGGTCAGAAAGGGCGGCACGGGAAACGTGCTGCCCTTTCCGTTTCGGACGAAGCACTGCCGCGCCCGCACGTCGCGCAAAAGGCATGACGGTTCGCATTCGTGCTGCCATTGCCGCTGTTCTTTTGCTATGGCAAGGCAACGCTCAGGTCAGAAGAGTCCGATCATGTCACTGTCCGACGACAGCCGCTATCTCAAGGGCGGCCCGGTTGCCCGGCGCATCATCGCCGCCGTGCGCGAGGATGCGGCGATCGCAAGGGCCGAAGGGTTCCCGCCCAAACTGGTGTCGATCACCGTCGGCGATACGGCGGCGGTGGATGTCTATGTACGCAACCAGCGCGCCAAGGCGGAACTGGCGGGCATCGATTTCGAAGAACGGCGCTTTCCCGCCACCATTACCGCGGGCGAACTGGAAGCGGCGATCCACGGCCTGAACGCCGATCCGCGCGTTACCGGCATCATCATCCAGCGGCCGGTGCCGGCACATATCCCGATCAGGACGTTGCAGGCGGCGGTGCATCCGCTGAAGGACGTCGAAGGCATGCATCCGGCCTCGATCGGCAACATCGTCTACAACCAGCTCGATCTGGCGCCCTGCACGGCGGCCGCCTCAGTCGAGCTGCTCAAGGAAACCGGCCTCGACCTCAAGGGCCTGGAAGTGGTGATCGTCGGCCACTCCGAGATCGTCGGCAAGCCGATCGCCTTCCTCTTGATGAGCGAAGGCGCGACGGTCACGGTCTGCCACCACATGACGCGCTCGGTCGCCGCGCACGCGCGCCGCGCCGATGCGCTGTTCGTCGCCGTCGGCAAGCCGCGCCTGATCAAGGCCGACATGGTAAAGCCGGGTGCGGCCGTCATCGACATCGGCATCAATTCCGAGACGCTGCCGGACGGTTCCACCCGTATCGTCGGCGACGTCGACACCGACAGCGTGAAGGACGTGGCCTCCTGGATCACTCCGGTGCCGGGCGGCGTCGGTCCGATCACCGTTGCGATCCTGCTGCGCAACACGATGGTGGCGCTCAGCCGCCAGCGCGCGCTCTACGAGGCGACCTACGGCACGATCGACAGGCTGGCGGCCGAATAACGCCGGGGCGGCCCCTACTCAGCGGCGATCAGGCCGGGTTCCGCGACACCTTCCGGCTTCGGCCCGCCATAGGCCCAGTCGAGCAGCTTGATCGTATGCACCACCGGCAGCTTCGCGGCAGACGCGATCTGCGTTATGCAGCCGATATTGCCGGTGGCGACGACCGAAGCGCCGGTAGCCTCGATGTTTTTCACCTTGCGGTCGCGCAGCCCGGCCGAAATATCCGGCTGCAAGATGTTGTAGGTGCCGGCCGAACCGCAGCACAAATGCCCTTCGCGCGGCTCGCGCACGATGAAACCGGCTTTGGCCAGCAATTCCCTAGGCTGGCGGGTGATCTTCTGGCCGTGCTGCATCGAGCAGGCCGAATGATAGGCGACGACCGTGCCCGGCTTGCGCACCGGTTCGGGCAGGTCGATGGCGGTCAGGTATTCGGTAATGTCCTTGGCCAGCGCGGAGACACGTGCAGCCTTTTCGGCGTAGGCCGGATCGAGCCGCAGCATGAAACCGTAATCCTTGATGGTGGTGCCGCAGCCCGACGCCGTGATGATGATGGCATCGATCCCGCCTTGTTCGATGGCGTGGGTCCAGGCATCGACATTTTGCCTTGCCGAAGCAAGGGCGGCTTGCTCGCGGCCCATGTGATGGACGAGCGCGCCGCAACAGCCCTCGCCCGGCGGCACCACGACCTCGACGCCAAGCCGCGTCAGCAGTGAAATGGTCGTGTCGTTGATGGCGGGATCGAGCACCGATTGCGCGCAACCGGTGAGGATGGCGACGCGGCCCCTCTTCGCCCCCTGCCCAGTATGGGTGCCCGGCGAAGCCATCGGCGATGCTCCCGGGATCGATGCCGGCGCGAGCTTGAGCATGGCACTGACTGGCTTCAGCGCCGGGACTTTTTCGAACAGGCCAATGAACGGCTTGCCCAGTTTGGCCAATTTGAGCGCGGCGCGAAAACGCTGGGGATAGGGCAGGACGAGGGCCAGCATGGCGCGGGTCAGGCGATCGAGCAGCGGCCGCCTATAGGTCTGCTGGATATGGGCGCGGGCATGGTCGACCAGATGCATGTAGTTGACGCCAGACGGGCAGGTGGTCATGCAGGCGAGGCAGGACAGGCAGCGATCGATATGGGTGACGATCTCCTTGTCGGCGGGGCGACCGTTTTCCAGCATATCCTTGATCAGGTAGATGCGCCCGCGCGGTGAATCGAGTTCGTTGCCCAGCGTCACATAGGTCGGGCAGGTAGCGGTGCAGAAACCGCAATGCACGCATTTGCGCAGAATCTTTTCCGACTCGGCAACATGCGGGTCGGCAAGCTGTGCGGGCGAGAAATTGGTCTGCATCTCTTGATGTCCTAGGCCATGCGGCCGGGATTGAGGATGTTCTTGGGGTCGAATTCGTGCTTCAGCCGCTGGCTGAGCGCTGCCAGTGAGGGAGCCTGCGGCTCGAACACCGGCAGGGCGGCGCGGTGCGAAGGAGCCGCGCGCACCAATGTCGCATGGCCGCCGCCATGTTTTCTCAGAAGTCCGCGCAGCAGCGTCGCTTCCGGGTCACCCTCCTCCATGCGCAGCCACACCAGTCCGCCCTGCCAATCATAGAAGGCGCTGACGGCAGCCTGCATGCGCAGCGTGAAAACCATCTGGTGCGCCTGGGCAGGCGCCATCGATACGCGCCAGACCGGTTTGTCGCTGTTGTCCGCGAAAGGCCTGCAATCGCGCACGTCACGCCACAGGGCAGCCGACGCTTCGCTGGAAATCTCTTCGAGTGGTCCGGCATTTCCGAGCAACGTCTTCAGCGCGGCGATGCGATAGACGACGGAGGGGCCAAAACCTTCCACCCGCAGCAGCGTGGCTGCATCATTGCCGAGCACGCCTGCGGCAACCCGTGCGGCAATCCGCTCCGGCAGGTGCGCGGCGCTCGATACTTCCGCGCTGGAGCCGAGCGCCAGCGCCATCGCCGCGGCGGCCGCATCGTCGAGCAGGCCGCGGACGGCGAGCGTGACCTCGGTCTCGGCCGATGGCAGCACCTTGAAGGTGACGTCGGTGAACACCGCCAGCGTGCCCCAGCTGTTGGCCATCAGCTTGGACAAATCGTACCCGGTGACGTTCTTGACCACGCGGCCGCCGGATTTGAATGCCTCGCCGCGGCCGGACACCACGTTGATGCCCAGGATATGGTCGCGCGCCGCCCCCGCCTTCAGCCGGCGCGGGCCGGAGAGGTTCGCTGCAAGCGCACCACCAAGCGTGCCCTTGCCCGGCTCGCCGCCGAGCAGCGGGCCGTAATCCATCGGCTCGAAAGCGAGTTGCTGGCCGTTTTGCGCCAGCAGCGTCTCGATTTCGGCCAGCGGCGCGCCGGCCTTTGCCGACAGCACCAGTTCGGCTGGTTCATAGAGCGTGACCCCGGCGAGCCTCGACAGGTCGAGCGTGTGCTCGGTCTGCAGCGGACGGCCGATGCCGCGCTTGGAGCCATGGCCGAGGATTTCGAGTGGCGAGCCTTCCGCCGCCGCCCAGGCGACGGTGGAGAGGACTTCGGAATGGGTGGTGGGAGTGAAGGTGGTCATGGCGCCGATGCGCCATATGCAAATGCGGAAAAGCCGCGTTCCTTCGCGCCCCCCTCTGTCCTGCCGGACATCTCCCCCTCAAGGGGGGAGATTGGATGCCGCGCCGGGTTTCGCCAATCTCCAGCGTTGGCGGAAGGGCGAAGCGACGAAGCTGCCAATCTCCCCCCGTGAGGGAGAGATGTCCGGCAGGACAGAGGGGGGCGTTCAGGCGCTGACATAACACTCAAAACCTCGGAATGTCCGGAAACGCTAACTCTCCGCGATGCACATGCATGCGCCCCAGCTCCGCGCAGCGGCGCAGTTGCGGGAACACCTTTCCCGGGTTGAGCAGATGATTGGGATCGAAGGCGCATTTGACCCGCATCTGCTGGTCGAGGTCGATCTGGTTGAACATTTCCGGCATCAGGTCGCGTTTCTCGACGCCCACCCCATGCTCGCCGGTCAAGACGCCGCCGACCTTGACGCACAGCCGCAATATGTCGGCGCCGAAACTCTCGGCCTTGTCGAGTTCGCCCGGCACGTTGGCATCATAGAGGATCAGCGGATGCAAATTGCCGTCGCCGGCATGGAAGACATTGGCGACGCCGAGCCCGTATTTTTCGGAGAGCTCGCGCATGCCGGCCAGCACGCGCGGCAGTTCCTTGCGCGGGATGGTGCCGTCCATGCAATAATAGTCGGGCGAGATACGGCCGACCGCGGGGAAGGCAGCCTTGCGCCCTGCCCAGAAGCTCAATCGCTCCTGCTCCGACTGCGAAATGCGGCAGGTGGTCGAACCGTTGCGGATGGCGATCGCCTCGACCGCGGTGATGAGATGATCGACCTCGACGCTGGGCCCATCGAGCTCGACGATCAGCAGAGCCTCGACATCCAGGGGATATCCGGCATGGACGAAATCCTCCGCCGCATGAATCGCCGGACGGTCCATCATCTCCATGCCACCGGGAATGATGCCGGCGCCGATAATGTCGGCGACGCATTGGCCACCCTGCTCGCTGGTCGGGAAGCCGATCAGCAGCGCACGTGCCGTCTCCGGCCTCTTCAAAATGCGCACGATGACTTCGGTGACGACGCCCAGCAGGCCTTCGGAGCCGGTCATGACGCCGAGCAGGTCGTAGCCTTCCGCGTCCAGATGCCTGCCGCCGAGCCGCACCACCTCGCCGCTCATCAGCACCATCTCGATGCCGAGCACATTGTTGGCGGTCAGGCCGTATTTGAGGCAGTGCACGCCGCCGGAATTTTCGGCGACATTGCCGCCGATCGAGCAGGCGATCTGGGAAGATGGGTCGGGGGCGTAGTAAAAACCCTCCTGCTCGACGGCGGTGGTGATGCCGAGATTGGTGACGCCCGGCTGGGCGACGACGATGCGATTGGGGAAATCGATCTCGATAATGCGGTTGAAGCGGCTCATGACCAGGAGCACCGCGTCCTCCAGCGGCAGCGCGCCGCCCGACAGCGAGGTGCCGGAGCCGCGCGGCACGACGCGGATGTTGCGGTCATTGCAGTATTTCAGCACGCGCGAAACCTGTGCCACCGTTTCGGGAAGCACCACGACCAATGGCAATTGCCGGTAGGCGGTCAGGCCATCGCTCTCGAAGGCGCGCATTTCGTTGGCCGCGTCGACCACACCCTCGCCCGGCACGATAATGCGCATGTCGGCGACGATCTCGCCGCGCCGGCGCATCGTGGCGTCGTCTGGCTTGGGCATGGCAAGGCCGGACATCGGCAGCCTCATCTCGCGTGACTGGTCAAAATCTTTTACCAGTGAAGGGCGTCGGTTGCAAACCCCGCTTTGACCGAGAGCGGACACGGACGCAACGGACGCCTTCCGTAGCGGCAATCTGCCGCTGGCGCGCTTTACCCTGTGGGAAGTAAAGGCGCGCCTACTCGCCCGGATGTTTCGTCGGCTCGGAATGCATGCGCCGCACCCGCCGCACGCCCCACCAGACCAGCAGGATGGCGAGCGGCACGCACGCCGCCGTGACCACTTCGGGCGCGAAGGCATGGCCGAAGATCGAGGCGCCCTTGGCGACATAGCCGACGAGGCCGACGACATAGTAGGAAACGGCCGCGACCGACAGGCCTTCGACGGTCTGCTGCAGGCGCAGTTGCAACCGGGCGCGATTGTTCATCGAGGCGAGCAGGTCGCGGTTCTGCTTCTCGACCTCGACATCGACCCAGGTGCGCAGCAGCGTGGTGGCGCGCGTCAGCTTGCGCGACAGGTTGGCCTGACGCTCCTCGACCGAACGGCAGGTGCGCATGGCAGGCGCCATGCGCCGCCGCAGGAACCCCGCCCAGGTGTCATATCCCTGTACGGCTTCTTCCTCGAGCGCTTCCAGCCTTTCGCCGACGATACCGTCATAGGCACGGCTGGCGCCGAAGCGGTAGAGGCTCGACGCCGCGTCGGCTTCCAACTCAGCCGCGAGTTCGGTCAGGTCGGCAAGCAATTTCTGGCTGTCGCGGGTCTCGGCGAGTTTCATCTCCAGCGTGATCTGGGCCAGCCTGTCCTCGATACGGCGGGCGCGGCCGGACAAGGCCAGCGCCAGCGGCAGGCCGAGCATGGCCAGCGTGCGATAGGTCTCGATGTCGATCAGCCGCTGCGACAAGGCGCCAGTGCTGGCCGGCGTCAGGGCGCGGTCAAGGATCAGCATACGGGTCAAGCCGTCGCCATCCTGGCGGAAATCGGTGACGATTGCAGCATTGCCGCGTTCGACCAGCGAATAGCAGAGGCTGGTCGGATCGAAGCCGGCGATCGACCGCTCGCCCGCCTGCGTCCATTTGCGGATCTCGAGCCGGATGCCTGAAATAACGGTTCCGGGTGGAGAAAATCCGTTGCCGAACGGCGAATCCTCCTGGCCCTTGCCGCCTTCGGCAAGCGGCCCTTCCCACAGATAGGTGGAGAATTCGGTATGCCGCTCCCAGCGCAACGAGCCCTGGCCCCATCTCATGGCGTGATGGCGGGCCTGACGGTCGGGCGCGGCTATGCCGAGCCGGCGCGACAGCTCGGAAAGCACCGAATGATCGACGCCGGCGCCACCCTCGGTCATGAAGGCGAGCTGGATCAGCACACGCGGCTTCTCGATCAGCGGGTGCGGACGGGCATGGACTTCGCCCAGCGCGCCGGGCCGTCCCTCATGCGCCGGAAATCCGAGCACGCTGCCCTTGGCGCGCGGCTGAAATTCGAGATTGGACGGGTCGTGCGACACGGCTTGTTCCCCGGGTTTCTTTGAACCCTCTTGCAGTTGCGTCCTCTAGAGCCAATAGGCTCCTGACGCAAACAGCAAAGTTTAGCCGAAGAGGATAGGGGCGCGAGCGGGGAAGCCGACACGCTTCGACCAATTGGATAAATAATTTGACCAGTTGGCGACGCTGGCTTTATCTTGCGCGACACCGGTTCAACACTCCCAGGCATGCCGTTGAGCGACATTTTTTCCAGGATCGAGCACTCGCGAACCGCCGACGAGGTGGTGCAGCAGATCGAAAGCCTCGTCCTCGAAGGCGTGCTGCGCACCGGCGACCGGCTGCCTGGCGAGCGCGAGCTGGCACGCCAGTTCGATGTGTCCCGGCCGATCCTGCGCGACGCGCTGAAGGCGCTCGAGGGACGCGGCCTTTTGACGACGCGGCCGGGCGGCGGCACATATGTAGCCGACATCATCGGCCAGCTGTTCACCAAGCCGGTGGCGGACCTGATCTCGACGCATCGCAAGGCGGTGGCCGATTACCTGGAATATCGCCGCGAGGTGGAGGGGATCGCCGCCGAATATGCGGCGCGGCGCGCCACGCCGGAGGACCTGGCCCTGCTCGACCGCATCATGGCACGCATGGACGAAGCGCACCGCACCGGGGATTTCGACGACGAAGCCGAGATCGACGTCGAATTCCATCATGCGATCTGCGAATGCGCGCACAACATCCTGCTCCTGCATACGCTGCGCTCCTGCTACAGGCTGCTGTCGGAAGGCGTGTTCCAGAACCGGTTGCTGGTGTTCACGGTGCCCGGCGCGCGCGATGCGCTGCTGGCCCAGCACCGGGCGATCCACATCGCGGTCAAGGCCGGCGACCCGGCCGGCGCGCGGCAGGCGGCGATGGACCACATGATCTATGTCGAGCGGTCGATGGCGCAAGCCGAGCGCAGCGGCGACTGGCAGCGCGTATCGCGGCTCAGGCTCAGGCAACGCTCTGAAGCCGGCGATGCCGAACCGGCGCGCAAACGCTCCTGAACGATATCGATCAAGCGGGGACACGATGAGCGACATTCTCACCATTGCCGACCTCAAGGACCTGGCGCGACGGCGCGTGCCCAGGATGTTCTTCGAGTATGCCGATTCCGGCGCATGGACCGAGAGCACCTACCGGGCCAACGAGGAGGACTTCCAGAAGATCAAGTTCCGCCAGCGCGTGCTGGTCGACATGAGCAACCGCTCACTGGAATCGACCATGATCGGCGAGAAGGTGGCCATGCCGGTGGCGCTGGCCCCAACCGGCCTGACCGGCATGCAGCATGCCGACGGCGAGATGCTGGCGGCGCAGGCGGCCGAGGAATTCGGCGTGCCGTTCACGCTGTCGACGATGAGCATCTGCTCGATCGAGGATGTCGCGTCGGTGACGAAGAAGCCGTTCTGGTTCCAGCTTTACGTGCTGCGCGATAAGGACTTCGTGCTCGACCTGATCGACCGGGCAAAAGCGGCGAAATGCTCGGCGTTGGTGCTGACGCTCGACCTGCAGATCCTCGGCCAACGGCACAAGGATGTCCGCAACGGACTTTCGGCGCCGCCCAAGATGACGCTGGCCAACATCGCCAACATCGCGGTCCGTCCGCGCTGGTGGATGGGCATGGCCGGCACGAAGCGCCGCACGTTCCGCAACATCGTCGGCCACGCCAAGGGCGTCGGCGACGTGGCTTCGCTGGTGTCATGGACGACGGAGCAGTTCGACCCGCATCTGTCGTGGAAGGATGTCGCCTGGATCAAGGAACGCTGGGGCGGCAAGCTGATCCTGAAAGGCATTCTCGACAAGGAAGACGCGTTGATGGCCGCTGAAACGGGCGCCGATGCGATCGTGGTTTCCAACCATGGCGGGCGTCAGTTGGACGGCGCATCCTCGTCGATCATGGCGCTGGAGGAAATCGCGGACGCGGTCGGCGACAGGATCGAGGTGCACATGGATGGCGGCATCCGCTCCGGCCAGGACGTGCTGAAGGCACTGTGCCTCGGCGCCAGGGGCACCTATATCGGCCGGCCGTTCCTCTACGGCCTGGGCGCGCTCGGCAAGGAAGGCGTTACCAAGGCGCTGGAAATCATACGTAAGGAAATGGACATCACACTGGCGCTGTGCGGAAAACGTCTGGTGACCGACATGGGCAAGGACCAGATCCGGCGCTAGCCAGGTCGGCGACGGCCTGATCACGGAGACAGCGATACGTTGGCAGAACCCGACATTCATTTCCTGGACGCGCGCGGACCGGACGGCATGCGGCTCTACGCAATCGGCGATGTCCATGGCCGGCTCGATTTGCTGGCCGCCATGCATCAGCGAATCGAGAGCGAGCTCGAATGGAAGCCGGCTCGCGACTGGCGCGTCATCCACCTCGGCGACTATGTCGACCGTGGGCCGGACTCCAAGGACGTCGTCGATTTCCTGATCGAGGCGCGCAAACGCGATCCGCGAAACCTGATGCTTGCCGGCAATCACGATCTCGGCTTTCTCGATTTTCTCGATACCCCTGACCCGGACGGGCTTTTCATGCGCTATGGCGGGGTCCAGACGGCGCTATCCTACGGTGTGCCCCTCGCGGCCGACGCCGGCTGGTTCGGCAGGATGGAGACGATGAGACGGGGGCATCAGGCTCTGCTCGAAGCCGTACCGCAACACCATATCGACTTCCTGCGCTCGCTACCCTTCTCAATCAGCTTCGGCGACTTCTTCTTCTGCCATGCCGGCATCAGGCCAGGCGTTGCCCTGGAGAACCAGAATCCGCAGGATCTGATCTGGATCCGCGACGTTTTCCACGATCACGCCGGCCTTTTCCCGAAGATCGTGGTGCACGGCCACACGCCCGTTCCCGAGGCGGAAGTCATGGCCAACCGCGTCAATGTCGATACGCTCGCCTGGCAATCAGGCATGCTGAGCGCGCTCGTTGTCGAGGACGCCGACAAACGCATTCTGACAATGACAATAAGGGAAGCTTGAGTGGCGCGCGCCGCGGAAACGACGCGAACGGTCCGGCTATTCAGCGCAGCGAAGCGGTGACGCCGTAGCCGTCGACGGCGTTGTGGTTGTTGGCGGCATCGGCCGCATAGATGCCGAGACCGCAAATCACGATGGCGGACATCATGGCAAAGGACAGAAGCGCTGCTTTCACGGACGTCATCTCTTGTTGAGCTTCCTGCATCTGTGCACGAGGCGGTTACCAATGCGTTGAAACCGAAAATACGTCTCAAAGTTTCGACGATTTCGCGCTTCTAGGCACGTTCTGTATCGGCGGTGTGTCGCACGGGCCACACAAAGGTCCGTCGCGGTTGCACCGGTGATGCAGAGCGCGCGCCTTCTAGGATGGCGGGCGTACACAAGCCAAGGACGAAACCGGTTTTCCCCAGGCGGATTCACCGCCGCGTGCCAATTATGCCACGCCCTGGTCCGCAGAGATGATGCTCAGATCGTCGCCACCCATGCGCGGGCGATGGCAAGGCCGGCAGCATCGGCATCCGGTCCGTTACGGGCCATTTCGCCCTCGAGCTTGCCGGCCCAGTCGGGGTGGCGCGCTGCAATGATCGGCGCGAAAGAGGTGCTCCAGTCCTTCACCAGCGGCCGATCGGCCTCGAAATGGAACTGGAAGCCGTAGACGGCGCGGCCGACGCGGAACGCCTGGTTCTCGGCGACATCATTGCCGGCGAGCCGCACGGCGTCTTCAGGCAGCACGAAGGTGTCGTCGTGCCACTGGAAGATCGGGAACTTTTCCGGAAGCTCGGCCAGCACCGGATCGGCCTTGGCGTCCGGCGTCAGCGACACGCCGCGCCAGCCGAATTCGTTGGCGCCGCCGATGCGGTTCTCGCCGCCGAAGGCGCGGGCAACCAGCTGGCTGCCGAGGCAGATGCCGAGCACCGCGCGGTCCTGGCCGGCGAAATCGCTGATAAGTTCGAGCAGCGCCGGAAAATAGGGATATTCATCGTCGGCCAGCGCGTTCTGGCCGCCGCCGAGCACCACCATGGCGTCGTGGCCGTTCGCATCATCCGGCAGCGGATCGCCCTTGTAAGGAAGGCGGATGTCGAGATCGGCACCGGCTTCCGCAAGTGCCGCGCCGACCTGGCCGAGGCCGGTGTTGTCGTAGTTCTGGACCACCAGCACCCGCATCGCAAAACCCTGCTGACGTGAAAACGATGCGACGAGCGATATCATGGCGCCGGCATTTCAGCCAAGATGCGGGCGCGCGGAGAAAACTATGCCACTGCAAAACCGGGTCGATCCGTTCGGCGCTATCCACGCCGTGCCCGAGCGCGGCCTGTTCATGGGCAATCGCGGCATCATCCACGATCCCGAGACCAGGACGCTGTTGAAAAAACGCTGGGCGCTTCACGCCTGGATCATCTGCGTCTGCGACTTCGGCGACGTGCGGCGCGAGCCGATGGGCCGCAACCGGCGACGTGATGATCTATCGGGACCCAAGGCGGGCTGGACGGAACTGTTCTTCCTCGACGAGGTGACGGCGCTGGCGGCGGGCCATCGGCCCTGCTTCTTCTGCCGGCGCGAACGGGCCAGGGATTTTGTGGGTCGCTTCGGCGAAGCCTTCGGCATAACGGAGCCGCGCGCGCCGCAGGTCGACAAGCGGCTGCACAAGGAGCGGCTGGCCGCGGGCGGCAAGCCGCCGGTGGTGGCGGCTGACGAGCTTGCAGGCCTGCCCGACGGCACGATGGTCGAGGGTGGAGGCAATGCCTACGCCTTGCGTCGCGGCAAGGCGCTGCGCTGGTCGTTCGCAGGATATTGCGGAGCGCAGGATTTCAACGACCTCGCTCATCGGCCGCTACGGCTGCTGACGCCGCCGACCACGATCGGGGTGCTGAGGCGAGGCTACGAACCCGTCTGGCATCCTTCCGCCAAGGCTTGACGCCAACCGCCGGCTCGCCCATTCCTCGGCCATGCGCGCCAATTACAAGATGCAACGCCTGTTCGTGCCCGACGATCTCGGGCCGGAGATCGAGTTCGACGCCGGCCACCAGCAGAGCCATTATCTTCTGCATGTGCTGCGGCTTGGCGAGGGCGCCGAGGTCCTGTTGTTCAACGGCCGCGACGGCGAATGGTCGGCGGCCATCGCGGCCAGGTCCAAGAAGGCGGTGAAGCTGAGGGTGCTGGCGCGGCAACGGCCGCAGCCGCCGCTGCCCGATCTCGTCTACTGCTTCGCACCGCTGAAGCAAGGCCGGCTCGACTATCTGGTGCAAAAGGCGGTCGAAATGGGTGCCGGCGTGCTGCAGCCGGTCATCACCCAGCACACGCAAGTGGCCAAACCCTCCATCGACCGGTTGCGCGCCAATGTCGTCGAGGCGGCCGAGCAGTGCGGCATACTTGCGGTGCCGCAGGTGCGGGAAGCGGAAAAGTTCGAACGCCTGCTGACCGGCTGGGACAAGGAGCGGCGGCTGATCTTCTGCGACGAGGACGCTTCGACCAACAATCCCCTGCCCACGCTGCAAGCGTTGAGCGAAAGGAAGCTCGGCCTGCTGGTCGGGCCGGAAGGCGGATTTTCCGACGAAGAGCGCAAGCTGTTGCGCGCTCTGCCTTTCGTTACCGCCATTCCGCTCGGCCCGCGCATCCTGCGCGCCGACACGGCCGCCGTGGCCGCACTGGCGGTGATGCAGGCCACAATCGGCGATTGGTGAGGGTTTCTTCCTTCTCACACAAGGGAGACGGGAAGAGCCGCATCGTTCAATTCCTGTTGACCTCTGGCTCAGGATTTTTCGCTTGATCGGCTACTGACATTTCGTCCATCTAGCGCCGGCGGTCGTCCGGCCGCCCTGCAGTGCCGCGCGTCGACGCGCAAAGGCCGCTGTAGTACTTTGATTTTGGCGCATATCCCGAAAATCGAGGTCGATTTCGGGATCATAGCGCCGCAGGGGCTTGATGATGGCGCGCGACACAACCGATTTCCGGCCGATCGAAGGCATGGACGAACTCGTCGCGCATCTGGCCGAGGGCAACAAGCCGCGGGACAAGTGGCGCATCGGCACCGAGCACGAGAAATTCCCGTTCTACGTCGACGGCAACGGGCCCGTGCCCTATGGCGGCGAGCGCGGCATACGCGCCATCCTCGAAGGCATGCAGTCAAAGCTCGGCTGGGACCCCATCATCGATGACGGCCGCATCATCGGCCTGGTCGAGCCGACCGGCCAGGGCGCGATTTCGCTGGAGCCCGGCGGCCAGTTCGAACTCTCCGGCGCGCCGCTGGAGACGATCCACCAGACCTGCCGCGAGGGCAATGCCCACCTGGCGCAGGTGCGCGAGATCGCCGAGCCGATGGGCATCCGCTTCCTTGGCCTTGGCGGCAGCCCGAAATGGTCGCTGGCCGAGACGCCGAAAATGCCGAAGTCGCGCTACGAGATCATGACGCGCTACATGCCCAAGGTCGGCACCAAGGGCCTCGACATGATGTACCGCACCTGCACGATCCAGGTTAATCTGGACTTCGAGAGCGAGGTGGACATGCGGCGCAAGATGCAGGTGTCGCTGAAGCTGCAGCCGCTGTCGACGGCGCTGTTCGCCAATTCGCCCTTCACGGAAAGCCGGCCGAACGGCTTGCAGAGCTGGCGCGGCGACATCTGGCGCGACACCGACAACCAACGCTCGGGCCTGCTCGAATTCTGCTTCTCGCCCGATTTCGGTTTTGCCGACTATGTCGAATGGGCACTCGACGTGCCGATGTATTTCGTCATCCGCGACGGCCAGTACCACGACATGACGCACGTCACCTTCCGTCAGTTCATGGCCGGGGCCGTCCGCAATGAAATCCCGGACGGATTGCCGACGATGGGCGACTGGGCTAACCATCTGTCGACGCTCTTCCCCGACGTGCGGCTGAAGCGCTTTCTCGAGATGCGCGGCGCCGATGGCGGGCCGTGGCGGCGCATCTGCGCCCTTCCGGCCTTCTGGGTCGGGCTGCTTTATGACGAGGCAGCGCTCGATGCGGCGGAGGCGCTGACCTCGAGCTGGACCTACGGGGAAGTGCTGGCGATGCGCAACGCCGTGCCCGAACAAGGCATTTCGGCGCCGTTCCGCAACGCCACGTTGCGCGATATCGCTCGCGATGTGCTCACCATCTCGCGCATGGGGCTGAAGAACCGCGGCAAGAAGAACCGCGACGGCTATGACGAGACCTCGTTCCTCAACACGCTCGACGAGGTCGTGGCGCGCGGCACCACCAGCGCCGAGGAGATGCTGTCGGCCTACCACACGCGCTGGGGCGGCTCGATCGAGCCGGTGTTCATGGAATACGCCTATTAACCCTCGGCTTCGAGGCGGCCAGGCTCCTGCAAAAGCCGCTTCAATCGGCGGTGGAAACGAATTAGGCTTCTCCGGCGAGGATTTCCGGAGGAGAGACCAATGCCTTCCTTATTCGACATGCTGGCACAAGCCCAGAACGGCAGCGGCATGCAGGCGCTTGCCCAACAATACGGGCTCTCGATGCAGCAGACGCAATCTGCGGTGGAGGCGTTGCTGCCTGCCTTTTCGCAAGGACTGAGGCGCAACACCGCCGATCCCTATGGGCTCGGCGCCTTCATGACGGCGATGGCGAGCGGCCAGCACGCCAAGTATTTCGAGGACGCGACCCGGGCCTTCTCGCCGCAAGGCATCAATGAGGGCAACGGCATTCTGGGGCATCTGTTCGGCTCGAAGGATCTGTCGCGCGCGGTTGCCGGCCAGGCGGCGCAAGCGACCGGTATCAGCCAGCAGGTGCTGCAACAGATGTTGCCGGCCCTGGCCTCGATGATGATGGGCGGGCTGTTCAAGCAGACCACCAATCAGTTGGCCGGGGGGCAGATGCAGGCGGCCAGCGGCTTCGGCGCCGCCGGCAGCAATCCGCTGGGCGAGATCATCGAGCAGATGATGCGCCAGGGAGGCGGCCTGGGCGGCGCCCAGGCGCCGGCGCCGCAGCCGAGCCCGCCATCGCAAGACCCGATGGACAACCCGCTTGGCAAGGTGCTGCAGGACATGTTCGGCGGCGGCGTGCCACAGCCGCAAAGCCGATCCCAGCCGCAACCGCAGCAGACACAGAACCCCTTTGGCGACAATCCGCTCGGCAAGGTGCTGCTGGACATGTTCGGCGGTGGCGCGCAGCCGCCGCAGGACCAGCCTCAGCCGCAGCAGACCCAGAGCCCCTATGGCGACAGTCCGCTAGGCAAGATCTTCGAGGAGATGCTGCGGCAGGGTGGCGGTGCATCAGGCGGCGAGCAGCCGGCGCCGCAGCCCCAAGCTCGGCGGCAGCCCCAGGCGCCGCAGCCGCAGGCCAATCCGAGCGGCAGGCCGACGAACCCGTTCGACGATCTGTTTGGCAAGATGTTCGAGACCGGAGCGCAGCAGCGCGACGACTACCAGAAAGGCATGGAGTCGATTTTCGACCAGTTCAAGCGCGGCATGGATCGGCGGTAGCCGTCGCCCAGGTTTTGGCTTTTGCCTAACGCAAAAAGAAAGCCCGGTCCTTGGGAGGACCGGGCAGCGTGCAGGCAGGCCGGCGGGGGACCGGCAGGGAGTGGGAAGCCTGCATAACCTTTGTCGCGCTGACTGATGAAAGGTTCAGCGGGACCGAAATTCAACCGATCAGGCCACCCTGCGGGCGATGTCCTCGATGGTTTCGACGCGATCGCTGGCGATTTCGCGCAGCATCGCCGTCGGATCGCGGCCAAACGGCACGTCGATGGCGACGTGCAGGTCGGCGCGCGTCAGGCCGATATCGGCAAGCTCGGCGTCCGACATCTCGCCGAGGCGATAGAAGGCACGGCGGTTTTTCCAGGCCTGGTAGACATTGGAGACCGCATTAATCACGCGCGTCGCAACGGCCGGACGCGTGGTGATGCGCGAGGTCTCGGTAGCGAAATCAAACGTAACCATGTCGGTCTCCTTCAGACTCGAACGGGCAAAACCAGGCGATCGGCGCTGGCGACAGCGGCCGTTCCGGCTTCGATTCACATGCCTTCATGTGGACATCAGTAATTTGCCATTGCTCGATTGATTAATCCAACGAATGTTTCTAATCTTAAGCATCAACACTAGTGATGGATCATGCCGATGAAAGCGCCGCTCGATCTAGATCAGTTGCAGACCTTCATCTCGATCGCCGACACTGGCAGTTTCACCCGGGCGGCCGAAGAGGTGCACCGCACCCAGTCGGCGGTGTCGATGCAGATGCGCCGGCTAGAGGAGCGGATCGGCAAGCCGCTGTTCGAAAAGGAAGGGCGCAGCAACAGACTGACGGAGGAAGGCGACAAGCTGCTTTCCTACGCAAGACGGCTGCTCTATCTCAACCGCGAAACGCTGGCCGCCTTCGACGACCGGCGGCTCGAAGGCACGATCCGGATCGGTACGCCGGACGACTACGCCGACCGTTTCCTGCCCGAGATCATGGCGCGCTTCACGCGTTCCAATCCACGCGTCGAACTGACCGTCGTCTGCGAACCGACGCCGGGGCTGGTCGAACACATCAAGCGCGGCAATCTCGACCTGGCGTTGGTGACGCATAACGACGTGCGGGGCCAGTCCGAGGTGGTGCGGCGCGAACCGCTGCTGTGGGTCACCTCGGCCAACCACGCCACGCACGAGCAGGAGACGCTGCCTATGGCCTTTGGCCGGCCAAACTGTATCTGGCGACGCGCCGCCGTCGACGTGCTTGACCAGCAGAACCGCGACTATCGTATCCTGTTCACCAGCTTTTCCGCAACGGTCATCACCGCCGCGGTGTTGTCGGGCCTGGCGATCTCGGTGCTGCCGGAATGCGCGCTCAGGCCCGGCATGCGGGTGCTGGGCGAGGCCGACGGCTTCGGCGCCCTGCCCGACTGCCGCATCGGCATCATGCGCGGCCAAACCTCGCGGCCGGAGATCGTCGATGCGCTGGCCCGGCACATTTCCGAAAGCCTGGACAACATCTCGGTGCCGCTTGGCGAAGAGGCGGGAACGTTCGATTTCGCGGCACTCGCCTTCAGCAAGATGCGGCGAACCAAGCCGAACCAGATCCTGCCGGGCTGGTAAGCGATCAGACGCACCTGAACGCCGACCTGAAAACAGCCAGCTTGACGCCGGCGCGCAACCACCCCCCAATCGGCCGATGAGCGAAGCAGCATCCGAATCACGCAGCAACGCCACCGAATATACGGTGAGCGAAATATCAGGCGCCCTGAAGCGCACGGTCGAGGATGCCTTCGGCAATGTGCGGGTGCGCGGTGAAATCTCGGGTTATCGCGGGCCGCACTCCTCCGGCCATGCCTATTTCACGCTGAAGGACGACCGCGCGCGGCTCGACGCCGTGGTGTGGAAGGGCACGATGGGCCGGCTGAAATTCCGCCCCGAAGAAGGAATGGAGGTGATCGCCACCGGCAGGCTCACCACCTATCCCGGCAAATCCAACTACCAGATCGTCATCGACAATCTGGAACCGGCGGGCGCCGGAGCCTTGATGGCGCTGCTGGAGGAGCGCAAGCGCCGGCTGCAGGCCGAAGGACTGTTCGAGGGGGGCCGCAAGCGGTTGCTGCCCTTCATGCCGCGCGTCATCGGCGTCGTCACCTCGCCGACGGGTGCCGTCATCCGCGACATCATCCACCGGATCAAGGATCGTTTTCCGCTGCATGTGCTCGTCTGGCCGGTGCGGGTGCAAGGCGAAACCGCGGGCGCCGAGGTGACCGCCGCCGTCGCCGGTTTCAACGCGCTGGCAAGGGATGGCACCATCGAGCGCCCGGACCTGCTGATCGTGGCGCGCGGCGGCGGCAGCCTCGAGGACTTGTGGGGCTTCAACGACGAGGCGCTGGCCCGCGCCGTCGCCGCCTCCGCCATTCCGGTGATTTCGGCCGTCGGCCACGAAACCGACTGGACGCTGATCGACCTCGTCGCGGATGTGAGAGCGCCGACGCCAACAGGGGCGGCCGAAATCGCCGTCCCGGTGAAGGCCGACCTCGAAGCGACGCTCGCCAGTCTCGGCGCACGGCTCAAGGCTGCGGTTTCGCGCAATTTCGAGCGCAAGCGCCAGTCCGTGCGCGCGGCGGCGCGTGCGCTGCCCTCGCCCGATCAGTTGCTGGCGCTGCCACGTCGTCGCCTCGACGAGGCGGCGAGCCGGCTCGGGCGCGGCCTCATGGTTTCGACCGAACGAAAGCGCGGACGCTTCCTCGCCCTGAAACTGACGCCGGCAATGCTGTCGCAGCGAATTGCCGAGGCGCGGCGGACCAACGAGCGCAATCTCCTGCGGGCACAGGGCGCGTTGCGCACGCTGACGAGGGCCCGGCGCGCGGAGCTCAATCGCGCCGCCGATCAGTTGCCGAAATGCGCCCGGGCGTCGCTGCAGCGGCACCGGCAGCAATTGGCGGCGCTGCAGGGCCGCATCACCATCGAGCCCACGGCGCGGCGGCAGCGGACCCAAAGGGATTTCCTGACCGCGCTGACGCGGCGCAGCACGCATGCGGCATCGCTGAGGCTGGAGCGGCTGCGCAGTCGCGTCGCCCAGGCCGACCGCTTGCTGGCGACGCTGTCGCACAAGGCCGTGCTGGCACGCGGCTTCGCCCTGGTGAAGGATGCCGACGGCGCCGTCGTCAAGCGTGCGGCGGAATTGTCGGCCGGGATGGCGCTGTCCCTGGAGTTCGCCGACGGCACGGCGGATGCTGTCGCAACCAGCGGCTCGGCGCGGCCACGACCGGCCGCCAAAACCGCGATCAAGGCCAAGGAGCCCGGCAGCCAGGGCTCCCTATTCTGAACCGTGACATGACAGACAATCCGCATCATCACAAAACGCCCTCCGGCAAGCCGCGCGCGCGAAGCTTCGGCATCGGCTTCGACGGCACGCCCGGCCCGTTCAACGCGATCACCGACGTGGCTGGAGTGTCGGTCGGCTATTCCACGCTGATTTCAGGCGACGGCCCGCTCGTCGTGGGCCAGGGACCGGTGCGCACCGGCGTGACCGCGATCCTGCCCAGGCCGCGGGCCGACCTTGCCACACCGGTCTTCGCCGGCATCTTCAGCCAGAACGGCAATGGCGAACTGACCGGCTCGCATATCGTCGAGGAGACCGGCGCCTTCAACTTCGCCATCACCGTCACCAACACGCATTCCTGCGGCGTTTCGCGCGACGGCACGCTGCGCTGGATGAGCAAGGTGCTGCCAGCCGCACTCGACAGCGGCTGGGGACTGCCGGTGGCAGCGGAAACCTATGACGGCTTCCTCAACGACATCAACGGTCACCATGTGACATCAGGGCATGTTGCCGAGGCGCTCGACTGTGCCGCCAGCGGACCGATCGAGGAAGGCAGCGTCGGCGGCGGCACCGGCATGATCGCCTTCGGCTTCAAGGCCGGTTCGGGCACCGCGTCGCGCATCACCGAATGGCAAGGGCGTGCCTACACCGTCGGCGCCTTCGTGCAGGCGAATTTCGGCAAGCGGCGCAATTTCACGCTTCGAGGCCTGCGCGCCGGGCCGGACCTCGTCGAACCGGCGATCCGCGAAGGCACGCCACGTGCCGAAAAAGGCTCGATCATCGCCGTTATTGCCACCGACGCACCGTTCCTGCCGCATCAGATGAAGCGGCTGGCCCGCCGCGTGCCGCTCGGCGTCGCCATGACCGGCGGCTTCGGCTATCACAGTTCCGGCGACATCTTCCTCGCCTTCTCTACCGCCAATCCCGACGCGGCGCTGGCGCCGCCGGGCCGGATCGCTCGCGCCGAGTTCATTCCTGACACCGACATCGATCCGTTCTTCGACGCCGTGATCCAGGGCGTCGAGGAAGCCGTCCTCAACGCGATGGTCGCCAATGACGACATGACCGGCCGCGACGGCAATTTCGTGCCCGCACTGCCGAAGGCGTGGCTGAAGGAGAAATTCGGCTGAGACAAATACGCGGACCGAATGGTCCGCGTATTCATACAGGATTGCTCCTGAATTATTCCGCGGCCTTGCTCGCGGCCTGCTGGTGCTCGTCGGCTTCGGCCGCTTCCTCGAGCCGGGAGGCGATGAGTTCCTGGATATCGCCGACTTCTTCCTGGATATCCTCCAGCGGTATGCCGACCTCGGCCGCCTTGGCAGCGCATTCCCTGGCCAGCGTCTCGGCCTGCTTCTCGATCCTGGCGTGGGACTGGCAATGGACTTTTTCGCCAATCCATCCTTGCAAGAATTCGATGGCGTGCTCACTCATATTGCTTTTCCCTGGCGGCGAAGCCGGTTGGTAATCATAAACGTCGGCATCCGGTGAAGGATGCATGTCCCCATTCCAGCCGAGTCGCCACCGGACGGCAAGCCGATGTCGTCCAAGGTCCACAGAGCCAAAGGAAATAGAGGATTGAAGAACATTTTCTGTTTCTGGGGGGCGGGTATCGTTTGGCGGGAATCCTGTCCCGCCTCGAGAGGCTGCTTCTACTTGCTTCTTACGGTTTTCAGGTCCGTTTGCATCTCAATGGCTGTCACAACAGCTGCCCGATGACGTTGCCGTTTCCAGGCACAAGCCATCGAAGCCGCCGCTATATAGTGACATCCCCATGCAATGTCGACTCTCTCCGCCGCCTTGCATGGAAGCCCCGCGAAAGCTGCATAGGTCACCGTGCCGATCAGAAGGTCTCGACCCAGGGCCTGAGCTCGAGTTCCCAGGTCCAGGCGCTGCGGTTCTGGCGATGGATGCCGAGATAGGCCTCGGCGATCGCGTCCGGCGATAACCGTCGATCCTGCGGGTCGGGAGCCCCTCCCGGCACGGTCGAGGCAATGGCGCCATCGATGACGAAATGCGCGACATGGATGTTCTTGGGGGCCAGTTCGCGAGCCATGGATTGCGCCAGTCCACGCAAGCCGAATTTGGGCATCGCGAAACCGGCCGAGCCGGCGAATCCCTTGACGCTTGCCGTCGCGCCGGTGAAGAAGATCGAGCCCGAGCCTTGCGAAAGCAGCCGGTTGGCTGCTTGCTGGCCAACCAGGAAGCCGCCATAGGCCCCCACCAGCAAGGCCTGCCTGACAGCCTCTGGATCGAGTTCGGCTATCGGGCCACGGGCGCGTCCGCTGGCATTGAAGACCACGAGCGACAGCGGGCCGGCCTTGTCAGCGACCTCGAACAGGCGCTGCACCGACGCGGCATCGGAGACATCGGTTGCCACGGCTTGGGCGCCGGTCTGCGCCAGCAACGGGTCGAGCTTCTCGACGTTGCGGGCGGCCAGCACGACACGAAAACCTTCCCTTGCGAGAAGGCGCGCAAGCGAGGCGCTCAATCCGGATCCCGCTCCGGCAATGACGGCGACATTGGATGTCATGAGCATCTCTCTTTCGCGGTGGTGACTGGATTGGACAGGGTTGCGCCTTCCCAAGTGGAACGCAAGAGAAAGCATTTCCAAGAAAATGGCGTGTCGTCGTGGCGCGCTCCCAGGCCGCAAAAACTGTTCCCGGCAAAGAAAAATGGCCGAGCGCGAAGACGGCCCGGCCAGAAAGAAGGTCATAACCTTCAGAGGGGAACACCGTTCGGAGGAATGGGAGGAAACCTCGAACGATAATTTTATCTTGAGCCCATTTTCGCGCGCTGACGACGAATAGAATTCTAAAATTTTGCTGCCCTACAAAAATTTCTACCTGCCGAATGGCTCAGCCTGCCCGGGTCTCGGGCTCAAACAGATCGGCATAATGACGCCGCGCAACGTCGGGATGGGAGCGCAGCCTGCTCTTCAGCACATTGGTTCCGACATCGCGAAACAGCGGATTGTCGGGATCGCTGGCCGGCCCGCGCGCCTGCGCCGCCAGTTCCTCGGGAAGCTCGAGCAGCGGTATCGTGGCATCGAGCTTGGCGCTGAAGAAGAACGGCACCGAGATGCGTTCGACGCCGGCGGGCGGCGTCACGACGCGATGCACGGTGGCTCTCAAATAGCCGTTCGAGGCGAGCTCCAGCAGCTCGCCGATGTTGACGACGAGCGTTCCGGGAATCGGATCCACGTCCACCCAGCTTCCGTCATAGTCTACCTGCAGGCCCTTGTTGTCGTCCTGGAGCAGCAGCGTCAGGAAGCCGCCATCCTTATGCGCGCCGACGCCCTGGTCGCCGCCGGTCGCTTCCCGGCCGGGGTAGCGCACGATCTTCATGCGATGATTGGGTTCGCCGCCATAGATCGGATCGAAAGCGTCCTCGGCCTGGTCGAGCGACAGCGCGAAGGCCTTGAGCAGACGAATGGCCACGGCCGTCGCCTTCGCCTGCCAGGCCAGCAGCGCCGGCTTCAGCTCCGGCAACGCCGACGGCCACTGGTTCGGCCCCTGCAGCCGCGTCCAGGCAGGAATTCCCGGGCCCTGCGCGATGGGCGGGCGCTCGACGCCGATGTCGAGCTGCTCGCGCCAGTCGGCCTTGCCCTTGGTCAGCTCGCCGCCAGCGCGGGTATAACCGCGGAACTGCGAGGAATTGATCATCTCTATCGACAGCTTGTCGGCTTCCGGCAAGGCAAAGAAACCCCGCGAAGCGGCGAGCGTCTCGCTGATGTCGGCCCATGGGATGCCGTGGCCAGCCAAATAGAAAAAACCGATGTCGCGCGAGGCGGAGCGCAGATCCGCCAGAAACGTCCGGCGCTCCGACGCGCCTTGTTCGAGACGGCTCAGATCGAGCACCGGCACTATTCTGGGCATGTCAGCTCCTTTCCGGGTTCTTTCCGGGTGCTGCTTGAAAACTTCGCCCGGAAAACCGGGCCCGTGGATGTGCTGCTCCTTTTCCAGCGGCCGAAGCCGCCATCGATGCCCCAAATCTCACGGAGTTCAGTGCGCCGGGAAAGGAACGATCGGCTTTTCGATGCCGCCGGGACGAACAATTTTTCTATTTGGGCGGGCAGCCTGACGATGAGCGCGATCATTGCGCGAAACAGCGGCGTGTCATTTCAGGCACAGCGCGAAGCTGTCATTGGCCCTTGAACGGCCGCGCGGGAGGCGCGTAACATCGTGGCACTTGAATTTGAGTCTGTTTCATTCGTCCGGGCTAAAGTCCGGATCGGTTTGGATAGGTCCTTGAACACGCAAGCAATCGGCAGCGCGGCGGGGCGCGGCAAATCGTTTGCCCATGTGGCGCAAGCCTCCTGGGGCAAGGGCCCTGGCACCTTGCTGCGTATCATGCGCATGACGCTGCGCCACCCTTGGCAGGTCGCCATCACCATCCTCTCGACCTTCATCGCCGCGACGCTGCAGCTTTTCATTCCGCGCCTGCTGGGACACGCCATCGACCAGGCGCAGGGCGTGGTGGCTGCCGGTGCAAATACCGGGCCGAGCAGGCGCTGTGGAATACGGCGCTGACGCTGCTCGTCGTCAGCATCCTGCGCGGCCAAGGCTGAGCGCTCCTACGGTCAGTTCCGTTCGATGGGGCGGGAAGGGTTCCGGCTGTTCCGGATCACCCTGGCATGAAACAGTCGGTTCCTGACGCATCAGCATCCCGATCCGCAAGGCAGTGAAACTGGGCGAGGACAAACCCACGCTTGTTGCGGCGGAGCAATCCTCTTTGTCTCGGTCCTCAAACGATCAGATCGTCAATTCTGATCGGCAAGTCGCGGATCCGCTTGCCGGTCGCGTGGTAGACAGCGCTGGCGACGGCAGCGGCGGTGCCGACATTGCCGAGTTCGCCCAGGCCCTTCACACCAGCCGGATTGACCTCATGGTCAATCTCCGGAACCAGTATGACGTCAAGGTCCCTGACATCGGCATTCACCGGGACCAGATAATCCTGCAGGTCGCGGTTCACATAGCGGGCATAGCGGGTATCGATCTCGGTCGCCTCATGCAGGGCCTGGCCAATGCCCCAGATCATGCCTCCCATCAGCTGGCTGCGCGCGGTGCGCGTGTTCATGATGCGCCCGGCGGCGAACGCACCGACAATGCGCGGCACACGGATTTCGCGCGTGTAGCTGTTGATGTGCACCTCCACGAATTCGGCCCCGAACGCATATTTCACCGAATCCGCGTCGGACTCGCCGCCATGGAATTCCGACTGGCCGGCATAGAGTTTTTTGAGCGCTTCGGGGGTCGAGCCCTTCGGCGCGAATTCGGCATATTCCTCGATGGCGCCTACCTGCATGGCCTTGAATATATCGGCGGTGCTTGCCGACGCCCCGCCCTTGGTGAGGATCCGTCCCTCGTGGAGGTCCAGTTCCTCATTGTGCGAGCCTGCAAGAGGGCCACCCTCCGCGACCGCTGCGGCGAACAATTTCGTGCGCACAGCATCACACGCCTTGAGCACGGCCGAACAGACGCTGGCAGTGGAAATCGAACCTCCCGATACCGGCGCCGGCGGCAAGGCACTGTCGCCCATCTCGACGGCGACCTTGCCGATGTCGACACCGAGACGTTCCGCCGCCATCTGGCCGGCAACGGTTCGCACACCTGTGCCGATTTCATGCGAGCCGCACTGCACGCGCACGTCTCCTTCGGCGGTCAGGCGCACGCGGGCCGCGCATGGCGCGGCAGCGGTCGGGTAGACTGCCGTCGCACAGCCCATGCCGACGAGCCAGTCGCCGTCGCGCATCGAGCCGACTTTCGCATCCCGTCTCGTCCAGCCGAAGGCATCAGCGGCCTGATCGTAGCATTTCATCAGCGACCGGCTGGAGAACGGCTTGCCGCCGATCGGCTCCTTCTGGGGCTCGTTGATCCGGCGAAATTCGATCGGGTCCATGCCGAGTGCGACGGCCATTTCGTCCATGGCGCTCTCGAGGGCATAGACGTAGGGCGTCTCGGGCGGCGAGCGCATATAACCGGGCGTGTTGCGATCCGCCTGCACCAGCGAGACATGCGTCAGCACCGAGCCATAAGCATACATGCGACCGGTGGCCGAAGTCCCGCCGACGACATAGGAATCGGGTCTCGAGGTCACCTCCCAGCCTTCATGGCCGAAAGCAGTGATGCGGCCGTCCTTGCCGGCGCCGATGCGGATGCGGTGCCGGGTTTCGGCCCGATAGGTCTGGGTGCCGAACGCCTGCATGCGGCTGACCACACAGCGCACCGGCCGGCCAAGCCGCCTGGCGGCCACAGTCACGATGGCCGTTCGCGCCGTCATCGGCCCCTTCGAGCCGAATGCGCCGCCTACGTTAGGGCAGACGATGCGCACATTCGCTGGGTCGAGCCTCAATTGCCGCGCCAACTCGACTTTCCAGCCAGTCACGTTCTGAGAGGGCTCGTAAACGGTGAGTTGGTCGCCTTGCCAAACAGCGGTGGTCGAGAACAGCTCTATCGGGTTGTGATGCTGGGTCGGCGTCGAATACCGCGCATCGATCTTCATCGGGGCCGATTCATAGGCGGCATCGAAATCGCCGGCCTTGACGTCCTCCTTGAATAACGGGCTTTTGCCGGCGGCGTCGATGGTCTTTGTCCCCGGCATGTCGAAACTGGCGGTCGGTTTTTCCTCGGCATAGTCCGCGCGGATCCTTTGCGCCGCCTCCTCGGCCGCTTCGAAGGTCTCGGCGACCACCAGCGCAATGATCTGACCGTCATGGAAGATCGCCTTGTCATGCAGCGGCCCGATAGAACTCGCGCCGGTATTTCCGAATTTCGGCGTCTCGACCTTGTCGAGGTCGCCATAGGTGACGATGTCGAGCACGCCGGGCACCGAGCGCGCGTCATCCAGGTAAAGCCTGGCGACCTTGCCCTTGGCGATGCTGCTCGTCGCGAGCACGGCGTGCGCAATGTTGGCGGCCGGGAGATCCGCCGCGTATTCGGCCTGGCCGGTCACTTTCAGCCGCGCATCGATACGCGGCAGCGGCTGTCCCATGTTTTCCTTCGGCTGTGGAGCGGCGACGTTCATGATCACACCTTCATGTCACGGGTCTCGAGCAGCCCCCTGATCAAGGTTCGCTTGCCGAGTTCTATCTTGAATGCGTTGTGCCGACGCGGCTGGGCCTCGGCGAACGCGGCTTCGGCGGCCTCGGCCGCCGCTGCCTCGTCGAGCACCTTGCCGCGCAGGATCTCCTCCGCCGCTCTTGCCCGCCAGGGTACGGTCGCCACGCCGCCAAGCGCGATGCGCGCCTCGTTCACGGTCTCGCCGTCGAGGTCGAGGGCGACCGCGGCCGATGCAAGGGCAAACGCATAGGATTGCCGATCGCGGATCTTGAGATAGCGCGAACGCCTGGTCCATGCGCCGGCGGGCACCTCTATGGCGGTGACGATCTCGTCGGGTGCCAGGTCGGTCTCGATGTGAGGGCTGTCCTCGGGCAGGCGATGCAGGCTGGCAAACAGAATCTTTCGCCGCCCGTTGTGGCCTTGGACATGAACCGTGGCGTCAAGCGCGATCAGGGCCTGGGCAAAGTCACCGTGATAGGTCGCGATGCAGTTCTCACTGGTCCCCAGCACGGCATGCTGGCGGTTGAACCCGTCCATCGCGGCGCAGCCCGAGCCTGGCTCGCGCTTGTTGCATGGCCATGAGGTTTCGCGGAAATATTCGCAGCGGGTGCGCTGCAGGATGTTGCCGGCAAGACTTGCCATGTTGCGCAGCTGGCCGCTTGCCGCCAGTTGCAGGCTCTCCGCGATCACCGGATACCGACGCTTGATCTCGGCATTCTCGGCCGCGTCGCCCATCCGCACAAGAGCGCCAAGGCGCAGACCCTCACCATCGGTCTCGATCCGCCGCAATGCCGGTTCGGAGAGACCGTTCAGATCGAGCAAGCGTTCCGGCCGGGCGACGCCGAGTTTCATATAGTCGGCGAGATTGGTGCCACCGGCAATGAACTGCGCGGGGGCTTGCGTCGGCGGATGCCTGGTGGCCGAGCGCGAGGCGACGGCGACCGCCGCGGAGAGGCTGGCGGGCCTCTCATAGACGAAAGGATGCATCTCAGGCCCTCCTGATCTGGTCGCGGGCCTGGACGATTGCCGCGACGATGTTCGGGTATGCCGCGCATCGGCAAAGGTTGCCGCTCATATATTCGCGAATGTCGTCCTCTGAACCGGCATGTCCTTCGTGGACGCAGCCGATCGCGGACATGATCTGGCCGGGCGTGCAATAGCCGCACTGGAACGCATCGTGATCGATGAAGGCCTGCTGCATCGGATGCAGGCCGCCATCCGTCGACGCCAACCCTTCGACGGTGGTTACCGCCTTGCCCTCGTTCATCACCGCGAAGCTGAGGCAGGAGAGCACGCGATGGCCATCGACCAGCACCGTACAGGCACCGCATTGGCCATGATCGCAACCTTTCTTCGTGCCCGTCAGGCCGACATGGTCGCGCAAGGCGTCGAGCAGGCTGGTTCGGCTGTCGAGCGCCAGATTGTATGGCTGCTTGTTGATGGTCAGTGTTGTCATGACAGGCTCGTTTGGCTTGGCGGCAGCAGCCGGAGGCTCCTCGGACCTGGCTGTCGAGGCCAGAAGCGGAGTCACCGCAGCCGCGGAGACGGTCGCGGTCATAAAGCTTCGTCTGCTGAGACTGGAGGAGTTTGGGGGAACATGCTCGGACATCGCTGGCTCCGTCGCTCGCTATGTCGCGACCAAACCCCTCATCGGGGCCATTGTTCCGGGCCATCCGCGATAAAACGCACAAGGAAGACGGCTCGCAAGGCAAGCCGCCCGATTTGGATGCAAGGATATGACGGGTCCGTTCGAGACCGTGCCCGTCCTCCCCTGGCGAATTTGCAGGCGCGCGGCCGATCCCCTAACAAGGCGCGCGGGCCCTCACTGCTGGCGGGCAATTCCGAGAATATCAAGCGCCTGCGCGGCAGAGGCAATCGGGCGCCCCGTGCGGCCAGCGGCTTCGACGATTGCCGCGACCCGTTCGGCATTGTCGCGGGCGAGGCTGCCATCGGCGTGCCAGAGAGAGTTCTCGAAGCCGACCCGCACGTGCCCTCCCGCCGCGATCGCCGCCGTCAGCGCCAAGGTCTCGCCCCGTCCGAAGGCGCAGACCGACCATACGGCGCCTTCAAGACCATGCGCATCGAGCCCTTCAAGGAAGACATCGAGGTCTTCGGGCCGGCTTTCCTGATCGGCGGCATAGCGTCCAAGGACGAACAGCAGCCGGGGGCTTGTGGGCTCCGCCAGAATGCCTCGCCGCCGCAGATCGATGAAACGGTCGAGATCGGCCCGATCATAGAGAATGTGCTGGACCGCGATGCCTTCCCGACCGGCCCACGCGAAGAAGCGGGCCGGCTCCGCCTCGCCATCGCTGATTATCTCACGCAAGCCGATCGAGACGGAAACCGGATGAAGCGCCCGAACAAGGTCCATCTGTTCGCGTGGCGAATAGAGCCCGATCGCTTCAGTCGTGATCTGGATCGCCATGACGCCCTGCGTCCGCTCCCGGATCGCCGCGATGGCATCCCGGTAAAGCGCGGCGTCAAGCGTGTGCCGGCCTGAAGCATCGCGGACATGCACATGGATGGCGGCGGCGCCGGCAGCGAGACACTGCCTCGCCGTTTCGGCAAGTTCGTCGGCGGTCATCGGCAGAGCCGGATGATCGGCCTTCGTTCTGCGCGCCCCGTTCGGCGCAACCATGATCAGCAACGGCTTCAATTTCATCTCCGGGCCCAATTGGCTCTCCCGCAACGTGGTTTTCCATGCTTCATTTCACCGACTCGCACAGGTAGGACAGCATGAACGCCACCGCCCAAGGGATTTCCGCCTTCGCCACCGCCGCCGAACTCAGCCGCGCGCTCGCCGATGGCAACACATCCTCGACCGAGATCGTCCGGCGCGCGCTGGATCGTGTCGACGTTCATGACAATTCGCTGCATGCGTTCGTCCGGCTGTTTCCTGGGGCTGCGCTCCAGGCCGCCGGCGAAGCCGACGAGCGTCGCAGTCGCGGCGTCTCGAAAGGGCCGCTGGACGGTATCCCTTTCGCGGCCAAGGACCTGCTTGACGTCGAAGGCTATCCGACCCTGGCAGGCTCGAAAGCGCTTGCGGGCGAACTCGCAACCGCCACGGCAACGGCAATCGAACGCCTTGTCGCGGCCGGGATGATCCTGCTGGGCAAGGTGCACACCGTGGAATTTGCTTTTGGCAGTTGGGGGACCAACCCGGTCGCCGGCACGCCCCTGAACCCGCGTGACAGCGCCATCCCGCGCGCGCCGGGCGGATCGTCGAGCGGTTCGGGCGTGGCCGTCGCCGCCGGACTGGTGCCGGTCGCGCTCGGCACCGACACTACGGGCTCCATCCGCAATCCGTCCGCCATGTGCGGAATCGTGGGCCTGAAGACGTCCTTCGGCCTTATCGGGCGCGGCGGCTTGCTGCCGCTTGCCATGTCCTTCGACAGCATCGGTCCCATGACCCGGTCGGTGGAGGATGCAGCCCTTCTGCTGGCCGCGCTCGAGGGTCCCGATCCCGGCGATCCGGCCACCTTTGGCGTGGCGCCGACCTCGCCGCTCGACGGGCTCGAGCGGAGCATATCGGGCCTTCGCCTGCGCATCCCCTCGGCCGTGGACCTTGCCGGCGTAGACCCCGGCATCCTGGACCGCTTCGACTCCACCGTCGCTGAACTGGAGGCGCTCGGTGCCAATGTCGATCGGATGCCGATGCCGCAATCTTACGACACCTACAAGGCCCTGGCCGGCGACATCATGGCCGTCGAAGCCTGGCATCATCTCGGCCGTTACGTGGAACCCGCGGACAGCGGCGTCGGCACGGCGATCCGCATGCGGGTTCTCAAGGGCAGGGAAATCGGCCTCGCCGCTTATCACGAGTTGATTGCAAGGCGCCGAGCCGCGCAGATCGAGTTTCATCGCGATCTCGAAGGCGCCGATGCGTTCCTGACGCCAACGGCGCCGATTACCGCGCCGCCATTGGCCGACATCGATGAGACAACGACGCCGCTTGGGACGTTTACCCGCATGGTGAACCTCCTCGACATGGCAGCGCTCAGCGTCCCCATCGGTCTCGTCAATGGTCTGCCCGCAGGATTGCAGATCGCGGTTCGCCGCTTCCAGGATCCGCTGGCGCTGAGGATCGGGCGGGCGCTAGAGATTCGGCGCGACGGCCTGTTCGAACAGCCGCCGGGCTACGCCACGCCGTAAGCTGCCCGTTCATTCACCGCTCGCATACAGCCAACGTGCGACAAGAGCGTCGGTGTCGGCACCGAAATCCGCGCGCGCGCCTTCGGAAAAAACCGTGCCGTTCTTGACCACATAGACGTAGTCGGTGATGGCAAGCGCGGCGCGAATATCCTGGTCGACCAGCAGCACGGCCTTGCCGAGTTCGCGGGCAAGATCGCGGACGATGTCGTAGATCGTCTCGCTGGTCTGCGGATCGACGCCGGCGGTCGGTTCGTCGATCAGGTAGACCGACGGATCGGCCATCAGGCTGCGTGCGATCTCGACCTGCCGCTGCTGGCCTCCCGAGAGCTGGCCGGCAGGCTGCGCGCGTTTCTCGCGAACGACGGGAAACCGCTCATAGACATGTTCCAGTTTCTCGGTCAGCACCGTCTTCTTCGGCCTGGCATGCCAGAGACCGAGTTTCAGGTTCGATTCGACCGAGAGATGAGGAAAGAGGCTCGGCCGCTGCGGCAGGTAGGCCAGGCCAAGGCCCAGCATCCGGAAGGGCGGGTTTCCGGTGATGTCCACGTCTCGCAGAAGCACCCGGCCGGCACTCGGTTTCAGAAAGCCGAACAACGCCTTGAGAAGCGTCGACTTGCCGGTGCCGTTCGGCCCGACCACACAGGAAATGCTGCCAGGCCAGGCCCTGACCGAAACGTCGCGCAATATGTCGATGTCGCGCGTATAGCCGGCGACAAGGTTCTCGCAGGCGATCAGCGGCGGGGTCGATGGCAGGGAAGCGGTTTCCATTATCGTGCTTCCCGATGCGTTGCGCGGGATCCCGTATAGGCGTGCACGACCTCGGGATTGCGCAGCACCTCGGCGACCGCGCCGTCGGCGATCTTGCGCCCTCGCGCCATCACCATGACGCGCGTTACGACCGACTGGATAGCCTCGAGGTTGTGATCGACAACGACGATGGTGTGACCGTCGCGATTGAGGCTCCTTATGTGCTCGATGATCTCCTCCAGCAGGCGCGGGTGGACGCCGGCGAAGGGCTCGTCCAGAAGCAGCAATCTCGGTTTGAGCATCAGCGCCCGGCCGAGTTCCAGCAGCTTCTGCTGGCCGCCGGAAAGCGCTCTTGCATAACTGTCGGCGAGATGGTCGAGCCTCAGGAAAGCAAGGACCCCACGGGCGCGCTCCTCTGCCGCGGCGCGCCGCTCAGCCGGGTCGGAAAGTGCCGGCACGATCAGGTTTTCCAGCACGGTCATGCGGCGGAACAGGCGGGGAACCTGAAAAGTACGGGCAACACCGCGGCGCGCGAAAAGATTAGCCGGCGAGCGCGCCATGTCGATGCCCTCGACGAGGATGGCACCGCCGTCGGGTTTGAGCGCGCCCGTCACCATGTTGATGGTGGTCGTCTTTCCCGAGCCGTTGGGACCGATCAACCCGACAATTTCGCCGCGGGCCAGGGCAAAGGATAAGCCTTCGACGGCATGGATGCCGCCGAAATGCTTGGCAAGACCACTGACCGAGAAAAAAGCGGTGTCCTTCTCAACCGGCATGGGGTTCCTCGGTGGTAGCAGTTGGAACAGGCGCTTGTTCCCGTGGCCGCGCGCGGAAGCGCGCCCAGTTTTCGACCATCGGATACAGGCCGTTCTGCGCGAAGCGTTGCACCAGGATAAGCGCCAGACCCATCAGCACGAAACGCCATTCGCCGTAGGACCGCAGCGTCTCGGAAAGCAGGAAGACGACGACTGCACCGACCACGGCGCCGGGCAGGCTTTCGATGCCGCCGATCACCGCCATCGCGATAACCAGACCCATCTCCGGCAGGATAGCCATGTTGGGCGTCAGGATGCCGATGAAATGGCCGTAATAAATGCCGGCTATCGCCGCGATCACGCTGGTTACCACGAAGACGAGAATCTTGTAGCGCGTGGTATCCACCCCGCTGGCGCGCGCGGCGCCCTCGTCTTCCCGGATGGCACGTAGAAAAAGACCGACGCGGGTCGCCAACAAGGCATTCATTCCCAATACCGCCAGGACGACGAGCGCAAGGCCGAAATAGTAATAAGGCAGGTCCGATCGACCGGAAAAGAGGCCGGGCACCGGCAAGCCCAGCATGCCGCGTGTGATGTCCTCCTCCGCGACCAGCACGAGGCGGAAGATTTCCGAAATGGCAAGCGTGAAGAGGGCCAGATAAGGCCCGGAAAGCCTCAGGACGAGCGCGCCGATCAGGGCGCCGGCCACGACGGCAAGAGCGATGGCGGCAAGAATGGCAAGCGGCAGCGGCATGCCGATCTGGCCAACGAACAAGGCCGAGGCATATCCGCCCAGCGCGGCAAAAGCCACATGGGCGAAGGAGAACTGACCGGCGAAACCGGCAAGCAGCGCCCAGCTAGCGGCAAGCAGCGCATAGTACCAGGCGATGGCGCCGACGTGGGTCCAGTATGGTCCGACGCCGAGCGGCACCAGCAACGCCACCACGAGCAGAATCGCCTGAGCCGATTGCGAGAATGTTGGACGGATCATTGCCGTGCCCCTATTCCAGCCGCAGATGCGAGCGGCCGAACAGGCCGGTCGGCCGGAAGAGCAACGCAATGACGAGCAGCAGCGCTCCGAACGCCTGCGTATAGGCAAGCGCGCGATTGGGGTCCGGCAGATAGCCGACACCCAGCCCTTGCACCAGGCCGAGCAGGATGCCGCCGGTAATGCTTCCGCCGACGGAACCCATGCCGCCGAGCACGATGATGATGAAGGCCTGCACGGCCGGCAACTCACCCATCGACGGCGACAGGGCGAAGATCGGCGCGATCAACGCCCCTGCCCCGCCGGCAAGCGCCGAGCCGATGCCGAAAGCGATGGTGTACATGCGGCGTGGATCGATACCGATGACCGCGGCGGACTCGCGGCTCTGGCTCACCGCATCGAGTGCCTGGCCAAGCGAGGTGCGCTTCAGGAAAAGCGTCAGACCGACAAGCAGGACGACGGCAGCGACCGCAGCGATCAGCCGGTCGTAAGGCAGGATCAACGGACCGAGGATCAGCGCTCCCGTCATGAAGGACGGCGGCGCCTTGGCGAAGGGACCGAAGACGACAAGGCCGAGATTGGTGATCAGAATGGTGAGGCCGAAGGTGACGATAATGGCGTATTCGTCCTTGCGCTCGACCTTGTCGGTATACATCGGCGCTATGACGAGCCTCTCGAAGAGCACGCCGAAGATGAACAGGGCCACCATCGCGCCGGCGACACCGACAAGCGGCGGCGCATGGAACCAGGCGATGATGTAGTAGGACGCATAGCCGCCCAGCATATAGAGCGATCCATGGCCGAAATTGACGACCTTCAACACCGAGAAGACCAAAGTGAGCCCCGCCGCCGTCAGCGCGAAAATGAGGCCGATGACCAGGCCGTTGACGGCCAGGAGGAGGAAATAGCTCATGGGTTCACATCACCTCGTTGTCGGCCGCCTGTCCAGTGAAGCGGCCGCCGGCGGCTATGGAGCCGCCGGCGTGCCGTTCATTTGCCGGGCATGACCTTGTCGGTGGTGGCCCACTTCTTCGGATAGACGATCGCAGCATCCTCCGGCGCCTGGTTCACGGCCGTGTATTGGATGATCGTGAACGGCACGTCGACGAACTGATGGAAAGCCCAGTCGGGAGATTTGGTGGTCGGGAAGGTGTAGGTGGCGTTCACCCCTTCATATTTGATCTCTTCCAGTGCCTTCACGATCGCCGCGCGGTCAGCCGAGCCTGCCTTCTTGATCGCTTCGACGACGACACCGAACGTGTCATAGGCCTCCATGGCCACGCCGGTCGGTGCCCTGTTGTAGCGTTCGGTGAACGCCTTCACGAATGCTTTGGCCTTGTCGTTCCATTGCGACTTGGGCTGCGCGACGTTGACGATGAGAAGATTGTTGGCGCATTCGCCGTCGACTTCCCACACTTCCTTCTGCAGCAGACCCGAGGAGCCGATGAGGGCCGTTTCGGCAGTCGGTGCGAGGCCGAGCTGGCAGGCCTGCTTGACCAGCTGATACTGCGCCTGTCCGGCGATCACCATCTGGATCGCATCAGGCTTCGGGCTCTGGTTCATCAGGCGCAGCAGCGCGGGCGTGAAATCCTGCTGGTTCAGGTCGATCGTTGCCAGCGTATAGGGGACGTTCTTGGCCTTCAGCTCATCGGCGATGACCTTGGCCCCGCCCTGGCCGAAGTCCGTGTTTTCGGCGATGATGGCGATGTTCTTGAAACCTTGCTCGACCGTCCAGTCGGCCGCCTTGACGTAAACGAGCGAGTTGGCCGGAGCGAGACGATAGACTTCCGGATACTGCTTGGCCGTGATGGCATCCGCCCATACGTCTGTACCGACCCAGGCGACGCCGTATTTGTGCGCCTCCTCGATTTCGGCGAGGGCGACCGAGGAATGGAATTCGCCGAAGATTGCGGCGACGTTGTTCTTGGTGATGAGCCGAACCGCCGCCGCGCTGCCGTCGGCCGGCTGCCCTTTGGTGTCCTCGTAGCTCACCTTCAGCTGACGGCCGAGCACGCCGCCGACCTTGTTGACCTCGTCAACTCCGAGCTGCACCGCCCATTGCATCTCCTGGCCGCCGGAATAGTTGCCGGGCGGCGACAGCGGCCCCACCCAGCCTAGCGCGATTGGATCCTCGGCCAGAGCCGGTGCGGCTGCGAACGGCAAGGAAGCCAGCGCGAGTGCCGCCAGCGCTCCCAAATGACTGGATATGGTCTGTTTCATGCGAATTTCCCCTGTTCTTGTTTTCTGATTGAATGAAACACTACGCTCATTTCTGGCAGATTGAAATATTCATTGCAGCTCGTCAACGGCCGGCGTAAATTCGCGCCATGTTGGAACCCGCCTTCCGCTCGCGCCTGCTCGAGAGTTTCGAGACGATGCCGCGCCAGCTTCGCGCGGCGGCGCAATGGGTGCTCGACAATCCGCGTGACGTTGCCCTCCTGTCGATGCGCGTCCAGGCGCAGCGCGCCGGGGTGACCCCGGCATCGATGACGCGGCTTGCCCAGCGCATGGGCTTCGACGGCTACGATAGCCTGCGCGACCTCTACGCCGAGCAACTTCGCCGCGGCGAGAAGGAGTTCTTGGGCAAGGCCGAAGCATTGATGGCGCGGCGGAAGCGCGGAGGAGACGGCGCGCTGGCCTTCGAGCTGGCCGAAACGCTCGAGCGCCATATGGCGAAGCTTTGCGATCCGGCGACGCTGGAGGCGGTGACCCGGGCAGCCTCGGTGCTGGCAGGCGCCAAGCGCATCTATGCGCTGGGCTATCGGTCGAGCTACCCCGTCGCCTGCCATTTCGCCTACGTCTATGGCCTCGCCGGCGGCGCGGTGCGTCTGCTTGACGGCGTCGGCGGAACCGGACCTGATCCTTTGTGGGAAGCGGGAGCGGGCGACGTGCTTTTGGCGATCAGCGTCAAGCCCTATACGCGCGCCGCCGTCGAACTCGTCGATTATGCACGCAGCCGCGCGCTCGAAATCGTGGCGATTACCGACAGCGTGGTCTCGCCGCTCGTCAACCGGGCGGGCGCCGTCATCATCGTGCCAACCGAGAGCCCGTCCTTTTTCCACACCATGGCGCCGGCCTTTGCCATCGCCGAAACGCTGGCCGCGATCCTGGCGGCCGCCGCCGGCGATCGCGCGCTGGCCGCCATGCGCGACGTCGAACGTCAGTTCGACACCCTTTCCACCCATATCTACGAAACCAGGCAACGGTCATGACGCATATCCTCCATCGCCAGATCCACCACGACTATCCCGTTGCCGTCGGCGGCGATGGCGTCACCGTCATCGACAGCAAGGGACGCCGCTATATCGACGCCTCCGGCGGCGCGGCCGTCTCATGCCTTGGCCATCAGCATCCGGCTGTTCTTGCCGCGATGCATGCCGAACTCGACCGGCTCGCCTATGCGCATAGCAGCTTCTTCACCACCCGGCCGGCGGAGGAACTGGCGGACGAACTTGCCGCTCACGCGCCGGGCGATCTTCATCACGTCTATTTCGTCTCCGGCGGATCGGAAGGCATCGAGACCGCCCTGAAGATGGCGCGGCAATATTTCGTCGAGCGCGGCGAGCCGCAGCGCCGCCGCTTCGTGGCCCGTCAGCAGAGCTATCATGGCAATACGCTGGGCGCGCTTTCGGTGGGAGGCAACGCCTGGCGCAAGGCGCCGTTCGAGCCCATGCTGATCGAAAACCATCATATCGAACCATGCTATGCCTATCGGCATCAGCGGCCGGATGAAGGCAGCGAGGCCTACGGGCTGCGCGCCGCCGATGCGCTTGAGACGAAGCTGCAGGAACTCGGGCCGGAAACGGTCATTGCTTTTGTCGCAGAGACCGTGGTTGGAGCGACTCTCGGCGCCGTGCCACCCGCACCCGGTTATTTCAGGCGCATCCGCGAGATTTGCGATAGCCACGGCGTGCTGCTCATCCTCGACGAAGTCATGTGCGGCATGGGTCGCACCGGAACACTGCATGCCTGCGAGCAGGAGGGCGTCGCTCCCGACATCATGGTGGTCGCCAAAGGACTCGGCGGCGGCTACGCCCCGCTCGGCGCGGTGCTGGCGTCCGAGCGGATATTCGATGCCTTTTCGCAAGGCAGCGACTTCCAGCACGGTCACACCTATATCGGCCATCCGCTCGCCTGTGCGGCCGGCCTCGCCGTGCAGCGGGTCATCGAGCGTGATGGTCTGATTGCCAATGTCGCGGCGCGAGGCGCCACGCTCGAACGACGGCTGCGTGAGCGCTTCGGCAACCATCACCATGTCGGGGACATTCGCGGGCGCGGCCTTTTCCAGGGCATCGAACTTGTCGCGGATCGCTCGGCCAAGGCCCCGTTCGATCCGCGCCTGAAGGTCCATGCCCGGATAAAATCGGAAGCGATGCAGCGGGGGTTGATGGTTTATCCGATGGGCGGCACCGTCGATGGGCGGGCTGGCGATCACGTCCTGCTTGCACCGCCATTCATCGTCGACGACGGCACGGTCGATATTATCGTCGACCGTTTGGGCGACGCCGTCGATGCCGCGATCGGCAGCATTGCGATCTAGCACACGAGACGCTCACCGACCGGGACTATAGTCCGATCGGCATCAGCCCCGACCTGGCCTCACAGTGCCGCGCCAGACCATCGGCGCGTGGCAGGTCAGGCGACTGCCGGCGCCTGCTTCCTCGCGCGAACCGGCGGCCAGTCGCACGGCGTGCGTGGCAATCTCCTCAATCGGCGGCGCAAAGGTCGTCAGCCGGTAGGAAGCCCAGTCAGCCTGCTCGATGTCGTCGAAGCCGGCGACGCAGAGATCGCGCGGGACGTCGACGCCGAACTCGTGGCGCGCCGCGTCCAGAAAACCGCAGGCGATCAGGTCGGTCACGCAGAACGCCGCATCCGGTCGCTGCCGGCCCGACAGCAGGCGCCTTGCGCCTTCTGCCCCAGTCGCATAACCCGTGCGGCCCTCGCGCCACTGGATCACCTCCAGCCGTTCCTTCCGCGCCGCGGCAAGAAACGCCGTCTCGCGCGCCACCAGACTGGGCGTGCCGGCTGCCGACGTCACCAGGGCAGGCCTGGTGCAACCGGCACGAAGAAAGGCGTGAAGTGCCGCCTCGGCGGCGGCGGCGTTGTCCACGCCGATGTTATGCGGCCCGTCGAACTGGTCGTCGCGATTGATCAGGATCAGGCGCTGCCCGTTCTCGAGGCAGGTTCGGATCAGCTCCTGCGGCGGCGTGCCGGACAGCACGATCGTCGCATCGGCACGGTAGTTCAGCGTGTTGCGCAGCGCCTGGTCGACATGGTGGCTGGGGCCCGACGTGTTGAAAACCATGGCCACTTTGCCGGCATCCCTCAGATGCTGTGTCAGCGCCCGCAGGATACGGGCTTGGTAGGGCGTGTCGCCATCGGCGACGACAAGGCAGACGATGCCCGTCGATGCCCGCATCAGGCCGCGCGCCAGGTGGTTGACGTGATAGCCGAGCTGCTCGGCCGCCAGCAGCACCCGCTCCCGGGTTTCTTCCGAAACGCTGGCGCCGGGCGTGAACGTGCGTGACACGGCCGAGCGCGAAACGCCGGCAAGGTCCGCGACTTGCTGGGCACTGGAAAAGCCATTACGGCCTCTTGGCGTCGTCATGCACACTCCCACTGCCGTTTACCGATTCCTTGCACGCACGTGCAGCATAGCGCAAGCCGGTCACAGGTGTCACCGCCGCCCTTGACACACATGCGTAAATGAAACAGCTTTGCACAGCCGTGCATGAAGCCGGCGCCGGAGGCTACCTTGCCCATTTCTTCGCAGACCGCATCGGAGCTGCCATTGCCTGGACGGACAGCGTGAACAGCATGGCGGTGCAGCCGAAAGCCAGCCGGATGTCCGAAGCCGAACTCGACAGGCGCGCCGATGTTTGCCGGCAACTGCTCTTGTCGTCGGGAAACATGGCGATGCAGGGCTACAGCCAAATCGACGCAGCGCAGCCTGTGGAGATGAAGGGGCCGCAGGATTTCCTGACCGAGACCGACGGCAAGGTCGAGCATCACATCCGTACGACGTTGGCCGCGGCCTTTCCCGAGGACGGGTTTTTGGGCGAGGAAACCGGCGGCAGCGGCGGCTCTGATCGCATGTGGGTCGTCGACCCGATCGACGGTACGGCGAATTTCATGCGCGGCATTCCGCATTTCTGCGTTTCGATCGTCTTCGTTCAGAACGGCCGCAGCGAGATCGGCGGGATCGCCAATCCGGCGATCGGGGAGGTCTATTTTGCCCGCCGCGGGCACGGTGCGACGCGCAACGGCGCGGCGATCCATGTTTCGCGCACCCAGGCCTTCGACCGCGCCTCCGTGGAGTTCGGCTGGTCGCCGCGGATTCCCAACCGCGACTATCTGGACAAGGTGGCCCTGGTCTGGTCGCTGGGCGCCAATGTGCGCCGCTCCGGTTCGGGGGCGCTGGGCCTTGCCTATGTGGCCGACGGCCGCTCGGATGCCTATGCCGAGCTTCATATCAATGCATGGGACTGCCTGGCCGGATTGCTGCTGGTCGAGGAAGCCGGCGGGCGCGTCAACCGCTTTCTCGACGGCGACGGCATGGCGAAGGGCAATCCGGTGCTTGCTGCGGCGCCGGGTGTGGCGGCGAGATTGTCCCAGGTGATCGGAGTGCCGCTCGACGACGAATAACCAATTCCAGAGAGCATGAAAGGGAGGAATATCGATGAAAGGTCCATTTGATCGCAGACAAGGCAGGACGTGGCTTGGCCTTGCGGTGCTGGCCATTTTCGGTCTGGCCGGCGGCACCCATGCGGCGGATCGCAACCTCGTGATGTATTGCGGCGTCGACGAAGCCTGGTGCCGGGCCATGGCCACGACCTACCAGAAGGAAACCGGCGTCAGCGTCGACATGACCCGCATGAGCGCCGGCGAGATCTATGCGCGCCTGCGGGCCGAGAAGGACAATCCGCAAGCCGATATCTGGTGGGGCGGCACCGGCGACCCGCATCTTCAGGCGGCGGAAGAAGGTCTCACCCAGGAATACAAGTCGCCGCAGCTGACGAACCTGCGCGACTGGGCTTTGAGGCAGGCTGAACGCGCCAAGAACCGCACCGTCGGCATCTATCTCGGCGCGCTTGGCTACGGCTACAACGAGGAAGACCTGAAACAGCGCGGCCTGACGGCGCCGGCCTGCTGGGCGGATCTGGTCAAGCCCGATTTCCAGGGCGAGATCGAGATGGCCGACCCCAATTCCTCGGGTACTGCCTGGACGATGCTGGCGACAATCGTGCAGCTGATGGGCGAGGACAAGGCTTTCGACTATCTCAAGCAGCTCAACAAGAACATCGCCGAATACACCAAGGCGGGCGCCGCACCTGCGCTCGCCGTGGGCAAGGGCGAGACGCTGGTCGGCATTTCCTTCCAGCACGACGTCATCAACGCCGCCAAGCAGAATCCGGCCGTCAAGGTGGTCTCGCCCTGTGAAGGCACCGGCTTCGAGATCGGGTCGATGAGCATTGTTGCCGGGGCCAAGCATATCGACGAGGCGCGGAAATTCTACGACTGGGCGCTGACGCCAGACGCGCAGAAACTTGCGGCTCCGAACGGCAGCTACCAGATCCCGTCGAACACCGGCACCCCGGTGCCGCCCGAGGCGCCGGACCTCAGCAAGATCAAGCTGATCGACTATGACTTCGCCAAATATGGATCGTCAGCGGAGCGCAAGCGGCTGTTGAAGAAATTCACCGATGAGGTCCGCAACGGCGGCTGATCTGGTCCGTACGGCCGATCCGCCGGCTGCCTGCGGGGCAGCCGCCGCAACCCCGACCATACCAAAGGAAGATGTCGAATGGCACGGGCTTCGCCCTATCCCATGGCCAATGACCTCCCGGGGCGCAGTGCCGCCGGATGGCTGGCGCTGGCATGGGCGAGCTTCATTGTGCTGCCATGGTACCAAGTCGAAGGCGGCTTGCTTTCCTTTGACTGGCTGGCGCGTCCGGCGGAGGCGGCACCAGCGATCCTGCTGTCGCTGAACGGCCGGCTCTGGCTGCTTCCCTTGGTCCTGCCACTTCTCCTGGCAAGCTGGCTCGTCGCGCGCCGGAACCTCCCCGGCCTGGCGGCGGCGGGCGCTGCCGGTCTCGCCTGGCTGGCGGTCGAGGGTTTTTCCATCATCCATTCGGGTTGGGGATTTGCCTGGCTTGGGCATCTCGCCAGTACGCCGGGGCCGGTGCAGCCGGGTCTCGGCTGGGGTGCCGTGCTGTACGCGGTGGCGATGCTGATGTTCATCGCCGAGGCGCTGGCCGCGCGTGGCTGGTGCAAGGGCGACCGTTTTGTCGTCGGCTCGCTGCTGATCGTGATCGCTTCGCTGATCCTGTTCGTGGCTTATCCGCTGTTGTCGATCCTCGCTTCCGCCATCGAGGACAATGACGGCAATGTCGTGCCGGCTCTGTTTGCCGAAAAGCTGTTCAGTGCCAACATCTGGAGCCTGCGCTGCCTCTACGGCGACGGTTCCTGCGGGGTGGCGTGGAATACGGTGGCGATCGCGGTGATGGTGGGATTCTTCTGCACGGCGCTAGGCCTGGCGCTGGCGCTGATTGCGTTGCGCACCAGGCTGCCTGCCAAATGGCTGCTGCGCGGCCTCTCCATCCTGCCGATCATCACGCCGCCTTTCGTCATCGGCCTGGCGCTGATCCTGTTGTTCGGCCGGGCCGGCATCGTCACCAATCTTTTGTCAGAACATCTCGGTATTCCGCGCAGCCGCTGGATCTACGGCATGGCCGGCATCACCATCGCGCAAGTGCTGGCTTTCACGCCGATCGCCTTCCTGGTCCTGGCCGGCGTGCTGCAGGGCGTCAGCCCGAGCATGGAGGAGGCCTCGCAGACCTTGCGCGCCAGCCGTTGGCGCACTTTCAGCACAATCACCTGGCCGCTGATCCGCCCGGGGCTGGCCAGCGCCTTCCTGATCTCGTTCATCGAGAGCATGGCCGACTTTGCCAACCCGCTGGTGCTGGGCGGCAACTTCAACGTGCTGTCGACGGACATCTTCTTTGCGGTGGTGGGCGCTGCGCATGATCAAGGCCGTGCGGCGGTGCTGGCGATCGTGCTTCTGGGATTCACGCTCGCCGCCTTCGTCATCCAGCGCCGCTGGATCGGCAGCCGCAGCTACGTCACCGTCGCCGGCAAGGGCGATGGCGGTGTGCCGGCCACGCTGCCCAAGGGCTTGCGCATCGGCTGCTACGCCGCCGTCGTTCCCTGGTTGCTTCTGACCGTCGTGGTCTATGGCATCATCCTGGGCGGCGGCTTCGTGCAATCGATCGGCCGCGACAACACGCCGACGCTCGAATATTTCCTCACCGCTTTCTCCGTCGAGAAAGGCGTCAATGGCTGGTTCCTGAGCGGGTCGGCCTGGCCGTCGCTGCTGATGACCATCGGCCTTGCGCTGGTGGCGATGCCGTTCACCGCCGCGCTCGGCATCCTGACCGCCTATCTGCTCGACCGGCAGCATTTCGCCGGGCGCACGATGTTCGAATTCCTCGCCATGATGAGCTTTGCCATTCCCGGCACGGTCGTCGGCGTCAGCTATATCCTCGCCTTCAACGTGCCGCCGGTGCAACTGACCGGCACCGGACTGATCATCGTCATCTCGTTCATCTTCCGCAACATGCCGGTGGCGATCCGCGCCGGCCTCGCCAATCTGGGGCAGATAGACAAGAGCCTGGACGAGGCATCGCTGACACTGGGCGCGCGTTCCTTCGCCACCTTGCGGCGGGTGATC
This sequence comes from Mesorhizobium sp. B264B1B, assembly GCF_020165765.1. Taxonomy (NCBI): domain Bacteria; kingdom Pseudomonadati; phylum Pseudomonadota; class Alphaproteobacteria; order Hyphomicrobiales; family Phyllobacteriaceae; genus Mesorhizobium; species Mesorhizobium sp. B264B1B. Next base: position 470,179 of record NZ_JAIUIS010000004.1, read on the forward strand.
CTGCCGATCCTGAAGCCGGCGATCGTGACCGCGATGATCTACAGTTTCGTGCGTGCGGTGACCGCCGTCAGCGCCGTCATCTTCCTGGCGACCGGCCGCTTCAATCTCGCCACCGTCTATATCGTCGGGCGAGCCGATGTCGGCGAATACGGCATCGCCATCGTCTATTCGGCGGTGCTGATCGTCGTCATGATGATCATTCTGGTCGCCATCCAGCTGCTGGTCGGGGAACGCCGGCTTGGCCGGCGCCGGGCCGAGGCGCAAGCCGTGGTGGCACCAATCTGATCGGGAGAAGCGTATGGATCAAACGGCGAAGAACGCTGCCCCCGGCGTGGTGGACAGACCGGCAGTGCGTTTCGAGGGCGTCACCAAGAAATACGGCGCCGTCACTGCCGTCGACAATGTCAGCTTCGACATCGCACCGGCCAGCCTGGTGACGCTGCTGGGACCCTCCGGCTGCGGCAAGACGACGACGCTCAGGCTGATTGCCGGGCTTGAGCACGCAAGCCACGGGCGCATCGTAATCGACGGCAAGGACGTCACCTTGCTGTCAGCCGCAGAGCGCGACGTCAGCATGGTCTTCCAGTCCTATGCGCTGTTCCCGCACATGAACGTCATGGAAAATGTCAGCTACGGCCTGCGGGCGACGGGGCTCGGCAAGGTTGAGGCAGCAGGGCGCGCCGCCGAGAAGCTGGCACAGGTCGGCCTGTCCGGCTACGAGAAGCGCCAGCCGAGCGAACTTTCGGGCGGCCAGCAGCAGCGCGTGGCCGTGGCGCGCGCCATCGTGCTGGAGCCGAAGGTGCTTTTGTTCGACGAGCCGCTGTCCAATCTCGATGCCAAGCTGCGCCGGCGCGTGCGCGATGAGATCCGCGGTCTTCAGCAGGACCTCGCGCTGACCGTGGTCTATGTGACGCATGACCAGGAGGAGGCGCTGGCCGTGTCCGATCGCATCATCGTCATGAACGCTGCCCGCGTCGCCCAGGACGGAACCCCGCGCGACCTCTACAACGAACCCAGGAACTCTTTCATCGCCGATTTCATGGGCGACGCCAACCTGCTCGATGTCGAGGTTCTCGCCAGCAATGGGACGAATGCCGAGGTAAAGGTCGGGCCGCTGCGGCTCGACATGCGGCATCGCGGCATCGCGGCGGGGCCGGCGGTGCTGGCCGTCCGGCCGAATGCCGTGCGCCTCGTCGCCGGCCAGCCGGCAGCCGGCGGGATGAGAGGGCGCGTGGTCAAGAGTTCTTATCTCGGCGACCACATGGAATACCGCGTCGCGATAAACGATCCGGCGGTCGAGCTGTTTGCGACGTCGCCGGTCGTCACACCCGCCCTGCCGGAAGGCAGCGTCGTCGCGGTCGATTTCGATCCGGCAAAGATCGTGCTGATAGCGCGCGACAAGTCCTAGCGCACACCGCTACCGGTGCGCCTGATACGAAAATAGTGGTTCTCGACGTTCCATGTCGATGTTACGAATCTCTGTGCATTCCGAATGTGCGCTTGTGACCATGTGTCCTGGCACTTTGGAACTGTGGCGAGCACAGGACGTATTCTTCACGCGGGACCAGACGGTGCACTCGAAGCCGTCACAGGGCCGCAATGGGCGTTTTCGACAGTGGCCACAAGGGAGGAAATACCAGTGAAAGCATCCTATCTCATCTCAGCCGCGCTGCTTGTGGGTACCGCGATGCCAGCGGCGGCAGCCGAAATTTCCGACGGCAAGGTCAAGATCGGCATCCTCAACGACCAGTCGGGTGTCTATGCCGATTTCGGCGGCAAATGGTCCGTCGAGGCGGCCAAGATGGCTGTCGAGGATTTCGGCGGCAAGGTCCAGAATGCGCCTATCGAGGTCATCAGTGCCGACCACCAGAACAAGCCGGACATCGCCTCCAACATCGCGCGCCAGTGGTACGACACCGAGCAGGTCGATGCCATAATGGAACTGACCACCTCCTCGGTGGCGCTCGCCGTGCAGGGACTTTCCAAGGAAAAGAAGAAGATCGACATCGTCACCGGCGCGGCTGCGACCGACCTGACCGGCAAGCAGTGCTCGCCCTATGGTTTCCATTGGGCCTACGACACCCATTCCCAGGCCGTCGGCACAGGCGGTGCCCTGGTGCAGCAAGGCGGCGACAGCTGGTATTTCATCACCGTCGACTACGCCTTCGGCTATTCGCTCGAGGAGCAGACCGCCAAGCTCGTCAAGGATCGCGGCGGCAAGGTGCTTGGTGAAGTGCGCTATCCGCTCGGCTCGACCGACTACTCATCCTTCCTGCTGCAGGCGCAATCCTCCGGCGCCAAGATCGTCGGCCTTGCCAATGCCGGTCTCGACACTTCCAACTCGATCAAGCAGGCGGCCGAATTCGGCATCGTCGCCGGCGGCCAGCGGCTCGCGGCACTTCTGTTCACGCTGGCCGAAGTGCATGGCCTTGGCTTGCAGGCGGCCCAGGGCGTCGTGCTGACCGAAGGCTATTACTGGGATCGCGACGACAAGAGCCGCGAGTTCGCCAACCGCTTCTTCAAACGCACCGGCAGGATGCCGAACATGATCCAGGCCGGGACGTATTCGGCGGTGTCGCAGTATCTCAAGGCCATCGACAAGGCCGGCACCGACGAAACCGAAGCGGTGGCCAAGGAATTGCATTCGATGCCGGTCAATGACGTCTTTACCGCCAACGGCAAGGTGCAGGCCGACGGCTCCATGGTGCACGACATGTACCTCTATCAGGTCAAGAAGCCCGAGGAGAGCAAGAAGGATTGGGACTACTACACCTATCTTGCAACCATTCCGGGCGACCAGGCCTTCATGAAGGCCACGGATAGCGGCTGCCCGCTCGTCAGCAAGTGACGACGGCAACCGCCGCGGCCGTCAGGCCTGACGGCGATGGAGCCGTGCCGCGGGTGGTGCTTTCCGCCCGCGGCCTCAGGCGCGATTTCGCCGGGTTCGTTGCGGTGAAGGATGTCGATCTCGACGTTCATCACGGCAGGATTCACGCCTTGATCGGACCCAACGGCGCCGGCAAGACCACGATCTTCAATCTTTTGACCAAGTTCCTGCAGCCGACCAGCGGCACGATTGAACTGCTCGGCACCGACATAACCCGGACACCGCCGGCCAAGGTGGCGCGGATGGGCCTCGTGCGCTCGTTCCAGATATCGGCGATCTTTCCGCATCTGAGCGTGCTCGACAATGTGCGCGTCGCGCTGCAGCGGCCAGGCGGGCTGGGTTTCCAGTTCTGGCGCCCGCTTTCGGCGCTCGACCAACTGACGCCGCGGGCGCGCGAGCTTCTCGGCACGGTCGGCCTCGACGACGCGGCGCACCGGCTCGCCGGCGATCTCTCCTATGGCCGCAAGCGCGTGCTCGAGATCGCCACCACGCTGGCGCTCGATCCAAAGGTGCTGCTGCTCGACGAGCCGATGGCCGGCATGGGGCACGAGGATGTCAGCATGATCTCCGGGATCATCCGCGCCTTGGCCCGCGATCGGGCCGTGCTCATGGTGGAGCACAATCTGACCGTCGTTGCCGATCTTTGCGACTGGATCACCGTGATGCAGCGCGGCAAGGTGCTCGCCGCGGGCGACTATCCGACGGTCAGCCAGGATGAACGCGTCCGGATAGCCTATATGGGAACCGAGCATGAGTGAGCCGCTGCTTGCCGTGCGCGATCTCCATGCCTGGTACGGCGAGGGCCACGCGCTGCACGGCGTCGACCTCGATGTGTTCCGCGGCGAAACCGTGACGCTGCTTGGCCGCAACGGCGTCGGCAAGACCACGACGCTGCGCGCCATCATGGGGCTGATCCGCAAGCGCACCGGCAGTGTCGTCTTCAACGGCAACGACTTGATCGGCCTGCCCTTGCACCGTGTCGCCCACCAAGGCATCGGTTTCGTTCCCGAGGAGCGCGGCATTTTCGCCACGCTGACAGTCGACGAGAACCTGATCCTGCCGCCGGTGGTGGCCAAGGGCGGCATGAGCGTCGAGGAGATCTTCGAGCTCTTTCCCAACCTGAAGGAGCGCCGCAACAGCCCGGGCACCAGGCTATCCGGCGGCGAGCAGCAGATGCTGGCGATCGCCCGCATCCTGAGGACGGGTGTCCGGATGCTGCTCCTCGACGAGCCGACCGAAGGCCTGGCGCCGGTCATCGTCCAGCGCATCGGCGAATTGCTTGCGACGTTGAAAAAGCGCGGCATGACGATCCTGCTCGTGGAGCAGAATTTCCGTTTCGCCGCCCGCATTGCCGACCGCTTCTACCTGATGGAGCACGGCAAGGTGCTGAGCGGGTTTCCGGTCGGCGAACTGGCCGCCCACGACGCTCAACTTCACGAGGTGCTCGGAGTATGATCGCGCCATGACGATGATCTTCGGCATCCCCATCCAGGCCTTTCTCGGGCAGCTGCTGGTCGGGCTGATCAACGGTTCCTTCTATGCGATGCTGAGCCTTGGCCTCGCCGTCATCTTCGGCCTGCTGCGCATCATCAATTTCGCCCACGGCGCGCTCTACATGCTGGGCGCCTTCATCGGTTATCTGCTGCTTGTCCATCTCGGCATCGGCTATTGGCCGGCGCTGATCCTGGTGCCGCTCTCCGTCGGGCTGTTCGGCATTGCGGTCGAGCGTGCTGCGCTCTCGCGGCTCTACCAGCTCGACCCTCTCTACGGCCTGCTCTTCACTTTCGGCCTGGCCTTGGTCATCGAGGGCGTCTTCCGTTATTATTACGGCGTCTCGGGAAATCCCTATGCGGTGCCGGCGCTACTTGCGGGCGGCACCAATCTCGGCTTCATGTTCCTGCCCAACTATCGCGGCTGGGTGGTGCTGGCATCGCTTCTCGTCTGCCTGGGCACATGGCTTTTGATCGAGAAGACCAGGCTTGGCTCCTATCTGCGCGCCGCGACCGAAAATCCAGAACTGGTCCAGGCTTTCGGCGTCAACGTGCCACTGCTTTTGACACTCACCTATGGACTGGGTGCGGCACTTGCCGGTCTTGCCGGGATCCTGGCGGCTCCCGTCTACCAGGTCAGTCCGCTGATGGGGTCGGATCTGATCATCGTCGTCTTCGCCGTCGTCGTGGTCGGCGGCATGGGCTCGATCCTGGGCGCCATCGTCACCGGCTACATGCTCGGCCTCGCCGAGGGCCTAACCAAGGTGTTCTATCCCGAGGCGTCGAACCTTGTCGTCTTCGTCATCATGGCGATCGTGCTTCTACTGCGGCCGGCCGGCCTGTTCGGAAGGGACGCCTGAGATGAGTGAGCTGACGCTTCACGAAAAGCGCGCCGCGGCCTCCGTGCGGCTGGAACGCGCGCTGGTGGCGCTGGCGGTATTGGCGCTCATCGCCGCGCCGTTCTTCGTCTACCCGTTCTTCCTTATGAAGATGCTGTGCTTTGCGCTGTTTGCCTGCGCCTTCAACCTGTTGCTCGGCTACACCGGCCTGTTGTCCTTCGGCCACGCGACCTTCTTCGGCGGCGCCGCCTATTTCTGCGCGCATGCCGTCAAGGTATGGGGCTGGCCGCCGGAGGCAGGCATTCTGCTGGGTACCGCCGGCGCGGCCCTGCTCGGGCTGGTCATGGGCTTCTTCGCCATCCGCCGGCAAGGCATCTATTTCGCCATGATCACGCTGGCGCTGGCGCAGATGTTCTTCTTCTTCTGCGTGCAGGCACCGTTCACGCAAGGCGAGGATGGCATCCAGGGCGTTCCGCGCGGCAACCTCTTCGGCATCATCGATTTGAACGCTACGGTCAACATGTACTATGTCGTATTGGCCATCTTCCTGATCGGCGTCTTCGCCATTTGGCGGATCGTCAACTCGCCCTTCGGCATGATCCTGCGCTCGATCCGCGAGAACGAGAACCGCGCCATCTCGCTCGGCTATTCCGTCGCCAGGTATAAGCTCGCCGCTTTCGTCATGTCGGCCGCACTTGCGGGGCTTGCCGGCGCGGTCAAGGCAATCGTGTTCCAGTTCGCGACGCTCACCGACGTGACATGGCAGATGTCGGGCGAGGTGATCCTGATGTCGCTGCTTGGCGGCATCGGTACCATGGTCGGGCCGGTCGTCGGCGCCGGCTTCGTCGTCGGCCTTGAAAACACACTCGCCACCTCAGGCTTTCCGGTGACCATCGCCACCGGCCTGATATTCATGGTCTGCGTGCTCGTCTTCCGGCGCGGCATCGTCGGCGAATTCCATGCGCGGCTGCCCAGGCCGGCGGACGGTGCAAGTGGTTGATATTCATCCCGTGGCCGATCTCCCTGCTGTCTCCAGCCATGTGGTGGGCAGTCCAGTGAGCAACCGGGAATGCAGCCTGGATGTTTATCGAAGCGCCTGCTTTACAGGCAGGTTTGGTAGCGCTACCGTCTCCGTATCGCGTGACCACATGAAGGTTGGAGGGCCGTCGCCGGGAGAGGTCAGCGGTTCCTTCGAAGAGACGTCGCGGGAATCGTTCGGGAGGAGGATCGATGGCGTCTGTCGCGATTAGCGAGGTTCACAAATCATTCGGGACCGTCGAGGTTCTGCACGGCGTCAGCGTGGACATCGACGATGGCGAATTCGTCACGCTGGTCGGGCCGTCGGGTTGCGGAAAATCAACCCTGCTCAGGATGATCGCGGGCCTGGAAAAGATTTCGCGGGGCGAGATTGCGATTGGCGAACGTGTCGTCAACAACGTTGCGCCGAAGGAACGCGACGTCGCTATGGTCTTCCAGAACTATGCGCTCTACCCGCATATGACCGTCGCCGAGAACATGGCATTCTCGCTCATGCTCAAGGGCGTTTCGAAGGCTGAGAGCGGCGCCGGCGTCCAGCGCGCAGCGGAGATTCTGGGGCTCGTGCCGCTGTTGGCGCGCTATCCCCGCCAGCTTTCCGGCGGACAGCGCCAGCGAGTTGCCATGGGGCGGGCGATCGTGCGCGATCCGGCGGTTTTCTTGTTCGACGAGCCGCTGTCCAATCTTGACGCCAAGCTCAGGGTGCAGATGCGCGCCGAGATCAAGGAACTGCACCAGCGCCTGAAAACCACGACGGTCTATGTTACCCATGACCAGATCGAAGCCATGACCATGGCAGACAAGATCGTGGTCATGCATGACGGCATCGTCGAGCAGATCGGGCCGCCGCTGGAACTCTACGACAGGCCGGACAATCTCTTCGTCGCCAGTTTCATCGGCTCGCCCGCCATGAATTTGCTGCGGGGCGAAATCGCGACGAACGGGTCGCCGTCCTTTCGGGGCGCGGGCGGAATTTCCGTGCCGTTGGACGCAGCATCGTCCGTCAAAGGCGGCGAGCCGGTGGTGCTGGGCATACGGCCCGAGCATTTGCGGCTGTCCGACCAGGGCATTGCGGTCACCATCGCGGTGATCGAGCCGACCGGGTCGGAGGTACAGCTCATCGGCCGGACAGCCGGCGGTGAAGAGATCGTGGCCAACTTCCGGGAACGTCATTCCTTCACGCCGGGCGAAACCATCCGGCTCACCGCCGAACCCGGCCTCATTCATCTCTTCCACGGCGAAACCGGGCAGCGGCTTCAAACGCGCAGCAAGCTGTAGAGACCAAAGGGCAAGAGAAACAAACAGGAGGAACGAGCATGAAATTCACCAGACGTGACGTGATCCGCACGACGGCCGGCGCTGCTGCCGGCGTTTTGGGAAGCCGCTTCGCCGGCTCTCCGGCATTCGCCCAGGAGGGGCTGAAGTACAAGCCGGAGGACGGTGCGAAGCTCAGGCTGCTGCGCTGGTCGCCTTTCGTGCAGGGTGACGAGGACCAGTGGCTGAAAAACACCAAGCGGTTCACCGAAGCGACGGGCGTGGAGGTACGTGTCGACAAGGAAAGCTGGGAAGACATTCGCCCCAAGGCAGCGGTCGCCGCCAATGTCGGTTCAGGTCCGGATCTGATGTTCGTCTGGTTCGACGACCCGCATCAGTATCCCGACAAGCTGCACGACGTGACGGAACTGGGCGAGTATCTGGGGTCGAAATATGGCGGCTGGCACGACGGACCAAAGCAATATGCGACCCGGGAAGGCAAATTCATCGGCCTGCCGCTCGCCACCATCGGAAATGCCATCGTCTATCGGGAAAGCTGGGTGAAAGAGGCCGGCTTTTCGGAGTTCCCCAAGGATACGAAAGGCTTCCTCGAACTTTGCAAGGCCCTGCAGGCGAAGGGGCATCCGGCCGGCTTCACGCACGGCCATGGTGTCGGCGACGGCAACAACTACGCGCACTGGCTGCTGTGGAGCCATGGCGGCCAGATGGTCGACGAGAGCGGCAAGGTGACGATCAACAGCCCCGAGACCCTCAAGGCGATCGAATACGCGCAGGAACTCTACAAGACTTTTATTCCAGGCACCGAAAGCTGGCTCGACGTCAACAACAATCGCGCCTTCCTGGCCGGCGAACTCAGTGTGATCGCCAATGGCATTTCCGCCTACAACACGGCCAAGATCAACAAGGACAATGATCCGAAGCTGGCGGAAATGGCCAAGGACATACGCACCACCAACCTGCCGATCGGTCCTGTCGGCAAATCCGTCGAACTGTTCCAGGTGACCACAGCCGTCATCTTCGACTACACGCCCTACCCCAACGCGGCCAAAGCCTATCTGCAATTCATGTTCGAGGACCCGCAAATGCCAGATTGGATCACCTCCTCGGCGGGCTACTGCTGCCAGACGCTCAAGGCGTTCGACAACAATCCGGTGTGGACAGCCGATCCGAACAATGCCGCTTACGCCAAGGCTTCGGCGACGCTGCGGCCCAACGGCTATGCCGGGCCGCTCGGCTATGCCTCGGCGGCGACCATGGCCGACTATGTCCTGGTCGACATGTTCGCCAAGGCCGTCACGGGGCAGGCCACGCCCCAGGAGGCAATGGAAGAGGCGGAGAAGCGCGCAAACCGGTATTATCGCGTTTGATCCATGCCAGCTGAGCCTGGCGGCTCTGCCCCGCGCTATCCGACCCTCCGGAAGCGCAGGGCGGCCGCCAGGCCGATCAACGAGACCCTTGCAGGGAGCCCGCCCCATGGCCGTGCCGTCCGTCGCCGCTCAGCCGCGTTCCTCGATGCTGTCGCGCCTGGCCGAGAGCAGGAACGCGCTTGGCTTCGGCTTCATGCTGCCGGCGGCGGCATTGCTGCTTGTCTTCCTGACCTATCCGCTTGGGCTCGGCGTCTGGCTCGGCTTCACCGATGCCCGCATCGGCCGTCCCGGCATCTTCATCGGCATCGAGAACTATGAATATCTGTGGAGCGACGCCGTCTTCTGGCTCTCCGTCTTCAACACCCTGCTCTACACCGTCAGCGCCTCGATCCTGAAATTCGCGCTCGGCCTCTGGCTGGCGCTCATCCTCAACCAGAACCTTCCCTTCAAATCGTTCTTCCGCGCGATTGTCCTGTTGCCGTGGGTGGTGCCGACGGTGCTGTCGGCCATCGCCTTCTGGTGGATTTACGATTCGCAGTTCTCGATCCTGTCCTGGGCACTCCAGCAGATGGGCCTGATCGACCATCGCATCAATTTCCTCGGCGATCCGGAGAACGCGCGTGCTTCGGTGATCGCGGCCAATGTCTGGCGCGGCATCCCTTTCGTAGCCATCACGCTGCTTGCCGGCTTGCAGACAATCCCCCAATCGCTTTACGAGGCCGCCACGCTCGACGGCGCCAGCCGCTGGCAATTGTTTCGCCATGTGACGCTGCCGCTGCTCACCCCCATCATCGCGATCACGATGACGTTCTCGGTGCTGTTCACCTTCACGGATTTCCAGCTGATCTATGTGCTGACCCGCGGCGGACCGGTAAATGCCACCCATCTGATGGCGACGCTGTCGTTCCAGCGCGGCATTTCGGGCGGCCAGCTCGGCGAGGGCGCCGCGATCGCGGTCGCCATGATCCCATTCCTCCTTGCCGCGATCCTGTTCAGTTATTTCGGCTTGCAGCGCCGCAAATGGCAGCAGGGGGGCGGAGACTGACATGGCTGCCACCAGGAAGACAAAACAGCCGCAGCTCGATGAAGGCGGCATGGGCTATTTGCAGAGCGTGCCGCGCCGTGTGGTGACGGTCTATCTCCCCCTGCTCGTGTTCGTCATCGTGCTCTTGTTCCCGTTCTACTGGATGACGATCACAGCGGTTAAGCCCAATGTCGAAATGACAGACTATGCCAATTTCAACCCGCTCTGGGTCGTGCATCCGACATTGGAGCACATCCGCTATCTTCTCTTCGAGACGTCCTATCCGGGCTGGCTGCTCAACACGATCATCATTTCGACCGCCGCCACTTTCCTGTCGCTGGTGGCGTCGGTTTTCGCGGCCTATGCGATCGAGCGGCTGCGGTTCTCCGGGGCACGGCAGGTCGGCCTCGCGGTGTTCCTCGCCTATCTCGTGCCGCCCTCGATACTGTTCATCCCCTTGTCGGTGATGGTGTTCAACCTCGGGCTTTACGACACACCCTTCGCGCTCATCCTCACCTACCCGACCTTCCTGATCCCCTTCTGCACCTGGCTGCTGATGGGTTACTTCCGCTCCATCCCGTTCGAACTGGAAGAATGTGCGCTCATAGACGGGGCAAGCCGCTGGCAGATCCTGAGCAAGATCGTGCTGCCCCTGTCGGTGCCAGGCCTGATCTCGGCGGGCATATTCGCATTCACCCTGTCATGGAACGAGTTCATCTATGCCTTGACGTTCATCCAGTCGTCCGAAAACAAGACCGTGCCGGTCGGGGTGCTCACCGAACTCGTCCGCTCCGACGTCTATGAGTGGGGTGCCCTGATGGCGGGCGCGCTGATCGGATCCCTGCCGGTCGTCGTGCTTTATTCGTTCTTCGTCGAGCACTATGTCTCCTCGATGACCGGCGCGGTGAAGGAATAGCGCCGCCCCGATGCCGCGGGCGCTTTTCCTGGAATGCCCTAGCCCAGGCTTTTGCCGTAGCGGGCAAAGCTTTCGGCCAGGACGGTCGTGCTCGCACCGGCCCGTTCGGGCCGTTTGTAGATGCCGCCTTCGACGCGGATCGGCTCCTCGAAGTGATCCTTGATCCAGGGGATGTATTCGAGGATCGTCGATGCAGGATGCCAGTAGCTCAGATGCACATGCACCTGGCTCATCTCCCCTGCATGCGGAACGACGGGAAGCCGATGCGCCAGTGCCAGGTCCGCGACCTGGATGTATTCGGTTATTCCTCCGAGCCGCGTGACGTCCGGCTGGACGTAGGCGACGGCTCCTGCATCGACGAAGGAGCGGAACGCGTCGATCGTGTAGAGCTGCTCGCCGAGCGCGATCGGGATCGATGTATTGCGCGCGAGCGTGGCGTGGCTGGCGACATCGTCATACCAGAGCGGCTCCTCGAACCAGTAGATATCGAGGTCGCGCGCCAGCGCGCAGAACCGCTGGCAGGTCGGAAGATCCCACTTGCCGTTGCCGTCGATTGCGATCCGGATCCTTGGTCCGACACGTTTGCGCACAGCCGCCAGGCGCTCGACGTCGACATTTGGGTCGTCATGGCCGACCTTGATCTTGATGCGTGTGAATCCATCCTCCTCGACGGCTTTCGCGGAGCCGCGCAGCAACGTGTCCAGATCGAACGAAATCCAGCCGATATCGGTATTGTAGGCCTCCAGGGCATCGGTGCGCGCGCCGCCGAGATAACTCCACAGCGGCAGGCCCGCCCGTTTCGCCTTCATATCCCACAACGCGATATCGATTGCGGCCAGCGCCAGATGCGTGATGCCGGCCCGACCGACCCATTGAAGCGAAGGATGGCGCGCAAGCCTGGTCCATAGACGCTGATGATCCGAGGCGTCTTCGCCTACCAGAAGCGGCGCGTAACACTCGCCGATGCAGGACGTTATCAGCCGGTCGGCGGCCAGATGGGCATGCGTGCCGGTGAAGCCATAACCTTCCAGCCCGTCCGTGGTGACGATCTTCGTACCCACGACACCCCAATGGGTGATGCCGTGGGTCGAGTCCGAAATGGAGTCCGAGGTGAGTGGAAGATGGAGAATGAACGGGCGGACGGAGGCGATTTTCATCTATGACCCTTGGCGGATATGAATTTGTCAATGAAGGAGCTGCGAGAGGAATTCGCGTGCACGCTGATGCTTCGGGGCTGCGAAGAACTCCTTCGGCGTGGCCTCCTCGAGTATCCGGCCCTTGTCCATGAAGACGACCCGATCGGCCACCTGGCTGGCGAAACCCATTTCGTGCGTCACGCAGATCATCGTCATGCCTTCGGATGCCAGCGAGACCATGGTGTCTAGCACTTCCTTGACCATTTCCGGATCGAGAGCCGAGGTCGGTTCATCGAAGAGCATGATCTTGGGCTGCATGCAGAGCGCGCGGGCGATCGCGACGCGCTGCTGCTGGCCGCCGGAAAGCTGGGACGGATACTTGTCCGCCTGATCTGCGATCCGAACCTTGTGCAACATCTCCAGCGCTCTCTCCGAAGCGTCCCTGCGCGATTTTCCGAGCACGCGGATCGGCGCCAGCGTACAGTTCTCGATCACCTTGAGATGCGGGAAGAGGTTGAACTGCTGGAACACCATGCCGATGTCCCGGCGCGGGACCATACGTCCGTGGGACTTCTCGACCAGCGGTTTGCCGTCGATTTCCACCGAGCCTTGCTGCAGGTCTTCCAAGCCGTTGATGCAGCGGATCAAGGTCGACTTGCCTGAGCCCGACGGCCCGCAGACGACAATCTTTTCGCCCTTCGCCACCTCAAGGCTGACGTGATCGAGCGCCTGAAACCCGCCGAACATCTTCACCGCGTCGCGCAGTTTCACAAAGGCGCTGCCGTTGGCGTCCATGAACTCCTCCTTGTTGCGAGATTGGCTTGTAACCCGAAAGATCGAAATCAGAAAATAAAAAATTTTCTATTTTTAATTTTTCTGTTGCACCGAACCGGAACCTGACCGATGCTTGGGCCATGAGCATGATCAAGACAACATTGGCCGAGCAGGCCTACCAGGAGCTGCGGTCGCGGATCGTCGGCGGCAGGCTGGCAGGCGGGCAGCGCCTGTTGCCAAACGAATTGGCGGCGGAACTGGGCATCAGTCCCACGCCTGTCAAGGAAGCCTGCCTGCGGCTGGAGGCGGACGGGCTTCTCGTCAATTCCTCGCGGCGCGGCATGGTGGTCCGCAGCTTCAACGAGGAAGCCGTCGAGGAATTATACGCGGCCAGGACACTGCTCGAGAAAGGGGCCGTGGAAGCAGCCTTCGACGCAGGACGGCTCGATGAGGCGCTGCGGGCGAAGCTCCAGGACAGCCTCGAAAACCACAGGCGCTTCGCCAAAGGGTCGTCGCTCGACGATCTGGCGAAGGCGCTCTCCCATGACCGGGCCTTCCACAGTTCGCTCGTCGGCGCCGCGGGGATACCGATGATCTCCGAGGTCCACTCCCGCATTGTCGGCCAGACGCATACGGTCTTCGTCTCGATTCCAGGCGATTACAGCCGCTCGGTCGAGGAGCACCAGGATATTCTCGATGCCATCGTCGCCGGCAAGAAGAGCCAGATCCTCGCGGCGCTTCAGCGACATCTCGAGAGAAGCCGGCAGAACACCTTGCGCCAGGTGAAAGTCCTTGCGCGAGCGATCGAACCGAACCTTGTTTGAAGACCGGGGACGAGTTTGGAGTACCTAGATTTTTCCGGGACATTCGCGCGCGGCGACCTGTTCGTGCACGCCGCCATGCTGACCGTCGGCCTGTCGGCCGCCGCGCTGGTTCTGGGCATGTGCGTCGGCATCGTCGGCGCCCTGATGAGACTTTCGAGCTCGAAAGTCCTCTCCTCGATCGCGGCCGCCTATGTGGAAATCATCCGCAACACGCCGTTTCTGGTACAGATCTACATCGTCTATTTCGGGCTGCCCTCGGTCGGCATCCGCATTTCCGAAGTGACGGCGGCCATCCTCTCCCTGACGCTCTACGCGGGCGCCTATATCACCGAGATCGTCCGTGCCGGCATCCAGACGATCGGCAAGGGACAGCGGGAGGCGGCGCACACGCTTGGCATGTCACCGTATCTCACCTTCCGCTATGTCGTTCTGCTGCCGGCGATTTCAGCGATCTTCCCGGCACTGACCAGCCAGTTCATCCTGATCATGCTGGCGTCCAGCGTCGTTTCCGTCATCTCCGTCCCGGAACTGACCGGCGTCGCCAATGATGTGCAGGGCCTGACCTTCCGAAGCCTGGAAGCCTATCTCGTGGTCGCGGCCATCTACCTTGTCCTGACGGCTGCATTCAAAGGCGTCTTCGCACTGATTGACCGTGCCCTCTTCTCCTTCCGCTTTGCAGGGCGATGACGATGTTCCAGACATTCAACCTCCATCATGTCGGGTTTCTGCTGCAATGTGCGACGTGGACGGTCGTCCTCTCGGGAATTGCGCTTGCAGGCGGCGCCATCGGCGGATCGATTATCGCCCTCATGCGCCTCTCCCGCTTCGCCTGGCTGCGCTGGATCGCACAGGCCTATATCTATGTCATCCAGGGAACGCCCCTGCTCGTCATTCTCTTCATCGCCTATTTCGGCGTCGCCAATCTCGGCTATGACCTTCCGGCGATCTACGCGGCCGGCCTTGGATTTACGCTCTACAGCAGCGCGTTCCTCGGCGAGATCTGGCGCGGGTCGATCCAGTCGATCAACAAGGGGCAATGGGAAGCGTCGTTCGTGCTGGCGCTTGGCTGGCGGCACACGATGACCGACGTCATCATTCCGCAGGCGCTTCGCGTCGCCATTCCTCCGACGGTCGGCTTCTCCGTTCAGGTCGTCAAGAACACCGCGCTTGCTTCGGTCGTCGGCTTTATCGAACTGACGAGAGCAGGACAGATCGTCTCCAGCGCCACGTTCCAGCCGCTGCCCGTCTATCTGACGGTCGCGGCCATCTACTTCGGTATCTGCTCCATACTGTCCCATGCCAGCCGCCGCCTGGAGCGCCGCCTGCAGCAGGCAGCCAACTGAAGATCCGGTTCATCACACCAGGGAGGAAAGTATCATGCTATTGAAGAGACTTGCTGTCGGGGTCGCCGCGATGCTGGCGATGATATTGCCCGCAAAGGCCGAGAGCACACTGGACGCCATCGTGCAGCGCGGCACTATCAATGTCGGCGTCGGCCTTGGAACGCCGCCTTATGGCCTGATGGACAGCAGCATGCAGCCCGACGGCTATGACGTGTCCGTGGCAAAGGCAATCGCCCGCGATCTCGGTGTCAAGGTCAACATCGTCGACACGACGGCAGCCAACCGCATCCCGAACCTGACTTCGGGCAAGCTCGACATCGTGATCTATTCGTTCTCGATCACCGCCGAGCGCGCCAAGGCCATCGCGTTCACCAACACCTACTATGTCGACCAGCAGGTCTATGTCGGTCCCGCCGACCAGCCGATCACCAAGATCGAGGATCTGGCCGGCAGGAAGATCGGCGTGACGCGGGCCAGCACGAACGACATCGTCATGACCAAAAAGGCCGTCGAAGGCGCACAGATCCAGCGCTATGACGATGACGCGTCGACATCCCAGGCGCTGTTCGCAGGCCAGGTCGAAGGCATCGTGACCAGCGGCGCGCTTGCCCGCGCCGTCGAGGAGCACGATCCCAACCTCAAGAAGCAGTTCGTCGTGGCGCAGGCGCCGATGGGCATAGGCCTGCGCCGCAACGACCCGGACTTCCTGCACTGGCTGAACACGGAGCTCTTCATGCTCCAGTCTACAGGTGAGCTGCAGGCCCTGCAGAAAAAATGGATGGGTGTCGAAGTCGACCTGCCCCGCTTCTGAGAATGACTGGATCCGGGACTCCCCCGGATCCACACATGCCGCTGCGATCGGTTTATCGAAGGTTTTTCCATGAAAATCACGGATGTGAAGGTGCGCTGCTGCCAGCGCAAACCAGGCGATTTTGCCGCCAGCGCGTTTCGAACCGGGGATTTCGCGAAGTTCGAATTTCTCACCGTCACCATGGCGACGGATACCGGGCTCGAGGCAACCGCCTTCGGGTTCGCCGGTCGTTCGGCGGCGGGCGCCGGCAGGCTGATTGCCGACACGCTGCGTCCGTTCTTCATCGGCCGTGACCCGCTCGACCGGGAAAAGGCATGGCACGATTTCCGGGTGGCCGACCGCTGGTGGGGCCACTTGCCGATCTATGCCTACGGACCATTCGACACCTGCCTCTGGCTGCTGTCGGCCACCGCCGCCGGGCAGCCTCTCTACAAATATCTCGGCGCCTTCCGCGAACGCGTGCCGGTCTATGGCAGCTCGATGATCCTGTCGGGGCCGCAGGACTATGTGAAAGAGGCGCTGCGCGCCAAAGCCGAAGGGTTGCGGGCCTACAAGCTCCATACACCGGGACTCGACCTCGACTACGACATCGACGTCCATCGCCAGGTCCGCGCCGCCGTCGGGCCGGATTTCACGCTGATGTCGGACCCGGTCTCGATGTTCAATCTCGAGCAGTCGATCCGCTTCGGCCGCGAGCTGGAAAGGCTCGACTTCTACTGGCTGGAAGAGCCTTTATACGACGAGGACGTGCATTCGCTGCGGGAGCTCGCCCGCACCCTCGAAATCCCGCTCGTCGGGACGGAAGTCCTTGCGAAGCACCCTTACAGCATCGCCGAATGCATCTCGACGCGTGTCGTCGATCGCGTCCGGGCAGACGTTTCCTGGACGGGCGGCGTCACGGGCGTCATGAAGACGGCCCGCCTCGCCGAAGCCTTCGGCGTCAATTGCGAGATCCATACCGCCATCTTCCACCCGATGGAGATCGTCAACCTGCATTGCGCCGCGGCGATCAAGAACTGCGACTTCTTCGAAGTGCTCTATCCAATGGAGAACTTCGCCTTCGGCCTCAAGCAGCCGCTGCCGATCAAGGACGGCTACGCCGCGCCGCCGTCAGCCCCCGGCCTCGGGGTCGAGATCGACTGGGATGCCATCGACAACAGCACGATCTGTGAGGCCTGAGCGCCATGATGAAAGCTGTCTGCCTCGAGGAACCCGGCAAGATCTCGCTGGTCGAATTGCCCGAACCAAAACCGGGCCCGGGCGAAGTCGCGGTGCGGATGGAGTATGTGGGGTATTGCGGTTCCGACCTGACGTCGTTTCGCGGCCTCAATCCGCTGATCTCCTACCCGCGCGTCCTGGGCCATGAAATCTCCGGCACCATCTCGGCGCTCGGCGACGGCGTCAGCGCGCTTGCGGTCGGCCAGTCCGTGACTATTCTTCCCTATTTCAATTGCGGCAGGTGCCATGCCTGCCGCCTTGGCAGGCCGAACGCCTGCAAGGACAACCGGACGATGGGCGTCCAGCGCGAGGGCGCGATGGCCTCGATCATCGTCGTTCCCGCGGGCAAGATCATTCCGGTCGAGGGCATGCGCCAGCGGGACCTCGCGCTGATCGAGCCGCTTGCCGTCGGCTTCCATGCCGTCCGCCGCTCCGAGCTTTCGGCTGGAGAAACCGTCGTCATCCTTGGCTGCGGCGTCATTGGGCTCGGCGCCTTGCTCGGCGCTGTCAGGCGGGGCTCACGCGTGATCGCAGTGGACCTTAGCGCCGACAAACTCGCCGTTGCCAAGGTGCTCGGCGCCACTGACACCATCGATGCGTCGCGCGAAGATGTCCTGGCGCATGTCCTGGAACTGACCAGTGGGGACGGTCCGCAGGTCGTCATCGAGGCGGTCGGCGCGGATGCGACCTTTCGGCAGGCGATCGATCTCGTGGCGTCCTGCGGCCGGGTCGTCTATGTCGGCTACGCCAAGAACAAGATCGCTTACGACACCAAGTTCTTCCTGCTCAAGGAGATGGATATCCGCGGGTCGCGCGGCTCCGAGATCGCCGATTTCCACGATGTTATCGGCTATCTGAAGCAACATCGGGACGCCGGCGACCGCATCGTCTCACGCGTCGTGCCAATCGAGGAAGCCGGTGCGGCCATGCAAGCCTGGGACAAGAACCCCGGAGGCTTCACCAAGATCGTCGTCCGGATCGAAGCGAAGGAAGACGCATGAGCATCAAGGATATCTTCGGGCTGGAGGGGCAGCATGCGCTGGTGACCGGCGGCGGAAGCGGTCTCGGCCTTGCGATCGCCACCTGTTTCGTCGAAGCCGGCGCCAAGGTGACGATCGTCGGCACCAACGCCGCGAAGCTCGCTGCCGCCTGCGAGACGCTGGGGCCTTCCGCCACGAGCCATGTCTTCGACGTGACCGACACTGCCGGTGCCACGGGTTTCGCCAGCGAGGTGGCAAAAAAATCCGGACGCGTCTCGATCCTCGTCAACAATGCCGGCAACACGGTCAAGAAGCCGCTCGGCGAGATGAGCGTCGAGGCTTTCAATTCGGTGCTGAACGTCCATGTCGGCGGCGCCTTCGCCCTCTCGCGCGCCTTCCTGCCGCAGGTGACGGAAGCAAGGGGCAGCATTCTTTTCACCGCCTCGATGAGCTCTTTCCTCGGCATTCCCAATGTGATCGGCTATTCGGCGGCGAAAGCCGCCTATGTCGGCATGGTGAGGGCGCTCGCGACCGAACTTGCGCCCAGCGGGATACGCGTCAACGGTGTGGCACCAGGCTGGATCGACACCGCGCTTCTACGCCAGGCCACCGCAGCCGATCCGGAAAGGGCGCGCAAGATCAACAGCCGCATTCCCATGGGTCGTTTCGGCGAGGGCGCCGATATCGGCTGGGCCATGACCTATCTCGCCTCACGCGCCTCAGCCTATGTGACCGGCCATATACTGGTGGTCGACGGCGGCGCGCTGCACGGCTTCTGACACCATAGTTTTTCGAGGGAGAAAACAGATGACGACCGATACTGACAAGGCGATCTTCGAAGTCATCCGCAAGGAACTCTTCACGGCCGTCGTCGGCGACGTGCTTGATGTAATGGGTCACCGCCGGCAGTTCCTGCCGGCCGGGATCGCGCCGTTGCAGCCGGAGATGAAAGTCATCGGCCGCGCGATGCCGGTGCTGGAGGCGGACGTGTTTTCCGGCGGTTCGCCGGATACGCACGGTCCGCTCGCGAACAAACCGTTCGGCCTCATGATGGAAGCGCTGGACAGCCTGACGGAGAATGATGTCTATATCGCCAGCGGCTCCTCCTTCCGCTACGCGCTGTGGGGCGGGCTGATGTCCACCAGGGCCCAGAAGCTGAAGGCTGCCGGCGCCGTCCTCAACGGCTATATCCGCGACTCCTGGGAAATCGAAGAGCTCGGCTTTTCGGTCTTCTCGCGCGGCATCTATGCCCAGGACCAGGGCCCGCGAGGGAAGGTGATCGACCATGGCTGCCCAATCGAGATCGAAGGCATCCTGGTAACGCCCGGCGACCTGATCTTCGGCGACCGCGAGGGCGTGCTTGTGATCCCGCGCGAGGCGGAAAAGGAAGCGATCGAGCGCGCGATCGAGAAGGTCAGCACAGAGAACAAGGTCGCAACCGCGATCCGCGACGGCATGAGCGCCTGCGAAGCCTTCCGTACCTTCGGCGTCATGTGAGCCGACGATGGACGATCCTCGTCTGCTCCTGCTCTGCGATCACGACAATGTGCTGGTCGCCTGCCGGCGCATCGAAGCCGGTGAGACCATCATCGTCGGCGGCGAGTCGCGCATTCTGATCAAGGCCGTGGAGCTCGGCCACAAGCTGGCGCGGCTGCCGATCGCCCCGGGGATGAAGGTCATCAAATACGGCGTCCCGATCGGCTCGGCGACGCGGTCGATCGGACCCGGCGAGCACGTCCATATTCACAATCTGAAGAGCGACTACACCAAAACGCACGTAATAGCGGAGACCGGATCATGACCGGCGAACAGTCCACCATCCTCGGCTATCTCAGGCCGGACGGTCGCAAGGGCATCCGCAACATTGTGATCGTGGCCTATCTGGTAGAGTGCGCGCATCATGTCGGTCGCGAAATTGTCTCCCATTTCCGCGGCAGGGACGTGCATCTGATCGGCTTTCCAGGCTGCTTTCCCAATCCCTATGCGCAGCGGATGATGGAGCGTCTGTGTACGCATCCCAATGTCGCCGCGGTACTGCTGCTGTCACTGGGATGCGAAAGCTTCAACAAATTCTCGCTCGCCCGCACCGTCGAGGCAAGCGGACGGCCGGTGGCCACGCTGACGATCCAGGAAAACGGCGGTACTTTGTCGACGATTTCCGACGGCATCGAATGGGTCGGGCAACGCCTGCAAGAGCTGGGCGCGGTCGCGAGAGTGCCAATGGATGCGAGTGAACTTATTGTCGGCACGATCTGCGGCGGGTCGGACGGCACCAGCGGCATGACCGGCAACCCCGCCGCCGGCCTTGCCTTCGATCGGCTGGTCCGTGCGGGAGCAGCCTGTATTTTCGAGGAGACCGGCGAGCTGATCGGCTGCGAAGAGATCATGGCGAGCCGTGCCGTGACGCCTGAACTCGGCGTCGAGCTGCGCGCCTCCGTGGCAAAGGCAGCGCAATACTACGCGACGCTAGGCTATGGCAGTTTCGCTCCGGGCAATGCCGATGGCGGCCTATCCACCATCGAGGAGAAATCGATGGGTGCCTATGCCAAATCGGGCTCGTCGCCGATTTCGGGCCTCATCAAGCCGGGCGACATTCCCCCTGGCGGCGGACTCTACCTGATGGATGTCGTGCCGGACGGGGACGTGCGTTTTGGCTTCCCCAACATCTCGGACAATGCCGAGATCGTGGAGCTCATCGCTTCCGGTTGTCACCTCACGCTCTTCGTCACCGGCCGCGGTTCGGTCTCGGGGTCGGCGGTCGCACCGGTCATAAAGATCTGCGCCAATCCCGAAACATACCGTCGCCTGTCGGGCGACATGGACGTCGATGCCGGACGTATCCTCGAAGGGGCCGCCATCTTGTCGGATGTCGGCGACGAAATCTTCAATCTGGTTCTTGCTGTCGCCAATGGCCATGCGACGAAATCCGAACAACTCGGGCACCGCGAATTCATCCTGACCTACAAGACTTTCGAACCGATCGGTCCCGCATGTCTGCCGGGCGCACAGCCAAAGGCTGGTCACCGAAGCTGAAGCTGCCGGCGTTTGCCGCATGCTTGCGAGCGTAGCTTGCGTCTGTGCTGAAGCTGCGCGATCCCTTGACCCTGAGTAAGAGCAATGCGTGGCGGGCCGAACAATCTGGCGACAAGCTCACTCGTTTTGTTTGAAGCGCGGCACGCCGAAACGGATTCATGCGAGCCGCTTAGGTCTTGTTTTGCATGTCGCTACATCGAACCGAGGTTGCTTGGGCAACGTGCATTGGAAACGAGGTGCGCAAAAAAGGGTCGCGGCAAACCAGCATTGGGCTGGCGGCTCGCAACCGCCTCACCCCCATGCGGACAATTCAAATCAGCGGGCCTGCGTCAGCCATACGCCGCTTCCTGATATCTGGGGGAAGCGTCTTCTCGTTTTGGCGAGGGTTCTGTTCCGCCGGCGCGAATGAGCTGCCTGCCTGATCCGAAAAAAACAGCTTCCAGCGGCCCGGGCGGAACGCTACCCGGCTCTTCTGGGCCGCGGGATGGTCGACGGGCAGCTCGATCTCGACGCGCTGGCGTTCGCCGCCGATCTCGAGTTCCACCCGGCGGGT
>NZ_JAIUIS010000040.1:0-1362 GCF_020165765.1 Mesorhizobium sp. B264B1B
GGGCAGTCTTAGAAGCAAACTTCTTCGTCGCCAGCGGCGCACCGCCCTCGTTCGTGAGGCGTATATAGTCGCCACCCCGACAAACTGTCAACACCGATCCAAGAAGTTTTTTCGATTTCTGGTGGAGATATCCGCAGGGTCGAAATTCGTGAGTTGACTAGGCTGAGTTTCCACATCGCTTTTTGCGCTTAGTCGCGCCTGGGATACTCGCTTCGGACCGTATGCCTCGCTTTGAAAATCGCTGTCCGCCCGACGGCTGCGGACCTTGCCCGAGCGGCTTTCAGCGGCGATCCTCCAGCAATTCCGGTGTGATGTTCCGGCCTGCGTAGAAGATGCCCAGGATCAGCACCTGCTCGCCCTCGACCGCAAAGGCAATGCTGACCGCCCGTCGGTAGCCGATGATCCGCAGTCCGGGCATGATCTCGCGCCGCTCGGCGCCACGCTGTGGAAAAGTCGATAGACCGAGACAATGGTCTTGAATACCCGCGACGAAATTCCAGGCGATCGCCGGCGATGCGCGCTCGGCTATGTCGTCATAGAGCCGTTCGAGTTCGGCTTGTGCGGCGGGATGAAAGACGATCCGATAGTCCATCCCCTACTTGGCTTTCGCCTGTTTCGCGCGATGGCGCGCCTCCAGCCGAGAAAAAACCGCCTCGGCCGGGATTCCTTTAGCTGGATCCTGCTGGAGCTCGGCCAGGCGCCCCGGAATTTCCACGCGCAGCCATCTTTCCCGCTCCGCCTCGAAATCCTCGAGCATGCGCAGGCCGGCGCGGACAACCTCGCTGGCATTGTTGTAGCGACCTGATTCGAGCTGTTTCCTGATGAAGCGCTCATAGTGGTCGTTCAGAGCGTAGTTGGGCATGACAACCTCCCGGAAAGAGACATGGGATCACGGCATGGATTTAGCAATAGATGTCAGATATTAGCAATTTCGACCGACGTCGACCAACCTGCATTTTGGTCCGATTGTCTCGCAGACAGGTTCGGATCGCTTGATTCGGCATAACCGAGATATCGCCTCGGTCGGGCCGTCGCGATCGGGGATCGCGCCTGCAGCCGATAGGTGGGATCTGCTCCTCGCGATCCCGCCGGGACAGCTGGCGCTGAAGCCGGCTGGGATGGAATCCTGCCGGCTGAATCCATTTTGCATTTTCGAGGCTGGCCTCGGCTCTGGGAAGCCCAATTTTCCGCCGCGCGAGCTGAGAGCTCGTCTTGGCCCCGAGGCATGGAACGACCGAGGCTTGGCCCTGGTCGCTTTGGCTTGGCTTTGGCGGGCGGATTGTGTTTGGTTTTGCGGGATTTGTTTTTGACCTTGGGCGTCGGCTTTGGGTGTTTGCTGGGCTGTGATGAGGGTTCTCAAAT
>NZ_JAIUIS010000041.1:0-1071 GCF_020165765.1 Mesorhizobium sp. B264B1B
GCGCAAAGAGGCTCACCGGCGACGCCTGGGAGAAGCGGCTAATTGCAGTGCGACGTGCAGTCGAAAATATCTGAGATTCAGCTGGTATTGCCAAATTGTTGCTGGATGCATGTGAGCAGTCGCCGCACTCTCGGCAATGCCTGGAAAGGCGCCCGACGCTCCGCTTGGCAGACCGAAAGAATGGCTTGAGACCAATCTGGATCTGACTAATACTGTCGCTGACCTGCATTCGACGTTCCTATCTTGCCCGGTTCGGAGCAGAGGTGATACAAATCGACTGGCCGGTCCATTTTATGACCACTCGATAACTGTAATCAGCGGTCTTAATCATGTGCGCGGCAAACGCTCGGCTCAGCTAGACGTTGGCTCATCTGGCGGTCGAAGGGCCTCTAAAACTAGTTAAATGGTTGATGTCGTAGTATGGATGGGGCTCGACCGCTCGGCACTGTCCGGCCTGCCGTGACCTTGGATCTAAAGAACATCACCCCGCCAATTGCCGAGGATGAAGCATTGGAGAAAAACTCGGTTCCGGCCCAGATTGAGTTCGGCAGCGTCACAAGATGTATGGGGCAGTCGCTGCGGTCAGCAATTTGTCGCTGACCGTCGGTCCCAAGGGGTTCGGGCAAGACCACGGCCCTGATGCTGCTCGCCGGGTTCGTAGCGCCCACTGAGGGAGACATCCGGATTGCTGGGAATTAGGTCGCGGCGGTGCAGTCTTATCGGCGCGACCAAGGCATCGTCTTCCAGAGCTATGCGCTGTTTCCGCACCTCACGGTGCGCCGAACCTAGAATTCCCGCTCGAAATGCGCGGCATGAAGGCTGCCGAGAGGCAGCGCAGGTCGACCGCATGCTCGCGCGCGTGCACCTCACCGACTTTGGCGGCCGCATGCCGTCGCAATTGAGCGGCGGCCAGTAACAGCGCGTGGCGCTTGCTCGAGCCCTGATCGCTGATCCGCCGTTCCTCTTGCTCGATGAGCCGCTCGGCGCACTTGACCGTAAGCGCTGTTCTGGTGGCACCTTTCGCGCGTGGTCGTGAGGAACGATGTTCGGAGCCTTTGAGGGCTTCGACAC
>NZ_JAIUIS010000042.1:0-1047 GCF_020165765.1 Mesorhizobium sp. B264B1B
GCGGGCGCGCTTGATCGCCTTGGCGAGCTCGCGCTGCTTCTTCTGGCTGACGGCGGTGATGCGCGACGGCACGATCTTGCCGCGCTCGGAAATGTAGCGCTGCAGGAGGCGCACGTCCTTGTAATCGATCTTGGGCGCGTTGGCGCCCGAGAACGGACAGGTCTTGCGGCGGCGATGGAACGGGCGCCGGGTCGGGATCTGGTTAATGTCGACCATTATTCTGCACCCCCTTCAAAGCCTTCGCGCGGACGGCGCGGACCACGATCGCCACCAGCGTCGCCGCCGAAGCTGCGTGGCGGACGATCGCCACGATCACGGTCGCCGAACGAGCGCGGACCACGGTCGCCGCGGTCGCGGTCGCCGAAGCCGCCGCGTTCCGAGCGCTCTTCGCGCTTCTGCATCATGGCGGAGGGACCTTCCTCATGCGCATCGACCTTGATGGTCAGGAAACGCAGCACGTCCTCGGACAGGCCCATCTGGCGCTCCATTTCGTTGAGCGCTGCCGGCGGGCAGTCAAGATCCATCAGCGTGTAGTATGCCTTCCGGTTCTTGTTGACCCGGTAGGTGAGGGACTTCAGTCCCCAGTTCTCGACCCGGCCGACGGACCCGCCATTGGCGGAGATGACGCCCTTGTACTGTTCGACAAGCGCATCGACCTGCTGCTGCGAGAGGTCCTGCCGGGCAAGAAACACATGTTCGTAAAGAGCCATTATGTCTTTTCGCCTTTCTTCGTTTCTCTCCCGGTTCCCGGCGGCAAAAGCCTCTGCAACTTCTCTGACCCGCCAGGAGCGGGGAAGAAAGGAGCATGACGAGACGGTCGAGAGCGGAGACACGGGAGGCGGAAGCGCTTCTGGCTTCACGCGAAGGTTTTCGAAAACCTCCGGCCCTCCGTTCAGCCCCCAGCTGGGACCGGCAGATTGGCGGCGTCTATATAGCAATCCACGTGGAAGGCAAGAGCAGGCGGCAATCCCTGTCGTAAGCAGATGAGTTGTCCGGATTAGGTAGCACGTGAGTTGTCCGGTTTTATCGCCAGCGGATGGAGGCTGG